>JAXHMC010000049.1:0-226987 GCA_034521635.1 Trueperaceae bacterium | reverse complement strand
GGCATCATCTTGGGCGGCACAAGCCTCTTGGGCGGTAGCGGCTCGATCCTTAAAACCGTGATCGGCATCTTAATCTTGGGCTTTATCCAGAACGGCCTGTTGCTGCTAGGCTATCCGTTTTTCGTGCAGTGGCTCGTCACCTGGTTTGTCATCATCGTTGCGGTCTGGCTCGACGTCGCCTCTAGACGCGGAAAGTTGTTTGTATGAGTGTTTCGACTCCGGCCAAGGCGCAGGCACCGGCGTGGCTCCAGAAGCTCGGACGCGCGGTCAAAACGCAACCGATCTGGATCTTCGTCCTGCTCATCTTCGTCTTCTTTAGCTTCGCTAACGAGTTCTTTTTCGACCTTCACAACTTTACCAACATCCTGATCCAGACCTCGACGATCGGCATCATCGCGCTCGGCATGACGTTTGTGATGATCGACGGTCAGATCGACCTGTCGGTCGGCGCGATCGTCGCACTCGCCGCGTCGCTCTCGGTCGGGCTGCAGAGCGACCTCGGCATCGTCCCGGCGGTGTTCGTCGGCTTGCTGTCGGGGGCGCTGCTAGGCGCGTTTAACGGCCTGGTGGTCTGGAAAACCGGCGTCGACGCGTTTATCGTCACGCTCGGCGGCCTGCTCGGCATTCGCGGCTTGGTCTTTATCTACACCCAAGAACAGTCGTTCTTCGCGACCAACTTCGCCTACTCCGACTTCGGCACGTCGAGTATCGGCCCATTACCGACCCTCGCCATCATCTTTATCGTGCTGACCATCTTTATGCACTGGCTGCTCACACGCACCCAGCACGGGCGCGACACCTACGCGGTCGGCGGCAACCGCGACGCGGCAGTGAATGCGGGCATCAAGGTCGGGCCGCACCTGCTCATCAACTTTACGATCGTCGGGTTCTTGGCGGCGCTTTCGGGCGTGTTGCTTTCGACCCAAATGGGTGCGTCGACCCCGAACCTAGGCCGCGACTACGAGCTGTGGGTGATCACCGCCGTCGTGCTCGGCGGCACCAAGCTTAACGGCGGCTACGGCAGCATTATCGGCACCCTCGGCGGCGTGCTCGCCATCGGCATCTTACGTAACGGGATGAACCTGATGCAGGTACCGGCGTTCTACGTGCTCGTGATCTTAGGCAGCATTCTGATCGCGGTGCTCTTTATCGACAAACAGCTGAGCCGTCGTCAGCAGCAAGAAGTCCGCATTTAGCGTCTTGCAACCGTTAGGAGGCCTCATCATGTAATGCAACCTGTGTAACGCGACCTGTTCGTGCACCGCGGTTAGTACACCATGACCACGCGCTCCCATTTATCCACCCGCTCCCCCACCTTCTTGTCCACATCTCTACAAAGGAGACACACATGCTTCGCATCCGTATCTTAATGATCGCCGCCCTCGGCTTTTTCGCCGTCGCCTTCGCCCAGGACGACCTAAGCGACCTCACCGTCGGCATCACCCAAAACAACGTCGGCGTCGACTCGTACCAGACCACCTACGAGCAGGCCTTTATCGACTACGCCGCCGAGCTCGGCGTCGAAACGGTCGTGCTTGACGCGGGCGGCGACGTCGCCCGGCAGATCGCGCAGATGCAAGACCTGATCCAGCAGCAGGTCGACGTGATTATTATCTGGCCGACCAACGGTCAAGCGGTTGTGCCCGCCGTTCGTCAGGCTCAGCAGGTCGGGATCCCGGTCGTCGTGACCAACTCGAACATTGCCGAGGCGGGCTTCGACTTTATCGCCTCGTTCTCCGGCCCCGACAACATCACGCAGGGCGCACGCGCAGCCGAAATCATGTGCGACCGCTTAACCGAGCGCGGTCTGTCCGACGGCCAGATCGTCGAGATCGCCGGTCAGCCCGGCTACACCACCGCCATCGAGCGCTCCGAAGGGTTTCAGATTAGGTTCGCCGATGTCTGCCCCGACGTCGAACTGCTCGAAACCCAGCCCGGTGACTGGAACCGCGAAAAGTCGCAGCGGGTCATGGAAAACTTCCTGATCAAGTACGACAATATCGACGGTGTCTACGCCGGTGACGACAATATGGGCGTCGGCGCGCTTAACGCCGCGAAAGACGCCGGACGTGCCGAGGGCATCACCTTCGTCGGGGCGACCAACTTCGCCGTCGGCTACGAGGCGATGGAGCGCGGCGAGTACTGGGGTTCTATCTACCAGTCGCCGGTCGACGACGCACGCAACGCGCTCGACACCGCCATCGCTGTTTACCAGGACGAAGAGGTACCGTTCCTGAACTACTTCGACACGCCTAAGATCACCCAGGAGAACATGGACGAGTTCTCGAAGCCGGTCTTCTAGATCGCCTTCTAACTCCGTGCTTGTCTGGGACGAGGATCGCGCGTTGTCGCGTCCCTCGTCCCGCCCCTTAATTTTAAGAAGCCCTCGTTTTAAGGAGTGACTATGACGGTAGCCGCCCCGCGCGACGTCCCCGACACGCTCGACAGTATTCTCGAACTTAAAGACATTACCAAAACTTTCCCCGGCGTCACCGCACTCGACCAAGTTAGCTTCGACGTTAGGCCGGGCGAAATCCACGCGCTGCTCGGCGAAAACGGTGCGGGCAAGTCGACGCTGATGAAGATTATGGCCGGTACCTACCGACCGAACGGCGGGACACTGCTGCTAGAAGGCGAACCGGTCAGCTTTAGCAACCCGCTCGACGCGAAACAGAAAGGGATCTTGCTGATCCACCAGGAGCTTTCACTCGTTCCTGGGCTAAGCGTCGCGGAAAATATTTTTTTGGGGAGCCTGCCGACCAAAGCGCTTCGGCGCGTCGACTGGGCCAAGTTATGGCGCGACGCGAGCGAGATTTTAGACGCGCTCGAGTGTACCTTCGGACCTAAAGTAAAAGTAAGCGAGCTGTCGATCGCGAATCAGCAGATGGTCGAGATCGCTCGGGCGCTCGCGTTCGACCCGCGCGTGGTCGTGTTTGACGAACCGACCTCGTCGCTGACCGACCAGGAAAAAACGATCCTTTTTAAAAATATCCGCCGTCTCCAAGATCAGGGCGTCGCGATGGTCTACATCTCGCACCGGATGGACGAAATCTTCGAGCTTAGCGACCGCATCACGGTGCTGCGTGACGGTAAGTATCGCGGCACCCTCTACACCTCGGAGACCAACGAAGACGAGGTGACCAAGCTGATGATCGGGCGCTTTTTAGACGACTACTACGAGCGCCACGACCCCGACTACGGCCAGGAAGTGCTCGCGGTCGAGAAGCTCGGCTCTGCGGGTCTGTTTGAAGACGTCAGCTTTACGCTGCGCGAAGGCGAGGTGTTAGGGATGTACGGGCTGATCGGTGCGGGGCGCTCGGAGGTCGCCGAGGCGATCTTCGGGCTGCGCGAGCTGAGCGGCGGTCAGATCCGCCTCTACGGCCAACCCGTCACCATCAACAGCCCGACCCACGCCGTCAAGCTCGGCATAGGCTTCGTCCCTGAAGACCGCAAAACCCAGGGCTTAGTGCTTAATATGAACGTCCGCAACAACATCAGCCTCGCGAAGCTCGACGAGCTTACCCGGCTCGGCCTGATCACCACCGGCGAAGAGCATGAACTCTATGAGACGTACCAGAACAAACTCGAAATCAAAACGCCCGGCCCCAAACAGAAGGCGGTCAACCTGTCGGGGGGCAACCAGCAGAAGATCGTGATCGCGAAGTGGCTCGCGATGAAACCGAAGCTGCTTATTTTGGACGAACCGACCCGAGGCATCGACGTCGGCTCTAAGTCCGAGATCCACAAGCTGATCGGCGAACTCGCGGCGCAAGGCTACGCGGTGCTCGTGATCTCGTCGGAGATGCCCGAAGTGATGGGGGTGAGCCACCGCATCCTGACGATGTATTCGGGGCGGGTGACCGGCGAGTTCGACGGCAACACCGTCAGCGAAGACGACCTGATCAACGCTGCGACCGGCCTGACGCAAGGAGCGAACCGACCGACGTCGGCAGACCCTGCTCCAGCAGATCCGGCCCCGACAGACCCTGCCCCGGCAGATCCGACCCCGGCAGCGACGCTTCCCGGCGTATCGTCAGACCCGACCCCACCGACAGCGTCGGCGTCGACACCGGCCTCGGAGACAGCGGCGAGGGCAGACCAGACTTCGTGAGCGGGCCCACTGTCGGGTTTATCGGCTTAGGGCGGATGGGCGAACCGATGGCGCACAACCTCGTCGCGGCGGAGCGGTAGGCTTTCCGCTCGTTGTCTACAACCGCACCCGCGCCAAAGCCGAGGCGTTTCAGCAGGACACGGGCGCGACCGTCGCCGACACGCCTGCCGACCTCGCCCGTCGGGTCGACGTTATCTTTACGATGCTCGCCGACGACGCGGCGGTCGAGGCGGTCTACCACGGCGACAACGGACTGCTCCAGGGCGTGCGTCGGGACCAGACCGCGATCGACATGAGCACTGTCGCGCCTACGACGGTGCGTACGCTCGCGAGCGCGCTCGCCGAGCGGGGGGCAGCCCTGTTAGACGCGCCCGTGTCGGGGAGTACCGACGCAGCGACCAACGCGACGCTAATGGTGATGGTCGGTGGCGACGCGGGAGTTTTAGAGAGGGTGCGGGGGGTGCTCGAGCCCCTCGCCCGCACCCTTATCCACGTCGGGCCGAGCGGAAGCGGCGCCGCCATGAAGCTCGCCGTCAACACGATGATTCACAGCCTTAACGAAGCCGTCTCCGAAGCGCTTATCCTCGCCGAGCGGAGCGGTATCGGACTGTCGACCGCCTACGACGTGATCGCCCAGAGCGCCGCCGCCGCCCCGATGCTCCACTACCGGCGGCATCTTTACGAGCAGCCCGACCAGCCCGACATCAGCTTCGCGCTACGCCTCGCCCAAAAAGACGTCCGGCTCGCGCTCGAACTAGGCCAGCGTGTCGGCGCCCCTTTGCCGCAGGCCGAGCGCACCTACGACCTCCTCGAAGCGGCGAGTGCGGCGGGCTTTGCCGAGCGCGACATGGCGAGCATCATCAGCTACCTGCGCGACCACCACAGCGCACACGAACAGAAGCGCGAACAGGAGAACACACCGTGAACGCGATATGAACGCGATGCTTTTTGTCGGCGGTTGGGAGGGCCACGCACCGAGTGACTTTGCCGACTGGGCGACGCAGCTTTTACAAGAAGAAGGCTTTACGGTGACGGTGATGGATACGCTCGAGCCCCTCACCGACCCCGCCACCATGCGCGACGTCGACCTTATCGTCCCGATCTGGTCGAGCGCCCGGAGCAGCCACCAGCCCGAGTTCGGCACCATCACCAAAGACCAAGAAGACGGGTTGCTCCGCGCGGTCGAAGCAGGCACCGGTATCGCGGGCTGGCACGGCCACATGGCCGACGCGTTTCGCGACCACCCGACCTATCACTTTCTGATCGGCGGGCAGTTTGTCGCCCACCCGCCCGGCTGGCCCGACAACCCGGTGCCGTCGGACGACTTTACCGAGTACCGCGTCGAGATTAGCGATCCGGAACACCCGATTATGGCAGGGCTCGAGCCCTTCACCCTCCGCTCCGAACAGTACTACCTCCTCGTCGACCCCTCCAACCACGTCCTCGCGACAACCACCTTTAGCGGCGAACACCTCTCCTGGATAGACGGCACCGTGATGCCGGTCGCCTGGACCCGCCGCTGGGGCGCCGGACGGGTGTTCTACTGTTCGATCGGCCACACCGTCGCCGACCTCGACGTCGCGAGCGTCCGCACCCTCGTGCGGCGGGGGCT
Organism: Trueperaceae bacterium; assembly: GCA_034521635.1. Taxonomy (GTDB): domain Bacteria; phylum Deinococcota; class Deinococci; order Deinococcales; family Trueperaceae; genus JAXHMC01. The sequence goes on along the minus strand of JAXHMC010000049.1, from coordinate 221,264 downwards.
GGTCTGGGCCAGCCGCCACAGTACCAAACCGTCTTCCGATTCCTAAGCAGCGTCACGCTCGGCGACCGCCCCGTAAACAGCGCACGTAAAACAGACCGAGATGATACCGCCCCGCCCTCGCTATACTAAAGCGCATGATTTCTAAGCTCCCCGTCGTTATCTCGACCGCCCACAATTCGGGCTACGTCCCTCACGACATCCTCGTCGAGATGCTCGGCGCCCAGGCGAGCGACCTAAACGCCCGCGAAACGCGGCTCGCGCAGATGTTTCACGAGGGCGACCCCTACACCGACATCATCTTTCACGTGCCGGGCGCGGTGCACCTGCACGCGCTCGTGTCGCGCTTCGTCGTCGATCTAAACCGCGAACGGAGCGAGTTCGGCCCGAACGGCGTGGTCAAACTGACCGACTTTCAGCGGCGCCCGCTCTATCCGGACAGCTTTACGCTGACACCCGAAACGACCGAAGACCGGCTGCGGCGCTACTGGGACCCTTACCATACGTCTTACGACGAGCTGCTCGCCCGCGACGACATCAGCTTCTTTATCGACGGTCACTCGATGACCGAGGTCGGCCCGCCGCTCGGCCCCGACGCCGGTCGGCCTCGCCCCGCCCTAACGCTGATGACCGGCGGCGACCGCTACGGCGAACCGCTCGCGCCGGGGGTGCCGCCGAGCGTTCCGGCAGACACCGCGTACGCGCTGCTCGCCCTGCTCGAACAACACTTTGCCGACGCGATGACGCTCAACCCGAACGTGCCCGCCGAAGTGCGGCTTAACGACCCCTTCGCGGTTGCGGGCGTGCAGCTCCGGCACTGCGGCCCGGACGCGCCGACACCCAAGCCGGGCTTTTCGATCGAGGTCAACCGGGCGCTCTACCTCGCACCCCGTGCCGACGGGCTAAGCGACGTGATTCCGGGCAGTATCGAGGCGCTTAACGCGGCGTTTAACACGTTCGTCCCCGAAGCGACCAAGCTTTTTCCGGTGCCGTCACTGTCGCGCGCGAGCTAGCTCGGCTCTAAAGACTCCGGGTCGACGATCCATCCTTCACACGGATCGGCTTCTGGAGGGATGCCGCCGTTAGGTGTCCGCGAAGACCACGCGGTCGGTAAGGTGGCGAGGACGGCGTCGAGCAGATCGCCGCTAGCGTCGTCGACGAGGTCGTTTGCGAGGTTTCGGGGGATAGCGACGCGGAGGCCGTAGCGGTTGTCGTTCGCGAGGGCCGAGACGAGGAGGGCTCGAGCCCCCCGTCTCCCCCCATCATCCCCGTTCTTATACTTCCTCTTCCCCACCAGCGCCCGCACCACCAACGCCGGATACACCTCGACCACGCTTAGCGCGGCGTCTTTGTTAGGCCTAAGCAGCGGAATATCGACCGGCGCAGCGAGCAGCCTCGGCGCGAGCGCGAAAAACATCTTCGCGACCGGCACCCCGTACAGCATCATCGGGCTCTGCGCTCCGACCCGTTCGTCACACACACGGCGGTGGTGCTTGTCGCCGGGAGGTTGGCGGGCCGTATAGTCATCGAGCGTCGTGACGAACGTCTGCTTGTCGAAACCCGCCAAGTGGGTGACGTAGTCGGGCCACGAGAGCGGCCAGTCTAAAGCTTGAATCAACCGCCGGGGCTGACCGAACGGAGCGTCGATACCGGCCACGCCAGAACGTTCGGCGAGCAAGGTCTCGAATTCGGTGAAGCTCGTCAGGCGAAGCAGTTCGCGGAGCTCGAGCCCCTCTTCAAATAGCGCCGCAACCGCGACCGTAAGCGGCTTGCGGCGGCTCGGGACGCTGGTAAAGTCGACGCCGTAGATCTGCACCCTTCTAATCTATACCGGTTACACGACCTCGTGGGGAGTCTGCGTGTTCTTATTGCGTGTTCTTATGTCGTGCCGACTAGTTTGGTAGGGCGCGACTTTGTGGGACGCGACTTTGTAGGGCTCGAGCCCCCCACAACCGCCCCCCGTTCGGGTTAAGATGGCTTGGCGCGACGCTTATCTCTACAGCTACATCTTTTAGATGGCTCTGCTTTTAGATGGCTCTGCCGGATAACGTCCGCGCTACGACCGCTACGGTTACGCCGAGATCCGTTACACCGAGGTTTGTTATACCGAGGTTCGTCGGCAACCGCACCCACCGGATCGTGCACAACTCGCCCAGGAGGTTCGACCATGCGTATAACCCGGTTACTACTCGCCCTGCTCGTCGGAGGCTGGCTGCTCGCGAGCGTCGGCGTCGCCCAGACCCTGACCATCGCTCAGGGCGTCGACGCCACCACCCTCGACCCCAACGACCAAGAAGAGACACCGACCGCTAACATCGTGTCCAACATCTTCGACCCGCTCCTGTTTCGCGCCCGCGACGGCAGCATCGAACCGTGGCTCGCCACGTCCGTCGAGGCGATCAGCGACACCGTCTGGGAGATCGAACTCCGTGACGACGTCGTGTTTCACAACGGCGAAGCTCTAGACGCCGAGGTCGTCGCCTGGAACTTCGAGCGGGCGCTAGACGCAGACAACCCGATCCGCTTTATCAGCAACTTTACGCAGATTACCGGCGTCGAGGTGACCGGCGAGTACAGTCTGCGCATCACCACCGACGCCCCCTTCCCCATCTTTCGTACCCACCTAACCCGCTTCTTTATGGTGTCGCGCCAAAACTACGAGGCGTTAGGCCGGGCGGGCGCCGCCGAAAACCCGGTCGGTACCGGCCCCTATCAGTTCGTAAGCTGGCAGCGCGACGAACGGGTCGAGATGGCCGCGTTCGAGGACTACTGGCAGGGTGCGCCGAGCGTCGAGCGGGTCGTGTTTAGGCCGATCCCCGAAACCTCGTCGCGCGTGGTCGAACTCGTGACCGGCGGCGTCGACATCATCACCAACGTCTCGGCGGAAGCGCAGGGCCTCATCAACCGGAGTGGTACCGCCCAAGTCGCGACGGTTCCGTCGATCCGCAACATCTTCGTCATCTTTACCGCGACCGACGAAGGCCCACTCGCCGACCCGCGCGTCCGCGAAGCGCTTAACCTCGCCGTCGACGTGCAGGCCATTGTCGACAGTATCTTTGACGGCAACGCCGAACTGACCGCCACACCTCTTAACAGCTACATGTTTGGCTACGCGCCCGAACTCGAAAAGCCGCTTTACGACCCGGAACAAGCGCGGGCGCTGCTCGCCGAAGCGGGCTACGCCGACGGCCTGAGTTTTAGTATGGGCAGCCCCGACGGGCGCTACCTTAACGACCGCACCGTCTCCGAGGCGATCGTCGGGCAGCTACGCGAGGTCGGTGTCGAGGTCGATCTGCGCGTCCAAGAGTGGAGCAGCTACGTCGGACAGGTGCTCGAAAAGCAGGTACCGACCGACGCCTACCTGATCGGTTGGGGCAACTCGAACTTCGACGCCGACCGCACCCTGTTTACGCTGCTGTACGGCGGCACCGTCGAGGGCGGCCCGGCACAGTCGGTGTTTTCGTACTGGCAGAACGAACGTTTCGACGATCTCGTGCTGCAGGCCCGGCAGGTCACCGATCAAGAGCGGCGCGAAACGCTCTACGCCGAGGCGCTCGCCATCGTGTCTGAAGACTACCCGTGGATCTTTTTGTATCAGCAAGGCGACGTGTACGGCGTTAGCACCGACGTAGACTGGCAGCCCCGCCCCGACGAGCTTATCTGGGCGTACAGTGCGTCGTTCGAGTAGGCGCTTGGCGGCACAGGTGTTCGCGTAGGTGTTTGCGTATCTCGTCAGGCGCTTGTTGCTCGTCGTGGTCGTCGTGTGGGGGGCGGCGACCATCGCGTTTGGGCTGCTCTATCTGTCGGGTGACCCGACCAACCTAATGCTGCCGCTAGACGCGAGCGAAGAGGTGCGCGACACGTTTCGGCGCGAGTACGGCTTCGACCGACCGCTGCCGGTACAGTACGGACGCTACCTCGGCGCGCTGCTGCAAGGCGATTTCGGGACGAGCCTGCGCAACGAGCAGCCGGCGCTGGGGTTGGTGCTCGAGCGTTTTCCGCCGACCCTCAAACTGTCGGGCTTAGCGCTGCTCGTCGCGGTGCTGATCGCGGTGCCGGCGGGCGTCATTGCGGCGCGGTACCAGGGGACGTGGCTCGAGCTCTCCGTCATGACCGGCGCCCTGCTCGGCCAGGCCATGCCCGTGTTCTGGCTCGCGCTCATGCTTATCCTCGTGTTCGGCCTCAACCTCGGCTGGCTGCCGATCTCCGGTAGCGGTAGCTGGCGGCATTACGTTCTGCCGACCATCACCCTCGCGACCTTTAGCGCCGCCTCGATCGCCCGCCTGACCCGTAACGGCCTGCTCGCCGAACTCAAAAGCGACCACGTCCGCACCGCGCGCGCCAAAGGCGTGTTCGAGCAGCGCGTCCTCTACAAACACGCGCTGCGTAACGCCGCCATCCCCGTCGTGACCATTATCGGTTTGCAGCTCGGCACCCTCGTGTCCGGCGCGGTCATCACCGAAACCATCTTTTCCTGGCCCGGTATCGGGCGCTTCGTCCTGCTCGCCGTCGCCCAGCGCGACTTTCCGGTCGTGCAGGCGAGCGTGGTGCTGTTCGCGCTGATTCTGGCCTTCGTCAACCTCGCCGTCGACCTGCTCTACGTCGTCCTCGACCCGCGCATCCGCTACAGCTAGATGAGAGCCCCGCCTATGATCCCGCTATGATGACGCCCCGCCGCACCCTCCGGTTACCGCTAGGCCGTTTCGGACGGATCTTGCGCCGTCCGGCGGCGCTCGTGGCCGTGACGCTCATCGCGCTGTTTCTGCTCTGCGCCGCGTTCGCGCCCCTCGTCGCCCCGTTCGACCCGAACGCCCAGAGCCTCGCCACCCGCCTTAGCCCGCCCGGCGAGGGCGGACACCTGCTCGGCACCGACCAACTCGGGCGCGACCTGCTGTCGCGGCTGCTCTACGGCGCGCGGCTGTCGCTGTTTGTGGCCGGAGCGGGCGTACTGCTCGGCCTCTCGATCGGGCTTCCGCTCGGACTGCTGTCGGGCTACGCGGGACGCTGGGCCGACGAGATCATCATGCGGCTCGCCGACATCCAGCTCTCGATTCCGTTTATCCTGCTCGTCATCGCGATTATCGCGGCGTTGGGCTCGAGCCTCACCAACACCATCCTGGTGCTCGGCCTGACCTCGTGGGTGGCCTACGCCCGCGTGGTGCGCGGCGAAGTGTTGCGGATCCGCGACCTCGACTACGTCCAGGCCGCGACCGCGCTAGGCGCCGGGGCGCGGCGGCGGCTGTTGCGGCACATCCTGCCTAACACCCTCGGCCCGCTGATCGTGCTGATCACCCTCGAATTCGCCCGCCTCGTCGTCGTCGAAGCGGCGCTGTCGTTTCTAGGGCTGTCGGGCGTGTCCGCCGAAACCCCGTCGTGGGGGCAGATGCTCGCGAGCGGACGCGAAGTGCTCTTCTTCGGCGGCTGGTGGGTGGCGACCTTTCCCGGCGTCGCGATTACGCTCGTGGTGCTCGCGGTCAACCTGTTCGGCGACGTGCTGAGCGAGGTGCTCGACCCTCGGCAGCGGCTGCGCTAAACGCGCCTCCTAACAACCCCCTAGCGACTACCGACGGACGACGTGGTGGTCGCGTTTATGTTTCGGTCGACGGTGAGGTCGAGGATAAGCGGGACGTGGTCGGAGCCGCCCCGGTCGCCGTGCCGAAACGCACTCACCTTTATCTCGTCCGACACGAGGACGTGATCGAGCGGGAGCATAGGGACGGGGCCGAGGTACCAGGTCTTGCGAAACCCAAAGCCGTGCTGGGCGTCGCGGAGGTCGGCGCGGTGCTCGAGCCTCCCCACCGCGAACGACCAGGGCGAAGCGTTAAAGTCTCCGGCGACCACGAGCGGGTGCGGCGTCGCGGCGGCGACCTCGGTAATGTCGGCCATCTGGGCCCGGTGCAGCGGCCCCCACCGTCCGATCGGCGGCCAGGGGTGCGCGCCGACGAAGTGCAGCGCCTCTCCCCCGACCTCGAACGTCACCCGAAAGATGGGGATGCGGGTGTCGGGGAAGCGCAGGGACTCGGCGTCTCGAAACGGCACCCGGCTGTAGAGCGCGAGGCCCATCGTCCGGCGGCTCGGCTCGATTAGGCGGTAGGGGTAGGGGGTAAGGTAGGGCTCGAGCCCCGCCCCCATCTCGTGCGAATACTCCATAAAAAACAGCACGTCCGGGTCGTGTTCTTCGATGTCGCGTAACACCGCGTCGACGTTGTCGTTCGCGTAGTAGAGGTTGTGGACGTAGAGCCGCAGGTCGAACCGGTCGTCCGCCGCCCGCACCCGCTCGACCGGCAAATACGGCGCGAGCAACCCGCCGTTTACGAGCAGCGTCAGCGCCGCGACCCCCGCCCACGTCCAGCGCCTAAACGACAACAACCCCACGAGCAGCGCGAGCGCGGCTACCAGATAGACGTCGTGAAACAGTGCGAGCAGATCCGCCGCCCAGTACCAGCGCCCTAAGCGTGCCGACAGCGTCACGAGCGCTAACGCGGCGGTCAACACCACAAACACCGTAGCGACCCCGGGCCGTCGTCTCTGTTCGGTTGTCTCGGTCATCGGTTAGAGTATAACGTCACGAAGACTTACGACCACCCTTCGACCGCATCGTCCCGCACGCGCATGGTCGCACCGCGCGGTAGCGTCGGGTCGACAAGCTCTCGTCAGCAGCAACCCTTTTATTTGAGGAGACATCATGATTTATCACGGCACTTTTCTCTTTCCCGAAAGCGGCGAGCGGCTTAGCGGCAGGCTCGGCACCGAACACGGACGGATTGGCTGGTTCGAAGCGGGCGACGCGCGCGACGGCGACGTGTCTCTGCCCGGCACCGTCACGCCGGGGCTCATCGACGCCCACGTCCACCTCACCTTAGACGGCGGTATCGACCCGGTCGGAACGCTGCTCCGGCAGAGCCTGACCGAACGGGTACTTAGCGCCGCGCAGCGTCTGCAACGCAATCTCTACGCGGGCATCACCACGGTGCGCGACCTCGGCGGGCCGAACAACATCGCGGTCGACCTTGCCAAAGCGGTCGAGGCGGGCACGCTGACCGGGTCGCGGGTCGTGGCGTGCGGACACAACCTGACCATGACCGGCGGACACGGCCACGCGTTCGGGCGCGAAGCGGACGGGGTCGACGGGGTGCGGCGAGCGGCCCGAGACGAACTCAAGGCGGGCGCGGCGGTGCTCAAGTTTATGGCGACGGGCGGCGTGCTCACCCCGGGCGTGCGGGCGGGCGCCGAAGCCTACACGCTAGAAGAGATGCGCGCCGGTGCCGAAGAGGCACACAAGGCGGGCAAACGTACGGCGGCGCACGCACAGGGTTTGCAGGGGATTAAAAACGCGCTACGGGCCGGTATCGACACCATCGAGCACGGCGCGTTCGACGAGTGGGACGAGGAAGGGCTCGAGCTCCTCCTGACCCGCCACCTCGTCCCGACCCTCGCCGCCCCGAACGGCATCCTCGGCGGTAGGGGCCAGCTCGCCGCCTGGATTCTCGACAAGACCGAACCGATCGCCGAACGCCACCAGGAGACCACCGCCGAAGCCTACCGGGCGGGCGCCCTGATCGTGGCCGGTACCGACGCCGGCACCCCGCTCAACCCGCACGGCAGCCTGTCGCGAGAGCTGTCGCTGCTTCGTAGTGTCGGCCTAACGCCGCTCGGCGTGTTGCAGGCCGCGACCGTCACCGCCGCCGACGCCCTCGACCTAACCGGCCTCGCCGGAACACTCACCTCGGGCGCGCACGCCGATCTGGTCGCGTGGGACGGTAACCCGCTCGAAGACATCACGGCGTACGAGAGGCCGCAGGTCGTGGTGAAGGGTGGGGTAAGGCTCGAGCCCGCCGACCCATCCTACACACCGACCGCCGCACCGCTCGCCTAACCCCGCCGCCTAGCGAGACGAACGAGGGACGAGTCCCGCAGTCGGACTTTAAGCCGAGACTCTAGGTCAACGATTTTAGACTGAAGATTTTAGGCCGAGCGTTGTGAGCTGAAGATTCGGGCCGAGATGTTCGGCGGAACCCGCCCCGACCGTCAACCCGGCAGATATACCGACGTCACCCCCGAGATGGTCACCCTTACGATGTCCCGGTGGTGTGCGATCTCTCACAACAGCTATTCTTGTGCGATCGTGCCAAAGATGTCAGTGTTACTTGCCAAAGCGGTTCAAAAGCCGTACTATGCAGTAGGCCCAAGTATGAGATACCACAATGATCGAGGTGAAAGGTATGAAAAAGCTCGCGTTACTGCTTATCGTCTTCCTCTTTTCGTCCGTGTTCGCACAGGCGGGCTTTCGGGGCTACGAGGTCATCCAGACCGTTAGTCCCGAAGGAATCGGCTACCGCACCATCTACCTAGACCGCACCAGCAACACCATTACTGTCGGCGACAGCGACGCGCTACCGCTGCGGCTCTACAACGTCGCGTCTGACGTGCTCACCAACCCCGCCGTGTCGGGCGAGCTGTACGCGCAGTCGGGGTTTCGTAACCCCGCACCGCTCCAACCGCAGTACGGCTACAGCTACAGCACGCCGTCCTCCGGCGCTCCTCTGTACTACGTCTATCCGGTCTACGCCTACGACGTCTACTACGGCGCCGCTCAGAGCGACCTCGCCATCGCCTACAGCCCCGACGGCAGCCTCGTTGCAATCGGTGAAGCGATCGACAACCCGGTCATTAACGTCTACGAAGTGTCGAGTGGCCGCTTGCTCGTAAGCTTTGCGGATCATCGCCGCGCGGTTAACGCGCTCGCGTTTAGCCCCGGCGGCAGCCTGCTCGCCTCGGCGAGCGACGACGGTACGGTGCGGCTCTGGAACCTTAACGAGGGCCGAGCCCAGCGCGTGCTGCTCCATAGTGGCGACGCCTACTCGGTCACCTTTAGCGAAGACGGCAGCCAGCTCGCCTCGGTTTCGGCGGTCGACGAGTTTCGGCGCACCATCAAGCTGTGGAACCTTAGCGACGGCACCAACATTCGCACCCTCGCCGTCGACGTAGACCCGCGTTTCGGGTACGACCTCTACGCCTCGGACGTGTTTGTGGTGGGGGGGCTCGAGCCCCAACTCTTCACCCCCGGCGTCATCCAGGACGCTCGCAACACCCGCATCGCGCCGCGCGTCGGCGCCCCCGACCCGTTCGGCGGCAACGTCCGCTACATCATCCCCGGCCACCGCCTCGCTCCGCTCTACCGGATCCCCGCCCAGAGCCAAGACCCTCTAGGCGTCACGCCGCGCGGCTCGTTACCCCAAGGTTTTGTACCGCTACAGCCCGGCATGCAGATGCAGCCCGGCATGGTTCCGCAAGGCCAGCAGCGTGCGCCCCGCTTCGGCCCCCTCGTCGGCCAGGACGTCTTTGAAGTCTTCCCCGACACCAACGCGATCGAGCGTGTCCAGCAGGCGTTCGCTCGGGGCCAGATTTCGCTCACCCAGAGCCTGCTCGCCCAGAGTGCGGTTAACGCCGGCAACGTCAACGGCGTCCTCGAAGACTTTTTAAGCGGACGTATCGGCGTCGACGAGTTCGCCCGCCGCTACTAAGTCGCGGGGCGGCTACCGACAACAGCGCGGCGACGTGTCTGCCTAACCGCTAGACCGTTCGTACACCCTCCGCGCGCTACCGGTCGGCAGCGTCCGTGTAAAGACAGACTTCGTACGCATACAGACTCCGTAAACAGAGACCCTGTAAACAGATAGGTAAACAGAGAGCGGGCCCGTCGGCTCGCTCTTTTGCGTTGCCTCACCCGACGCCGAGCCCGAGCCTCGTAGGAGGGCAGAAAAACACGTCGAACCGCGTCTCTGTCGGTACATAAAGGTATCGTTAGCGAGGCGGTGCGCATGGCGCACCCTACGTAAACCATTGTTGTATATGATTTCCTACACAACCCATTCTAATTGATGGCTTCAAAACTCTGTCGGTACATAAAGGCATCGTTGGCAAGGCGGTGCGCATGGCGCACCCTACACAACCCATTCTAATCGATGGCTTCAAAACAGGGTCGAGCAGCGATGTGTTCACTATCTTTCTGCACGGACGTTCTACACTTTCAAGGCGACGTCTTCGACAAACCTCTCTACAATAATGGTCGCGGTTACAGAAGTGGTGGCGGCAGTACGTACACAGTCAAAACGCGTACAATGGAAACTATGGTTGGACAGGTGTTGGGCAATTACCGGGTGCTACGCCAGCTCGGGGCGGGCGCGATGGGGGTGGTGTACGTCGCGCGGGACGAACGGCTCGAGCGCGAGGTGGCGATTAAGGTCATCAACACGAGCAGCTACGACGACGACGCCAGAAAACAGCGCTTTTTGCGTGAGGCCCGGGCTGTAGCCGCTCTCGACCACCCTAATATCGGCACGCTGTTCGGCATCGAAGAGACGCCCGAAGGTCAGATGTATATGGTGATGGCCCGCTATCAGGGCGAAACGCTCGACGCGCGGTTGCGGCGCGAGGGGCGGATACCGGTCGATGCGGCGCTCGACACCGCGTTGCAGGTCGCGCGGGGGCTCGAGCACGCCCATCAGGCCGGCGTCATACACCGCGACATCAAACCGGCCAACCTGTTTTTGAACCGCGACGGGCTCGTCAAAATCCTCGACTTCGGCACCGCCAAGCTTATCGACGGCAGCCGTATCTACGACGATTCGGCGAGTGGGACTCTCGCCTATATGTCGCCCGAACAGCTCGAAGGGGTGCCGGTCGGGGCGGTCTCAGACTTGTGGGCGTGGGGAGTGGTGGTGTTTGAAATGCTGACCGGGCTGTCGCCTTTTCACCGGGTCAGCGGGAGTGCGCGGCTGTTTGCAGCGCTTCACGAAACGCCGGATAGGCTCGAGCCCCACCTCGGCCCGCACCCGCTCCGCGCCCAGTTGCAGCAACTGCTAGACCGCACCCTAAGCCGCGACGCCGCGCGGCGCTACACCACGGCGGGCCAGCTCATCGCGGCGCTCGCCCCGCTTATCGGTACAGGCGGCTTCGGCGTCGCGGGCACGGCACCCCGCTACCAGGTTCCGAACAACCTCTCGGCGCGGCGCAAACCACTTTGGGGACGCGAAGACGAGCTCGCCCACCTCGCGCGGCTGCTGCCCGACCCGGCGGTGCAGCTCGTCACACTGCTCGGTCAGGGCGGGGTCGGCAAGACCCATCTCGCACAGCAGGCGGCGGCGGCGCAGCTCGAACAGGGCACCTTTCCGGGCGGGGTCTACATCGCCCCACTCGAATCGCTCGGCGGCACCAGCAACGTTCCGGCGGCCATCGCCGAAGCGCTCTCGCTCTCGCTCAGCCGTCAGGACGCCTGGGAAGAGGTCTACAGCGGCCTCGCCGACCGCAAGCTGCTGCTCGTACTCGACAACATTGAACACCTTACCGCGCTGCCGGGCTACCTCGACACCCTTCTGGACAGAGCGCCGCACCTCACCCTGCTGGTCACCTCGCGCGAACGGCTCAACCTCGTCCAGGAACGCGTCGTCGAGCTGCATGGGCTCGAAGCGCCGACCGACCCTAACGACGACTTTAGCGCCTTCGCCGCGAGCCAGCTGTTTATCCAGGCGGCCCAAAAACAGGCGCCCGGCTTTGTCGTCGATGCGGCGGCCCGGCCCTGCGTGGTCGCGCTGTGCCGCAAACTCGGCGGCTGGCCGCTCGGGCTCGAGCTCGCGGCGGTGTGGGTGCGGCAGCTCTCCTGCTGCGACATCGTCGCTGAAATCGAACACAACCTCGACATCCTTAGTACCCGCGCGACCAACATCAGCGCCCGCCACCGGAGCGCCCGGGCGGTGCTCGAATACTCCTGGCAACGCCTAAGCGACGACGAACGGCGCGTCATGCGCCAAGTCGCGGTGTTTCACGGCGGTTAGCGCGCGACGCGCGGCGGCGGCAGGTCAGCAGGCACATCACTCCTTAAACCTCGCAGCGCACTTCTTCGACCGATGGCGTCGAAGCCGGGCGAAGCGCTCCAGCGTCACCCGATTGCTCCATTCTGCACGAGCAGGCTCGCCGAAGACCGCGCCGAACAGGGCTCGAGCCGCGACCGTCACGCCGCCTACTACGCCGCCTACATAGAGCGCTTTCGTGACGACCTGCGCGGCGGCAAGCAGCGCGAGGCGCTCTTACAGCTCGAAGACGAACTCGAAAACCTCCGCCTCGCCTGGCTTTGGCTCGCCGAACGGGGCGACGGGGCGACGCTCTACGCTATGACCCATCCGCTCTACAACTTTTACAACTACCGGGGCTGCTACAGCGAGGGCTCGAGGCTTTCCGCGCGCTCAACCAGTTGCCGAAGCCGACAGCTCGAACAAGTTGGAAAGGGCGGCTCGAAGACAGCTTCGAGAAGACGGTTTGAGCAACGGTGAGGATGCAGACGTGGTGCTCGTACGCGGGGTGCTGCTTAGCTCGGCGGGTGGCTACACTTTCGCGACAAGGACTACAGCGCGGCCCGGGCGCTCGCCGAGCGGAGTCTCGGCCTGCTCGAGCCGTTAGCAGAAACCTCTGAGGTCGACGCGCGGTCTCGCACCCACCCGTCTCGAACCCATCACCGCGACATCGCCAGCGTCTTGACCCTGCTCGGCGGTATCGCCGACAACCAGCAGAAGAAGACCGACGCAAAGCGTTACTACCAGAAGGCACTCGAACGTTTTAGAGCGTTAGGCGACGACAGCGGGATGGCGGCGGTGTTGCACAACCTCGCCTCGGTGCTTAACGATATCGGCGACTCGGGCGCGGCGGTCGAACACTATCAGCAGAGTCTGCGGCGCTATCACGGCCTCGGCAACCAGGTCGGGGTCGCCTACAACCTCTACAGCCTCGGCGTGCTCTACCTGCGCGAGCGGCGTTACGGCGAAGCGGACGCGTCGCTAGAACAGGCGCTCGCACTGTGCGAAGAGACCGGCCTCGACGCCCTCGTCCCGAACGTTTTGCAGCGGCTCGGCCAGGTCGCGATGGGCCGGGGCGACACCCGAACGGCAGCCCGGCAGCTACGCCGCGCCCTCCAGCGTAGCGACGTCCTAAACGACGACAACAGCTACACCAGCATCCTGGTCAGCCTCGGACGCTTGGCGTTGCAGCGCGGCGAACTCGGCGACGCCCGCCAGCAGATTGTGCAGGGGCTCGAGCGCCTTCAGAACCGCCCCGTCAGCAGCACCCTGCTCCGCTGCCTGACCAACGTCGCCGAACTGTGGCAACGCGAGAAGCGAGACGACGACGCCGCCCGGCTGCTCGGCAACATCCTGGCCCACCCGCTCACCCTACCCGAAACCGCCGAACGGGCCCAGACCCTCCTCGCCACCCTCGCCCCTAACCCGGACAGCGTCAACGCAGACACCACCGACCCAGACAGCGACGACCTGGCCGAATACGCCCACGAAGTGTTTATCGCCCTCGCGACGAGCTCCTAGACCCGGCCTTCGGGTACATAAAACGCTCGCCCGGCGCCGCTACGGCAACTATTACCAGCCGATTGCATATTCATTGACATATATCGGTCTGTCTCGGTATACTTTTGCTTATTCGCAGGTCGCGACGTGCGGGCGGACGACCCCAGACAGACGACCCCAGACAAAGACGGGCGTCGCGACCTAAGCAGCTACGGTAACGCGCTAGCGGACGGGCTCGAGCCCCCTAAAGCCTAGCCTAGCCGCGCTACCCTCTCGGCACGGTGCAGGTCGAGCCGCCGAGCGCAGGTTTGTCAGCATCCGGCGACCTGCTTGCATGAAGTTAACATCTTGAAGTTAACATCTATCGACATTTTGAAGGGACTCGTTATGGCGCGAACTGTCAAGGGCGGCCTGATTCAGGCGTCCAACCCCATCCCCGGCGACGACGACCTCCAGGCCATCAAAAAAGCGATGACCGACAAACATCTGCCGCTTATCGAAGAGGCCGGGCGCCAAGGTGTGCAGGTGCTCTGTCTGCAAGAGATCTTCTACGGCCCCCAACTTCGCCCCCGTCACCACAGCAGCAAGTGGTACACCACCGCCGAGCCGATCCCCGACGGCCCGACCACCCAGATGATGATGGAGATCGCCAAACAGTACGGCATGGTGATGATCGTCCCGATTTACGAAGAAGAGATGCCCGGCGTGTACTACAACACCGCCGCCGTGATCGACGCCGACGGGAGCTACCTCGGCAAGTACCGCAAAACGCACATCCCGCAGGTGGCCGGGTTTTACGAGAAGTTCTTTTTTCGGCCCGGCAACCTTGGCTATCCGGTGTTCGAGACGGCGGTCGGTAAGGTCGGGGTCTATATCTGTTACGACCGGCACTTTCCCGAAGGAGCGCGAGCCCTCGGCCTAAACGGGGCCGAAATCGTGTTTAATCCGTCGGCGACCGTCGCGGGGCTTTCGGAGTACCTGTGGCGGCTCGAGCAACCCGCCCACGCGGTCGCGAACGGCTACTTTGTCGGTGCGATCAACCGGGTCGGTCACGAACAGCCGTGGGACATCGGCGAGTTTTACGGCAGTTCGTACTTCGTCGACCCGCGCGGACAGTTTGTCGCCGAAGGGAGCCGCGACCAGGACGAGCTTATCGTCGCCGAGCTAGACATGTCACTGATTCGTGAGGTGCGCGACCTGTGGCAGTTCTACCGCGACCGAAGACCCGAGATGTACGAAGGGCTGGTGCAGAAATAATGGACAAGACGCCGCTAAGCTTAGAAGCGTTGCAGGCGCGTTTTCAGGAGCTCGAGCCCCCCCTCTCCAAACACGAGGCCAAGGTCGAAGCCCACCGCTGCCTCTACTGCTACGACGCGCCCTGCATCGCCGCCTGCCCGACCTCGATCGACGTGCCGACCTTTATCCGCAAGATCGGCACCGGCAACGTGTTAGGCGCCGCGACCACCATCCTCGAAGCGAACCTGATGGGTGCGAGCTGTAGCCGCGTCTGCCCGGTCGAAGAGCTGTGCGAGGGTGCCTGCGTGCTCGGCGGCGACCACAAGCCGATCGAGATCGGACGGTTGCAGCGCTACGCGATGGACTACCTGTACGAGCGCGACGTGATGCCCTTCACGCCCGAACCGTCTAACGGACGCCGCGTCGCCGTCGTCGGGGCCGGCCCCGCCGGACTGACCTGTGCCGGCGAACTCGCCAAGCTCGGCTACGACGTCACCGTGTACGACAAAAACCCGCTGCCCGGCGGCTTGTCGACCTACGGCATCGTGGTGATGCGCGAACCGATTCGGGTGGCCTTAGAAGAGGTCGAGTTTATCAAGAAGCTCGGCGTTAAGGTCGAAACCGGCGTCGCGGTCGGCGAAGACGTCACGGCGGACGACCTGCTAGGCGGCTACGACGCGGTGTTTTTAGGAGTGGGGATGGGTGCGGTGCCCGACCTGCGGGTTCCGGGCGAAGATTTAGAAGGGGTGACCGAGGCGCTAAGCTTTATCGCGGAGACGAAACTGGCGGAGAAGGAGGGGCTCGAGCACCTTCAAGACCTCCCTCTCGGACGCCGCGTGGCCGTGATCGGTGCCGGCAACACCGCCATCGACGCCGCGACCATCGCCAAACGCTTAGGCGCCGAGCGCGTCACCATCGTCTACCGCCGCAGCGAGGCCGAGATGACCGCCTACGACTTCGAGTACCGCTTTATCAAAAATGAGGGCGTCAGCTTCGAGTTTCTAAGCCAGCCCGTCGAGATTGTCGGCAACGACGGCCAGGTCAGCGGCCTCAAATGCGTCAAGATGCAGCTGAGCAACCCCGGCGACGACGGACGCCCCCGCCCGATTCCGGTTCCCGACAGCGAGTTCGTCATCGAGTGCGACCAGGTCATCAAGGCGATCGGCCAGCAGAAGTTCGGCGCACTGTTCGAGCACTTCGGCCTCGACGTCGAGCGCGGCTACCTCACGGTCGACGAGGGCTTACGCACCTCTCACCCGCAAATTTTCGCCGGCGGTGACTGTATCCGCGCGACCGGCGAAGCGATGACCGTAACCGCGACCGAAGACGGCAAACAGGCCGCAAAGAGCATCCACGCTTGGCTCGGCACCGCCGTCGCCGCCGACTAGATGCGTCCCCCGAGACTGAACAACACGAGATTGCCGAGGAGACAGCATGGCAGACCTTAGTATCGACTTCGCCGGGATCAAAAGCCCGAACCCCTTCTGGCTCGCCTCCGCCCCGCCGACCAACAGCGCCTATCAGGTCAACAAGGCGTTCGAGCAGGGCTGGGGCGGCGCGGTCTGGAAGACGATCGGCGCGCCCGTGCTTAACGTCAGCAGCCGCTACGGCGGCTACGAGTACGGCACCCAAAAGCTCGTCGCGATCAACAACATCGAGCTGATCTCTGACCGTCCGATGGACGTAAACCTGCGCGAGATCGCCGAGGTCAAAAAGCTCTGGCCCGACCGCGCGGTGATCGCCTCGGCGATGGTCGAATCGACCCCCGAAGCGTGGCGCGACGTCATTATGAAGATCGAAGACACCGGCGCGGACGGCATCGAGCTAAACTACGGCTGTCCGCACGGTATGAGCGAGCGCGGCATGGGCTCGGCGGTCGGCCAGGTGCCCGAATACTGCACCATGATTACCGAGTGGGTCACCCAGATCACCCGGCTGCCGGTCATCGTCAAGCTGACGCCCAACATCAGCGACATCACCCTACCGGCACAGGCGGCGGTGGCGGGCGGCGCCAACGCGCTAAGCCTGATCAACACCATCAACTCGGTTATCGGCGTCGACCTCGATTCGTTTCAGCTTCGGCCTAACGTCGGCGGACAGGGCAGCCACGGCGGCTACGCTGGCCCGGCGGTCAAACCGATCGCGCTGCACATGCTCTCGGCGGTCGCCGGCAACGACGACGTCGCGACCGCCAAACTGCCGATTTCGGGGATGGGCGGCATCCAGACCTGGCGCGACGCGGCTGAATTTCTGCTGTTAGGTGCGACAAGCCTACAGGTCTGCACGGCGGTGATGCACTACGGGTTTCGGATTATCGACGACCTGACCGACGGTCTGTCGAACTGGCTCGACGAAAAAGGTGCTGCCTCGGTAAGCGAGATTATCGGCGCATCGCTCCCGCGCGTGGCGAGCTTCGGCGATTTAGACCTGAGCCACAGGGTCGTCGCCCGCATCGACCCCGAAACCTGCATCAACTGCAACCTCTGCTACGTCGCCTGCGACGAAGGCGCTCACCAGTGCATCGACCTCACCGTCGACGGCCTCAAAATCGACCCGGCCACCTACAGCGGCAGCGTCAAACCCGAACCGGTGGTGCGCGAAGATGACTGCGTCGGCTGTAACCTCTGCTCGCTCGTCTGCCCGGTCGACGCCTGTATCAGCATGGTCGAGCTTCCGTCGGGCCGCGACCCGGTCACCTGGAACCAACTCACCCAGCAGCAACCCGAAGTGCTCGAGTGGCCGGGCATGAAGACCTACCGCGACAAGGTCGGCATCGACATCCACTAAATCGGTCTCCACTCTCCAGACAGATACCAGCAAACCGGAATCGTAGCGACTTGGCTGACTCGAAACTGGTGCACGAACCATGCCGCCCCGACATCTCGAAATGTCTTTTAAAAGTTAGGTGCGCAAACGCGGACCGTGCCGCGCCATGACGAACTCCTCGATTCCGGTAGGGTGCGCCGTGCGCACCGCCTTTCGGCCCCGCAACCTTCCGTTCGCGCACTGTTTTAGGATGGACGACCCAGTAGGGTGCGCTATGCGCACCGCACCGACAACAGCACCCTTATCCGTCGACGGTATCCGTCAACAGCAATGTGTCGGACGGCGCTTCTGGCCCTCGACAATATCAGCGTGACACAAAAAGGTCACCCGATCTCACGGCGGCGCCCTTTAGGACGCAGACAGGTCTAGCAGACAAACACGGTAGACGAGTACGGTAGAACAGAACGCGTCTCTATCCTCTTTGGGACGAAGTGCGGTAGGCTGAGCTCTAACACGATGCGGGCGTCGTCAGCATCACAGCGCTACAGACGTACAAACGCTGTTGTAAAGACATTGTTGTCGAAACACTGTTGTAGAGACATTATTGCGAAAACACTGCTGACGCGGCACACCCGCATTATCCGCGACCGTTCTTTCGTCCTCACCATCATCGACACTTCGGAGGATTTTGTGAGCACCCTGATCAAAGCCGGCATGATTATCACCGCGAGCGACACCTACCAGGCCGACATCTTTATCGACGGCGGCAAGATTCAGAAGATCGGCGCCGTCCTAGACGACCCCGCCGACACCGTTATTCCTGCAGACGATATGTACGTCATTCCGGGCGGCATCGACGTCCACACCCACCTCGACATGCCCTTTGGCGGCACCAACTCGTCCGACAACTTCGAGACGGGCCACAAGGCGGCGGCGTTCGGCGGTACGACGAGCCACATCGACTTCTGTTTGCAGCCTAGCGGCGGCTCGTTCGCTGACGGTCTGCAGATTTGGCACGACAAAGCGGACGGCAAAGCCTGCATCGACTACGGGTTTCACATGGCGATTACCGACCTTAACGAGACCGCGCTTAACGAACTGCCCGAACTACCCGCTCAGGGCGTGACCTCGATCAAGATGTTTATGGCCTACAAGGGCGTGTTTATGGTCGACGACGAGACGCTGTTTCGGGCGATGCAGATCGCGGGTCAGCACGGCATCTTGTCGATGGTGCACGCCGAAAACGGCGACGTGGTCGACCTGATGGTTAAAGAGGCGGTCGCGGCGGGGTACACCGAGCCGCACTACCACGCCAAGACCCGTCCGGCGCTGGTCGAGGCCGAAGCGACCGGGCGCGCGGTGCATATCGCAGGGGTCGCGAACGCGCCGCTCTACGTGGTGCACATGACCTGTGAGGGAGCGCTCGAACAACTTCGTATCGGCCAGCGACAGGGTCTAGACGTCTACGGCGAGACCTGTACGCAATACTTTTTCGTGACCGAAGACGATCTCGCCAGGCCTGACTTCGAAGGCGCGAAGTACGTCTGTAGCCCGCCCGTCCGCACCGAAAAAGACCAGGACGCGCTCTGGAAGGCGGTCGCCGACGGCACCCTCGCGGCGGTATCGACCGACCACTGCCCCTTCTTTTTCGAGGGCCAGAAAGAGATGGGCCGGGGCGACTTCTCGAAGATTCCGAACGGGATGCCCGGCATCGAAGAGATCCGGACCAGGACGCTCGACGAGCGCGAAGGCGCGTGCGTACCGGGCGGATTAGCCTTAACAAATGGGTCGAGCTAACCGCGACCAACCCGGCCAAGCTGTTCGGCCTCTATCCGCGCAAAGGCACCGTCGCGGTCGGCGCCGACGCCGACCTGGTGCTGTGGGATCCGAACGCGACCAAGACCATTAGCGCTAAGACGCACCACATGAACATCGACTACAACGTCTACGAGGGGCGCGAGGTGACGGGGCTGCCGAGCAAGGTGTTTAGCCGGGGCGACCTGATCGTCGACGGCAACAACTGGCTCGGCGAAGTCGGACGCGGGCAGTTTTTGAGGCGCGACCCGATCGACCTCTCGCCGCTTCGCAAACGGCTCTAGGACCTCGTAGCTAAAACCTCGCAGACTTCGTCTCGTTTCGAAAGGGATTTCTGTTGGCTTTCGCGCAGACCGACCACAGCGCCGCACAAGACAAGAAGACCGCGACCGAGTCCGTGAGCGAGCCCGTCATCAGGGTGCGCGACCTCAACATGGTGTACCGGGGACAGGGCACCGAAACCGTCGCACTTAAAGACGCCAACCTCACCGTTGACGCGGGCGAGTTTGTCAGCCTGATCGGGCCGTCGGGGTGCGGCAAAACCACGCTGCTACGGCTTATCGCCGATCTGATTCAGCCGACGTCGGGCGAACTCAACGTGGCGGGAATGTCGCCGAGGGAGGCGAGAGAGGCTCGAGCCTACGGCTACGTGTTCCAGGCACCGGTGCTCTACGAGTGGCGGACGGTGCTCGCCAACGTGATGCTGCCCCTCGAAATTATGGACTTTTCGCGCTCGGAGCGGCGCGAACGCGCGGCGCGGCTCCTGAACATGGTCGGCCTCCAAGACTTTCACAAGCAGTATCCGTGGCAGCTGTCGGGCGGGATGCAGCAGCGCGTCTCGATCGCCCGGGCGCTCGCCTTCGACCCGGGGCTGCTGCTGATGGACGAGCCGTTCGGTGCGCTCGACGAAATCACCCGCGAGACGATGAACGACGAACTGCTCAACATCTGGCAGGACACCAAAAAGACGGTCGTGTTCGTGACCCACTCCATCGCCGAAGCGGTGTTTCTATCGTCGCGCATCGTGGTGATGACGCCGCGCCCGGGCAAGATCGAGCGGATCATCCCCGTCGACCTCTCCTACCCGCGTAACCAGGAGACCCGCGAATCACGCGAGTTTTTCGAGCTGACCACCGAGGTGCGCGAAGCGTTGCGGGGGATGCACTAACAGTGGGCTCGAGCCTATGAGGTTTGTACACAGATGAGCAAATTACGCCAAGCCGTGCCGGTCCTCGCGGTGCTCGGTATTTTCATTCTGCTCGGCTACCCGCTCGCGCTCGTGTTCGGGCTGCCGCTCGCTTGGCGCGATATGCAAGATTTGCGCAAGTGGGAGAAAGAGACGGTCACAGCGCAGCCGCTCGCCGATGTGTCGGACAGGCAGACGTTACGGTTCGACGAAGGGTTCGAGTCGGGCGTGCTTGTTTACCAGGGTGAACCGCTAGCGGCGACGTATACCCAGGACGGCGCTACGGTGATGTTAGAAACGCCGTTAGAGACGGTCGTGATGTGGGGGGCGACGCTGACGCCGGTCGGGGCGAGCGAGCACGTTTATACGGTCGGCGAGGCGGTCGACGCGGAGGATCCATTTCGGGCGGTTTATGTGGGGGATAGGTTGATGAGGGAGGGCTCGAGCCCTCCCCTACAACTCCCCGACGGCCAACGCACCGACTTCACCTTTCGCAGCCCCGACGGCCCCATCCTCGTCGACGACGCGCTTATCCCCCGTGACGCCTACCAAACCGACGGCGCGAACGTCATCTTTGCCGACGCCCCGCCGTTCGGGAGCAACGTCCGCCGCATCACCGGCGACTACGCCGTGCTAGACGCGAGTGACGGCAGCTTCTACGTTGTCACGCCACCCCAAGCCGAAATTCGTTTAGCCGCCGACGTTATCCGTTTAGCCGAACAGTTACAACCCGTCTCCGGCGACCCCCATCGCTACCGCTTCGGGCGCGAAAAGGTCTTCGACAACGACCGCGAGCGGCTGCTCTACGTTAACGACATGCCGCTCGTCGACCAGAACGAACGCCCCGCAGAGCGAGTCGACGGCGAACGGCGCGAGTTTCTGTTTCCGTCCGAGCGCGGTATCGTCACCATCGACAGTGTCGTCATGGCCGAAGGCCAGAGCTATACCCGCGACGGCACCCTCGTCCGCTTCGTCGACCCGCCGGTGCGCAACGCCCGCGTCCGCCAACACACCGACTACTACCTCACCAACCCCGACGCCGGCACCGTCTTGCTCGCCGAGCCTCCCGCAAGTGACGCGGTGGTGTGGACGAGCCGCTACACCGTCTACGGCGAGCCGGGCTGCGGCCCGAACGTCATGGCCTGCTTTTTAGCGCTACCACAGCACCCGGTACCGTTTCCACACTGGATTGCCGCGAGCGCCGTCCCCTTCGTCCAGAAGTTTCCGTTAGCCGACGAACGCAACATCGTCCGGGCGACGCTCTACACCACGCTCGGCACCCTCGCGGCGCTCGGCCTAGGCGGCGCGATCGGCATCCTGCTCGCTATCGCGTTCGTCCTGTTTAGACCGCTCGAACGGGCGCTGCTGCCCTGGGTAGTCGCGTCGCAGACCGTGCCTATCATCGCGCTCGTGCCGGTGCTGCTCCTGATTCTCGGCAACTTCGGCATCACCATCCAGACCAGCCTGCTTCCGACCGCCATCATCGGCGCGTACATCGCCTTCTTTCCGGTCGTGGTCGGCACCGTCAAAGGGTTGCGCTCGGTCGACCCGCTCTCCCTCGACCTGATGAAGACCTACGCGGCGAGCCAACTCCAGGTCTTCGTCAAGGTGCGCTTTCCCGCCGCCGTCCCGTTCTTCTTCACCAGTCTCAAACTCGGCGTCGCCGCCGCACTCGTCGGGGCGCTCGTCGCCGAAACCGAATCGAACAACCGGCGCGGGCTCGGCTTCGCCATTATCGGCCAGGTCCAGTCGGGCAACGTCGCCGACGTGTGGATTCTGCTCATCATCTCGGCGCTGTTAGGGATCGGCCTCGTCGCGCTCGTCGACCTCGCACAGCGCGTTATCGCCCCGTGGGAGCGGACGTGACGCCGATCTGGACGGCACTTATCGCGGGCGTTATCGCGCTTGTCGGCTGGTTCGGGCCGCTTGCGGTCGACGGCGACGTCGGCCCGACATCGCTCGGCAGCCTCGTCACCCTCGGCCTCGTCCTGCTCGCGCTCGTCGGCGCGTATGTCGGTCGGTTCTGGACAGCGGTACTGCTCGTGCCGGTCGGCCTAGCGGGGGCGCTCGTCACCGTGCTGCGGCTCGGCGAGCTGACGGGCGGTTGGGGATACTGGGCGCTGCTGTGGGGGTTCTGGCTCGTCGTCGTGTTCGGGGTCGGTCGGGTCAGTGTGAGCGAGACGCCGGAGGTCGGGCGGGCACGGCTCAGATCGCTGCTCCCCTCGGCGTCGGTGCCGTTTCTGTTGCTGCTCGCGTGGCAGGGGCTGGTCGGCGGCTATCAGATACCTAAAGGGATCTTTCCGGGCATCGACGACGTGTGGCGCTCGCTCGTAGCGTCGTGGCCGGTGCTGCTGCGCGACAGCTACGTGACCTTCGTCAAAGAGGTGTTGCTCGGTTTTAGCATCGGGCTCGTGACCGGCTTTCTGATGGGGATCGCGGTCGCGTTTAGCCGTTTTTTAAGACGCGGCTTTCTGCCGCTCGCGGCGGCGTTCGGGGCGGTGCCGATCGTCGGGCTCGCGCCGGTGTTAGGGCGGGCGTTCGGGGTGGATTGGGAGTCGAAGGCGGCGGTCGTCGTCATCGTGACGTTCTTTCCGGTACTGCTCAACACAGTGCAGGGGCTGGTGTCGGTCGAAACGCTCAAGCTCGAGCTCCTCCACGCCTACGCCGCCAAACCGCACGAGATCTTCTTTAAGCTCCGCCTGCCTAACGCCCTCCCCTACCTGTTTAACGCCCTCAAACTCGCAGCGGTTATCTCGGTGGTCAGCGTGATCGTCGCCGAATTCCTGATTCCGGGGCCGCCCGAAGGGCTCGGACAGCGCATCAGCCTTTCGGCGCGGCGCGGCGCGTTCGACGTGGTGTTCGCGGCGATCTTTGTGTCGAGTGCGATTTCGATCGCGTTTTACGGGCTGATCGGGTGGTTAGAACGCCTCACCACAAGCTGGCACCCCTCGATGCGCGACAGCCGCTAGTTTGCTCCGAACTTCATACTTTCCCACATTTGCCCGCACATTTTGTTATAATCATGTAAATAAGCCGATACAAAGCGAAACAGTATTCGCTTCGGCCTAATCCCTGTTCGGAGGAGAATCATGAAACGACTGCTGCTCACCCTCGCCCTGCTCGCCCTCCCCCTCGCGCTCGCCCAAGACGACCTTATCGAGATCAGCTTTCAGTCGAAGTGGTTTCCCCAGGCTCAATTCGCGGGCTACTTCGTCGCCCAAGACCTCGGCTACTACGCCGAAGAAGGTCTCGACGTCACCGTGCTAGACGGCGGAAACGTCAACCCGACCGTACAGGTCGCGTCGGGCAACGCCGACTTCGGCACCGACTGGATCGCCAACGTGCTCGTGCAGCGCGATCAGGGTCTCGAAGTCGTACAGATCGCGCAGATCTACCAGGACTCGGGCTACCGGATGGTGGCGCTAGAAGACGCCGGCATCGAAAGCTTCGCCGACCTCGCCGGGCGCCGCGTCGGGGTGTGGGGCTTCGGCAACGAGTTTGTCGCGCAAGTCGTCTTCGCCGAAGAGGGTTTGACCTCGAACCTCGACCCGACCGCGAACAACCCCGACATCGACACGGTCGTCTACGCCTTCGACCCGGCGCTGGTCTTCCCCGACGAGGTCGAGGTGGCGAGCGTGATGACCTACAACGAGCTCAACCAGGTGGTCGGCCTCGGCTACGACCTGGGTTCGCTAAGTATCCTCGACCCCGCCGACATCGACGCCGCGCTGCTCGAAGACCTGATCTTCACCACCCCCGAACTGCTCGCGAGCGAAGACTTTAAGGGTTCGGGTCTGTCGGGTCTCGAAGTCGCCGAGCGCTTTTTGCGCGCCTCGTTACGCGGCTGGGAGTACGCCGTCGCGAACCCCACCGAAGCGACCGAAATCGTGCTCCGTTTCTGCGGCGACACCTGCGCCGGTTCGGGCAGCACATCTAGCCCGCTTATCCACCAGAGCTGGCAGATGGCCCGCGTCGCCGAGCTCGTCGCGCCGGACGAAGACACCCAACTCGGCTTCATCGACCCCGCTGCGTTCGCCCGCTCGGTCGAGCTGCTCGTCGAGGTCGGTCTGATTAGCGAGCCGGTCACGTTCGAGCAGATCGTCGACACCAGAGCGTACGAGGCGGCGACCGCGTCGATGATGGAGTAGCGTCTAAGACGAGACTTTAAGCTGATGGAGGGCGTCTTCGGGCGTCCTCTACTTTTGCTGCACATTCCTCCACGTAACTATGTGATTGTGTTCGACTCTTCAAAATTCCGCAGATGTGCTTCAATCGAGAAAGGTATGAGCCGACGAGAAAACTGACGTAATACCTACTTGACGCATAAGCACTCGCAGCAGTAAACTATCATAGTTGGTTAGGCTCCACAGACATAAAAGCGCGCTTCTTTAAGCTTTCTTAATGTCAACGTCTCAAGCTCTTTTGCAACGGCGCTTTCTTGCTTTAGGAATTCCGCTTCCATAATAGGAGTTGTTATGACCTCGTTCCTGACTGCTACATTGAGTGAAGATAAACAAAATGAAATACAGGAAATAGCACAGGAAAAGTTTGAAGAACTTATACAGGATGAACAGTATGTGGGTGAGGTTTACTCGACAGGGTACGAAACCAACCTTGTTCTCATTCACGATAAGCATCGTATGAACGTGGGAGGTATTCCGAGCCTTTCCTTTCTTATCGCTACTCGTGTCGATCCAACACAACCAGTTAACTTTACAGAGGAAGACGCCTCAGTAATTCTGCTGCGTGTCATGGATGCTGCACCATTGCCTAATGCAGGTGAAGCAGAGCGCATTCGTGTTGAGTCAGCGCAACGTGTAAGCGGTGAGGCAAGCCAACACTGGGAGGAGTCGGCAACAATGGATGCTCACACCTCAGACCTACTTTCATTTGCAGGCGTCAAATGTCGTGTTATCGGTACATTCTTTTTGGATCGTGCTGAGCCTACGGATCCAGAATCGAGTGATCTCACGTGGCGTTTTGGCGACGACATTTCAAACTATTATCCTAATCGTGGTCTCAAGGTTTATAAACCAAGTGGTGCTGCACTCTCCAAAATTGTGAATTATCGAGATATGACTCGCTTTGAGGGGAAAACGCCCAAATCATTTAACATCGGCGAGGTTCGTTACGCTTCTACCAATCGCCCATTCCAGAAAGTCAACGATGTCAGCGTAGACATGATACCTGAAGACTTACTTGGGCAAAAAACTGCCGTCTTTGGGATGACACGCATGGGCAAGTCAAACACGACCAAGATTATTTTGCAATCCGTTTTCCATCTCAGGTTTGACGCAACACCTAAGAGAATCGGGCAAGTTGTATTTGATCCAAACGGTGAGTATGCTAACGAAAACGTTCAAGATGCTAGTGGAGAACATGAAAATCAAAACGCTATCAAAAACGTATGGAAATCTCACCAGAATGGCAAAGCGGATGATGTCGTGACATATGGTATACATACCCATCCAAACGACAAAAATAGAAGAATCATGCTAATTAATTTCTACCACGAAGATAATTTACAGATTGGCAAAGAGCTTATTAATGCTGTGCTTACGGAAGAAAAGTCAATTTACACAAAGAATTTTAGACAGGTAGGATTCACAAAACAAGCCAGCGAGTTTGGGAAAAGTACACGCTATGAAAGAAGAGTTCTGGCATACCGCGCTCTTTTATCGAAGGCTGGTTTTACACCCCCAAAATCGCTTGACAAACCTAGGTGGGGCAACTTATTCAACAAAGATTTGAGGAAGGCGCTGTCAGACAGCGGCAAGGAAGAGTTCGCAAATGCAGCAGAAGTCTTTGCAAGCAAAACCTCAACTTGGCCACAACTAGTACAAGCTTTTGAAAGTCTAGCAAGATTCCTTGACACTTCTGAATATAAAGCATTCAACAATAACTACATTAAAGGCAAATCAAAGTCAGCTAACGACGCTGAGGAAGAGAGCGTCGATACGGATGTTGACGAGTCATGGGCAGACGACGACTTACAAAAAATTCTCACAATGTTCGTTTATGTCAACGGATCAAGGCTGATAGGTAAGGCTAGAGAGCAGCACACACCCGATACCAACACTGATTATGCAGCCGATATCTACCAGGATTTGGTTGACGGTAAGCTCGTTATAATTGACCAAGCAAGCGGTAACCCAGAAATTAACAAAGCATCTGCAGAGCGAATTATGTGGCATATCTTTCTGAATAACCAAAGTACTTTTCGGGAGGGCAAAGACCCACTCAGCATGATTCTCTACGTTGAAGAAGCACATAATCTTTTGCCTGCAGGATCAGACTTGGATACTCAAGATATTTGGGTTCGCACCGCCAAGGAAGGCGCCAAATACAACATAGGTATGGTTTACGCTACTCAAGAGGTCAGTAGCATTCAAAAAAACATCCTCAAAAACACGGCGAACTGGTTCATTGGGCATTTGAACAACACGGATGAAACTCGAGAATTGTGCAAATACTACGACTTCGCCGACTTTGAAAAGTCTATTCGTCGTGCTCAGGATAGGGGATTCTTACGAATCAAGACACTGAGCAATAGGTTTGTTATCCCTGTACAAATCAAACAGTTCAAGATTGAATCTGCATAATGCCATACGAAAACGAGTTTGCTCAACATCGCTCTTTACGACGTCTAGCTAGCAGTCAACGCGTTCGAGATCTACTTGGCAACTTTCAAGTGAAGTCGGCAAGCCCAGGAGCTTCTGCCATTCCTCCTAAAATTATTAAGCTTGAAGAACTCGATAATACCGACTGGCAGCCAGATTGGGTGCTTGCTATTGATGGCAGCCACCACGAAGTCTCTATTAAGAATGGCTATCCTGGAGCAGAAGCATCCTATGTGACCGTAGCTTCGGTGCTAATCGACGTTGCCAAAATACGTGAACTTGATCAGCAACGCCCGATCGATCCTAAAGCGTTTCGCAAAGTCGAGCAGGCAGAGGCTATCGATTGTGCTTTGCCTGGATGCAATATTATTTATGAAAATGACATCTCAGCAGATGCCTCACTAAGACGAGCACTTTTCGATATCCTGTCTTCTACCAAACTCGATGAAGATAGTGAAACGCTGCTCGATACTTATGAGGCTTTACTGAAGTATAAACCGGACAACAGAGAGCAAGAATGCCCTTACAAAGACAACTGTTTCCACAAACAACCTTTCAAACCAAGCAGAGGAAGAAGCACATGCGGTTGTTTGGCTAATTTACCTTGGTATTCTACCGACGCTTTGCGAATCCACGAGCGTATGAATCCCGCAGGCACCAATGGGGCTGTTTTCTCAGAAGTAATGCAAGTCTTAGAAGTTTTGTGGCTCGTTCACATCCTACGCGTCTTTGAGTCAAAAAACCTGCTATCAACTTTACGGAAGATTGCCATCGTGCTTGATGGTCCATTAGCTGTTTTCGGGCAGCCAGCATGGTTAAGCCAAGCCATCTTTAAAGAGTTACAGCGACTTAATGAAAAAGTTCAAAAGGCAACTCGAGGTAAGGATCTTTTACTTTTCGGCGTTGAAAAGACTGGGGTTTTTGTCGACCACTTTGAGCAGCTTGATACATCAGAGGATGGAGCGAAAGATAAGTTTCCCCGAGAGGCAGCAGTTCTACTAAGTGACAAGTACATCAAAAAGAACATTATCTTCTCGGAGAGCGAACGTCTTTACGGTCACGCCACTTACTTTGGCAGGAAACTCTTCTACAAAGCGAAGTCTGGAGCTAAGGTAGTATTGAGCACACCTTTCCTAGCGGACAAACAAAAAGACCTCAATGACGTTGGTATTTACCAGTATCCTCGATTGAATGATATCTTAAACGCGCTTGAAAAGCTAACTTCTACACGCTACACAAATGCTGTGACACCACTCGTATCGGCACATGCAGAAGCAGCTATTCCCTTGCATCTTGGCAATAAAGTTTTGACTAAGATTGCCGAGGAGATTATTAAAGAAGGGTCTTAGGTAATATCTGAGTGTTGGGATTTAACGAGAGGGGAAACATAGATTTTTCAACCTCCATTGGCCGGTGGATGGGGGTTGGTCCTTATTACGCTATGTTCCCCATGAAGTTTGCCTTTGACATTGTTCAGCAGTACTCTCAGCCTGGTGAGTGGATACTCGATCCCTTCGCCGGACGTGCCTCAAGCGTATACGCTGCCGCCGCCCAAGAACGACACGGGCTCGGCATTGAAATCAATCCTGTTGGCTGGCTTTATGGACGTGTCAAGCTACGCCCTGCAAGCAAAGCAGACGTTTTAAGACGAGTTGATGAAATAGCAGAGCAAGCTGCCTCATTTGCGGACGAGGCTGAAAATCTACCTGAATTTTTCCATTGGTGCTTCGGTGAGAAAGCACTTCAATTTTTACTTTCGGCACGCTACAATTTGTGTTGGAAGAATAGAATCGCAGATGCTACACTCATGACCATCATCCTGATTGATCTACATGGACGCTTAGGAGACTCTTTTTCTAATCAAATGCGGCAAAGTAAGGCAATGAGTCCAGAGTATTCGGTGCGATGGTGGAAAGAAAGAGACTTACACGCTCCCGATATAGAACCAACTGAGTTTTTGCGAGCTAAGCTTGAGTGGCGCTACGCTCGAAAGCCGCATAAATACAGTAAGAGTCGAGTCATCCTAGGTGACAGCACAACACAGCTTAAGAAACTCAAGAAACAACACCGTGGACGTTTCAGTCTTCTATTGACATCACCACCGTACTACGAAGTGACTAACTATCACTATGATCAATGGTTGCGACTGTGGATGCTGGGAGAATCTAGTTACCCAAATTTTTCAGACAAAGGAACATGGCAAAAAAAATTTGAGTCCAGAACACGCTATCGCCAATTGTTAACGACTGTATTCGATGATAGTAAGCATTTATTAAGTGAGGAAGCTACTATTTACATTCGTACAGATAAACGTAAATTCACTCATGAGACAACCCTCGAGGTAATGCAAGACATTTTTCCTAGTAAGCGCATTAATGAAATTCCACGTCCCCTACTTAAGCCCTCACAAACAGCACTTTATGGTGACAAATCACCAAAACCGGGAGAAGTGGATATCATCCTCACTTCTTCTTAGGAGTGATTAAGCATCTTAGCAGGGTACTCGCGCGCCATGCGCCAGGAGCAGCAGGTAGCGTTGTAGCGGGGTAACGAGGTAGCGTCGATAACACGGTTCACGTTAGCCAGCGAAAGAAGAAAGGAATCACCATATGGAAGGCCTAAAGGTCTGGTACGACCGCGAAGGCGATATGCTAGAAGTCATCTTCGAAGATGTTCCGGCAACGATGGAAGAAATCGACGACGACGTGTTCGAACGTCGCACGACCGACGGGCGCGTGGTCGGTTTTATGGTGATGAACTTTAGTAAGCACGACCAAGACAAGCTCGATCTACCTTTTTCGGTGACGGTAACAGCAGGATAGCGGGTGCTCCTACGGCTATGCTGACGAGAAACTCGACTTCATCATCAACGACGACATCAAGTACCGCATAGGCGATGATCTGTTTGAGAGTACGTAAGACTACCCAATGAGGAATACATAATGATCGAAGAATTCGAACAGGTCGCACTAACCGAAGACTTGCCCGAATTCGGGCTAAAAGCAGGTGATGTAGGAACGGTCGTCGATATTACACCTAACGGCAAACAGTTTACGCTGGAATTTTTTAACTTTTCGGGCGAAACCGTCACCGTCATCCCTGTTAAACCGGAGCAGGTTCGTCGTCTAGACGAGCACGAAGTCATGCACGCCCGTTCGGTCACGTCGGTATAACACGTCGATATAACACGTCGGCATGAGTGGCATGACGTCACCGATGGAGCGCTAGATTTCATTATCGACTGTGACATCAAGTGCCGCATGGACAGATAACCTGTTCGACGATGGAGGATGAGCGAACGCGTGTATCGCCTTAGTGACTACGCCTGCGAGGAAGCCGAACGACATCAAAAGACATCAAAAGACATCAAAGGACAGAGAGTGGGGCTCGAGCCCCACACCCACAACTCTCGCGTTGCGTAGACCGAGCGCTACTCGTCCCGGCTCACCTCGATGTACCAGACGTTTTCGCGGTTAAACAGACGCTCGACGAACGCGTCGAAGTGTCCGAAATCGACGGTATGGTTGTTAAAACGCTCAGCGACGGCGCGGCTTACGAAGGGACCGACAACACAATCTGCTTCACCCTGCCAACGATTGGGCAAGATGGTCCGGGTGGGCTCACTAGACGACTGGCGACCTGGCATAACAATCACGTCTCCCTTCCGTTAAAAAGGTGGTTGCGACGACGCCCGACTTGATGACCTTTTAACGATTATGCACCGGCGATGGGCTCGAGCACAAGAGTACAGATGTCCCGTATAAGCATAAAAATCCTCTGTTGCGCAACTAAGAACAGCCTGGGACGCTTGTCATGACAATGTCTGTATAGTTTTTAGTCTCGCACCGCGTTAGCGTGTCGGGCGGGCGGTTCGGGACCCGCGAACACCAGACGCTCGGCGGGGCGCGGGAAACACGCAGAATCTTTCAGGCGGTTGTGTTAAAATAATCGCCAGACACCTCGGGGGCCGCGTGCACCGCCGCACCACACGAGCGAATCTTGACTCCGAAAACGCGACGACAACGACGACGATAACAACGGGGTCCGGCGGTCGCTACGGGGTGAGACGCGCGACACTTTGGCGAGCTACGGTTACATATCGGCGCTCGGCTGTTACTTTCTGCTGGAGGCGTTACTATGAGTCTGACCCAAACCAAGGCAAGCGAGCTGCTCGAACGGCACCGCGACTACATCTTCCCCGCCGTAAGCCCTCTGTACGGCGACCAGCCCCTAGCGGTGGCTCGAGCCAAAGACCAGTACGTGTGGGACACCGAAGGCGAGCGCTACCTAGACTTTTTCGGGGGCGTATTGACCGTGTCGGTCGGGCACTGCAACGACGACATTACCGCTGCGACCATCGAACAGCTCCAGACCGCGCAGCACACCTCGACGCTCTACATCAACGAGACGATGGTCAGACTCGCCGAAAAGGTCGCGTCGCTTACGCCCGGACGGCTCCAGAAGTGCTTCTTTACCTCGTCGGGCTCGGAAGCGAACGAAACCGCGTTGATGGCGGCGCGGATGTACACCGGCAACAGCGAGGTCGTCACCCTGCGTCACGCCTACTCGGGCCGCACCATGACCACCATGAGCCTGACCGCGCACGGCACCTGGCGGCTCGGCGGCGTGTTCGACGGCACCATCAAGCACGTCCGCAACCCCTACACCTACCGGGCGCCGCTCGGCCTTAACGAAGATCAGCTCGTCGACCTGTGCGTCCAGGACCTAGAAGAGACGCTCGCCACGGTGACGAGCGGGAAGATCGCGGCGTTTATGGCCGAGCCGATCCAGGGTGTGGGCGGCTTTATCGTCGCACCCGAAACGTACTTTAAGCGGATTCTGCCGATCGTGCGCGAGGCGGGCGGCCTGCTGATTATCGACGAGGTGCAGACCGGCTGGGGGCGTACCGGCCACCACTGGTGCGGCATCGAACACTGGGGCGTCGAACCCGACATCATGACCTTCGCGAAGGGGATGGCGAACGGCTCGCCGATCGGCTGCACCATCGCCACACCCGAAGTCGCCGAGGCGGTACAGGGCCTGACCTTCGCGACCTTCGGCGGTAACCCGGTCACGATGGCGACGGCGCTCGCGACGATCGAGTACATCGAAAAGCACAACCTGCCGGACAATGCGGCGGAGCAGGGGCGGGGGTTACGGGAGAGGCTCGAGCACCTCCAACAGCGCTACCCCTTCATCGGCGACGTGCGCGGTATGGGCCTGATGCAGGCCTTAGAGATCGTCGAGCCGGGCGAGGACAAAACCCCCGACAAGCACCGCACCGCCGCACTGATTAACGCCGCCCGCGACCACGGCCTGCTGATCGGCAAGGGCGGGCTGTACGGCAACGTGATCCGCATCTCGCCCCACCTCAACGTCAGCCGCGAAGATTTAGAGACCGGCTGCACCCTGCTCGAAAAAGCGCTCGCCGACGTCGCCTAATCACTGCCGCTTAATTACCGTCGGCTAGTCACTGTCGCTTAGTCACTGTCGGCTAGTCTCTAACGCTTAGTCTCTAACATCTGGTCTGTCTGGGTGCGCTACGGCGCTAGTCTTTGCGCCCCGCCACCCAGCGCAGACCCCATCCGAGCCGCTGGTCTAGCTCGCGCTGAGACTGAAAGTACTCGACCATCCGCGTGACCTTAAAATCGCCCGCGTCGTTTTCGATCAGGATAATGCCGCAGGTGCCGAGGCCGCTCGGCTCGTCCATCTTGACCTCGATCGGCGGCTGTTCGGGGATCCGCACCGTAACCACCCCGTCGATCGCCGACCAGTTCGGCACGCCCTCGTAGATGTAGGCGTACACGGCGATACGGCGGATCTTGGCCCAGTGTTCGCCCGACACGGTGATGGTTTCGCCGGCGGCGACGTTGCCGCTCCGGTCGTCGCCCGACAGCGCGATGAAGGGTTCGTCGCGCAGGCTGCCGAACGCCTTGCCGAGCGCCTGCACGATCCCCTTCTGACCGTTTTGCAGCTCCCACAGACAGCCAAGGTCGAGGTCGACGCCCCGCTTAGCGCCGCCGAACAGACCGCCGAACATCCCGCTCGGGGCCGAGGGCGCAGCCTGCGACCAGTTTAGGTTGATGGTGACGCTTCCCCCCGCGACCTTTTTGCCGAGGCTGACCGACTGTCCCCGCTTGTCGAGGGTTATCTTCGAGAGGTTGACGTTGCCTCCGCGATCCGACGCGCCACTACGCGACGAAGGTGTCTCTTGCGGCGCTGCTTGCGACGACGGCTTTTCGAGAGGCGGGGTTTCGGGGGGCGTCTGCCGAGACGGTGCGGGCGTCGACCGAGACGTCCGGTCGGGGTTCGGGGTCGGGGTGGGGGTCGGGGTGGGGGTCGGGGTAGGTGCGTCGATCTCGACCCCGAAGGAGCGGGCGAGGGGCTCGAGCCCTCCGTTGTAGCCCTGACCGACCGCCCGAAACTTGACCTGGTCGTTGCGCCGGTACACCTCCCCGACGATCAGCGCCGCTTCGGAACGCCCCGCACAATCGACACTGTAGCCGATCGCCTCGGCGCCGCTACGGACGTCCGACACGCTCAGCCGGACCTGTTGCAGATCGCCGAACGACTGCCCGCGCACCTTGGCGTTGTCTAGGGTAAGCGTAAACGCGATCCGCTCGACCGCACCCGCGAGCCGCGCCGTGTCGAGCACAAACTCGGCCTGTCCGGCGCGGTTGCTCTCGAAGGTCACGGCGCCGTCTTCGGTGCGCGGCTGGTTGTAAAACACCATGTCGTGGTCGCCGCGCACCTGGCCGTTAGCGGCGAGCAGAAACGCGCTCGCGTCGAGGTCGTAATTCGGCAGGACGGCGGGTTGCCAGGTGAGGACGAGGCGGACGTGGGTGCTCGGGAGGGGGGCGTTGGCGCCTTGCTGAAGTTCGGTCATAAGGCCTCCGTACGTGGTTATCCTACTATCCTATACGAAAACGGCGCTGGGTAACTCTCATGTCGCCTATGTTTAGGCCAACGTATGTCTAGGTCAACGTATGTCTAGGCCGACTAGGTCTACATCGCCTGTGTCGACGCTATGTGTCGCGACTGTTCGCGCCGAGGCTGCCGCGTTAGGGACTCGGTTCGTTATACTTTCGTGTGGCCAGTAACCGCTTCACACCTAACCCGCTACGTCGGGACACCGTAAGGTGATAAGGTGAGCCGCGCTATCGTCGTGATGGGCGTTTCGGGGTCGGGCAAGACGACGGTCGGGCTCGCACTCGCCGAACGGCTCGGGTGGCGGTTTTTCGACGCGGACGCTTATCATCCGCCCGACAATATCGATAAGATGGCACGGGGGCGGCCCTTAACCGACGCCGACCGGCAGCCCTGGCTCGAAACGCTCCGCGACCTTATCCGCGACCATCTAGCAGAAGACCGACCACTCGTACTCGCCTGTTCGGCACTCAAACAGCACTATCGCGACACGCTCGGCGACGTCGCTACGGGGAGCGTCACTTTCGTCTACTTGCAGGGTAGCTTCGACGTTATCTACCAGCGGATGCAGCAGCGCGATCACTTTATGAAGCCGAACATGTTACAGAGTCAGTTCGACACGTTACAAGAACCGACCGACGCTATCGTCGTCACCATCGACCGGCCCGTCGACGAGATCGTCCGGAAGATCCTTAGCGACCTGTCCCGCTAGACGCCTGTCCCGCTAGACTGACGTATAGACGGACACGAACGTTACAGAACGGTATCTAACAGGACGACATCTAACAGAACGACATCTAAACGACATCTAAGGGAGCAGACACTGATGAAACGTCGCGGCATCCTTAACGTCCACCTCGCTTCTATCCTCGCCTCGCTCGGCCACCGCGACGAAGTCGCCATCGTCGACTGCGGCATGCCGATCCCGGCAGGTACGATCGTCGTCGACCTCGCACTCATCCGGGGCGTCCCCCGCTTTAACGACGTGTTAGACGCGATCGCCGACGAGTTGGTCGTCGAAGGGTACGTCTACGCGACCGAAAGCGAGCAGCACAACCCCGACTTGCTGACCCGTCTAGACGAGTGTTTTCCCGACGTCGACGCCGAGGTGGTCGGTCACGGCGTGCTCAAAGAGCGCCTCGGGCGCGTCCGGGCGGTAGTGCGTAGCGGCGAGGCGACACCCTACAGCAACGTCATCCTCGTCTGCGGGGTCGCGTTTTAGACGCTTGCAGACGTATGCTCCAAACTACACATATGCTCCGAGCTACACATACGCCCAGACGACCTACACCACGTCAGAAAGCGAGCGCTTTATGTCCGAAACCACGTCCGCTACCGAACCGCGCCCTAAACACCGAGAACCGCTGCTCGAACTCTCGGACATCACCAAACGCTTCGGCGGCGTCACCGCTCTCGACCACGTCTCACTCGACATAGATGCGGGCGAGGTCGTAGGTCTGGTCGGCGATAACGGGGCGGGCAAGTCGACGCTCGTCAAGACGATAAGCGGAGCGTACCGGCCCGACAGCGGACGGCTGCTGTTCGGGGGCGCGGTGCGAGAGTTCGCGACCCCGGGCGCGGCCAAAGACGCCGGCATCGAGACGGTCTATCAGGACCTCGCCCTCGTCGATACGCTCGACGCGGCGGGCAACATTTTTTTGGGTCGCGAACTGATCCGGTTCGGGGCCGGGCCGATCCGTTTTCTCGACCATAGGGCGATGCGCGAACAGGCCTTCGCGCTGCTCGAACGCCTCGGCCTCAAACTCCCCGACCCGAGTGCAGAGGTCGGCACCCTGTCGGGGGGGCAGCGGCAGAGCGTCGCGATCAGCCGGGCGCTCTACACCGACCCCAAACTCGTCATCCTCGACGAACCGACCTCGGCGCTCGCGGTCAAGGAGGCGGAGAGGGTGCTCGAGCTCACCCAGACCCTCCGCGAACAGGGCGTCGCCGTCATCCTCATCAGCCACACCATCCGCGACGTGATGGCGACGACCGACCGGATTATTGTGCTGCACAGGGGCCGCAAGATGGCCGATCTGGTCACCGCCGACACCGACGAAGAAGAGGTGGTTCGCTACATCGTCGGCCAGGACAGGGTCGGTCAGAACAGGGGCGGTCGGGCCGGGCAACGGACGAATTCGGAAACCCAGAACGGGGCCGAGGCGTGAGCGGGTGGCGTCGTTTCGCGCTCGAGTACGGCATCTTTATCATCCTGCTGGTTTTTATGGCCGTACTCGCGGCGCTTAGCCCCAACTTTCTGACGCTTAGCAACCTCCGCAACATCGGCACCCAAGTCGCCGCACTCGCGGTCATCGCGGTCGGCACCACGCTCGTCATCCTGCTCGCCGAAATCGACCTCTCGGTCGGCTCGGTCGCGGCGCTCTGCGGGGCGGTCGCAGCCACCATCCTAAGCGCCGGCGACCAGAGTAGCGGCTGGGTCGTGCTCGCCCTGCTCGGCGGGCTCGGCACGGGGGCGTTTATCGGCTTTGTCAACGGGGCGCTTAGTGTCTGGGGCGGCATCCCCTCTTTCATCGTCACCCTCGGCATGCTGTCGGTCGGGCGCGGCCTGACCCTGCTCATCACCGGCGGTCGGCCTATCTTCGGTCTCGGCGACAGCTTTTCGCAGATCGCCTACGGCAGCGTGCTCGGCGTCGCCATGCCGATCCTCCTCGTCGTGCTGCTCTACGGCGTCGCGGCGCTGTGGCTGCACGCCACCCAACTCGGGCGCTACCTCTACGCGATCGGCGCCAACCCTCGAGCGGTCGAACTCGCCGGTGTCGGCGTCCGGCGGATCAAGATCGGCACCTTCGCGCTCGCCGGGGCGCTCGCCGGGCTCGGCGGGATGATGATCGCGTCGCGGCTCGACTCGGCCCAGCCAACCGCGGCTTCGGGGTGGGAGCTCGACGCGATCGCGGCGGTCGTCCTCGGCGGTACCAGCCTCTACGGTGGACGCGGCAGCGTGATTCGCACCCTCGCCGGGGCGGTTCTGCTCCAGTTCATCGCCAACGGCCTTAACCTGTTAGACGTGCAGGCGTACTGGCAGCAGATTACCAAGGGCGGGATTATTATTCTGGCGCTGCTCGCCGAGCGGGGTTTGCGCGGGAACACGGCGTCGTAGGAGTGTCGTCCGACCCACATCTACAGTTACAGCCACAATGACCTCCACAGTGATGACTTCCATAATGTCGTGAAACGGTGTTACGAAACGATGTTGTGAAAACGTCGCGAACTAGACCAGCGACGCTAAAAGAGTCTTCGGAATCGTCAGCAGATGCGATATACTCGCTCGACTCAGGAGGCTACAGATTATGAAACGTCGTGATTTTCTCAAAAAGAGCGCGGTCGCTGCGAGTGCGGCGCTGTCGGCGAACGTGTTCGCGCAAGGCAACGGCACCATCGAAATCGAGATGGCGTCGTCGTTTCCGACCGTCGCCGAAATTATCGTCGGTACCGCCGAGCGCTTTGCCGCGCAGGTCAACGCGATGACCGACGGAGACGTCGTTATTCGGGTGTCGCCCGCCGGGGCGCAGATCGGCGCGTTCGAAGTGTACGACGCGGTGTCGAGCGGGGCGTTCGAGATGGGGCACAGCCCGTCGTACTACTACATCGGCAAAAACCCGGCCAACGCCTTCTTTACCGCGATTCCGTTCGGGATGAACGCGCAGCTGCACAACGCCTGGATGATGTTCGGGGGCGGGCTCGAGCTGTGGAACGAGATCAGTGCCGCCGACGGGCTCGTCGTCTTTCCGGCAGGCAACAGCGGCATGCAAACCGGCGGCTGGTTTCGCGAAGAGGTCAACACGATAGCAGACCTGCAGGGGTTGCGGATGCGGATTCCGGGTTTGGGCGGTGAGGTGATGGCTCGAGCCGGGGTCAACGTCCAGGTCATCCCCGGTAACGAGGTCTTTATCGCCCTAGAGCGCGGCGTTATCGACGCGGTCGAGTGGGTCGGTCCCTTCGACGACGAAAAGATGGGCTTTAGCCGCATCGCGCCCTACTACTACCAGCCCGGCTGGCACGAAGCGGGCGCGGGCCTCGGCATGTACGTCAACCAGGCGTTTTTCGAGGGGCTGCCCGGCGACGTGCAGAGCATTATCGAAACCGCCGCCCGCCGCGCCAACAGCGACATGCAGGCCGAGTACGACGCCGCCAACGGCGCTGCGTTCGTCCGCCTGATCGCCGGCGGCGCCCAGCCGCGCATCTTCTCCGACGAAATCCTGGGCCGACTCGAAGCCATCATGGACGACATCCACCAGGAAAACGTCGACGCTAGCCCCGACTACGCCCGCGTGTTCGAAAACTGGAGCGCCTTTAAGGCCAACGCCGAAAGCTACCACCGCGTCGGCGACTACAACTTCTTGCAGTTTATCTACCGCGACGAAGACGCGAGCTAAGTCGCCTTTAGAAAAGCGGTTTTGAAAACACCCCTAGCGGATGCGGCGCAGGTGGTTAATCCGTTCGATACCCTCACCACCGACGTCGGATTCGGCCCGTCGCCCTGTCGACGTCGGTGTTCTTTGCTAGCGTTCCCTTTTGCTGCCGACCCTGTTTAGAACCGTGTTTAGAGCCGACGTGCTTGGAGCCGGTCGTGTCGTGTAGCGAATTGTAGAACGCGTCTGCGAGACTCTGCGAGACTCCGCGGGACAATGTGCCCCGCGCATTGCAATCACGCTCGCATTTATGGATACGATAGAGGAGCAACGTTTCAACTCGGAAGGAGTTTTTTATGAAGCACATCTCTCGCTTCGTTCTGACCCTCGTATCGCTCGCGCTTGTAGCGGGCGCGTTCGCGCAGGACGACACCCCGACCATCGGCCTGTCGCTCTCGACGCTAAACAACCCGTTTTTCGTCGCGGTCAACGACGGCGCCGAACAGGAGGCCGACCTCTACGGCTACGACCTCGTCGTTACCGACGCCCAGAACGACCTCAACAAACAGACCTCCGACGTCCAGGACCTCATCACGCGGGGCGTC
The DNA here is from genome assembly GCA_034521635.1 of Trueperaceae bacterium. Taxonomy (GTDB): domain Bacteria; phylum Deinococcota; class Deinococci; order Deinococcales; family Trueperaceae; genus JAXHMC01. The sequence goes on along the minus strand of JAXHMC010000049.1, from coordinate 182,393 downwards.
GACGTGCTGCTGATCAACCCGGTCGACAGTGCCGGCATCGTTCCGGCGGTGCGCCAGGCCAACGAGGCGGGCATTCCGGTCTTCGCCATCGACCGTGGGATCGACGTCTCCGGCAAGGCACAGGTGGTCGCACAGATCGCGTCGGACAACGAGTTCGGCGGACGCCTCCAGGCCCGCTACCTCGTCCAACAGATCGGCGACAGCGGTAACGTCATCTACCTCGCCGGCATCCCCGGAACCTCCGCCGCGCGCGACCGCGAAGCGGGCTTTACCGACGAGCTTAGCCAGATCGCGCCCGACATCACCATCGTCGCGAACCAGCCCGCCGGCTTCGACCGGGGCGAAGGTCTTACCGTGACGCAAAACATCTTGCAGACCAACAGCGACGTCGACGCCGTGGTCGCCGCGAATGACTCGATGGCGTTAGGGGCCGTGCAGGCACTAGAACAGGCTAACGTGACCCGCGAAGGCGGCGAAAGCGTCGTCGTTATCGGTTTCGACGCGATCGACTCGGCGCTAGACGCGATTAGCGAAGGCCGGATGGCGGCGACCGTCGCCCAGCAACCGGCGCTGATGGGCCAACTCGGCGTTAGTGCGGCGCGTAACCTCGTCCTCAACCCGCTGATGTACGACACGCTCGACAACGGTCAGTTTTTGCCGGTCGCGGTGCAGATTATTAGCGCCGAAGACGTCGAGTAGCGACACCTAGACTGTCTGCAAGCAAAGCGAGAGGCCCGCATGGTGGTTTAGTACATGCGGGCCTCGTTTTATCGTCGCTGACGTCGGTTTAGCCGACACACGGCATCGGTTGACAGACTAGACGTCGGGACTCTCTTTCTTGTCTTTGTCTTCGGACTTGCTCGACGTGTAGGCTTTGCGGCGGTTCGCGAACTTTTCGAGCCGCGCCTGCACCTTTGCGTTAATGGTGCCTTCGGGATAGTTACCCTCGTCGCCTAGTTCGCCCATCGTCTCGCCGGTCAGCAACGCCATCGCCTGGTCGACCGTTTCGACGGTGTAGACCGCGAATTGGCCGTCCTTTACGGCGTCGATAACGTCCTGACGGAGCATCAGGTTCTTCCGGTTGGACGCCGGGATCAGCACGCCCTGCTCGCCCGACAGACCGCGTTCGCGACAGATATCGAAAAAGCCCTCGATCTTTTCGTTGACGCCGCCGATCGCCTGGACGTCGCCGAGCTGGTTGACCGAGCCGGTCAGCGCGAGGCTCTGTTTGATCGGCACCTCGCTAATCGCCGAGAGGAGCGCGCACAGCTCGGTAAGCGAAGCGCTGTCGCCGTCGACGCCGCCGTAGACCTGCTCGAAGACGAGGCTCGCCGCAAACGACAGCGGGGTTTCGGTCGCGTAGCGTCCGCCTAGAAAGCCGGTTAGGATCATGACGCCTTTGGTGTGGATGTTGCCGCCGAGTTTGGACTGCCGTTCGATGTCGATAATTTCGCCGCGACCGAGCCGGACCTGGGCGGTGATGCGGGTCGGGCGTCCGAAGGCGAAGTCGCCGAGTTTGAGGACGCTCAGCCCGTTGACCTGGCCGACCTCGCGTCCGCTCGTGTCGATGTCGATAGTGTCGCGAATGATGCGCTCCTGAGAACGCTCGCGCAGCCGGTCGGCGCGGCGGATCTGGGCGTCGATCGCTTTCTGGACGTCGTCTCTGGTGACCGTGCCGTTGCCGTTTTCGCGCGACCAGTAGTCGGCTTCGCGGAGCAGGTCGGCGGTGTTGCGGGTGCGCGCCGAGAGCTTTTCGGCGTCGCCGATTTCGCGGGCGCTCTGTTCAATGACGCGGGCGACGGCGTCTTGGTCGAAGGGCTTAAGCCCTGCCTCGCGCACCATGTCGCCGATCATCCGGGCGTAGCGCTGCTGCATCTCGCCGCCCCGGTCCATCTGGTCGTTGAAATCCGCCTCGACCTTAAACAGTTGCGAGAAGTCGGGGTCGAGTTGGGAGAGCAGGTAGTAGAGACGGCGCTCGCCTAACAGCACCACCTTGACGTTGAGCGGGATAGGGTCGGGCTCGAGCGAGACCGTGCTGATCAGCCCGAGCGACTCGCCCGGCGACTCGATATCGATTTCGCCCGAGCGGATGGTGCGCTTAAGCGCCTCCCACACGAGCGGCTGCATCAGCACCTTGCGGGCGTCTAGCAGCAGGTAGCCGCCGTTCGCGCGGTGAAACGCGCCCGGCTTGATCAGGCTGTAGTCGGTGAGGAGCGCGCCCATCTGGGCCCGGTACTCGCTGCGCCCGATCAGGTTCTGGTAGGTCGGGTTGTCTTCGTACACGACCGGCGCACCCTCAGCGCCGCTGTGGTCGACCAGAACGTTGACGTTGTAGAGGCTCAGGCGCTGCTGCTTTTGCTGCTGCTGAAGCATCTGCTGCTGCGGCTGCATCTCCTGCTGGTCGCCGTTACCGACGAGGTCGCGGACGTGTTCGACGACGTCTGCTTCGACGGCGTCTAAAAACTCGCCGATGTCGTCTATGTCGGTGTAGCGCTCGCGGATATCGCCTAGCAGGTCGTCGACAACCACGCGGGCGAACTCCTGGTCTAGTTCGCGCTGCTTTTCGCGCAGCTGGCGGCGCTGGCGCGGCACCTTCTGCATAATGTTTTGCAGCTCTTCTTCGAGATTTTTTACCTCTTCCTTGAGGCGCTCCTGTTCGTCTTCGGAAAGCTCCTGGATCTCGTCGGGCTGGAGCACCTCGCCGTCTTTCATCGGGGCGAGGGTGATGCCTTGGGGGGTGCGCACGAGGGCGACGCCCCGTTCCTGGGCCTTGTCCTGGAGGCGCTCGAGCCCCTGCTCCTGCTCCTGCTGCGCTTCCTGTTCTAGCGCCTGACGCTGCGTCTGGTACTCTTCGCTTTCGAACGAGGCCGACAGGGCGTCGGGCAGGTCGTCGACGAAGGTCTCCATGTCGCGCTGGAGCTTGGCACCAATTCCGGCGGGCAGACGGAGATAGTCGGGTTTGTTTTTCTGGTCGAAGTTGTTGACGTAGCACCAGTCGTCGGGCGGGTCTTGCTGCTTGGCGCGTTCTGCGACGACGTGGCGGACGATGGTGTGTTTGTCGGTCTGGCTCGAGCCCAGCGCGAACACGTTATACCCCGGCTGGTCGATACCGACCCCGAACGACATCGCCTCTAACGCCCGGTCCTGCCCGATAACGGTGCCGAACGGCTGCAAATCGTCGGTCGTCGTAAAGTCGAGCGCCGACAGGTCGCTGCGGGTGTAGAGCACCTCGGGCTCGAGCGGTTTGATTCGGCGCTTCGTGTTGTCTGGCGTGTTGTCTGGCGAGTTGTCTGGTGAATCGGTCTTGCTCATTAACTTAGCCCCCTCTAGCAGTGCGTAACACGTCAACAGATACGTAATCAACAGGCATATAGTGTGTGATGTAGTGCGTGATGCGTGAATCGCCACACACCGAACCCGGTCGCACTAAGTCTCTTACGACCAGGGCTCTCGAATCGCTTGTGTGACACTCACAGCATCGATCTCGGTAGCGTCTGACGCACACCCTATGGGTTTAGGCTAGCCGAGAGTAGCCAGAACGTTACAGTTGAGACACCTTCGCTCGACACCCAACGATGCCGTCTTTACGCTTCTATCGGCCAGTACCCGCCATCTTCGGGGCGGCTCTGCGGACGGCGCAGCCTCTTTAGGGCCGCGAAAACGTCTTTTTTATCTGTTAGCGGTGTGCGTCACCATGACGGTCGCGGTAACCGGCGAGCCACTGGTGCAAGCGCGGGATCGACACGCCGAGCATCGTTTCGAGATGGCCGTCGTCTTCTAAAACCACCCCTGCGGTCGGCTCGCCGAGACGGTCGCGAAGGGCGCGGCGCTGATCCGGGTGCTCGCTCACGTCTACGAAGGTGTGGTCGACACGCTGCTGCTGTAAAAAAAGCTTGGCGACTTCGCAGGGGCCGCAGCCCGCGACCCCGTAGATCCTGACCCGCGCGGGCGACTCGGCGGTACTCGTTTCGGCGGTCTGTTCGTGTTCGGTCTGTTCGCGTGTGGGAATGTCGTGTCGGTCGGTCATAAGCACCGCTCCTTTATAACGCCACGTTAGTGTAGGGCTACGTTAGCACGAAGCGAAAAGGGTGTCCGGGTCGCGAGAGGGTTACACATGTCCCGGCCCCGTTCCCCTAAGCTTAGGAGCAGACGACCGGCGACCGGGCGGCAAGCCGCGACATCGCGCCACGATTATAGTACGATTGCATACACTATCAGGATGAGGTCGTTACGAGCTTTAGGTGTACTTATTCTTAAGGTGTACTTGTCTTAAGGTGTACTTACCGGGGCGGCTCTGACGATGACCTTAAAGACGATATTAGCGCCGACATCGCGGCTATCTTTGCGGGGCGCGTCTACGAAAACGTCTTTAGGGAAGGTTCGGTAGGGCAGCCTCTAAACGAACGGAACGTGCGGAGGGCGCGGTTGCTAACGTAGCGGAGACAGGCGTAGCGTCGGCGTGTTAAAAACGGAGATTATAGGGCTCGGGATAGCTGTATGTGGGTATGTGGGGGGCTCGAGCCCTAAACGCGCGCTCGCCAGGAGTTAACGGATGACGACCCATCACCCTCCTAGGGAGGAGCAGCACGACATGATTCAGGACACCCAACGGTTTCAACCGTTTACACAACAGCCGATTTCGGTCATGAGCGAGGCGGGCGAATGGAGTGCTCCGTTCGACCTGACCCTCTCCGGCGCGTTGCTGCGCGGTCTCTACCGCGACATGCTCGGCGCGCGTCTGCTCGACGAGCGCTACAGCAAACTCCAGCGGATGGGCAAAACCAGCTTCATCGCGGCGTCGTCGGGCCACGAGGCCGCCCAGGTCGGCGCCGGCAAGGCGCTTCGGCCCGGCCACGACTGGCTCTTTCCCTACTACCGCGACACCGCTATGGTGATGGCGCTCGGGCTGCCGGGCAAAGACGTCTTGGCCCAAGCGATGGCCACCCGCGCCGACAGCAGCAAAGGGCGGCAGATGCCGGGTCATCCCGGGTCGCGCGCGCTTAACATCTTTACCGTCGCCTCGGCGATCGCCTCGCATATCCCGCCCGCCGTCGGCGCCGCGCTCAGCATGAAGCTACGGGCGACCGGGCAGGTCACCGTGACGAGCTTCGGTGACGGCGCGACCTCCGAAGGTGACTTTCACGCCGCGATCAACCTCGCGGGCGTCCAGGGTGCGCCGATCGTCTTCGTCTGCCAGAACAACCGCTACGCGATTAGCGTCGATTTTCGCAAACAGAGCGCGACCGACACCGTCGCCGAAAAGGCGAGCGCCTACGGTATGCCCGGCTACTACGTCGACGGTATGGACGTGGTCGCCTGCTACCTCGTCATGAAAGAGGTCGTCGAACGGGCTCGGCAGGGGCTCGGCCCAGCCCTCGTCGAGATGTTGGTGTACCGCTACGGAGCGCACTCCTCGGCAGACGACGACAGCCGCTACCGCCCGCGCGAAGAGGTCGACGCGTGGCTCGCCCGCGACCCGATCGACCGGATGCGCCGCTTCCTTATCAAACAGGGTCTGTGGAGCGACGCCGAAGACGCGGACGTCCGCCAGGACATCAACGATTCGCTCAACCAGGCCGTGCGCGACATCGAAGCGGCGGGGCCGGTGCCGACCGCGTGGATGTTTGACGACGTCTTTGCCGAACCGACCCCACATCTGCTCGAGCAGCGCGACAGCCTCCGCGAAGACGGCTCGTAATCTGCGTTTGGCGCGCTACCCGAGCACCCGCTTCAGAATTTGCGACCCGATTCGTGACCTACGCGTCAGCACACACGCTAGCCGGGCGCGCCATCACCCCCTCAGTCCCGCCGCTTTTCGGGCGGGCTTCTACCGGAGAGTAACGACGTGGCTATCCAAACAATCGTCCAGACCGTCGCCCGCACCCTCGGCGAAGAGATGCAGCGTGACGACCGCGTGGTGGTCTTAGGAGAAGATGTCGGTAAACGGGGCGGGGTCTTTCTCGCGACCGAAGCGCTCTTCGACAGCTACGGCCCCGACCGCGTGATCGACACCCCGCTGTCCGAAGGCGCGATCATCGGCGCGGCGATCGGTATGGCGGCCCACGGCCTCCGCCCGGTCGCCGAAATCCAGTTCGCCGACTACATCTTTCCCGGCATCGACCAGCTCTTCTCGCAGGCCGCTAAGCTGCGCTACCGCTCCGGAGGCGCGTTTTCGGCACCGATGGTGGTGCGAATGCCCGCGGGCGGCGGCGTCAAGGGCGGGCACCACCACTCACAAAACCCCGAAACCCACTTCGTCCACACGCCAGGCCTCAAGGTCGTCTATCCGTCGACGCCGTCCGACACCAAAGGGCTGCTGCTAAGCGCGATCCGCGACGACGACCCGGTTGTCTTTATGGAGCCCAAACGGCTCTACCGGGCGATCAAAGAAGACGTTCCGGACGGCGACTACACCGTCCCGATCGGCCAGGCCAAAGTTCGGCGCGAAGGCGACGACGTCGTGCTGATCTCGTACGGTGCGAGCGCCGCCGACACCCTTAAAGCCGCCGACGCCCTCGCCAACCAGGGGATTAGCGCGACCCTTATCGACCTGCGGTCGCTACTCCCCTGGGACAAAACGACGGTGCTAGGCGCGGTCGCCCGGGTCGGGCGGGTGGTGCTCGTAAGCGAGGCGCCGCTAACGGGTAACTTTATGAGCGAAGTCGCCGCGACGATCTGCGAAGAGGTATTGGATTCGCTCGAGGCGCCGCCGCTACGGGTGACCGGTTTCGACGTCCCCTACCCCTACGCTCAGGAGCGGCACTACACGACCAACCCCAACCGCATCCTCAAAACCGTGCAGAAGGTGCTCGACTACTAATGATTACGATACTTATAGCGACATTATCTACAGCGACGTTACCTGTAGTGACATTACCGATAGCGACATCGACTACGGCGACATTTACAGTGGCGATATCGCCGTCTATCGCAACATCGATAGTTACATCGCCCCGGGGCTCGAGCTCACAGGTAGTGACGGAGCTAGCGGCGACGGTGCCCATCGTCGCTACGGCGGCTCGTAGCACCGCAAGGGGTCTTGGCGACCATGGCTAGAGAATTTAGACTCCCCGAACTCGCCGAATCGGTGGTCGAGGGCGAAATCGTCCAGTGGCTCGTCGCCGAAGGCGAGCGGGTCAGCGCCGACCAGCCGCTCGTCGAGGTGATGACCGACAAGGTCACCGTCGAACTGCCAAGCCCGTTTAGCGGGACGCTCCAGAAGCAGCTCGTCGCCGAGGGCGACATCGTGCCGGTCGACAACCCGATCGCGCTCTTTAGCGACGAGGGCGTCGATGATGCCGAAGAGACGGGTGACGAAGGGGCCGGCCAGGCCAGTACATCTCTTACAACGAGTTCTACAACAAGCGAGGACAGTGCCGCAAAGGCCGAATCTGAGGCCGAATCTGAAGACGCGGGCGAACGGCTTAGCCTGTTTCGTCCCTCCAAAGAAGAGACGGACGAACCGGTGTTTCGGGTCCGCGCCGGGCCCGCCCCCGCCGAACCCGCACGTGGCCCCTACGGTCGGGTGCTCGCCGTTCCTGCCGCTCGTAAGCTCGCCCGCGAACTCGGCCTCGACGTCGCCGCAGTGCCGGGCAGCGGGCCTAACGGTCGGGTCCGGGTCGCCGACGTAGAAGCGTATGCGGCGCAGCTAGACGCACCTACAAGCGAAAAGCGTGCGGGTAACGAGGGTGTTCGGCAGACCGAGCGACCACTAGCACCGACATCGGCTACGGGATCAGCTGCGGGATCGGCTACGGGATCAGCTGCGGGATCAGCTACGGGATCAGCTACGGGCTCGAGCTACACCACCGCGCCCCAGTACGCCGAACGCGAAACCCGCCAGCCGGTCCGAGGCCTGCGGCGCGCGATCGCCAAACAGATGGTCGCCTCGCACCTGCAGAGTGTCCGCACCCTCCACGTCGACGAGGCAGACGTAAGCGAGCTCGTCGCGCTGCGCCAGCGTCTCAAACCGCTCGCCGACCGGCGCGGCGTCAAGCTCTCCTACCTGCCACTTATCGCCAAGGCTACGGTCGCCGCCCTTAAAGCGTTTCCGGTCCTTAACGCGAGCCTAAACGAGGTCAACAACGAACTCGTCATCAAGCACTACTACAACCTCGGCCTCGCCGTCGCGACCGATGCCGGGCTCATCGTACCGGTCATAAAAGACGCCGACCGCAAAAGCATCCTCGACATCGCCGCCGAAGTCCAGACGCTCGCCCGGAAAGCCCGCGACGGCAAGCTCGGACCCGAAGACACCCGCCACGGCACCTTTAGCCTAACCAACATCGGCTCGTTCGGGGGGCTGTTTAGCTTCCCCATCATCAACGTCCCCGAAGCGGCGATTCTCGGCATTCACAGCATCAAAAAGCGTCCGGTCGTTTTAGAAGACGACAGTATCGTCGCGCGGCAGATGCTCTATCTGTCACTTTCGTTCGATCACCGGGTCGTCGACGGCGCCGAAGCGGCCCAATTTACCAGCTACCTTATCGATCTGCTCGAGACGCCTGAAGCGCTGCTGCTAGAAGCCTAGCCGGGCGAGGGTCGGCGAGAAGAGAACTCTATCGGAGAGAGTGAAGACCCGTCACTGTTCGGTCGTCGCCCCGAATCATCCTCTGTGGCGACCAGGGGTCGCCAGCCAAAGCGCCAAGCGGCCTCAGGGCTGTGCCTCACTACAACCCTGCGCGATAGGCAGAAACATCGGCTACGTCGCGACTAGCCAACTCGTGCAAACCTCTCACTCAAACAGCAGTCTAAGACGCATTTTGATCGGCAAAATTAGCTAATAATCCTAAGTGGAAAATAACGAACAAGACAAGGAGGTGATGTGTCGCTTAACAGAAAGTACGTTTCCAGCTTCATTTTCTCACCGTGCACAGTCTTCGGTGACACACACGGACTTCAACCCCACGTCTCACATCTTCAGCTAGGAGAGTTTTAGAGTGACAGAACTACCAGTCCTAACTATTGGTCAGTACCAAATCGTCTACAACGGTCTATCGTTCGCATTTGCAGCGATGGGTGCCTCGTTCATCTTCTTCCTGTTCGCACGCACGCAGGTTCCCGAAAAGTACAAGTCGGCGTTGCTCGTCTCGGCTCTTGTCGTCGTTATCGCGGCCTACCACTACTTCCGAATCTTCGAAAGCTTTGCGGGTTCGTACGCGATTTCGGGCTCGGTCTACGAGCCGAGCGGCGAGCCGTTTAACGACGGTTACCGCTACATCGACTGGCTGCTGACAGTTCCGCTGCTACTCGTCGAAGCGGTCGCTGCACTCGGTCTGTCGCGCGAAAAGTCTAGCTCGCTCATCGGTCGTTTGTCGATCGCTGCGGTGCTGATGATCGCACTAGGCTACCCCGGTGAGATCACAAGTGAGTTCGGCCCGCGCTTCGGCTGGGGCTTTGCGAGCACGCTCCCCTTCATCTACATCCTCTGGGTTCTCTGGGGTGAACTCGGTGATGCCGTTAAGGGTGAATCCGACGAGCTTCGCAAGCTGTTCCGTAACCTTCGTCTGCTCCTTCTCGGCACTTGGGGCGTCTACCCGATCGCCTACATGATTCCGATGTTCGGCCTGACCGGCGCTTGGGCGTTCGTAGGCGTGCAGGTTGGTTACACCCTTGCCGACGTTCTCGCCAAGCCTGGCTTCGGTCTGCTTATCTACGCGATCGTTCGCGAAAAGGCTCGCCTCGACAGCGGTGCGCCCGCAGCAGCGGCTGGCGACTAAGCAACACCCCTAAGCGACACAGACAACTTCACACCGGCTCCGTGGGCATCCGCTCACGGAGTTTTTTAGTGTTACCGCCGATATCTGCCGAACGTGATCGTTGCGGCGTGCTCCGGAGTTGGCCGGAAAACGTATCGTCGACGGATCCTGTTCACACACCGTCTTGTAAAAGGTCTAGTGCGTGTCGTGATTTTGTGTCGTGACTTTATTCGGTTGCGAGTGATAGTGCCGTATAGGGGATATGCAGTGGGGCTAGGTGGAGGGCTCGAGCCCCATCACCACAAGCTCCGGCGGACAGTTAAGCCGTAGCGGCAGACTGCTCACCCCTAAACCGCGCGACACGTAGCCGAGCGCCGGCTCGCCGATCCAGCCCTGCGCGAAACGCCGCTCGGCGGGGACGTAGAGGGGCACCCCGCCCGGCAGCTGGATCTGGCCGCCGTGGGTGTGGCCGCACAGCGTAAGCGAAACGTCCGGGGTGAGCGAGAGCAGAAAGTCGGGGTGGTGGCTAAGCAGCAGCGTAGCGCCGCGGTCGTCTGCCGGGCGCTTCCGCAGCGCGGCGCTCAGGTCCGGACGTCCGAGCAGCAGGTCGTCGACTCCGGCGAGGTAGAGGTCGTCGCGAAGCCGGACGCCGTCGTTGTCGAGTATGCCGATACCCGCATCGGTTAGGGCGCGTGCGAGCGGCGCGATCGGTCGGTAGCGCCCGTGGTCGTGGTTGCCCCACACCGCCCAGACGCCGAGCGGCGCGGACAGCCCGGCCAGAGTAGCCGACAGGGCGCCCAGGTCGCCGCCGAAGCGCCGGTCGACGACGTCGCCGGTAATGACGATCAGGTCGGGGCGAACCGCCATGGTCTGCGCGACCCAGCCCGACGCGACCTCCGCCGAAAGGTAGGGGCCGAGGTGCAGATCGCTAAGCTGGACGAGGGTGAGGGGGTGCTCGAGCCCCCCAAGCCGCACCCGGTGGTCGCTACGCTGCGGTCGGTAGATACTCCAGACACCCCACCCGCCGAGCGCGGCGAGCCCCCCGGCTACAGCGAGTTTAAGGAGTTGGCGGCGGTCTAGAGACAAGGCTTCAGTCTACCCTGTTTCGGCTCGCCCGATGTGGTCCGAGCGTCGTTACTGCGTCGATGACGACGCCGCTAAGCTCTCTGCGGCGAGCACACGGTCAAGCGTCTGCAAAAAGGAGTAGGCGTCGAACGGCTTTTCGACCACGTCGACACCGTGTAGTGCGTCCGCCCATGACGCGCGCTCGCGCACCGAGTACACCGTCACCACGATCGCCGCGACGGGCCGGGTGGCCGCGGCGAGGCGGCTCAGCAGTTCGATACCGTCCATCTTCGGCATGTCGATGTCGGTCACGACGATGTCGATGCTCGGATCTAAGCGTAGCTGTTCGAGCGCCTCCGCACCGTTTTCGGCGAGTATCGTCTGGTAGCCCGCCCGGCTTAGCACACTTTTAAGCAGCACGCGCGCAGCGAGCTGGTCTTCGACGATAAGGACTCGGGCCATCTTGGTCATAGTAGAATCATTAGGATACAACCGGGGCTCTTACAAAATTCTTACACCATTGTTTGCGGTCGGCAAGACATGTTTCGGGAGACGTTCTGCACATACATTTCGCCGCTTCCGTCCGCTTTAGATTCATTTTCGGGGTTCTCAGCAAAGGTTTTTGACGCGTGCAGCGTTACAAGAGCTTTTACAGAGCGTACGCGGCAAGACGTCCGTTTTTAGTAATGCGGCACTGTTTTCGGAGTCGGCAGGTTCGCGCTGTTCTCGGTCGTTTCGCCAGAGTTGGGGCGACAGATGTTAAGGAGGCCGTCGAGGGCTCGAGCCCCCCCACACCCCCGTCTGTCGCGCAGCGCCCCGACCACAACGTCGGCAACGCCAGCAGGCGGGTACGATAGACCGTGTCACCGGCACTGTTTGGCCGGCACTGTTTGACCGGCACAGCCCGCCTCACCTACACACCTTGCGGCAACGGAGGAGTCCTATGCGTATCGGCCCGATCGGTTTTTGGGAGTTGGTCGTCATTCTCGTTATCATCCTGCTTTTTTTCGGACGTAGCCGTCTGCCCCGTCTCGCCAAAAGTATCCGCACCTCGGTGCGCGAGTTTCGAAACGAAGTCCGTCAGCCTAACAACGCGGACAAAGACAGCGAAGAGAGAGCGGGTAGCGAGCAGACGACCGAAGAAGACGCAACGCGCGCGCTCAAAGACAACCTGAGTGAAGATATTCGGGACAAAACGAGGGGGTAGTACGTCCCCAGACGCTCTAACACATTGACGGGCCTAGCACGCCGACAGTCTGCGCCGACAGTCTGCGCTGACAGTGCGCTGACACCTCTTCGTTACGCTCTGTTTCGAAGGAGGCTACAGCACATGAAAAAAACCGTCTTAGCCCTTGTTCTACTCGTTGGTACAACCGCCCTCGCGCAAGACGTTGTCCGTATCGACGGGTCGTCCACAGTCTACCCGGTCAGCTTGGCCGTCGCCGAAGAGTTTCAGATCGACAACCCCGGTGACCGCGTCACGGTATCTTTTTCGGGAACCGGCGGCGGTTTCGAAAAGTTCTGTAACGGCGAAACCGACATCAGCAACGCGAGCCGCGCCATTCGGCAGATCGAAATCGACTCCTGTGAAGAAACCGGCGTACCGTTCATCGAACTGCCGGTCGTGTTCGACGCACTTACCATCGCCGTCAACCCCGAAAACGACTTTGTCGAGTGCCTCACCGTCGACGAAGTCGCAGCGACGTTCGGCCCGAACTCCGACATCGAGACCTGGAGCGACATTCGTAGCGAGTGGCCCGCCGAAGAGATCGCCTTCTACATCCCCGGCACCGACTCGGGCACGTTCGACTACTTCACCGAAGCGATCAACGGCGAGGTGGGCGCGAGCCGCACCGACGTGTTTCCGTCCGAAGACGACAACGTACTGATTCAGGGCATTTCGGGTGACGAAAACGGGCTCGGCTACTTCGGCCTCGCCTACTTTATCGAAAACCAGGACCGCGTCAACGCTGTGGCCATCGACAACGGCGACGGCTGCGTCGAGCCGAGCATCGAAAACGTCGAAAACAACAACTACCAGCCGCTCGCCCGTCCGCTCTTCATCTACGTAAGCGCCGACTCGGCAGAAGAAAACCCCACCGTTGACAGCTTTATCGAGTACTACCTCTCCGAAGATAGCCGCGAATTCATCGCCGACACCGGCTACGTCCTCCTCTCTGACGCCGTCTACGACGCTGCCCTCGAGCGCTTCGAACAGCGCGTGACCGGCGCACCCTTCACCGAGTTTGAAGCTGGCGACTCGGTCCTCGACACCGTTAGCGAAGGCGTCGAGTAAGCAGCACCGAGCCCGACCGCCCACCTGCTGGGCTATTAGGGTATCGCTGACAATCCGCTTAAAAAGCTACGTTATGATGGCCCTTAGAGAAGTTCTGAGGGCCATCGCTAGTGTTTTGTAGACACACACAAGCACACTTCGCAGCGCCCTGTAACAGTCTCGTTGACGATCTAGGTAACAGCTTCGGTCACAGTCTCGGCGACAAAGTCCCAGCAATAGAGTCTCGGTAGCTGTTCGCGCGAACCTCGCACAACCCGCCCATCTGCAAGACACGCTACCAGAGACCACACACCCTGCCGAACGCTACCTTGGTGTGTTGTTAGCCCCGTCCCAAAACGTTTCTAACCCCGAACAGGAGTTCATTTATGGCGTCAAGCAGAACTAACGCCGCCCGCACCGCTGGGCTCGACAAGCGCGGTAACCGGAATGTCAAGGAGTCGGCGATCGGCGTCATCCTGTTTATCTGTGCGAGCGTCTCGATCCTGACCACCTTCGCGGTCGTCTTCGTGTTGGCCGAAGAGACGGTCCAGTTCTTTCGCGAGGTGTCGATCCTCGAATTCTTTACCAATCCAGAGTGGACCCCGCTCTTCGCCGAAAAGAACTACGGCATCGCCCCGCTCTTCGCCGGTACCATGCTCGTCACGCTAATCGCACTCGTGGTCGGTCTGCCGTTAGGGCTCGGTTCGGCGATCTACCTCTCCGAGTTCGCAACCCAGCGGGTTCGGCGCGTCGTCATGCCGATCATCGAAATCCTGGCAGGGATTCCTACCGTGGTGCTCGGCTACTTCGCCCTGCTGTTCGTCACCCCTATCCTGCGCAGCTTCGTGCCGGGGCTCAACCTGTTTAACGCGCTTTCGGCGGGGCTCGTGATGGGCTTTATGATCCTGCCGACGGTGTCGAGCTTGTCGATCGACGCGATGCAGTCGGTGCCGAGATCGCTACGCGAAGCGGGCTACGGGCTGGGCGCGTCGAAGTTTGAAGTCGTTACCCGAGTAGTAGTGCCAGCAGCGCTGTCCGGGATCGTCGCGTCATTTATTTTGGCGATGGCCCGGGCGATCGGCGAGACGATGATCGTCACCCTCGCAGCGGGCCAGAAGCCGACCCTCACCTTCGACCCGCGCGAAACGATCGCGACCATGACAGCGTTTATCGTGCAGGCCGGAACCGGCGACCAGCCTACAGGTTCGCTCGCGTCGCGGGCGCTCTACACAGTCGCCGCAACGCTTTTTTTGATCACCCTGCTGCTTAACATCGCCGCCCAGCAGATCGTCGCCCGTTTTCAGGAAAAGTACGAGTAGGAGTTACCGATGAGCACTGTTTCGAATCCGCCGGGCTCTGCCCCTCGCAAGACCTCCCTCTTAGGCGAGCAGGAGCGCGCTCGGCTACAGAGGCGTAAACGTGTCGGGCAGGCCTTTGCGGCCATCACCTTTATCCCGGTCATCCTCGCAATCGCGCTTATCCTGACCCTGTTTGCCGACGTGATCTTTGACACCCTGTCGTGGCAGGTCGTCGAACCGAACAACAGCGGACAGACCTTTGCCTGGTCCGAGGCACCCTTAGGGGGGCTCGCGGTGATGAGGCTCGAGCTCTCCGCTCAGGGTCTTAGCGACAGCGACATCGAAGCGATCATTAGCGACCCCGCCGAACTGACCCGGTTTCGGGCCCGCAACCGTATCGAACTGATGTGGCACACCGACGACGGGTCGATGCGCTGGGTCGTCACCAACTCGCGCGACGACCGGCTCGACTACTACGGTTTCTTCGAGGGTTTCGGACAGTTCGACCGCCTCGCCGCAGACCTCGGCCCCGACCAAAACATCTACCTTAACCCCTGGCTCGACTTCTCTTTTCTGACCCGCAACAATTCGCGGACGCCGGTCGTGGCCGGAATCAAAACAGCAATCGCCGGAAGTCTCTGGGTGGTCGGTCTCATCATTCTGTTCGCGCTACCGCTAGGCGTCGGTGCGGCGCTCTATCTCGAAGAGTACGCCCCGAAAAACACCTTCACCCGCTTTATCGAGGTCAACATCCGCAACCTTGCAGGGGTGCCGTCGATCGTGTACGGGATTTTGGGGCTCTATCTGTTTGTGCGGCTGCTTAACTTCGGCCCAACCATCCTCTCCGCCGCCGTGACGCTGTCGCTGCTTATCTTACCGGTCGTGATTATCGCCGCTCGCGAAGCGATTCGGGCTGTGCCGAGCTCGCTGCGGGAGGCGAGTTACGGCCTCGGCGCGACCAAGTGGCAGACCGTCAGCCAAGTCGTGTTGCCCAACGCCGTGGCGGGCATTACCACCGGCATCATCCTATCGGTCGCCCGGGCCATCGGCGAAACCGCGCCACTCCTCCTCATCGGCGCTGCCGCCTTCATCCCGTTTCTGCCCGAAGGGCCGCTGTCGCGCTACACCGTCATGCCGATCCAGATCTACTCGTGGATCGCAGAAAACGACGTCGAGTTTTACAACGTCGCCTCGGCAGGGATTATCGTACTGCTAACCATCTTGCTACTCCTCTACGGCCTCGCCTTCTTCGTCCGGCGTCGCTTCGAACGCAACTGGTAAAGGATACAAACCATGACCACAACCTCCAAACAAGACCCCAAACGCGATAGCAACCCGATCCATAACTTTAACTACGATCACGAAACGGTTCGCACCGACGCTCAGAGCGGTGATGACGTCGCTGTCGGCGTCGAAAACTTTAACCTCTGGTACGGCGACTTTCAGGCACTCCACCACGTCTCGCTAACCTTTCCCAAAAACCAGGTCACCGCCCTGATCGGTGCGTCGGGCTGCGGCAAAACGACCCTGCTGCGCAGCATCAACCGGATGAACGACCTCATTCCGATCGTCAAGATCGACGGCGAAATAAGCTACGAGGGCGTCAACATCTACGACCGCAATGTCGACCCGGTCGAGGTGCGCCGCCGTATCGGGATGGTGTTTCAGAAGCCCAACCCCTTCCCCAAAAGTATCTTCGACAACGTCGCTTACGGTCCGCGGCTCCACGGCTACGACGGCGACCTTAAAGATCTCGTCGAGCGGTCGTTGCAAAAAGCCGCGCTCTGGGACGAAGTCAAGGACAAGATCAAACAGTCTGGCCTCGGCCTGTCCGGCGGTCAGCAGCAGCGGCTCTGCATCGCCCGGGCGATGGCGACCGAGCCCGACGTCATCCTGATGGACGAACCGACCTCGGCGCTCGACCCTATGGCGACCGACCGGATCGAAGAGCTTATCCACGAGATCAAAAAAGACTACACCGTCATTATCGTCACCCACAACATGCAGCAGGCCGGACGCGTCTCCGACCGGACCGCCTTTATGCACTTGGGCGTCCTGATCGAAGAGGGCCCGACCGACCAGATCTTTACCAACCCCAAACACGACATGACCGAGCGCTACGTGTCGGGGCGCTTCGGCTAGGTCTCCGTCGGGTCACAACGTCGGATCACAACGTCGGATTACAAAGAGGTCAGCTCACTCGATCACAAAGACAAAGAAGATGGACGGTGCGAGGTGACCGTCCGTTTTACGTTTTTGTTGTGGATTGACGTAGCAGTTTTACAAAACGTGGCTCCAGACAAAGCGTTACCGTCGGTATCTGCCGGACGCGATGGTTGCAACATCATCTGGGGCTGCCCATGCAACGGTAGGCATTTCTACTCGTCAGACAGCGAGTCTGATGGTGTCGGTTCGGATACGCCCTGCTCCGCCGACCTCTCCGCGTTAGACGCTTCTGTACGAGACGACGCCGCACCGGACGATTCGGATGGGGCAGAAGACGCTTGGGAAGCAGCTTTCGCGTCTTGTTTGGCCTGCTGCGCGGCCTTCGCTTCGGGGCGGAGATCGGTGCTGTTGTAGCGGTTCATCGCGTCTTGCAGACCGGCAGCGACGATAAGCTCGACCGCGTCGGCGGCGACCCCGACAACCTCGTCTAACAACGCCTGTTCGTTGTCCTGAAAGCGGCTAAGCACCCAGTTCGATACCGTCCAGCGTTCGGGTGGCCGTCCGATACCGACTTTAAGCCGGACGAAGTCGGCCCCGATGCGGTTGGCGGTGTCGGCGACCCCTTTTTGGCCACCCGCGCCGCCGCCACGCTTAAACCGCAACCGCCCGAGCGGCATGTCGAGGTCGTCGTGGACGACGAGGAGCTGCTGGGGCGCGACGCTGTGGCGGGTCACCGACGCCTGGACAGCACGCCCCGAATCGTTCATGTAGGTCTGCGGTTTGCAGAGCCAGACACTGTCCCAGCGGGCTTCTTCGGCGTCTTTGTGAGACCGGAAGGTCAGGTTGTAGCGCCGGGCGAGCGCGTCTAAAACAAGAAACCCGGCGTTGTGCCGGGTGTGCTGGTAGCGGGGGCCGGGATTGCCGAGCCCCGCGACGAGGCGGATAGGGTCGGACATTACTCGGCGGCGGTGTCTTCGCCGCTCTCTTCGAGTTCGGCTTCTTGGCCGATAACTTCGGGTTCGGTGGGCTCGAGCTCTTCGACCTCTTCCTCTTCCTCAGCGCGCGGCGACAGCACGGTGATCAGGGTGCGCTCGAGCTCGTCGAGAACCTCGGCTTGGGGCGGCAGCTGGTCGACAATGTCGCTCATGTGGATGGCGTCGCCGATCCGCAGACCGCTAACATCGACCTCGAGGCGTTCGGGGATCAGGCGCGGAATGATCCGAATCTGTATGTCACGGCGCTGGATATCGATCTGGCCGCCCTCTTTAGCGCCGATCGGCGTACCGATAAAGTCGATCTGTACCCCGATGTCGACCGTCTGACCGGCGGTGACAGCGTAGAAGTCGACGTGGATCGGCTCGCGGCGACGCTTCTGCATCTGCACGGTGCGTACGAGCACGTCGTGGTTTTCGCCGTCGATCTCTAACTCGATAACCTGCGAGGTGCCGCGCTGACGAAAAGCACGGTCGAACGCGCGCAGGTCGACGCTTAGCGGGATGTTAAGTTCGTTGTTGTAGACAACAGCGGGGATACGGCCCTGCTTACGAAGGGCGTCCGCTTTGCCGGGGGTTCGTTTTTCAGCGACTAACTTCATACTTCCTCCTGTGAAAATAGGATACTACGGTCAAAACATTACGGTCGAAACGTGGCGGTCGAACGGGCTACCATCTAAGCGGACGCGGCGCATCCTCGCCTAAAACATCTTGTCACCTGGCGACCACAAGAGTAGCGACGACGAGAATAGCGACCACGCGAAGACTACATGGTAAAGAGCTGGCTTACCGAATCATTTTCGTGGACGTTCTGGATCGCCTGGGCGAGCAGCGGCGCGACCGAAAGAACCGCGTAACGCTCGTCGTCGACCTCGAAGGGGATGGTGTCGGTCACGCAGATTTTCGAGATCGCGCCGTGCTCGAGCCGCTCCATGGCCGGGTCGGTAAAGACGGGGTGGGTCGCGGCGACGATCACGTCGGGCTCGGCGCCTAGTTCGAGCAGCGCGTCGATACCCCGGGTCATCGTGCCGGCGGTCGAAATCATGTCGTCGATAAGGATCGGACGGAGTCCTTTAATATCGCCGATGACGTGGGTGACCGCGGTTTCGGTCGGGCTGTGACGGCGCTTGTAGAGCATCGCGAGCGGCAGGCTGAGATAGTTCGCGAGGCGACGCGCTTCGGTCGCTCGGCCCACATCGGGCGACACGACGACCCGGTCACTTAGGTCGCTCTCCTTGAGGTGGTCACCGATGATCCCGAGCGCGGTCAGGTGGTCGACCGGAACGTCGAAAAAGCCCTGGATCTGACCGGCGTGCAGGTCGATCGCGATCACCCGGTCTACACCCGCAGTCTGGAGCAGGTTCGCAACGAGTTTGGCGGTGATCGGTTCGCGGGCCTGGGCCTTTTTGTCTTGCCGGGCGTAGCCGAAGTAGGGGATCACCGCGTTGACCCGCCACGCCGAGGCCCGCTTGAGCGCGTCGGCGAAGACGAGCATCTCCATAAGGTTGTGATTGACGGGCGCGCAGGTCGACTGAATAATGTAGCAGTCCGCGCCCCGTACCGACTCTCGGATCTGGACACGCGTTTCGGTGTCGGGAAACTGTGACACCTCTCCCCCGGCGAGCGGCTCGTCGAGGTGCTGGGCCACCGCCGTAGCGAGGCTCGCACTCGCCGTCCCGCTAAAGAGCTTGATTGCATCCCCTGTCATCATAGTAAGGTCACCACCGTGCGGTTTTGTGCGTCTAAACGCATGAGGTCTAGAAACTGTGAGGTCTAGTAGCTGTAGGGTCTAGACGTTACCGAGTTTTTACGAAGCGTCTTTGCGAAGCGTCTCTGCAAACAGGCCTTCACACAAACAGGTCTTCACGAAAAAGGCTGCCCTGGTGTGACAGCCAAAACGCCAACGTTGAGTATACACATAAGAGCGCCGGAGGTGCAAAGGGCGCTTACGGTGGGCTCGAGCCCAGCACCCTCCGCACCCCCCAAACGTTACCTACCGCCTAAACACGAAAGCTTAGCGCTCCTCGACAGGGGTAAAGGTCTTGCCGACCGGCCCTTCGTAGACGAGGCGCGGGCGCATAATCCGGTTGTCGCTGTACTGCTCGAGCAGGTGCGCCATCCAGCCGCTGATGCGGGCCACGGCGAAGATCGGCGTGTACATGTCGGCGGGGAAGCCGAGCATCCGGTAGACCGAGGCCGAGAAGAAGTCGACGTTAGGTCTGATCTGTTTGCCCTTCTTATCCATCTCGCGGTCCATGACGCGCTCCATTTCGAGGCTCATCTCGAACCACTTGCTCTCGTCCGACTCTTGGGCGAGATCTTCGGCGACGTCACGCAAGATATCGGCGCGCGGGTCGAGCACGCGGTAAACCCGGTGTCCGAAGCCCATCACGCGGCCACCGGACTCGCTTAGGGTGTCCATAACGTACTGTTCGACGCTGTCTTTGTCGCCGATCTTTTCGAGCGTTTTCATCACCGCGGTGTTCGCGCCCCCGTGCAGCGGGCCTTTAAGGCTGCCCATCGCCGCGGTGATCGCGCTGTAGACGTCGGTTTTGGTCGACGAGGTGGCGCGGGCGGTAAAGGTGCTTGCGTTCGAACCGTGTTCGGCGTGCAGTACGAGCGCGACGTCCATGACGCGCACGGCGGCGTCGCTCGGCTTTTCGCCGTTTAGCATATAGAGAAAGTTCGCGGCGATGCCTAGTTCCGGGTCGGGCGCGACCGGATCTTTGCCCTGGCGAATCCGCTCTAGGGCGGTGGTGAGGGTCGGCATCTTGGCGAGCAGCTTGATGCCGAGCTTACGGACGTTTTCGACGCTGACATCTTCGGATTCGTCGTCGAAATCGGCGAGCAGCGACACGGCGGTGCGCAGTGCGTGCATCGGCGAAGCGTCTTTAGGCAGGATCCGAAACAGCGAAAAGAGCTCTTCGGGGACGCCGAAGTGGGGCTTGATCTCCTCGCGAAACGCCGCGAGTTCGTCTGCGGTCGGCAGGTCGTCGTGCCAGAGCAGGTAGGCGACCTCTTCAAAGCTCGCCTTGTCGGCGAGTTCGCGGATGTCGTAACCCCGGTAGATAAGCTCGCCTTTCATGCCGTCGATGCGGCAGATCTTGCTGGTGTCGATATGGACCCCGTCGAGGCCCCGATAGATCGTCTGTTCCATAGTTTTCATAACCTCCTTTAAGGTTGATAGGTCGCGGGCGGTGGTGTGCCGGTGCTCGAGCACACCGTACGTTAACGCCAAAGTACGTCGACGCCGAACGTCAGGTAGAGCGCGGATCGGTAGCGTCAGGTAATGCTCGTAGTTAGGGCGGCGGTCGACACGGCTGTGCTGCGGTACGCACGTCGTCTTCTAGTGTACCCCTTCGCAGCCCCCAAGCGCCGCACGCCGGATTCAGTACAATACACACCCTTGCGCCCGAGGCGTCTAGGGCGACAACATCAGGCCGACGACGTTTAGGTCGACAGCGTTAGATAAACAGGGCTAGGCAAACAGCTCCGCGAGCGCTGCAGGCCGGAGCAGCGGTAGCCACCAGGCACTCGCAACACACGCTGCCGCCGCGACGAGCAGGGTCACAAAGACAGTACGGCCAAACCTTTTCGCGCCGGTCGTCAGGGCGAGCACGCCTTTAAACAGACTGTTGCTCGCCGCGGCGAGGGCGAGGCCGCGCACCGCGACGCTTAGCTCGAGCCCCCCCTCTAACTGCCGACCGAGGGTCAGGGTGATCGCGTCGAGCTGGGTGACGCCCGCAAGCGCACTCGCGAGATAAACGCCGCTGTCGCCGAGAAATTCACGGGCGGCTCGAGCCACGAGCAGTACGAGCGCGAACAGCAGCCCGAACTGCAACGCCGCGCGCAGCCGAAACGGGTTGGCGAGCGGCGTCTCTTTAATCTGCGGCGCCGCCCCGAACCGGTACGCGACGACCGCGCCGGCCACCGTCACCAGAAAGAGCGCGCTGTAGGGCACGAGCAGCGGTACGATCACGCTCGGCGCGACCACCGACAAAATGACAAGCACCCGCGGCACCATAATCGCCGAAGCGCTTAGCACCCCCACCGCGAGCAGCCGTGACAGCCCGTCGTCGCGCCGGCTCTGGTGGCTAAACGAGAGCGTAACCGCCGTACTAGACGCGAGCCCGCCGAGCACCCCGCTCAGCCCGATCCCGCGCCGCGTACCGACAAGCTTCGCCGCGACGTAGCCGACAAACGACACCCCCGAAATAAGCACCACCAGAATCCAGATCGTACGCGGATTCCAGACCCCCCACGGCCCGTAGGTCTGGTCGGGCACGAGCGGCAGCACGATGATCGCGATGGCCGCAAACTGCACCGTCGCGAACAGGTCTTGGTCGTCGATCGCGCTCGCAAAGCGGTGCAGCTCTTGGCGTAGTGACAGCGTCCCGGTTGTAATCACCGCGCCCGCGAGCGCCGCAACAAAGGCGCCGAGCCCCGCCAACACACCGAGTCCGAAGGTCACGAGCGCCGCGATCTCACTCGTTCCGCCGACCCGTTCGTCGCCGGTCGCCCGCCAGTAGGCGAGGGCGAGCAGCACACTAAGCGCCCCGAGCGCGATCACGATAACCGCCGTGCCCGCCGTTTTAGAGAGCTGCCCGCTAAGCGCCCCGAGCAGCGCGATAAGCGGAAAGGTGCGCACACCCGCAAAGATCGAGCCGCGCAGTTCGCGCTTGCGTTCGCGCTCGAGCCCGATCAGAAAGCCGAGTAGCGACGCGACCAGAAACGACCAGATAACCTCGGTGGTATCGACCGGCAGATCGGCGCTCACCGCCCGGCCTCACCCCGCAGCGCCGCGAGGATCGCGGTTCCGTAACGCTCGACGAGTCGCGGCCCCACCCCCCGCACCGCGGCGAGGTCGTTCAGCGTACGGGGCTGCCGCTCGGCCACGCGGGCCAGGGCGTCGTCGGAGAGAATCCGCACCGGGGCGACGTTGTCGGTCGCGGCGACGGTGCGGCGCCACCGCTCGAGCCGTTCCCGCCGCGCCGCGACGTCGGCTTCGTCCCCCGCACGCTCCCCACGCTCCGTTGTACGCTCTGCTGCTAGGGGCGGCGCCGTCACCCAGTCGCTGTCGCCGCTCGTCAGCAGCCACAGGCCGAGTCCGAACAGGATAAGCAGCACCGGAAACCAGACCGACGCCAGCACACCACTCTGCGCGACCGCGAGCAACAGCCCTAGCGAGACGAGCCCCGCCGCCGGCAGCAGCGGCCAGCGAGAGGGGGAGGGCTCGAGCCTATCCACCACCCAGAACCCGATCCCGACACTCACCAGAAAGCCCGCCAACGTCCCCGTCCACAACCCGATCGTCACGCCGACCAGCACGCTTCCGGTCGTAACGAGCCAGACCTCGCGCCGACGCAGATAAGCGCCGAGCGCCGCGCCCCCCAAAAAGAGCGGCCACAGCCACCCCCACGCGCCACTTAGATTGATTGCTAGCGCCAACACGCCGATACCGACGAGTAGCGTTCCAACCGTCCGTTCCTGTGTCACAAATATCTCCTTACTGAACCGCATTCCTAAAGATTGATGTGTGTTTTTGTCGTGCCCCTATCGTCGTGTCGCGCCGGGATGAAGCTTCGTCTAGCGCGACACATCGTCGTTTGGCAGTAAGTCGTTCAGCAATAGGTGATCCGGCAATAGACCGCCGACGCGAGCCGTTCGCCCGACCCCGACGGTCGCCGAACCTTAGCCGCCTAGAAAATCCAGCGTCCGAGAATCTAGTGCCTGAGAATCCGGCGTCCGAAAACCCGGCGAGTAGGGCGCCAACCGCAAAACCTCAGAGTGCGACAAAGATCACTCTTCCGCCCGTCAAGGACGGTCAGCGGATGTTACAGACGATCGCCCCGAGAGAGTCGCTCCGAGGCTATCGACCTAAGGCTGTCGACCTAAGACGCTTGACGGCCCAAACATCGACTGTCTGACTATCGACAGCCTCACGGATAGTGCTCTAGCGGGCGTATTCGACCGCGCGCGATTCACGAACCACGGTGACCTGAACCTGGCCCGGGTACTCCATGTCTTGCTCGATCCGGTTCGCGACGTCGCGGGCGAGCAGCACCGCCGAAGCGTCGTCGACTTTGTCGGGCTCGACCAGGATGCGGATTTCGCGGCCCGCCTGGATAGCGTAGGAGCGTTCGACGCCGGGAAAGCTCGTCGCGATCGCCTCGAGGCCTTCGAGCCGTTTGAGATAGCTTTCGAGCGTTTCGCGCCGGGCACCTGGACGCGCCGCGGAGATCGCGTCGGCGGCCTGCACAATGACCGGAAAGAGGGTTTCGGAGAGATCGAGATCGTGGTGATGGGCGATCGCGTCGATCACTTCGGGCGGCTCGGCGAAGCGTCGTCCGAGGTTCGCGCCGATTTCGGTGTGGGTACCTTCGATCTCGCGGTCGATAGACTTACCGATGTCGTGCAGCAAGCCCGCCCGCCGCGCGAGCCCCTCGTCGAGGCCGAGTTCGGCGGCGATGATGCCGGTCAGCTGAGCGACCTGCACCGAGTGTTTGAGGACGTTCTGGCCGTAGGAGGTGCGAAAGTGCATCCGGCCTAGCAGCTGCAACACGCCCGGTTTGAGGCCGACCACGTTGGCTTCGAGGGCGGCTTCGTCGCCCCGCTCGCGGATATAGTTCTGCATCTCGCTCTGCGCCTTCTGCACCATCTCTTCGATACGGGCCGGGTGGATCCGCCCGTCGGCGATCAGGTCGGTCAGGGCGAGCTTGGCGACCTCGCGGCGGATCGGGTTAAACGAGGAGAGCAGCACCGCTTCGGGGGTGTCGTCGATGATCAGGTCGACGCCGGTCAGCGCTTCGAACGCGCGGATGTTGCGGCCCTCGCGCCCGATAATGCGGCCTTTCATGTTGTCGTTCGGGATCGGCACCACCGACACGCTAATCGCCGCGGAGACTTCGCTAGCGCTCCGCTGGATCGCTTGGGCGATGATGTTAAAGCTTTTACGCTTCGCTTCGGCGTCGGCCTTGTCGAGTTCGGCGCGGATACGGACCGCCTTTTCGCGCTCTAGTTCGCGGTCGAGCTTGCTTAGGATCATGTCGCGGGCCTGGTCTTGGCTGAGTTGGGCGGCCTCCTGGAGCTGCCGGTCGACCTCGGTGAGTTTGTGCTCGAGCTCCCCCTCGCGCTCGCGGATCTGCTCGGCCCGGCTGTCGAGCTGCGCTTCGGCGTCGTCGAGACGGATAGCCCGGGCGTCCTGCTGTTCGCCGCGGCGGTTAAGCCGCTCTTCTAGGGCGTCGAGCTTTTCGCGGTCGCGCTTAAACTCGTTGCGGTCTTCGCGGAGTTCGCGGCGCTCGATCTTGAGCTCTTCGCGGGTACGCGACACCTCGCGGTCGAAGCTCGCGCGGCTCCGTTCGAGTTCGGCGTCGAGTGAGGCTCGAGCCCGCTCGGTTTCCTGTTCGATACGTTGCCGTTCGCTGCTGACGAGCTCGCGCGCTTCAGCTTCGGCGTCCGACAACATCTGCTTGGCGTCGGCTTCGGCCTGCCGACGCGTCTCGGCGGCCTCCGCTTCGCCCCGGGCGATGATCTCGTCGTTTTTCTGCCGCCGCAGCGTATACCCGATCGCGAATCCGATCGTGATGCCGAGCAGCAGGTCGACTAAAAGGACGGTGAGGCTCATTCCTCGTCGTCGCCCCCTTCGCTGTCCGCTACCGCACCCTTATACCGCGCCGGCTCGCCCGTAATCGTCTCGATGACCTTCGCCTTAATCTCGTCGGTCAGGGCGGGGTGCGCTTCGAGGTGCGTACAGGTCTTCTCTTTGCCCTGTCCGAGTGTCTCGCCCTGGTACTTGTAGAACGAGCCCGACTTCTGCACCACGTCGAGATCGGCGGCGATGTTGACCAGGTCGCCGAGTTTATCGATCCCCTTACCGAACATGATGTCGACTTCGGCTTCTTTGAACGGCGGGGCGACCTTGTTCTTCATCACCTTGACGCGAGTCCGATTACCGACCTTGTCGCTACCGCTCTTCACGTCGCCCTTGCGGCGCACTTCGAGGCGCACCGAACTGTAGAACTTGAGGGCACGGCCTCCCGGCGTCGTTTCGGGGTTACCGTACAGCACACCGATCTTTTCGCGAATCTGGTTGATGAAGATCGCGGTTGCGTGGCTTTTCGAGAGGATACCGGTCAGTTTACGGAGTGCCTGGCTCATCAACCGAGCCTGGAGGCCGACGTGAGAGTCACCCATATCGCCTTCGATTTCGGCGCGCGGCACGAGGGCGGCCACCGAGTCGATCACGATAATATCGACGGCGCCGCTCCGGATAAGGAGTTCGGTAATTTCGAGCGCCTGTTCGCCGGTGTCGGGTTGGGAGAGGAGCAGGTTATCGGTATCGACGCCGATCGCTTTAGCGTAGGTCGGGTCGAGGGCGTGTTCGGCGTCGATGAAGGCGGCGACGCCGCCGACCCTCTGGGCTTCGGCGATGATGTGGAGAGAGAGGGTGGTTTTACCGCCCGATTCGGGACCGAAGATTTCGACGACGCGGCCTCGCGGCACGCCGCCGACACCCAGAGCCAAGTCTACGGACATCGAGCCGGTCGAGATAACGCCCTGTTCCAGGCGATTACGTTCGTCACCGAGGCGCATGATGGCGCCCTTACCGAACTGTTTCTCGATCTGGTTGAGGGTCGTGTCGAGGATCTTCTGGCGTTCTTTGCTGATGGTGGTCGGTTCGGGGGGGGCGTCGGCTACAGGTTTGTTTACAGATTTAGCCATGGCGGACTCCGTTTCTGGTTCGTGTTTCTGGTTCGTGTTGCTGGTTTGTGGTGGTCGTCAAGACCGTCTTCGGTTGTCGTGCGGTCGCCGTGTTTCGGTTACGTGTTTCGGTTACGCCGCTCGTCACGTTGTTGTCGGGTTGTTGTCGCACATCATCTGCCCACTGCCCGCGTGCGCAGCGGCAAACAGCTTCGGCAGAAGCGTTGTCTAGCAGAAGCGTTGTCTGGCAGAAGCGTTGTCTGGCAGAAGCATTGTTTCGACAACAATATTGTCCGGCAAAAACATTATCGCGGGTTATAGCGACATTGTCGCGGCACTGTCACGACTTCTCAGCGTAGCGACTTCTCGGCGTAACAATCTGTCAGCACCGTTCGTGAGCCTTCGGGCAAACGCCCAGTCAACGCCCAGGGAGACGTCTACAGGGAGATATCTACAGGGAGACGTCTGACCGAAGTCGGAGACAGATATCGGTAAGCGTCGACACTCGGCCTACCCTACCGTCTATCTGCCGCCACCTATTTTACGCCCCCCAAACCGATAACGCCGTGACGAGAGCGGTCGGTCCGGAGTTGGTCCGGATTCTGCCCGTAATGATGTACGCTGCTTCGGCCCGGTAAGACGCTCGTACAGCGCGGCTCTAGCACGGCGGAACGGCGCGTACGGTCGCACGATGTTAGCGGGGCGTCTAGCGGCCCAGGTACCGCCACAGCAGGGCGAGGGCGGCGAAACTCGTCCGTTCGCGAATCCAGGCGCGGTCGCGAAACGGCAGATTTAGCCGCACCGCGCTTACCTCATCCGGGCTGTAGAGACCCAGATAGACCTCGCCGACCTCGTGGCCTTCGCTCGGGTCGGGGCCGGCGACGCCGGTTGTGGCGAGGGCGTAGTCGGTACCGAGCTGACGGGCGGCGGCTCGAGCCATCCCCTTCACCGTCTCCGCAGAGATGCTCGTGTGTTCGTCGATGAGCGCTTTTTCGACCCCGAAGCCGACCTTGGCCTCCGGCACGTAGCCGATCATCCCGCCCCGGTACACCGCCGACGCCCCGGCCACCGCGCTAAGCAGCTCGCCGAGCATGCCGCCGGTTAGCGACTCCATGGTCGCGAGCGTCGCGTTGCGGGCCCGTAACTGTTCTAGGACTATCGCCGCGAGTTCGTCGTTATCCTCGCCCCAAATCCGTCCGGCCAACCGCTCCCGGACGTCGCGTAGTACCGGCTCGGCGGCGGCTCCGGCCTCGGCGGGGCTCGCTCCCTTCGCCGCGACCCGCACATGGACCCCGTCACGCTTGGCGTAGGTCGCCACACTCGGATTGGCCTGTTCGGTCAGGGTGCCGAGCTGCTCAGCAAGCTGTGATTCGCCGAGTCCGTGCGTTTTGAGCGTCTTGCTGTAGAGCCCCGCCGCCGGAAAGCTGATCCGCGGCACGACCTCCTCGAGCCACATCCGTTCGAGTTCGCGCGGCGGCCCCGGCAACAGCACGATCACGCGTTCGCGCCCGTCCCGTTCGGTGCATACCAGCCAGCCGGGGGCGGTGCCGCGCGGGTTGGGCAGCGCTTCGGCGGACGGGATCAGCCAAGCCTGTTTGAGGTTTTTTTCGGGCATGGGGCGGTTGAACTGCTCGAACCAGCCGCGCAGGGTGTGCTCGAGCCCCGCATCAATCTCCGGCGTCTCGCCGAGCACCCGCGCGACCGCCTCACGCGTCATGTCGTCGTCGGTCGGGCCGAGACCGCCACAGGTCACGACCAGGTCGCAGCGCGACAGCGCCTCCTCCAAGCCCTGGCTAATCCGCAACAGGTTGTCGCCGACCCGGCGCGACCAGTACACATCGACGCCGTGAGCGGCGAGCTGTTGGGCGAGCCAAGCGCTGTTGGTGTCGACGATTTCGCCGAGTAGCAGTTCGGTACCGATGCCGAGTAGTTCGGCGCTATGGATGGTTGCTAAAGTCATACCACCGTTGTACCTTTTTTTACCCCTCGCCATAGCCCGCTAGCCTGACAATCACCCCGCCACACGCCCGTACCAGCACCACGCACACGCCCTCTAGGACGGAGATTTCGCTACTTGTAAGAATTTTGTAAGAGTTCGTCAGGTAAGCTTTTCGTGCGTTTAGCGGAAACGCTAGACAGCGGAGGCGCATACCCCTCCACCATCTCCTCTCTTTATTTAAGGCCTCGACCCTCCCCCAGGCGAGGCCTTAAGCTTGGCACACAAAAGTCAAATTCTGGTACGTAAGTTCTGGTGCGTACGGCGCAGTCGCGGCAGGGCGCGCTTTAGGCGTCCCTCTAAACGGTACGCTAACGTAGTCCGGCAACGGCGCATCTTCTCGGCGTCCGGGCGGCTTTCTGCTTGTAGAGATTGTTATGGGGGGACGCGGCGACGACCGCGTTCGGCGGATACCGACGGCAATATTCTCTGCAAAGTGGCGTGCTGTAGAGCTGTCGGGGCTCGAGCCCGCCATACCGCAAAAAATCCCGTCTACCCGGCGCACTTTTTAGGGGCTACCGAACCGCAAACGGGGCTAGAATGCGGTGCGCACACACATCGCGTCTTCACCGCAAAGTGCTACCATAATCGCTATGATATTACTGCTAAATCGCGACCGTGTCCTATCACCGTCAGCCGCACGTCGACCGGCTCGGCCTCTAGGTGAGCGTCTATGAAGGCCACCACGCTAGGTGACTTGCGGGCTACCGATTGGGCGACCAAGTCGGGGCGCAGTGTCAAACAGGAGTTACGCCAGAATCTCGTCGAACGTCTTAGAAAGGGCGGCACCATCTTTCCCGGTATCGTCGGTTACGAAGAGAGCGTAACACCGCAGATCGTCAACGCTATTTTAAGCAAGCACAACTTTATCCTGCTCGGGCTGCGCGGTCAGGCCAAGACCCGCATCCTGCGCCAGCTCGTCGAACTGCTCGACGACGAGATCCCGGTCATCGCCGACAGCGAACTCAACGACGACCCCTTTAAGCCGGTCAGCGCCGAGGGCAAGCAGATCGTCGCTGCCGAAGGCGACGCCACCCCGATCGCCTGGCTCCCCAAAGAGGTGCGCTACGTCGAAAAGCTCGCCACCCCCGACGTCACCGTCGCGGACATTATCGGCGACATCGACCCGATCAAGGCCGCCAAACTCGGCACTAAGCTCGGCGACGAACTCTCGGTCCACTACGGGCTGTTGCCGCGTGCGAACCGGGGCATCTTCGCCATGAACGAGCTCCCCGATCTGTCTGGCAAGGTACAGGTCGCGCTGTTTAACATCATGCAAGAGGGCGACGTGCAGATTAAAGGCTATCCGATCCGGCTGCCGCTCGACGTTATGCTCGTCTTTAGCGCCAACCCCGAAGACTACACCGCGCGCGGCAAGATCATCACGCCGCTTAAAGACCGGATCGGCTCGGAGGTGCGCACCCACTACCCCAACACCGTCGAACAGGGCATGGCGATTACCGCCCAAGAGGCCTGGCTCGGACGGGGCGACCAGGCGATCAAGGTTCCGAGCTTTGTCTCCGAAATTATCGAAGAGGTCGCGTTTCAGGCCCGCGACGACGCCCGCGTCGACAAGCACTCGGGGGTGTCGCAGCGGCTGCCGATCAGCCTGCTCGAAAACGTCGGCAGCAACGCCGAGCGGCGCGCCTATTTGCTCGGCGAAGAGACCCCGATCGCGCGGGTGACCGACCTCTACGCGGCCCTCTCGGCGGTGACGGGCAAGCTCGAGCTAGAGTACGAGGGCGAGCTTAAAGGAGGCGAAGCGGTCGCTAAAGACATCGTCCGCCGCGCTATCGGTCAGGTGTTTGGCCGTCACGGCGTCAACCTCAACACCACCGTAATCACCGAATACTTCGAGAGCGACAACTACCTCAAGGTGCCCGACAGCCTCAAGACCGCGCAGCTCACCGACATTATGTCGACGGTGCCGGGGCTACTCGAAGCGGCCCAGCAGCTCGCCGAAGGCAAGGGCCAAGACGACGTCGCGGTCGCCGCCGAGTTCGTGCTCGAGGGGCTCTACGCCCGCAAACAGGTCGCCCGTAGCGAAGAGCGCGGCTACAGCGCCGCCGAACCCGAAGTCACGACAGGCGCCCGCCGCCGCTGGAATTAGGGCTCGCCCGCGTCGTCCTACGGTCGAGCACGGTTTAGCCGTCACCGTTTAGCCGTCACCGTTTCGGTCGCGGGGGTCACAAGGCCTCCGCGCCGCTGCTGTAAAACCCGCACAACACCTCGCACGGCTCCTGCCAGCACGATCTGGCACGACCGAGTCAGACCGAACCACCCCTCCGTGCTGGTTCTGCTGAAATCGGCGGTTGCCTTTCTCGGTTACCCGTTCGCTTACCTGTAATGTACGACCTGTACGATTTCGCCCGCGTTTTAAGGAGGCGATTATGCCCGCTACTCGCTACTCTAAGTACGAACCGACCCTCGACGACCTCGACATGGCTGATCTGATGCAGATGATCCAGGACCGGCTGCTCGAGTCGGGTTTTAACCGTAACCCCTGGGATCCCGACCCCAACTTTCAGCAGTCGATGCAAGACCTCTACGACGCGATCGCCGAAGCGCTGATCAACAACGACCTCGTCAACGAGGACACCATCAACGAGGCGATGGAGGCCGAAAACTGGATGGACTCGCAGCTCGGCGAGATGGTCAAAGAGCTGGCGCAGCGGCTCGAGCAGGAAGGCTACCTCAAACCCCAAGAGGGCGACGGCGACCCCACCCAACCCGGCGGCATGGGCGGCACCGGCCCCGACGGCGACCCGAAACAGGCCAAGTTCGAACTGACCAACAAGGCGATCGACTTTATGGGTTACAAGACCCTCAAAGACGTGTTGGGCGGCGCCGGCAAATCGAGCCTCGGCGCGCACGAGACCAAGTTCCAGACCACCGGCGTCGAAACGAGCGCCGAGTCGAAGCCCTACGAGTTCGGCGACACCATGAACCTCGACCTCGGCCAGACCTTTAAAAACGCCGCCATGCGCGGCCTGGGGGACGATAGCGGTCGGCTCGACCTCAACTACGGCGACCTCGAAGTGCTCCAGTCCGAGTACAACTCGTCGGCAGCGACCGTCGTGATGCTCGACTGCTCGCACTCGATGATCCTCTACGGCGAAGACCGCTTTACCCCCGCCAAACAGGTCGCGCTTGCGCTGTCACACATGATCCGCACCCAGTACCAGGGCGACACCATCAAGTTCGTGCTGTTTCACAACTCTGCCGAACAGATCCCGCTCGCCAAACTCGCTCAGGCGCAGGTCGGCCCTTACCACACCAACACCGCCGAAGGGTTACGGCTCGCCCAGAAGCTGCTCAAGCGCGAAAACAAAGACATGAAGCAGATCGTGATGATTACCGACGGCAAACCCTCGGCAATCACGCTGCCCAACGGGCGCGTCTACAAAAACGCCTACGGCTTAGACCCGATGGTGTTAGGCGAAACGCTTCGCGAGGTCGGTAGCTGCCGCCGTCAGGGCATCCAGATCAACACCTTCATGCTCGCCCGCGACCCCGAACTGATGGCGTTCGTGCGCCGCGTCAGCCAGATGACGCAGGGCAAGGCGTACTTCACGACGCCCCACACCATCGGTCGCTACGTGCTGCAAGACTTTCAGGCTCGGCGCACCAAGATGGTCAACTAGCTCGGCCTACCCGACATCAGCTTATCTAACAGCGGCCTATCCGCACAGACGAAGCTCCCGGCAGAAACACCGGGAGTTTTTGGTTTGGTAGATTGCACCGCTGTAGCGCATCTTCATCCGTGCGATACAAGAAGTATGGCCGAAGAAACACTGTTTAGCAAGATTATCCGCAAAGAGATCGACGCCGACATCGTCTATCAGGACGACCTCGTCACGGCGTTTCGCGACATCAGCCCGCAAGCCCCGACACACATCCTCATCGTACCCAACAAGGTCATCCCCACCGTCGACGACGTGTCGGAAGAGGACGAACCGGCGCTCGGGCGAATGTTTACCGTCGCCGCCAAACTCGCGCGAGACGAAGGCGTCGCCCAAGACGGCTACCGGCTTATCGTCAACTGCCGCGACCACGCCGGCCAGGAAGTCTATCACCTGCACATGCACCTCGTCGGCGGGCGTCCGCTCGGACCGATTCTGGCGACGTAGCGTTTTTTCGTCAGGGACGGGCGTGAAGGTGCGCATGGCGCACCCTACTGAGCCGTCCAGCCTAAAATGGTGCACGAGTATGATTCAGTGCCAATGCGTTTTCGCTTCTCAGGCGAATATCCTGCGATTCTAAGATGACGTCTGCGATGCACTGTTTTAGCGTGGTCGCGCCACTACCAAACCGTCCGTCTTAACAATGGTGCATTACCGATAGCAGTTCCACGAAACGTTGCTCCACACAAGGCGTCACCATCGATATCCGTCGGATGTGATTGTTGCAGCATCATCTGGAATTGCTACGAAATTCGCCGAAAGTGTGGTCCGTCGTTTTCTATACGGACGCTCCAGGGTTTCGGGGCGAACATTGCAACGCCATCATTCTTCGACAACATTATATCCGTGTCGTTTTTCCTACTCGTTCCGCTCGGGCTGGTTCACTCGTGCGGGCGAATCGACCGGAATCGGTGTGGCTACACGCTATCGATAATGCATTGATAATACCTCTCTTTGACAACGCGCTTATATATCTTTAAGATATTACTAGATAATAGCAGTTCCAAGACTCCCTGCTACCCATATCCACAGTGCTCAAACGTATTGGCGACATCCTCAGGCGTGATGCTCAGGACGCCCTGCGCAAACGCCTCAATGAGTTCTTCGTCCGTCTGTCCTCTAAGCTTTTTGACTATCGCCTTGATCTTGCTAAACAGATACTCGATCGGATTGAAATCTGGTGAATAGGTCGGTAGATAGAGGATTGAACAGTCGTAGGCATGCACCAGGTCGATGATGTCCTGACCCCGGTGTACTGTCCAGTTATCCATCACTAGGATGCTGCCTGGCCTAAGCGTGGGTAACAGAACCTCATCGAGGTAGGTCTTAAACGCGGGCTTCGTGACGCTCTGAGGATGAATAAGACAACGCTCAGCGTCGAGTCCCTCGCTCGTCACCGCCGCGAGCAGACTGACCCGCTGCTTGCGTCCCTTCGGAGCACGGTCAACCACGCGCTGCTCCCGTGGTCCCCAGGCGTACTCGCGACTCAGGTCGTGATAAGCGCTCGTTTCGTCGAGAAAGACGAATCGCTCTGAGGGGAGTTGGGCTACCTCCTCGCGCCAGGCGTGTCGCTTAGCCTCGTCGCGCTTTGTGGCGTAGCGGCTCTTTTTTTATGCGTGATGCCTAGACGTCGCAAGTAGTTGGCGATGGAGGACTTCTTGAGTGAAACGCCCGTTTTCTCGGCCAAGGCTTCGGCGTGCTGGGCTAGCGTCCAGTCGTTATGCTCGGCGACCTGTTCGCGCAGCACCTCGCACTGTGCGTGGTCCAGAGTACGGCAGCGACCGGGGTGAGGTGTAGGAGCCAACGTGCCCCGCTTGGCTTTGCGAACATAGCGGGCGACGGTCCAGCGGCTGACGGCAAAGCGTTCGGCAACGGCTTTCTGGCTCTGCCCTTCTTTGCAGTATGCTTTGACGATACGGTCGCGTAGGTCCAGGGAATATCCTGCCATAGCTACAGGATACTATGGTGCAAAGAATTTTGGAAGTGCTAATAACAATGTTATCCCCTGCGTCGACGTAAGGACATCGGTACAGCTAGGCCGATGCAGCAGGAAACACACCAGAATCACTCGGGAGGCAGCATGAGTCATATCTATCGGGGGCGCTATACCGCCCAACACGACGAACCGTTTGTCGTCTTTATCATCGGCATGCGCGTCAACAACATCTTCGCCGTACGCAAGTGGTGGCCGACCGCTACGGCGATGGGCACGATGCTAAGAACGCTTTATAAACATCCCGAAAAGGGCTTTTACGGGGGCGAGACGTTTCTGTACTGGTTCGGCATCGGGCTGATTCAGTACTGGCGTTCGTTTGAAGACCTAGAGACGTTCGCCCGCGACCCTAGCGAGCCCCACCTCGAAAACTGGCAGCGCTACAACCGCGTTATCGGTAATGACGGCTCGGTCGGCTTCTGGCACGAGAGCTACCTTATCGAAGCCGGCCATCACGAAGAGGTCTACGGCAACATGCCCGAATTCGGCCTCGCCAAAGCGACCGAACACGTCACGGCGACGGGCGGTTTAGAAACGGCTCGGCAGCGGCTCGGCGGCGACAACGAACCGGCGGTCGAATCGCCCGAAACGCCTCCCAAGTCGTAGACAAAATCCTTGGCGGGCTCTCGTTAATCGGTCAAGATTGTCAGCCTAAATCACAAAATCTATACGTAGCAACCTACGCGCAAACTCGATAGAAACCTACACACACGCAAAAAGGAGAAGTTATGAAACGACGATTTAATCTTTACGCACTCGTCTTGCTGCTCGTCACGTCGGGAGCGTTTGCCGCAGAATTTCGCTCCGACCCGGAGGTGCGCGTCGCCGCCAACGAGACCGTCGAAGACGACCTTTACGCGACGGGGAGCACGGTCGTTGTCGAAGGAACCGTAAACGGCGACCTTGTCGTCGCGGCACGGACCGTCTCGGTGCGCGGAACCGTCACCGGTGACGTGATTGTCGCGGCGCAGAGCGTCGAGATTACCGGCACGGTCGGCGACGACGTGCGGGCGTCGGGGGCGATTATCGAGCTCGGCTCTGGGGCTCAGCTCGGCGACGACCTTATCGCGGCGGGCTACAGCCTGACCATCGCTCAAGGCAGCACGGTCGGGGGCGACCTCAACTTTGGAGGGGGACAGTTGCGTCTCGCGGGCAGCGTCGAGGGTGACGCGAGGGTGTCGAGTGCGGGGCTCGAGCTCATCGGCAGCGTCGGCGGCGACCTAAGCGCTCGGGTCGATGCCGCGCCGACCGACGGGGCGCAGCGCGCGGCCCCACCCGTTCCGTTCGCGGGCGATCTGCCGCCTCTGCAACCGGGCGTCCGGTTTGGCGACAATGCTCGGGTCGGGGGTGACGTTAGCCTCGAAACTCCGGGCTCGCCGGCGATTTCTGAAGCGCAGGTCGGGGGCGAGTTAGAGGTCACGATGATCGCCACGACGGGAGGGCTCGAGCCCCTCTGGTCGGGACTGCGGCGTTACGCGGCGCTCGTGCTTATCGGCTTGGTACTGCTCTGGGTGCGGCCTAAGATTTTAGAGCGGGGGGTGGAGGGCTCGAGCCACCCCATCACCAGCCTCGGCTGGGGCCTCCTCGCGGTTATCGCTGTCCCCGTCGGCGCCGTCTTGCTTATCGTCCTCGCCGCCCTGCTCGCCTTTTTGCTCGGCCTCGTCACCCTGAACAACCTCGCCGGAGCGCTGATGGTCTTCGCCATCACGGTCGCCATCGCCGCGCTCACCCTGTTCGCCCTCACCGCGGTCTATCTCAGCCAGGTCGCCGTCGGTTATGCGGGCGGCCAACTCATGTTCGGCAAAGAAGGTAACCGCGTCCTCGCACTACTTATCGGCACCCTTATCGTCGTCGCGCTAACCCTGATTCCCACCGCTGGGTCGCTGCTCGCCCTTCTCGTCGCCGTGTTCGGCTTAGGCATCGTCTTGCAGCGCAGCGGAGCAAGCACTAGCACCGCCAAAGCGAGCTAACGCACAGTCACAACTTTACAAAAAGGAAAAAGGACCGCGCACGTTCGGCGGTCCTCTTCTCGTTACGTGTCGGCAGGAGACGTGTCTAGCTCGGCGTCTCTTCTAACTGTGCGAGCGTCTTCTCCAGACCTTCGATGATCTCCTCCGCTTCGGCCAAACGGCGCCGCTCTTCGGCAACCACCTCGTCCGGCGCGTTAGCGACAAACTTGTCGTTGGCGAGCTTCTTGCGGCTCTTCTGTACGTTCTGCTGCGCCTCGCCCAGCCGCTTCTGCTGCCGCGCCCGCCATTCGTCTAAATCGACGAGACCGACCAGCGGCAAACGGAGTTCTAGGTCGGGGACGATCTGCGAGAGCGACGCACCTTCGATAGGCTCGCGTTGGAGGCTGGCTCTCGCCAGTATCTCGAACACCTCGGCGTTGTTGTAAATCGTCTCCGCCGCGTCACCGGCGACCCGCACCGGAATCTGTTGCGACGGCGGCAGGGTCGCTTCGGCCCGCAAGTTTCGCGCCGCGCCGACCGCGTCCTGGAGTCGGGCGAAGTCGCGCTCGGCCTCCTCGTCAATCAGGCTTTCGTCGACCGTCGGCCAGTCGGCGTACCCGAGTTGGGTGTCAGCGCCGAGCGCCTCGTACAGCTCCGAGGTGATAAACGGAATCAGCGGATGGAGCAGTTTGAGGATGTCGACGAGCGTGCGGCGCAGCACGTAGCGGGTGCGGGCGTTGCCGGCGCGGAGCTGCGGTTTGGCGGCTTCTAGGTACCAGTCACAAAACTCCGACCAGACGAAGTCGTACAGTCCCCGATTCGCGGCGCCCAAGTCGTAGCGCTCTAGGTTCGTCGTCGCGTCGCGAATCGCTTTTTGGAGCCGGCTGAGCATCCAGCGGTCGGCGAGCGTTTCGGGCGCGCCCTCGTCTATCTCGCTTGCCAGGCTCTCCCCCTCTAAGTTCATCAGCGCGAAGCGGGTCGCGTTCCAGAGCTTGTTGTTAAAGTTGCGGCCCATCTCGACGCGGCGCGGGTCCCAGCGGATGTCCTGGCCGCCGGTCGAGACGTAGGTCATCGCGAAGCGGAGCGCGTCGGCGCCGAGTTCGTCGATCACGTCGAGCGGGTCGATACCGTTCCCTTTAGACTTCGACATCTTCTGACCTTCGGGGTCGAGCACCAGGCCGTGCAGTAACACGTCGCGGAAGGGGCGCTCGCCGACCAGTTCGTAGGCCGCCATCTCCATCCGGGCCACCCAGAAGAAGAGGATGTCGTAGCCGGTCACGAGCACGCTGGTCGGAAAGAAGGTCTGGTAGAAGGGGTCGGCGTCGTCGGGCCAGCCGAGCGTCGAGAAGGGCCACAGGCTCGAGCTAAACCAGGTGTCGAACACGTCGGGGTCCTGGCGGAGGTTTTTGCCCTCGTAGCGCGGGTCTTTATCGCAGTCTAGGTCGGGGTTTTCGGGGTCGGGGACGTAGACGTTGCCCTCGTCGTCGAACCAGGCCGGAATCTGATGGCCCCACCAGAGCTGCCGCGAGATGTTCCAGGGCCGAATCTTTTCGAGCCAGTCGCGGTTGACCTTGGTGTAGCGTTCGGGGTGCACCGAAATCTCGCTGTCGTCTAGCGCGGCCAATACCCGCTTCGCGACCGGCGTGACGTCGTAAAACCACTGTTTGGAGAGAATCGGCTCGACCGGCTCTTTGGTGCGCTCCGACAGACCGAGCGAGACGGTGTAGTCTTCGAGTTTGACCAGCGCGCCCTCGGCTTCGAGCGCGGTCGCGATGACGGGGCGGGCCTCGAAACGGTCCATGCCGCGAAAGCGTTCGGGGACGAGGTCGCCCGCGAGCTTCGCGTTTAAGTCGATGACGGAGGGGTGCTCGAGCCCCTGCCGCTCCCCTATCTCGAAGTCGGTCGGATCGTGCGCCGGCGTAATCTTAAGCGCCCCCGTCCCGAAGTCCATCTCGACCGCCTCGTCGGTCAGCACCGGCACCCAGCGGTCGGTGAGCGGGATCCGCGCTTTTTTACCGACCACATCTTTAAAGCGCTCGTCGTCCGGGTGGACCGCGATCGCCTGGTCGGCGAAGATCGTCTCGGGCCGCACCGTCGCGATCTGAATCGACCCGCCACCTTCGAGGTCATAAGCGATCGTGTAGAGCTTGCCTGGCCGCTGTTCGCGGTCGACTTCTAAGTCTGACAGCGTCGTCTGCGACACCGGATCCCAGTTCACGATCCGCTCGCCCTGATAGATACGCCCCTGGTGGTAAAGCTCGACAAACTGCTTGCGCACCGCCCGCGACAAGCCCTCGTCCATGGTAAAGCGGCTCCGCGACCAGTCCGCCGACACGCCGAGCCGCTGCAACTGCCGCACGATGATGTCGCCGTACTTCTGTTTCCACTGCCAGACCCGCTCTAAAAACGCCTCGCGCCCGAGGTCGTCCTTGGTCTTGCCCTCCTCGCGCAGTTCGCGCTCCACCATCACCTGCGTCGAAATGCCCGCGTGGTCGGTGCCCGGCTGAAACAGCGCCTCGAACCCCTGCATCCGCTTAAACCGCGTCAGCGTGTCGATAATCGCGTTGTCGAAGGCGTGGCCGAGGTGCAGGTTACCCGTCACGTTGGGCGGCGGAATCACGATGCAGAACGGCTCTTTGCCCGAATGCGGGTCGGCCCGAAACGGCTCCTCGGCCCAGAGTTTCGACCATCTAGCCTCGACGTCGAAGGGGCTGTACTGCTTGGCGAGTTCTTTGGTTTGCGTCATCCTTATCCTCTCTCGTAGCGTGCGCTTGTCCACCCTAAATCTGAACCGCACCTATCTAAAGCCTCTAAAATTCGCATCTGTTCTCGCACGGCTCTCGGCAAAACGGCACGGGTAAAGGCATCGACCATCAGGCCAGAATCGTAGGGTGCGCCATGCGCACCGACAACGGCAAAAGCCGCTCTAGGCTCAGTAGGCGACAAAAGCCGCTTTAGACCGACGATTCGTCGTGGCGCCGTGGACGTATTCGGTTTTCGACGGGGTTGTGAAAACTATATGTTTGGTTCTGTCTAAAAACACAAAAAACCTCCTCCGCGTGTCTGCGGACGAGGAAGCCTCGCGGTACCACCGCAGTTCCCGGCGTCTTGTGTGGTGACGGTCGGGCCCTTCGTTCGGTCGCACTGTCGGGGCGACCCGGTCGAGATGACCGCCGGAAGGTCTACTCGGCGCTGATGGTCTTGATGCGCCTTTCTTCTTCGGACGGTAGGCAGAAATCTGCACCGTCGGCGGGCGACGTTCGCTCGGGCGAACCACGCTCGGACTCGCAGCGTAGCGTCCGGGCTCTCTGGGGTGGGGGGCTCGAGCTACTCTTCCCGCTACCGCCGAGTATAGCAGAGCCCCCGCGTGTCGGCTAGCCTAAGCGTATTCGAGCGGTTCGGGCGCGGCCTCCTTCGCAGCATCATTCGCCGCCCCGTTTGCCGCCTCGTTTGCCGCGTCCGCGCCGGACAGCAGCCGGTACTTACAACAGATACCGCGCCCCTGGAGCTGGCGCAGCTCGGTCTTGACACCCAACACCTCTTCGTGGAGGCGCTTCTCCGCCGCGCAGATTTCGGGGTGTTCGACCGCCGCGCCGAGGTAGGGGCAGTGGCTTAGCAGCAGAGACGTCTCGCCGTTCTTTTTGCTGATGTGCGCTTCGAAACCCCGTTCGCCGAGCCGTTCGACGAGCCCCTTGAGCCGCTCCTGGAGCGGTTTGCCTTCGAGTTCCTGGCGCCAGGTCTGGCTTAGCTCTCTGGTGCGGGCGCTAAGTACCGTCAGGAGGGCGTCTTCGCCGTAGACGTTGCGGAGTTGCTCGAGCACCTCTCGCGCGAGCCCGACGTAGTCGTTCGGAAAGCAGTTCGCGCCGGCTTCGGTCAGACCGTAGACGTGGCTCGGACGACCCCGACCGTGGCGCTCGAGTTCGGCAAGGTGGACGAGCCCAGCGTCTAACAGGTCGCTCAGGTGCGAGTGGACACAGGCCCGGGTCACTTCGAGGGCGTCGGCGAGGTCGGCGACCGTAGCACTTTGCTGGTCGCGCAGCAGCCGTAGCAGCCGCGCCTTGGTCTCTCCGAACGAGGCGAGCGTTTGACGGGCCACCGCTATACGACCGGTAGGGTCATGAGTGCCTGGATGCTGATCTTACCCGCCAGGGTTCGCGCCGCGCTGCGTAGCGCCTGCGCCTGTTCGCTGTCGGGCTCGGCGATTACGATCGGCTTGCCGGCGTCGCCACTCTCGCGAATCTGACGCATGATCGGAATCTCGCCGAGCAGTGCGAGCCGCT
Organism: Trueperaceae bacterium; assembly: GCA_034521635.1. GTDB lineage: Bacteria > Deinococcota > Deinococci > Deinococcales > Trueperaceae > JAXHMC01. Next base: position 142,298 of record JAXHMC010000049.1, on the reverse strand, counting down.
CTTTTTCGGCGAACTGCGCCGCGCCGCCCTGCCCGAAGATGTAGTCGCGGCTGCCGTCGGGCAGCTGATAGTACGACATGTTTTCGATGACGCCGAGCACCGGCACGTGGGTTTTACGCATCATCGTGTAGGCCCGCCGCACGTCCATCAGCGCGACGTCTTGGGGCGTGGTGACGAGCACCGCGCCCGTTAGCGGTACGAGCTGGCCGAGCGAGAGCTGGACGTCGCCGGTACCCGGCGGCAGGTCGACGATCAAGTAGTCGAGCTGACCCCAGACTGTCTGTTTGAGCATCTGCGTGAGCGTGCCGTGCAGGATCGGCCCGCGCCAAGTTAGCGCCTGACCATCTTCGACGAGGTTCGCGATCGAGACCAGCTTGACGCCGTAGTTTTTGAGCGGGATGATGTTTTTTTCGTCGTCGGCCATCAGCCGCTTGCCCTCGACCGAAAACATCCGCGCCTGGCTCGGCCCGTAGATGTCGGCGTCGAGCAGCCCGACACTCGCCCCTTCGAGGGCGAGGCTTACGGCGAGGTTGGCCGCGACCGTCGACTTACCGACCCCGCCCTTACCCGAACCGACCGCGATGATGTTTTTGACGCCCGGCAGCGCGTCCTGCTGTTGGCCCCGCACCTGCGAACCAAAGGTGATGTCGACGCCTCCAATGTTGACGTCCGCAATCGCGTAGAGCGCCGCCTTGACGTCGGCCTCGATCTGGCCCTTCATCGGGCAGGCTGGGGTGGTGAGGTCGATCTTGAGTGCGACCTGGTCGCCGTCGATGCTGACCTCTTTGACCATACCGAGGCTGACCAGATCCTGGTGCAGTTCGGGGTCGTCGACGCCGCGTAGCGCCTCGATCACCATGTCTTGAGTAAGTATTTTATTAACCATATAACAGATAAACTAGCAGGCTTTCGGCCTCTCTAGCAAGCTCACACGTCACCTTACAAACGCCCAGCGGGAGGCTACTCGCCCGGCGTCGCCCGGACAGGGCGCGCGGAACGCCCGCGCGACGAGGCGCTACAGGAGGCCGATTTTTTCAAACCGCCGCGCCAGACGAGTTCGTCCATAGTGACGTGGCCATTCACGAGTAGCGGGCGGTTCGGTATCCGGCCTCTTTAACGAGTCTCTTTGCAGCTTGCAGCCGGTCTCTTTGCAACCAGGGTTCTCGCGTCTTTTGCTGTCGTCGGGACCGTCGTGGCCAAGTCGGGCAGGCCGGAGATCACGTCGCTGTCGGCACGTCTTACGGCGTCACATGATGACGGGCGCGGCGCTCGTCGGGGGGGCTCGAGCCCTCTCTCCCCCAGCGGCAACCTTCATAGAGCGCCCCGCTCTCCCGCCGTCATCAGCGTGAACGCCAGCGCGAACGCCCGCGCTAACGACGCACCGAAGCGAAGTAGGCTATAATTCCAGGGTGATTTTAGGTTCGGCTGCTCGTTTCCAGCTCCATTTCTCGCTTCTGTCTGCGAGGCTTTCGCCCTGCGGATACGCGCGCGCCGCGTCGACCGCCCGACTCGCGGCACACCCGGCGACCACCACAAACATCATCACGACCAACACGCTTATCACGGGGGCACGATGACGTTACCGTCGCGCTATCAGGCGGGCGAGCTTATCGCCGAACACGGCCCGGTTCGTACCTACCGGGGGCTCGATCCGGTGACCGGGCTGCCGGTGCTTATCTACCGTTTTCCCGGTCGTCCGCGCGCCGACGCCGGAAGCCTAAAGTCGGATCGTATTCCGTCGATTTTAGCGGTGTCTGCCGAAGCCGAAGAGAGCGTGCTCGTCGCCGCCTACGGTCGGGATCATCAGCGACTTGACGTGCCGACCAGCGACGATCTCGCGCCGCTCCTGCTGCACAGCGCCCGGGCTCTGTTCGACGCGGCGAGCAGCCAGGTTAGCCACGGCGACATCCGCCCCGAGCGGTTCTACAAGAGCCGCCACGGTTACCTGATCGAAGGCTACGGCGTACCCTGGGACGTCCGGCAGGCGACCTACCGCGCCCCCGAAACCGATACACGGGCAACCCTCGCCGCCGACATCTACGCCTGGGGCGCGTCGATCCGCCGTTTGGGAGGCGACCGACTCCCCGAAACCGCACGTAAGGTCGTCGCGGCTTGTCTGCGTGAGGACCCCGCCGACAGACCGAATGCCAAACAGCTCTACCGGACGCTGCGGCGTCACCTGTCGGCGACCCACGCGTCTAACGCCCAGACATCTAATCCGGACACTGATAATCCGGACACTGATGCGAAAACGCGCGCGACAGAGACGGCGGCGAAGCCCGAGCGTAAGCCGGACAAGGGCGAGCGAAGCGCCGACGACTTCGATTTCGATTTCGGTTTGGGGGGCTCGAGCCCCGCCGCCCCTAGCGACGCCAAGCCTAGCCCCAGCAAACGCGCCAGCAACGAGCAGAGCGACACCTCCACTGAGCCCGGCGCGTTTAGCTTCGACCTCGGCAGCGCCGAGCCTGGCAGCTCTAAGCCTAGCAGCGCCGAACCCAGCACCCGCAGCAGCGCCCCGAACGACAGCGAAGATGACGCGATGCTGATCCATACCGACCCCGGCACCCGGCCCGCCGATAGCCCCGAGGGCTCGAGCCCCGAACGTCCGAGCACCCCGAGCGCGCCGCGCCAATCGCCCGCCCCCGTCCGCTCCGAGCACAAATCGCCAGAGCGCAAACCGCCCGAGCGCAAACCGCCCGAGACGGCGCCGAGCCCGTCCGAATCCTCCGGCTTCGTCAAAGACCTTCCGCCCGGCGCGACCTACCGGGCCGGCCAAGAGGCGGACGAGACCAAAAAGCGGGCCGCGCCGACCCAGCGCCCCCTCGGTAGCCCATCCCCACCCATTCCACCCGATCCCGAACGGGGCCGTTATCTGCGCCGCGTCGCGCTAGTCGTGGTGCTGCTCGTCGGCGGCGCGGCGCTCGCGACCTTCGCGTTTTTGCGGCAGGACGACACGAGCGAAGCGCTCACACCCGACGGCAGCACCCGCTACATCGTCGACGTCGACGTACTTCCCGACAGTCTGCGGCTCGTTACCGTAAGTGTGGTGAGTAGCCCGACCGGCTCCGAACGCCGCCCCGGCGACGAAATCGCGACCGTGCCCGGCCCGGTCGTTCTCGACGAGGCGGGGCAGTGGCAGCTACGCGCGCGCTTTCAGGAACGCGTTTCGGAGGTGCGCACCGTCACCGTACCAGCGCAGCAGACCATCACCTTCGATCTGAGCGTCGGCGAAGACGCCGAATAAACGCGTCCTACGTGACGACAGCACAGCGCCGTCAGGCTCTACGGCAACACGTCATGGTGAAGTGTGAAGGCGGGGCGTCCGGTACGTCACCACAGAGGAAGATCGCTCTTTGCAACACCACTTTGCACGACACCGCTTCGCACGACACTGTTTCTACACCACCGCTTTCCGAGACGTTACGCTAGATGCCCTACACAGACGTCTCCCTCCCCCTCTAAGCTCCGTTTCGTATCCGTTCTGTTTTGTGGCCGGCCTACACCGTACGGTCACCGAGAAAGGTTTGGCATGGCGAGTATTGTCGTCCTCGACTACGGCTCTCAGTACACCCGGCTTATCGCCCGGCGGCTGCGCGAACTCAACGTCTATTCGGTTATCCTGAGCGCGAACAGCACACTCGCCGACATCCAGGCCCACGACCCTGTCGGGGTGGTCTTGTCGGGCGGGCCGCGTAGCGTCTACGACGAGGGCGCGCCGCAGCTTCCGGACGGTCTGCTCGGTGCGGGCCTGCCGACGCTCGCGATCTGTTACGGGATGCAGCTCGTCGCGCGGGCGGCGGGCGGCGAGGTCCGCGCGAGTACGGTGCGCGAATACGGCAAAGCGACGCTCGAGCACTACCAGGGCGAGCTGTTCGGCGGCGTCGAGGGCGATTTTGTCGCCTGGATGAGCCACGGCGATTCGGTCGCGACGGTGCCGCCCGGCTTCGAGGTCGTCGCGGCGACCGCCGACACCCCCGTCGCCGCAATGGAAGACCGCGAACGCGGCATCTACGGCCTGCAATTTCATCCCGAGGTGCAGCACACCCCCAAAGGCGTCAGTCTGCTCGAAAACTTCGTCGAACGTACCGGCGTCGGGCGCGACTGGACACCCGAACAGATCGTCGCCGAACTCGACCGCGACGTCCGCACCAGGGTCGGCGACGAGCGGGTGCTGCTCGGCATCTCCGGCGGCGTCGATTCGAGCACGCTCGGGCTGCTGCTGCACCACGCTATCGGCGCGCAGCTTTTTGCGGTCTTTGTCGACCACGGACTGCTGCGTCTGGGCGAGGCCGCAGAGGTCGAGGCCGCGCTTCGCGACACCGGCGTCAACCTGAGCGTTATCGACGCGTCCGAGCGGTTTCTGTCGGCGCTAGAAGGTGTAAGCGACCCCGAACAGAAGCGCAAGATTATCGGGCGCGAGTTTATCGAGGTGTTTAGCGGCGAGGCGAAGCGGCTTCAGACCGAACACGGCGGTATCCGTTTTTTAGCCCAGGGGACGCTCTACCCGGACGTGATCGAGTCGGCGGGCGGGTACGGCGCAGCGAACATCAAGTCGCACCACAACGTCGGCGGGCTACCCGAAAAGCTCGACTTCGAGTTGCTCGAGCCCTTCCGCACCCTCTTCAAAGACGAGGTCCGCGACATCGCCCGCACCCTGGGCCTCCCGGCTCACCTCCGCGACCGGCACCCCTTTCCCGGACCCGGCCTAGCGATCCGCTGTTTGGGCGAGGTAACCCGCGACCGGCTCGAGGTGCTGCGCCGCGTCGACGACATCTTTATCAGCGCGCTGCGCGAGTTCGGCCTCTACGACGACACCTGGCAGGCACTCGCCGTGCTGACACCGCTCCGTTCGGTCGGGGTGATGGGCGACGAGCGCACCTACGCCAACACCGTCGCCCTGCGCGCGGTCGGTAGCCGCGACGGCATGACGGCGGACTGGACCCGCTTTCCGCACGAGTTTTTAGCGACCGTGTCGAACCGGATCGTCAACAGCGTGTTCGAGGTCAACCGCGTCGTGTACGACATTACGAGCAAACCGCCCGGCACCATCGAGTGGGAGTAGGCAGCGAGCGAGTGGGGCTAGGCCGGCGGCTTACGGCCCGACATCACGACTAACATGCGACCAATACCGAGCTAACTTTTGTACGTCACTGTACGCCACGTCGATTCTGCTGGGTAGAAAGCACTCTGCGGTGCGCTTGTTATGTAAATACGGGTGCTGATGGCAGTGCGGTGCGCATGGCGCACCCTACGATTCAAAAGAACGGTATTAGCTCAGATGGTGACATCGGCAAGTCGGGACGGTATAAGACAGTATAATATGTAATTAAACTCACGCAAACTGCATCAGGATTGCAATAAGAGAGATGCCGCTGACCCGGAGTATAGCGACCCACCTGCAAAAAGATATATGAGTAAGTGTTACAGTTTCGTGAATCCGTCTTCATATTGTTGCAAACATGTTACCTTAGAGACGTGGCAGCTTATCTCCGTCTGTTCGGCCCGCCCCGTGTCGCTTTAGACGACGGGCACGACCTGCCGCTGCCGATCGGCAAGCCGGTCGCGCTGCTCTGCTACCTCGTCGCGCAGGCCGGTTGGGTGTCGCGCGAGCGCGCGGCGGGGCTACTCTGGAGCGACAAGGACGAGCCGCGGGCGCGGGCGGGTCTTCGTCAGGCGCTGTACAGTCTGCGTAACGCGCCGTGGGCGCGACCGCTCGGTGTAGAGGAGGGGCTCGAGCTCGAACGGAGTCGCCTCCGCCTAATGCTACCCTGCGACCTTAGCGACTTTCGGGCCGCCGTCGACGACGCCCGCTGGCGCGACGCGAGCACGCTCTACGAAGCCCCTTTTCTGCAGACACTCACCCTAGGCGACGACGCGTTCGACGAGTGGGTCGCGGACGAACGGCAGCGCCTAAGCCAGATCTGGGCCGAAGCGGCGCTCGCCGGGGCGAACGACGCCCTCGCCGCCGACAACGCCCGCCGCGCCGCAGAGCTGGCCGAGCGGGTGCTCCGAGAGGATTCGCTGTCGGAGACCGCGCTGCAGACCCGGCTGCGGGCCGCCCTCGCGGGGTACCGGCGCGACGACGCGGTGCAGGTCTATCGGCAATTTTATACGCGGCTGCAAGAAGAGTTAGGGCTCGAGCCCCTCCCCGACACCCAGGCACTGCTCGCGGCGCTACGCGACCAGCCGAGCCCGCCGACCCCTTCCGCCGCCCTCGCCGCACCCGCCCGACACGACGCCCTCGCCCTGCTCCCGCCCCAACCGAGCCCGTTCGTCGGACGCGACGCCGAACTCGCCCAGATCGCTACGCGGCTACGCGACCCCGACTGTCGGCTGCTCACCCTCGTCGGGATCGGCGGAAGCGGTAAGACCCGGCTCGGCTTGCAGAGCGCCTACCTGCACGGCGACACCTTCGCGGACGGCGCGGTGTTCGTCCCGCTCGCCTCCGTCGCCTCGGCCAGCAACCTCGCGGGTACCGTCGCCGACGCGCTGCGGCTTAGCGTCGCCCCCGCACAAGCGCTCGACGACGCGGTCTTCGCGCACCTCGCCGAGCGTGAAGCGCTGCTCGTCCTCGACAACTTCGAACACCTTACCGACGGCACCGGCTTCGTCGCCGCACTGCTCGAACGGGCACCGCGCTGCCGCGTCCTCGTCACGTCACGGGTTGGGCTCGAGCTCGCAGGCGAGTGGCTGCTCGACGTCGGCGGGCTTCGCTATCCGAGCACGCCCGACGACCCCGCATTCGAGCGCTACGACGCGGTGCAGCTCTTTTTGCGCGGCGCCCAACAGGTACGGGCGCGCTTCGGCCTCGACGAAGATATCCGTCCGGCGATCGTGACGATCTGCCGGTTGGTCGACGGTCTCGCGCTAGGCGTCGAACTCGCGGCGAGCTGGCTGCGGCTGCTGTCGTGCCAGGAGGTCGCCGACGAACTCGCCCGCGACTTGGGCGCCCTGGAGAGCACCGACCGAGACGTTCCGGAGCGGCACCGCAGCCTCGAGGCGATGTTCGAACACTCCTGGCACCTCCTTCATGACGCCGAGCGCCGCACCCTCGCCGCGCTGTCGGTGTTTCGGGGCGGTTTCGACAAGGACGCGGCCCGGCACGTCGCGGACGCCTCGCTTAGCGTGCTGCTGTCGCTGATCAACAGGTCGCTGCTGCTGCGCTCCGACAGCGGGCGCTTCGATCTGCACGAGGTGATTCGGCAGGGCTCGAGCCGAAAACTCCAGCGTGCGGAGCGTACGCGCTACTGTGACCGGCACGCCCGCTACTATCTCGGCACGCTCACCCAGGCCGCCCAGGCGCTCGAAGGCGACCGACCCGGCGACACGATCCGCAGCCTCGAAAGCAACCTCGACAACATCCGCCAGGCTTGGCACTACGCCGCTCGTCAGCACAACCGCGATCTTATCGAGCAGGCTGCTCTGGGCATCGCCCGCTTCGCCGACATGCGCGGTCGCTACCAGGAGGGCATCGATCTTTTCGAGGCCGCGTGGCGTCACCTCGGCACCACTCGCGACGCCGGCACCACCGAAGCCAAAAGCGCCGAAGCGATTCTCAAGGTCTACCAGGCCCGACTCGCCACCATCGTCGGGCGCTACGACCAGGCGCGCCTACTCGCCGAAGCGAGCCTGTCGGTCTTACGCACCAGCGGCAACAGCACCAGCCTCCTTTACGCGCTTGACGTTCTAGCGATCTTGTACGAGCAGATCGACCGCCCGGGCGACGCGAAACGCTGCTACCAGGAAGCGCTAGGCATCGCCAAGGAGCAGTACGAACTCTCCTGGATGGCCCGTCTGCTCTTCAACCTCGCGACGCTCTGCCACAAGATGGGCGAGGACGACGAGGCTAGAGACTCTTTTCAGCGGAGCCTACAGATCTTTCGCGATCAGGGGAGCCCGATGCGCCTCGCGGTCGCCCTCGACGGTTCCGGCCTGTTCGCGTTCTGTGACGGGCGGCTCTACGAGGCACGGGCGCTTTTTAACGAGGGGCTCGAGCTCGCCCGCCAGAGCGGCAGCCGCGCCTCCGAAGCCAACGTCCTCCACAACCTCGCCAAAGTCGCCCACGCCCTCGGCGAGCTAGACCACGCCGAAACCCTCGTCACCACCTCCCTAAACCTGGTCCGCGACACCGACCACCGGGTCGGCTGCATCCGCACTCAGATTACCGCCGCTGACATCGCACTCTCTCGGCACGCGCTGCCCGCGGCCAAAAAACGCCTGCGCGAAGGCCTTACCCTCGCCCGCACAAACCGCAGCACCCCCTACATGCTCTACGGCCTCGTGATCGCGGCGCGCCTCTACAGCCTGCACGATGACGCGCGGACCGCCCGCCAACTCGCCGACCTCGCCCGGACGCACACGCTCTTTCCGCACCACTACCGCTTCGCGTTCGAACGTCTGGACGCCGCGCTCGCAGCCGAGCAGGACGCCTCGGCACAACCTTTATCCGAAGCACCCAAGCGTCCTCTCGAAGATCTCGTAAGCGAAGTGATCGAGTACCTTAGCGGCTAGATAGAGCGACTAGATAGGCTGCTTGCCGTGTCCGTCCTTGTGCTCGAACACCTGTACGCGCATGTTGAGGCAGCCCTTTTTCGCGAGATAAGCCATGACCTCGTCGAAGGCGACCGTGTGCGCGTAGGTTAGCGCCGCCGTTTTATCGTCGAACTGATGGTGCATCATAATCTGGGGCGACTCGTAGGGAACCGTGTGAACGTAGTAGTAGGACTGCACCCAGTGGTGGGTCACGATCGCAGGGGCTAGAAAGTCGGCGGGTAGCCGTCGCGTCACCTCGGCTCCGAGATCTTGGTCGCTTAGCGAAGTCGTAGAGTCTTGATCGGCTAGCTCCGCTCTGACCTTGTCGGCAAACTCTATGCGCAGCGCTTCGATCAGGGGCTTTACAAACAGGGACTCTCCCGAATTCTTGACTTTGGTGTCGATACCGAAGGCGAAGGCGTGTAACTCTTTGGCGAGTTCTTGGCGCGTCTCCTCATCGATAACACGCTCGTCCACCACGTTCGGCGTGAGCGGGTCGTCTCCGACGAGAAACGCTTCGACCACTTCGGGTACCTTGTCGAGGCTTTGAGCTTCTTTAAGCAGCGGCAGCTTCCAAGCTAGGTAGAAGAGATTTTCCTGCCACGCTTGGCCCTGTTCGCGGTAGGTCGGCGGCAGATCGAACGAGAACGAGACGAGGTGGCTCGGCGTGACCGGGCTTTTTTGCTTAGTGCTCACTTGAGTTTCAGATGTAGCCATAGTCAACCATCCTTTCTAACAATCAGGAGAGCGGTAGGTCGGTGTGCGAGTTCGAGACAGTGAAGACGAGCCAGTCCGAAGCGCTCACACACGCGCTCAGGCGTAGCGCAGGCCGAGATAGACGGTGTGGGCGCCGCGTTCGGCGAGGCTGTGGCGAATATCGGCGAGTACGGGGGTGACGGCGAACGCCTGGGCGACCTTCCAGTCCTTAAAGCGGTGGGTGAGGACGAGAAGCGGGGCGGGCGTGTCGGCGTCGTAGAGGGTGTGGCGCGAGAAGAGGCGCTGCTCGGCGTAGAGTGTAGGGGTGGGGGGCTCGAGCCCTGCACACCACATCCCGAACATCTCGCTGATCGCCTCACCGCTCGTCCCTGCGGGCAACACACAGCGCAAGGTGACGCTCGCGGCCTGCGGAACCTCTTTCGGCAGAACCTCTTTCGGGTGTAGCGTAGCGAGATCGGATGCGTGATAGGTCGTGTTTGGCGTTGCGATCGTCGTCATGGCGTTCACTCCCTCCCGTGCAGGTGCCTTCCTTACGAAGACCCTTCGATTATCGGGAGGGTGCGTTAATCTATCGTCAATCCAACCTATGCATTCGTCTATACATCGTCATCCGGGGTGCCGAACGCCCGTTCCCGGCGGAGCTGTGTCGCCGACACGTCGTCTCGAAAGCGCGCCGCGGGGATGGCCCGAAACCGGTCCGCAAACCTTTCCGGCACGTCGAGATCGTCAAGCGTCGTGAAGCGACCGTCGATCGCGCGTCCGGCGACCAGAAAATCGCATCCTGACGACGTCAGCTCGTCTAGAGCCCGCCGCATCTTGTCCGCGTCGTCGCCGTAAAAACGGGGGTCGATAAGCCGTGCGGCGGTGTCGGCCCCGACCACAAACGTACTGCCGGGAAAGCGCTGCGCCTTGTCGGTAAAGAGCGGCGCTTTCGTCAGCAGCACCGGGCGGTAACGCACAAATTGCTGGACGCGGCGCCGGGCTTCGGCGAGGTCTAGCGGGGCTTTGTCGGCGTTGACAAGGGGCAGCTCGAAGTGGAGCGGCTTGTCGCTTAGCGACGCGGCGACGTCGGCGAGGTGGCGGTGCCCCCGGTGGAGCGGGTAGAACGAGCCGGAGAAGACGAGCAGGTCGGGGCGGGTGTCGCCGGACTCGGTCTCGCCCGCTTCGGTGACGCGCAGATAGCCAGCCTCTCCCCTGTGCAGACTCGACAGCGTCGGCGCCGGGTCGACCGTTTCGTCGACCTCTACGTCCGCGGGTGGGAGCGGCGTGAGCCCGGACGCGCTCGCCATCGCCCGCAGCACGAGCGTGACGTGGAGCGGCGTCGACGCGTCCGGAATTACGAACCGTTGCGAAAAGGTGCCGAGCGTGTCGTGGCTCGCGAGCGCGATCCCCTGCGCCGTCTCCGTCACGCCGACGCCGTAGACCGGGGCGCCCGGAAACATCTCGTGGGCGTGTTGATAGGCGCGTTTCGCGCGGTCCTGGGCCGAGGCGTCGTCTTGGAGGACGTCGACGTGCACGGCGAGGGGGGCGAGAGGGTCTTTGAGAGGGGTGAGAGAGGGGGAGAGCTCGAGCCACCCCTTGTGCGGACGCCGGAGGGCCGCGTCGTAGAGTTGCCGATACGTTTCGCTTAACTGGTCGACCATCTGGGGTCTGTTTGTAGGCATAAACCGAGCATAGCCACTTGTGTGGCCGACGACAGGACCGCTACCCTCGAAACTATGGCCGATTCGGACAAGACCCTCGAAGAAACCCACGTCGTCACCTGCTTTTTACGTCACCGGGGCGAGGTGCTGCTGCTACGCCGTAGCGAGGAGGTCGGCTCGTATCAGCAGCAGTGGGGCGCGGTCGCCGGTCACGCCGAGGGCGACCCCGACCGCGCCGCCCGGCAGGAGATCGCCGAGGAGAGCGGGCTGCTAGACGCCGCGACCTTCGTCCGGAAGGGCGAGCCGTTCGAGGTTGACGACGCCGAACTCGGCAAACGCTGGGTCGTCCACCCGTACCTGTTCGACTGCGCGCACCGCGACGTCCGCATCGACTGGGAATCGACCGAAGCCGCCTGGGTCGCCCCGACCGAGATTCTACGGCGCGACACGGTGCCGCAACTCTGGACGTCGTACGACCGCGTCGCGCCGAGCGTGGCGAGCATCCGCGACGACCGCGACCACGGCGCGACCTACCTGTCGTTGCGGGCGATCGAAGTGCTGCGCGACCGGGCGGGCTACCTCGCAGTTCGGGGGGCGGTTCGGGGTGACGACCGAGACACGAGCGAAGACGGCGCGCGTAGCCTCGTCAGTCTCGCCCACGACCTTATCGCCGCGAGGCCGAGCATGCACGTGTTGGCGAACCAGATCAACCGGGTTATGCACCGCTGTCGCGAGCAACGACAGGACGCGAAACAGGTCGAGCGGGTAGCGATAGAGGTGCTCGAAGAAGCGCTTCGGGCCGACGACCGGGCCGCTCGCAACGCCGCTAAGCTCGTCGCCGGACGCCGGGTGTTGACGTTGTCGCGTTCGGGAACGGTGCTGGGCGCGTTGACCCAGGCCGAGCCACGCCCCGAGGTTATCGTCGCCGCGTCGCAGCCGGGGGGTGAAGGGGTCGGCGTCGCCGAGGCGCTAGACGACGCGGGCTTGTCCGTCACCCTCATCGCGGACGCGGCGCTCGCGGCGGTGCTAGGGGAGAAAAACGTCGACCTGGTGCTGTTCGGAGCGGACAGCCTGTTGCCGTCGGGCGGCGTGGTCAACAAGGTCGGCAGTGCGCTCGCGGCACTCGCGGCGCGGCGTGTCGGGATTCCCTGCTACGCCGTAACGACCGTCGACAAGCTGCGGCCCGACGACGAGGTGTCGTTCGCAGAGGCAGACACGGAGGATTTGTACGGTGGAGACGCGGACCTCACGCTGTTCAACCCGCTGTTCGAGGTGGTCGCGGGAGAGCTAATCACCGAAATTGTGACGGAGGAGGGGGGGCTCGAGCCCTCCTCCCTCGCCCAGCGCGCTCGCGACCTCGCCGCTCTCGCCGATTGGTCTCTGTGATGTGGCGGGGTGGGCTAGACTAGCAGCATGACCACTCCCCTACGCTACGGCGTCATCGGCCTCGGCCAGATCGTCGAAGCCGAACACCTGCCCGTCCTCAACACACTGTCCGACGTCAAGGTGGTGGCGGCGGCAGAGGCTCGAGCCGACCGCTACACCACTGCCGAACAGATCCTCGGCCACCCCTTAGACCGCTACGACGACTATCACGACCTGCTCGCCCGCAACGACCTCGACGCCGTCCTCGTCGCGACGCCTAACGACAGCCACGCTAGCATCACCCGCGCCGCGCTCGCGGCGGGCAAGCACGTGTTTTTAGAAAAACCGATGGCGACAACGCTCCAAGACGCCTGGTCGCTCGTCGAGGCCCAGCGGGGCAGCGGGCTCGCGGTGCAGGTCGGCTACGTGTTTCGCTACTCGCACCTGTTTCGGCGCTGCCACGAACTCATCCAGGACGGCGCTATCGGCACCCCGCAGATCGCCTGGTGTCACGAGTTTCGGCGGGCCATGCCGGGGCAGTGGCGCTACCGGCTCGGCGCGTCGGGCGGAGCGTTTGTCGAGAAGAACTGTCATCACTTCGACCTGTTTAACTGGCTACTCGGCCAGAACGTCAGCCGCGCGGTCGCGTTCGGCGGGCAGGCCCAGCTCACGAGCGGGACGACCACGACCGACATCTTGGGAAACACGCTGACCATCGAAGAGAGCGAGATCCCCGACAACGCCAACATCGCGCTCGAATTTGCGGAAGGGGCGCGGGCCACGCTGCTGATCAGCTTCTTCGCGTCGTTTCGGCATAGGCTCGAGCTCGGCGTGTTCGGCGACCAGGGTCTAATTGTGGTCCACGAAGACCGCCGCGAAATCGAACTCCAACGGGGCGACGGGCCAAGCGAACGCTTTAGCGCCCTGCACCCCGAAGGGATCGACGAACCAGTCCACCACGGGAGCGTCGAACAGCACCGCGACTTCGTCCGGGCGGTCCGGGGCGAAAAAGAGGTCTACTGCGATCTGCTGATGGGCTACGCCGGACTGCTGCCGGCGTTTATGGCCGAACGCTCGCTCAAGAGTGGCAGCGTGGTCGACCGTTGGGCGCTCGAAGCGGAGATAAGTTAGGGAACGTAAAACCGCACCGCCGCCGGACAGAGCGTGACGCTAAGGTGACGGAGGGGCTCGAGCGGTTCCCCGTCGATATGGAGCGGTTGTGGACGGTGCCAATCGACCTCGACCTGTCGCCCCCGCACCCACCGCACCTTGGGGTGCGCGCGCAGCGTCCCCCGAAACAGTCGCGGAAAGAGCGCGATCACCTCGCGCCGCGTGAGCGCCCCGGCCACGACCACGTCGAGCAACCCGTCGCCCGGGTCGGCGTCCGGCGCGAACACAAAACCGCCCCCGACCCGCCGCCCGTTCTGCACGCTGACGAGCAACGACCGACCGTGATAGACCTCTGCACCGTCGACCCGCACCGTTACCGTGCCTAGCGACAGCGCGAACAGCGCCCGTAGCGCCGCGTAGATATACGCCGCCGTCCCGGCCAGCCAGTGCGGCAACTCCCGAATCCGCGCCGCGACGTCGGCGTCGAAACCGAGGCCGCACGCGTTGATAGCGGTACGTTCGCGAACTCCGTCATTCCCGCCGTCGTTCGCATCCTCTTGTACGTCGTCTGTACTGTCTCGCACATCATCCCGAACGCCATCATTAGCACCGTCTGTACTGTCGTTGGCGCTGTTATCCACACTGCTGTCACCCACACCATCGTTCGCGCCGTTATTCGCGGCCTCGGTCGCTTCTGAATCGTCTTCTAAATCTTCTTCTAGATCGTAGAGACGCACCCGCGACGTGTCGATCATTCGGGTCCGGCCCGCCCGAATCACGTCGAGCGCCTGCCGCCACTGCCGCACACCGAGCGTCGCCGCAAAATCGTCGCCCGAACCGCCCGGAATCAGGCCGATGGTGCGCTCGCTACCGGTACAGGCCGCGACGACCTCGTGCAGCGTACCGTCACCGCCGAGCACGAGCACGTCGGCGTTTTGGGGCAGGGTTTCCGCCAACCTTCGGGCGTCTCCGGGCGCTTTGGTCACGTAGACGCAAAGCGACGCCCCGCACGACAGCAGACGTGTTTCGATGTCGGGGAGCAGACGCCAGGCCCGACCCTTTCCGGCGACCGGGTTGACGATCAGGTGATAGCAGGACACGGCCCCGATTCTACGCCGCGCGCGGACGCGTTACAATCAGACCATGACGACGATTCCGACACCACGTCAACTTTTCAATGTCGAACAGGTCGAAGCGGTCTTGCGTCCGCTGCTCGCGGTCGAGCGACCCTGGCAGATTTTAGGCCGCCTCGACGAGTTTGTAGCCACCATCCACGACGACCGCCAGGGCGAGATCCACCCGAGCGCTGTCGTGACCGGCCCGGTCTATCTCGCTGCCGGTGCGAGCATCGGTCCGTTCGCGCTCGTCGAAGGCCCAGCCTGGATCGGGGTAGGTGCTCGGGTCGGGCACGCGGCTTATGTGCGGGGCGGTGCCGTGCTCGGACCCGGGGCGAAGGTCGGCCACTGTAGCGAGGTCAAGCGGAGCCTGCTGTTAAACGACGCCAAGGCGCCCCACTTTAACTATCTAGGCGACGCGGTGGTCGGGCGCGGCGTGAACTTGGGGGCGGGGGTCAAACTCGCCAACTTTCCCGCCTTTGAAGGGACGATTGCGGTGGCCGGAGAAGACACCGGGCTGCGCAAGTTTAGTGCGGCGCTCGGCGATGACGTGTCGGTGGGGTGCAACGCGGTGCTGTCACCGGGCACGATTGTCGGGGCGCGCACCGTGGTCTATGGCGGCGCGGTGTTGCGCGGGGTGTACGCCCCGGACATGGTGGTGAAGGTAAGGCAGGGGCTCGAGCCCACCCCCCGCCACTAAGCCGACCTTGTTTAAGCCGACCTTGTTTAAACCGACCTTGTTGTCACGGCGCACCCCACGAATCGCAACATTGACATCTCCTCGCATCACGCACAGCGACTCTATAACCGGCACCAAATCCACCCGGAACGAAGTCTGCTAGGCTAGGGCTATGTTTCCGCTCAAAGACGACAATCCCCGTCACGGGCCCGCATTTGTCATGTGGGTGCTGATCGCGATCAACCTCGTCGCGTTTATCGTCGGTCTGTCTGGTACGCGCCGCGAAGCGTTCGAGTTTGTTACGACCTACGGCTTTGTCCCCCAACAGTTTTTTGACGACCCCACCAGCAACGCCTACCGCCTCGTTACCAGCATGTTTCTGCACGGCGGCCTCGCCCATATCCTCGGCAACATGTTTTTTCTGTTCGTGTTCGGCGACAATATCGAAGACCGGATGGGCCACGTCACCTTTCTAGGCTTCTATCTCGTCGCCGGCGTACTCGCGACACTGCTGCACGGCATCTTCTCCGCCGAATCGACAAGACCGATGATCGGCGCTTCGGGGGCGGTCAGCGCGATTCTGGGCGCGTACATCGTGCTGTTCACGCGGCGCCGGGTGCTGACCTTTATCCCGCCCTTCTTCGTATTCTGGCTGCCCGCCTGGTTTTATATCGGTTACTGGGCGCTGCTACAGTTCTTCGAGGCGACCCGGGGGCTCTTTATGCCCGAACAGGCCGCGATGAGCGCGGTCGCGTGGTGGGCGCACCTCGGCGGTTTTGTCGTCGGCGTTGTCGCGGTCCGTTTTCTCGTCTCTAAAGACGACATCCCGCGTCAATCACCGCTCGCCTAGCGTTCGCACTCTTGTAGTTCTCGTGTAGTTTCGACCAGTGTCATACCAGACAATGTTTCGGATGACGTTTCGGATGACATTCTGGATGACGCCGCAACCGAGACGCTCGGGCGAGCACGACGGGGACTTAACGAAGATTTATCGGTCGGGTTGTTGTCTGTTCGGTCCTCATCGGTCGGAACAGCATCGGTCGAAACACTACGCAAGAGGGGCGCCCGTAAGCGCCCCCGAACCGGATACCGTGTCGGTCTAGGCCGGTTCGATCAGGCCGTAGTTGCCGTCGTGGCGGAGGTAGATCACGCTCACCTCTTCGGTGTCCATGTTGCGAAACATGTAGAAGTTGTGGCCGAGCGCCTCCATCTGCACCGCGGCGTCTTCGGGCGACATCGGGCGCAGCACGTGGCGCTTGACCCGGACGATCTCGGGCTCGGTGTAGACCTCTTCGGGTTCGGCGGGTGCGGGCGGCTCTTCGGTCCGTTTCGCGATCTGGCGGCCCTTAAAACGCTTGAGCTGGCGCTCGAGCTTGTCGACAACCTTGTCGATGGCGACGTAGGTGTCTTGGCCGCTCTCTTCGGCGCGGACGATGCCGTTCGGGACGTTGAGCTGCACCTCGACTTTGGCGGGTTGGGCGCTGTCGCCCTCGCTCGCGTACGACATGACGACCTTGCCGTCCACGATCTGATCCGAAAAGCGGTTGAGCCGGTCGAGTTTGTCCTGGGCGTAGTTACGCATCGCGTCGGTGATGTCGATGTTACGTCCGATCAGCTTGTAAATCTCCATGAAGACTCCTCTCGTTAGCGGCGGGGAGAGGGTGGCTCGAGCCCAGCATCCATGTCAACCCGATGTCGACACGGCCCGCCCCGATCCACCTCCCCCGAGGTTGTATGACCCTTCGCACCGTTAGTGTAACACCTCGGTGCCGGGACAAAAAGACCACGCGCCGACCCGCACACCGTGCCGTCGGCTAAGAGAAAACCGCAGAGAAAGCCCCGGAGAAAATCTCGGAGAGAGACTCGACGGTGTTCGCGCCCTCCTAAAAAGCCGCGCCAACGTCGCCCTACTCTTTACCGCGCCGAAACCGTCCGAAAAATCCGCCCTTGTCGTCGTCACGCTTGCTACTTTCGAGCTGCTGGCGTAGTTTTTGGTGTTCGTCTTTGAGGGTGGCGAGGTCGCGGTGCAGAGCGGCGATCTGCGCTTTGAGTTGGTCGTTTTCCTGCTGGAGGTGCTCGAGCCGTTCGCGGCTTTCGGTGTCGCTACCCGGCACCCGCATCCGTCCGAGCACGTCGGCGGCTTCTTCGATCACCACGGTGCTTTTAAGGTCTTCGTCAGCGACCACCTTCGGCCTGTCGTTGCTACGATCGGCGAGGAGCTGCCGGATCCGCTCGGATAGGTTTTTGTCGCCGATCGGCTTCGGAATCAGGATGTCGGCACCGACCACGCCGAGCAGTTCGCGGTAGTTGTCGCCGGGCTTCTGCTTGGCAAACGGCGGAACGAGGACGACGACCGGCACGTCGCGTAGCCGCTTGACCCGGCGCATCTTGCTACAGACGTCGAACCCGCCGAGGTAGGGCATCTTCGCGTCGAAGATAGCGATGTCGGGGGTGTTGTCGCGCAGGTATTCGAGCGCTTCCTTGCCGTTTTCGCGGATTTCGAGTTTAAAGCCTGCCGGCGAGAGCAGCACGTCGAGCAGGCTGCGCTGCGCCGCGTCGGACTCGGCGATCAGAATAGTGTGCTCGGGCGCTGCGGGGCTCATAAACGGAAACGGCAGAGGTGCGGGGCAGTTAGAGTTGACATGTCGCCTCCTACTTTAGCAGACGCGCTGAACAAGGTCTGAAATGCGTTTGCCGCGTCGTAATTTCGCGCTATCTGCACGACCCGCACAACCCGGCCCGCCTAGCGCTGCACCGGCAGATCGGCGACGAGTACCATCCGGTCACCGTGTTGTTCGAGCTTGACATCGAAGTCTTCGAGCCCCTGCTCGCCCTGTTCGGGCGGAAAATATTTGGCGATGACGTCGAGTAGTTCGTTTTTAAGCTCTTCCATCTTGCCCGGCGAGAGCTTCGCCCGGTCATAAGACAGCACGAGCTTGAGCCGCTCCTTGACCTTGTCTTTGCTTTTGGGCTTGCCGAACAGACCGCCGAACATCAGCGACCCCCGAACAGACGCCGGATACCGGACAACAGACCGCTCGAGCCCTCGAAAGAGGCGTGCGGGATGTCTTCACCCTTCATCCGCCGCGCGATGTTGCGAAACGCCTGCCCCGAACCGCTGCGGCTACTTTCGCCTAGGCTGATCGGGTTGCCGAGGTTGGTCGACACGATAATCTTTTCGTCTTCCGGTACGATACCGATCAGCTTGACACCCAAGATTTCGAGGATGTCGTCGACCTCGAGCATGTCGCCGCGCTTGACCATGTCGGGCCGCAGACGGTTGATAATCAGCCGGATCTCGCGGATCTCGCGGGCTTCGAGCAGGCCGATGATCCGGTCGGCGTCGCGCACACTAGACACCTCCGGGTTGACCACGACCAGGCCGCCGCCCGCCGCCGAAGCCGCGGTCTGAAAGCCCGACTCGATCCCGGCGGGGCTGTCGATCAGCACCCGGTCGAACTCTTCTTCTTCGAGGACGAGCCGCACCGTCTCGCGCATCCGCTCTTCGGAGAGCGCGCTCTTGTCGCGGGTCTGCGAGGCGGCGAGCAGGTGCAGGTTTTCGACCCGCTTGTCGCGGATAATCGCCTGTTTGAGTCGGCAGCGCCCCTCGAACACGTCGATCAGGTCGTAGACGACCCGTCCTTCTAGGCCCATCACTACGTCGAGGTTACGCAGCCCGACGTCGGTGTCGATGACGAGCACCTTTTCGCCGAGCTGCGCGAGCGACGCGCCAACGTTGGCCGTGGTGGTGGTCTTACCGACGCCGCCCTTCCCCGAAGTGATCACAATCGCTTTTGCGTTCAATGTCTTAGCCTCCTTGGCACCCGGCCTACGCGGCGGGGCGCACCATCTCTTCTCTCGTACTATCGTACCGCTACGGCCACGACCTGTGTACCGCCATGTACCGTTTCTCAGTTCCGGTACTATAGCAGAGCAGACCGACGAAGCAAAATTTCTCACGCTCGAGCAGCTTTAGGTGACATGTAGGCGGGGCTCGAGCCACCCCCCACCCGGACAGACGATGTCAACACAGTCAGCACACCGCAAACAGCGTAACGAAGCCCGCAACACCACCCCGGCTCGCCTGTGTCACGATCCAGCTCAAACCAATCATCTAAATCGTAGGGTGCGCCATGCGCACCGCATCGCCACCAGCACCCCTATTCGCCAAAACTCGTCAAAATTTGCCAAATCTCGCTAGAACAGACACGTCACAGAGTGCTTTCCGTTGAGCAGCACCGACCTGATATACCGACGTGACACACAGAGGTCGGCTCGGTACAAGCACTCGGCGACCAACGTTTTCCACTACAGGTTCCACTACAGGTTCCGCTAGAGACGCTTGAGGTTGGCGAACTTGGCGAGCAGCTTTTTCGGACCCGCATCGCCGAAGACCACGGTCAGCTCGGCCCGGCCCCCTTCACCGCTTACCCCGACCACGGTTCCGGTACCGTACTTGGGGTGTTCGACCCGCTCGCCGCCGCGAAACCCGGCCTCACTGCTTCCGTCGGGCTTGGCGATCTTGGGCGGCGACCAGGTCGCCCGGCTGTACTTGTTTAGCTGACGCGGATCGTTAAGCGCCTGCCCGAGCACGTCGACCTCTTGGAGCATCGTTTTAGGGACGTCTTCGAGGAAGCGGCTCGGACGGGCGAACTCGGTGCGCCCGAAGGTCATCCGCGACTCGGTATGGACCAGAAACAGCTCGTCTTGGGCGCGGGTAATGCCGACGTAGAGCAGCCGCCGCTCCTCTTCGATCTCCTGGAGCGAACCGAGCGAGGAGCGGTGCGGGATCAGGTTCTCTTCGAGCCCGACCACAAACACCACCGGAAATTCGAGCCCCTTGGCGTTGTGCAGCGTCATCAGCGTGACGGCCTCTTCGGGCAGGTCGTCGTTGACCGCCTTGACGGCGCGGTCGTCGACGCTCGCGAGCAGCGCCGCCTCGTCTAGAAAGTCGGCGATAAAGCCGCCGCCCTCCTGCTCCCACTCGGTTACGGCGTTTAGTAGTTCGTCGAGGTTTTCGAGCCGGTTTTCGGCCTCGTAAGAGCCCTCGTTACGGAGCGCCTGGAGGTAGTTGCTCTGGTCCATCACGCCCTGCAAAAACTGGCTCGCGGGCAGCGTGGTGGCGTTGTCGGCGAGGTCGTCCATGAGCGCCATAAAGTCGGCGATCCGGGCGACGGCGGGCGTCCCCTTGAGGATCTCGTCGGCGTTACGGAGTGCGTCTACGAAGCGCGCACCCTGCTTGCTAGCCCAGTCGATCAGGTTCGCCTCGCTCGTCTTGCCGATGCCCCGTTTGGGACGGTTAAGGATGCGGCGCCAGGCGATGTCGTCGGCGGCGTTAAGGGCGGCGCGGGCGTAGCTCAGCACGTCTTTGACCTCGCGCCGGTCGTAGAAGCCGACCCCGCCGACAATTTTGGCCGGCACCCCGCTCCGGCGCAGCGACTCCTCCATGACCCGCGACTGGGCGTTGGTGCGGTAGAGCACCGCGAAGTCGTCCGGGGTCAGGTCGCGCTCGGCCATCAGCCGCTCTATCTGCCGCGCGACAAACTCGGCTTCGGCCCGCTGGTCGCTCGCGCGGTAGGTGCGCACCGTCTCGCCCCGGCCCTTGACCGCACGGAGGTCCTTTTCGAGCCGGTTTTCGTTGGCGAGGATGATGGTGTTGGCGAGGTCTAGCACGCTGCCGACGGAGCGGTAGTTGAGCTCGAGCCTATACACCGCCGCGTCCGGGTAGTCCTTTTTAAAGTCGAGGATGTTGCGCACGTCCGCGCCCCGAAACGCGTAGATGCTCTGGTCCGGGTCGCCCACGACCATGAGGTTGTGGTACTTCTGTGCGAACTGCCGGGTGAGCGTGTACTGGGCCGCGTTGGTGTCCTGGTACTCGTCGACACTTACGAACACGGCCCGCTGCTGGACGAGCTCGAGCACCTCCGGCTCCTTGTTAAACAGCTCGACGGTGCGCCCCAAAATGTCGTTAAAGTCGACCGCGTTGGTCTGCCGCAGCCGTGCCTGGTAGCGCCGATACAGCTCGACAAGCTCTTCGATCGCGACCCCGGCGATCATCTGTCCGAAGTAGCGCTCGCCCTCGGTCGCGAGGGTGTCGGGCGACCACAGGTGCGACTTGGTCCGGTCGATAAGGCTGCGCACCACGCGCGGGTTGACGTCGTTCATGCCGCCAAAACGGTCGATAATCTCTTTGAGCAGATCGAGCTGATCGCTGTCGTCGTAGATCGCGAAGCCGGAGCGCAGCCCGATCAGGTCGCCGTAGGTGCGCAGCACCCGCAAACAGGCCGAGTGAAACGTGCTCACCCACAGGTCTTTGGCGGGCGGCCCGATCAGCGTTTCGACCCGCTCTTTAAGCTCGCCCGCCGCCTTGTTGGTAAAGGTGACCGCGAGGATTTCGGTCGGGTAGACCTCGTGTTCGGCGAGCAGGTAAGCGATCCGCTGCACGACCGTTCGTGTTTTGCCCGACCCCGCTCCGGCAAGTACGAGGGCCGGGCCGGTCACGTGTTCGGCGGCGGCCCGCTGGTCGTCGTTAAGCATGGCGAGTAGGGGGTGTACGTCTTGAACTGACACAGTTGTTTTAGCATATCGCACCCGGCGCCCCGCTCGCGTAGGGGCCGCGTCTGTATAGACCGTCATCCGCATCGTCATCTGCGTTAAAAACTCTGCGTTCAAAACAGCGTCGTCATCGGCGCGAACAACGGTAAGACAGCCCGCAAGATAGGTGCACCGGGACGGTTCGGACGTCACCCGACGATCGCCCGGACGTTTCGAGAACACGGGCGCGTAGGCTAGACTAGACGCTATGAACGAGAACGAGAAAGCCTTCTACCGCGCCTGGGCCGAGTTGCTCGACTGGATGCGCGCCTACGCCGACGAACACGACGACGCCATCTTCGAAAAGGAAGCCGACTTTACCGACTACATCTACCGGATGGAACGCCCCTACGAGCTGCCGACCATCATCATGAGCGCCTCGCTCTCCGACCCCGAAGGCCAGCCGGTGCTGATGGTCAACGCGAGCCCGCGCCACGCCGTGTTTAAAGAGGTTGTGGTGCACCCGTTCGAGTCGCACACTTACCGCAAACTAAGCTACAAGCCCGACAAAGACGCGCTCGCTGAAGGGAAGCGCCCCTTTACCAAACAGATGCTCTTCGACCTCGCCGACGACCTCTTTGCGGAGGCTCGAGCCCACCCCCAGAACAGCTAAACGACTGCGGATGAAACAGCCCAAATGACGACAGATGACACCCCCAACGACCTCGTCCGCGCCGCTCGCGGCGGTCTGTGCGGCGTTTGCACGTCGGCCAAGCTCATTAAAAGCAGTCGCGGCAGCCTGTTCGTGCTCTGCGAACACCCCGAACCGCCCAAATATCCGCCGCAGCCGGTAGTGAGGTGCGGGTCGTTTCGTCCTCGCGCGGAGTGACGAGACTGCTTCATAAGACAACGCACGACGACAGGCGTGTAGCGGCATCCTTGAGAGTTAGACGGTGTCCTTTTCTGGTGCTGCCAGGACAAACACGCCTCATCACACGATCTGTTAGCATGACCTCTGCGAAAACCGCTCTACTGCTAGCGCCGCTGCGGGTTGTGCGGTGAAAGGACCGGCGGTAACAGGTTGTGCGGTGAAAGGACCGGCGGTGAAGAGACCGATGACACATAAAAGACGACAGAAACGACCACAGACAGAGCGGATCGGCGGGGCCGGGGGTGTCGTGTTTAACCGCGACGACGACGTGCTGCTGCTAAAACACCTAAGCGGTGACTGGGTCTTTCCGAAAGGACACGTCGACCCCGGCGAGAGCGACCTAGAAGCGGCTCAGCGCGAGGTCGAGGAGGAGGCGGGGGTTCGTACCTGGTGCGAGGACGACGGCTTTGTGGTCAAGACCCACTACGTCAACGACCGGCAGGTCGCGCGCGAGATCGACTGGTTTGTCTTCGAAACCGAGGCCACCGAGCCGGAACTGCGCGAAGCGCTCTTTACCGAGGGGGCGTTTCTGCCGCCCGAACGGGCGCTCGACAGGCTCAGCCACCCCCAAGACCGCGACCTGCTGCGGCGGGTGCTCGCTTGGCGACGGCGAAAGGATGGTGAGGATGTCGGTTGAAGAGATAAGTGGCGATTCGGGGGCGCTGTCGGGGCTCGAGCTCTTAGACGCCTTCCAGACACTCGAGGTTTCGGGGACGCTGGTGCTCGAGCACCCCCAGGGCAGCACCCTGACCCTGCTCCAGAACGGCGTCGTCCGGACGAGCTTCGAACTCGGCGACAACGCCAACCTTAGCGCCCGCAACCAGCACTTTATGCTGCGGCGACACCCACCCCAAACCCTCCCCGAACTCGCGAGCCGCTACCCCGGCAGCAACCTCGCACCGCTGCGCGCCCTGCCGACCCTAAGCCGGGGCGAACGGCTCGAAGCCGTCTACATCGGGCTAAACCGCTACGTCGAACAGCTCGGAGTGCGGCGCTTTAGCGGCACCCTGACCGTTACCTCGCCCGAAGAGCTCGGCCTGATGCTGTTTTTAGGCGGCAAGCTCGCCGCCGCCTTTCACGAAACCCGCACCCGGCTGCGGCGCGGCGAAGAGGCTCTGCGCGCGATCAGCAAACAGTGCGCCGGCGAAGACGCCGACCAGACCCGGTTAGAGAAGCGGGGGCTCGAGCCCCAACTCGCCGCCTGCCTCCTCGGCCTCGCGAGCCAGCAGCGCGACGACGAACCGGGCGAGGCACCGGTCGACACAGCGCCTCATGCCGAAGCGATCAGCACCGAACAGAGCAGCACCAAGGCCGACGCCACCGATAATTCCACCGATAGTGCCACCGACAGTGCCGACAACAGCACCGCCGACACCGCCGAAGAAAACGCCGAAGACGCCGACACCCCTCCCCAACCGCGCGGCTTTAGCGGTACCGAGGTCAGCGCCCACGGCTACAGCTACTACCAGGACGGCGAATGCTACCTGCTGGTACGGAGCGAGACCCACGGCGACCGGGGCCGCTACAGACTTCGCGACCAGATCCCGAGCCTGACCCTGCCCGACGAACCGCCCGGCTGGGAGGCTCAGCGCTACCGCCTGACCCTGCGCGGCAAAGACGCCCTCAACCCGATGATGGAGCTGTCGCAGGAGTTTACCGACCGCTACGGGAGCGAGGGGACGAAGATCCTGAGGACACTCGGACAGCAGCTAAGCGCCGAAGAGGTCGCGTTTAGGCTCGAGCTCTCCTTCAGCAGCCTGCGCACGTGGCTAGACCGGCTCGAAGGCGAAGGCCTGATCCGCAAAGACGGTCGCGACCCCGACGCCTCACCCAACGTCCTCCGCCTGTCTTGACCCTGTCTGTCTTAACCCTGTCTGTCCTGTCTACACACCAAAAAGCCCAGGCCGCAACCTGGGTCTTTTTAGTCTTTTTTCGGGGGACGCGCCCGCGTTCACAGCACCATCCCGGCTAGCTGTTAGCCGTTCGCTAGACCGGGCTACTCGCCCGCGACGAACCACCTTTCGATCAGCGCGTCTAGCGTTCCGTCGTCCTGAATCATCTGGATACCGATGTCGAGGTCGTCGACGAGCGGAGCGCCTTCGGGCACCGCAAAACCGAGCTGGTCGCCCGACTCGACGCCGCGAATGTTGACCGCGAGGTCGCCCGCGTACTGCTCGACAAACGCATCGGCGACCACATCGTCGATCATCACGCCGTCGACGTCGTTGTTAAGCAGCCCCTGCACGGCGGCGTTAAAGTCGTCGTAGAGGCGCACCCGGTCGCGTCCGAGCAGCTCTTCGGCGGTGATCGCGTTGGTCGTGCCGGTCTGCGCCCCGACCAGCAGGTCACTGTCGGCGTCGGTAAAGTCGGCGAGGGTCAGGTCGTCATCCCCGACCCGCACCGCAACCGCCTGGTCGACTTCGTAGTAGGGGATGGTAAAGTCGACGATCCGGTCGCGCTCTTCGGTAATGGTAACGCCCGACGCGACCATGTCGAACTCGCCCGCCGCGAGCGCCGGAAAGATGCCGTCCCACGCGGTTGTCACGAAGACCGGCACGCAGTTGATCCGCTCGCAGATCGCGTTCATCACGTCGACGTCGAAGCCGACGATCTCGCCCTCGGCGTTGACCGTTTCGAAGGGCGGATAGGTGGTGTCCGAACCGATTTCGAGAACGCGGCCTTCGAGGTCTTGGGCGAAGCCGACGCCGACCAAAGTGGCGACAAGCAGCGCTAGGGTGATGTTTTGTAGTCGTGTCATGTGTATATCTCCTTTACTAGATGAATAACTTTAACATCATACGATACCCGAGTAGTGTTCGGCTGTGAGGCGTGTGGGTTACGTGTGACCCCGATGATGAGACAACGTCCCGACGCACTGTTCTAGTCAGCCCAGTAGTGGCCCGTCCAGCCTAAAACAGTGCGCGAACAAGCTGGCGTGACGATACGTTTTTCATCGTTCTACACAGACTTTCTGCACATCTAGGGGGACGTCTCCGGTGCACCATTTTAGAGTAGACGGCTCAGTAGGGTGCGCCATGCGCACCGCGTCGGCAACAGCACCCGTATTCGCTAACAGAGCGCGCCGCACCGTGTTCGTTGTGCCTAGCAAGATTAACGTGACGTAAAAGAGTCGAGCTGGTATTCTGTAGGAGAGGGAGGGCTCGAGCCCCCACCAATCCACCACAGAATCGACAGACACGGGGTCTACAAGCCCGAAAACGACGACACTAAAACGCGACCGGGCGCCGCGCGACGACCTACAGAACCATCCGGCACAGGTGCGCTACGGTAGACACAGAACGGTAAACACAGAAGCGCCCGTCTCACCGACCTCTATCCGCTATCCGATCCTACGACCCGACCCGAAAGGACGCTTATGAAAATCGCTATCCTCATCGAAGACCACTTCGACGAACAGGAGTTTATCTATCCCTACTACCGTGTCCAGGAGTGCGGCTGCGAGGCGGTCGTCGTCGGCCCCGAAGCCAAGACCTACCACTCCAAGGTCGGCTTTAGCCAGCAGGCCGACGTTCGCGCCGACGAGGTAGACCCCGACGACTTCGCCGGGCTTATCGTCCCCGGCGGCTACGCGCCCGACCGGATGCGTCGGCACAAGAGTATGCTCGAGCTCGTCCGCGCCGTTAACAGCGCCCAGAAACCGCTCGGCAGCATCTGCCACGCGAGCTGGGTCATTATCAGCGCCAAAGTCGTCGCGGGCCGCCGCCTAACCGGCCACCCTTCAACCCGCGACGACCTCGAAAACGCCGGCGCCATCTACCTCGAAGACCGCGTCGTCGTCGACGAAAACCTCGTCACCGCCCAGCACTACATCGACCTGCCCGCCTTTACCAAAACCTTCGTCGACCTCGTGATGTCGTCGCGCCGCAGCACCGTTACGTCGTAGCTACCGCAGACACAGACAGACACAAATCTCGACGCCACAGGTCTAGACGTATAAGAAGACAGCAACGTTAAACGCCGCTCCTATCGTGCGAGCGGCGTGTCGAGCTATGTTCGTTTGTCGACATTTAGATTACGTTACTGTCCGTCTTCGGTGTCGTCCTCGTCGGTTGTAGCGTCTTCGGTTGTAGCGTCTTCGGTCGTAGTGTCTTCAGTTGTAGCGTCTTCGGTCGCAGCGTCGCTCGCTTCATCCTCCGGAGCTTCGGTCGCCGTGTCGTCGGTCGCCTCGTCAGTCTCGCCAGAGGTCTCGGCATCTGCCGGAGCCGTGTCTGCCGGAGCCGTGTCTTCGCCGCCCTCGTCACCCGCAGGCGTTTCGAGCTGTTGCTGCAGCTGTTCTAGCTCCTGCCGCAACGACTCGAGCTGCTCGACCGCGTCGTCGCGTTCGGCAGCGACGCCCTGTAACCCTTCGACACGGGCGAGCGCGTCGTCACGCTCTTGTTGCAGAGTTTCGTTACGCGCCTGCAATTCTTCAACCTCGGCCTCTAACGACGCGATTTCGCTCTGAGCTTCGGTAAGCTGGGCCTCGGCCTCCTGGAGTTGCGAGCGGGTGTTTTCGAGCTCGCTCTGGGCGGCCTGAAGGTCTGACTCGAGCGCCGATACTTCGGACTGGTCGGGCCCGCAAGCGGCGAGTAGCCCTAGTGTCAAGACGGCAAGCAGCAACAGGTGCAGCTTCCTGATTGGTTTCATCGGTGACGTCCTTTCCTTAACCGCCAGTCTGTTGTAAAGCTTTTCCGCTCACTGGTTAGCGAGCTGACGATGCGGTTTTTCGTCATCCTATCTTGACACATTTTGCGGGCTAGGGTCGTGGCTAGCGAATAAGTCGGATGACCAGCAGCAGTGCGATGGCCCCGACAAGCGCGACGAGAAAGCTGTAGAGGTCTATCCCCGTAACGCCCTGGGCGCCAAAAACGCCGAACAGAAAGCTGCCGAGAAACGCTCCGACGATACCCGTTATGATGTCGGCGATGAGCCCCTGCGGTCGTTTGACCACAAGACTCGCGGCCCACCCGGCGACAGCGCCGAGCACGACTATGACTAAAATGGTTACGAGATCTAGATCCATATATCCCCCTCTGTCTTTCTAACCTGTCCTTACAATCTGTCTTTCTAACTTGTCTTGTTAAAGCTGTCTTGTCAAACCTGTTCTTTGCACGACTTGACTGTCCTGTTGACTGTTCTGACTTCTACTATCCAAGTCTTTACGGTCTAGGTCTTTACGGTCTAGCGACGGCAAGTCGCAACATTTGTAGCGGTAGCGTTCGTGCTACGGAGCCAGCGACAGCTTTTGTCGTCTTTCGTTGCCAGGTTGTCACCGTGCCCAGGTACTGCATGCCTAGGTACTGCGGTTTCGTAACCATCAAGACTATAACATTAATCATCACAATCGTCTTAACAACTTCTTCACCCTAAGAGATTCGGAGGCGGGCTGCGTAGCGGAGCGCTTACAGTCTGCGCGCGGCGTCTCGGTTGTTCGGATCATCGGCGAGCCGTAACGCTGCTAGTTTGCGGCTGCTGACGTCTGTTTCGGTTCGCCCCGAAACAGCGCCCAGACACAGAGCAGCAGCGCCAGAAAGATCATGACCTGCACCACGTACAGCATGTCGTGCAGCCCGCCGACCTGGGCGGCGATCGGGGCGGCGGTCGCGTCGCCGCCTAAAGCCTGCTCGGCTCTGGTATTGACCCGTACCGACCAGATCGTGCCGAGCACAGCGATTCCGGCGGTCTGGCCGAGCGAGCGGGTCATCGACAGCAGCCCTCCGGCCACACCCGAACGTTCGCGCGGTACGGCGCCCATAATCGCGCTGTTGTTCGGCGACTGAAATATACCCATACCGAGGCCGATCGGCAGAAAGCGGAGGATGTAGCCGAGCGCGGTGGTGTCTTGGTCGAGGCTACCGATTGCGAGGTAGCCGACGAAGACGAGACCGAGCCCGAACACCGTGACCGGTCGAGAGCCGTAGCGGTCGGAGAGCGACCCGGCGATCGGGGCGACGATAACCAGGACGATCGGTACGACCGCCATCAGCAGACCGACCTCGCGGGGCGGGTAGCCGAGCACGTTTTCGAGGTAGAAGGGCATCAGAAAGATGGTTCCGGCGATCGAGATGAAAGCGGCGAGGCCCGACGCGAGGCCGACGCTAAGTTCGGGGTGACGAAAGAGTTTTAGGTCTAGGATCGGTTCGGGAGAGCGGTGCTCGAGCCACAAAAACACCCCGAGCAGCACCGCGCTAAGCGCGAACAGCGTCAGAATCTCCGCCGACACGAAACCGCGCCGCTGCCCGAGCGTAAGCGCCAGAAGGAGCGCGAGCAGAAAGCTAAACAGCGCCGCCGCGCCCGGCAGATCGAAGTGTTGCTGCCCCGCCGGTTTATCTGCGGGCACAAAGCGCAGCGCGAGCAGAGCCCCGGCGATACCGACCGGCACCCCGATCGCGAACACCCAGCGCCACGAAAACGCGTCGACCAGAAAACCGCCGAGGCTCGGCCCGACCACGATACCGACCGACAGGATCGCGCCGTTGATGCCGAGCGCCTTGCCCCGTTCGTAGCTCGGAAAGGTGTCGGTCACGATCGCGAGCCCGAGCGCGAGCAGCATCCCCGCACCGACCCCCTGAAGCGCCCGAAACCCGATCAGCCAACCGACCGTCGGCGAGATGCCGCACAGCAGCGACGCGAGCGTAAAGACCCCAAAACCCGCGACAAAGAGCGACTTCTTGCCGAGGATGTCGGCGACCCGCCCGATGATCGGGAGCAGGACGCTGTTGGCGAGCAGATAGGAGAGCACCACCCACTGCACGACCGCGAACTCGGAGTCAAACGCCCGCACCACGCTCGGAATCGCGACGTTGATGCTCGTCGCCATCACGGTCGCCGAAAAGGCGGCGAGGCTCGAGGCGGTCAGGACAAACCACTTGCGGACTTTAGGCTGGGGAGACGGTTGGGGAGGCGAGGCTGAGGTACTCACACTCGCTACGATAGGCGCCGGAAGGGCCGGAGCGCACCGGCGAAGCCTACGAAGTGAGGGGATGGCGTGGGGAGAACAGGTGGGGCTCGAGCCCCTCATCACAGCGCCTGTAACAGCCCCACGAAAGGTCGCACCGCAGACCGGGTCTACCGCCGATATCCGCCTAACATAACCGTTGAACATACCCGTTACCGAACGATCTAGAATCGCTGCCGACCTACGGCCTTACAGCCGCTCTCCTAACACAGCGCTAACCGACGTACCCGCTACTAAACATATCCGCTACTAAGAAGTGACGAGTTGCTCGAGCTGCCGGTAGCGTTTCCGGTCGTGCTGCGCGATCATGATCAGCACGTCGGCGCGGCGTTCGACCAGGTCTTGTTCGCGGCAGTGCTCCAAGTTCCAGCGGCGCAGCCGGACAAAGTTGGCGATCGCGGCCTGCGCGAGCAGCGCGTGTTTGTCGCTCGGGGTCTGCGCGAGCAGCGTCTGCCAGCTCGCATGGTCGCGTAGCTTCGCCTGACGTAGCCGCGCGCCGTAGATAAGCTCGACGTCGGCGAGGTGACCGAGGATCGGTAGCGACTGGTCGAGCGCCTCGCCGACGAGCGTCGCGCCGTGCTCGTCCCAGAAGGTGTTGAGCCGGTTAGGCATCTGTTCGAGCGCCCGAAACACCTGGGCTGGTGAAGGTTCGTTCACCCGGCACCGTCCGACGAGCTTTTCGGGGTGCGGGTGTCGGGGTGCTTGAAGTCGATCCAGCGCTCGCGGGCGAGGTGAGCGAGGCCGTCGATCAGCCAACGGCGCTCGTAGCCCTGGTCGAACAGCGTCTCGAAGCTCACCCCCTGTTTGAGGATCTTGAGCAGCTCTTCGAATGCGGCGGGCGTCCCGCTGCGGAGTACGCGGATCGGTACGGCGGTCTGAAAGCCGAGTTCTTGGAGCGAGCGGAGGTTGTCGAGGTAGGTCGCGCTAAGCATCAGCAGTTCGGAGGTGCCGCGCTGTTTGGGCTCGAGCATCACCGCTTCGATCCCGAACAGGCTAAAGCGACCCGTCCCCCAGGTAATAATATCGATCAGCGCCTCTTCGCCCGACTCGCTTTTGGTCTCGATACCGGTAATGGTGCCCTGCTCGAGCCCGATCCAACCCCGCAGCTGATGGTTGCCGCTAAACGAATCGAACACCAGCGTCCCGCTTCGTGACAGTGTCTGCGCCATCTGCAACACCCCGAACAGGTCTTCGCCGCTCGCGACCCCGGTCAGGGTCGGGCGGGCGTTGTCGAGCGCGGCGTCGCGTTCGACCTGGCTAAGCGCCATAAACACCTTGGGGTCGTAGACCTCTTTGACCCGTTCGCGTAGCAGCTTGAGCGCGTCGGTGTCGCTACCCGCACGCAGATAGTCCTGTACGGTCCGCAAAATCCGCGCGCCGAGGGTGATACTTTCACGCTCTAAACCCTGCGGACGCCCGCTACCGTCGACGTTTTCGTAGCGGCCCAGGATGGTGCCGGTTAGTTCGAGCAGCAGTTCCGGGCTGTTGGTGCGCCGCCCCGCCGCACTAAGGGTGTTAAACGGATCCATGTCGAGCAGTTTGAGGGTTCGCTGCAGCGCTTCCTGCTGCAGGCTCGTCGCGCCGAGACGCGTCGCGATCAGCATCGACAACGAGGCGAGCCGATCCGATACGAGCGGTTCGTGCCCTTCGCGGACGTCGCCGAGGTCGGCGAGCAGCCTAAGCACCCCGAGGTAGTGTTCGAGTTCGACGGGGTCGTCGGCGTCGACGTAGCGGGGCGCGTAGAGCGAGAGCAGCCGGGCGAGCACCCGCTCGAGCCGTACCCCGAGCGCGTGGTCCTGGTCGTAGGCGAGTTTGAGCACCGTCGCGAGCGCCGTCATGACGTCGATAGAGCGGTGCAGCTGCAGGGTGCCGACGCGCTGCAGGAGGGGCTCGAGCCCCGGCGGATCGTTAAGCTCGTGTGCGAGCAACCCGTACGAAAAGTCTGCCGACAAAATCATGAGCAGCTTTTCTTTGGCGTTGATCCGCCCAAAGGTCAGGACGTCATTATCGACCAGATCGTCGCGGTCACTAAGCAGCAGCATGGTGTGATCGGCAAAGCGCTCCCGGTAGTACGCGACGTCTTCGGTGTTGTGAACGACCGCGACCACCACACTTCCCGCTGCCGCCGCGCCCGCCCGCACAAACGCTTCGTGGAGCGCCTGGTAGGTCGCCGGATAGAGCGGTTGCGCCTGCGGCGTGAGGTACGCCGTCCTGCGCACCGTGTGAAACAGCGCCGAGGCCGAGGCTCCACCCGGCTGTTGTCCCGATGTCGTCATACCGGTGTCGTCATACCGGTGTCATCATAACCGGTGTCGTCTTAGAGGTCGGCGGCTTCGTACCGGCGCGGCCCCGCAGCTAGTGTCAGCGATCGACGGTCTAGACACGAGGGTCGGTTTCGGCACCGTTGTAGGCGTAGGTTTAGACATAGTTCTAGGCATAGGTGTTCTAAGCATAGGTTTCGGTACAGCAAGGTGTGCGGTGCTTCGCTGCGCTTACAAGCTCAGAGTACACGGTTTCGGGCTACACGGTTTCGAAGTATAGGGAGGGGCTTGAAGTACAGAGGCCCAAAGTACAGGGGCTCAGAAGCCGATCTTGTAAGCGTCGTCTGCGGGTCCGCGTAATGACGCCAATTCTATCACCAAGCCGCCCGAACCGCGAACCGTGCCGCCGCACCCCCTCCCACACCTCCTGCCCGCACCCCCTGCACGTGCCCCTCACACCTGTGCGCGAGCGCGACGCTCTAAGCGATCAGAAACAGGTTGACGTAGCCGCCGGTCGTGCCGCGGGCGTCGAAACGGTGGACACCTTTCGGTTTACGAAACTGCCGGACGACGCTTAGCACCCGCAGATATTCCGATTCTTGCAGGTTAAAGATCCAGACCGGATAGTCGTTGGCGTTTTGCAACAGGTTCGACAGCGCCTGGTCGTAGCTTTCGCGGGTGATGAGCTTGTCGCCAAAAGTGCCTTCGGTCTGTTCGCGCAGTTTGGGCAGCCATGTCTTGGCGGGCCCCGCCGTCCAAACCTCGCGCCCGACCGGCCCGAGCACCCGTGCGCCCTTAAAGCTCTCGAGGTTGAGCCCTTCGGCGAGCGGGAGCTGAAAGAAGAGCGCGTCGGCCTTGGGCTCCTTGACGAATTCGTTTGCCTCTTGGCGGTAGGCGTGGCCGACGCCCTTGTCGGTCACCCGTTCGTTAAGGCTGCGGATTAAATTATGAAACACCATCGCGAGCGGCTGCCGGATCTCGGTAAAGGTCGCCGAGGTGTCGAGTGTCTGCACGTAGCGGATCGTCAGGTAGCCCGCCCGGATCGCCATCCCTTTAAGGTGCGGCGGCAGTTCGTCGATACGCTCGCGTAGCTGGTCGAAGAAGTAGGCGTCGGCGCGCGGTACGAGCCGGGTGAGTTCGGGGTTTTTTAGCTTGCTCCGCTTTTCGAACCCTTCGGTCAGGTTGAGCAGCCGCTCTTCGTCGAAGGTGTCGTGGTCGTTTTCGACCATCCCGACCGAATCCCAGTAGCTAAAGTGCAAGATGTCGTTGACGTGCACCTCTTTGCCGAGCACCTTGAGCCACCAGCCGAGCCACATCGGGTTGCGCCCGCCGAACGCGAACGCGATGCTGTCCTGTTTGATAATTTTGGAGAGGAGCAGCAGTTCGGCGCCGACAAACTCTTTGACTGCCATCAGTCAGCTCCGTAGACGATCGTACCCTCATCGAGCAGATCGAGAAAGAGCAAGACGAGTTCGGGGTCGAATTCGTTGCCGGCGCCGAGTTTGATCTCTTCGACCGAGTCGTCGAAGCTGTACGCTTTACGCCAGGGGCGGTCGTGGGTGAGTGCGTCCCAGGTGTCAGCCATGCGGATGATACGGGCGCCGCGCGGGATGTCGGGGCCGAACAGGAAGTCGGGGTAGCCCGAACCGTTGTAGAACTCGTGGTGCCAGCGTACGAGCAGCTGCTCTTCGCGTCCGAAGCCGCGCCGCGCGACCTCGCGTTCGCCGATCAGCGAGTGCTGCCACATCTCGACGATCTCTTCGACGCTTAGTTTGCGGGGGGCACCGTAAAACTTGTGCTTCTGGATAACCTCGCCGATGTCGTGCAGCAGCGCCGAGGTCTTGACAATGCGGATCTGTTCGGTGTCGAGCATCAGCCCTTCGGCGAGTGCGACCGCTGTTTCGGCGACGCGGCGCGCGTGACCGGGCGAGTAGTGTTCGAAGCGGTCGGTGTTTTCGACTTTGTCGTTAAACGAGGTGACGTAGTGCTCGATAATTTCATCGATAAAGCCACCTTCGCGGATTGTTTCGCTCATACATGTCCTTTCGCGCTCTGCGCGTGTGTCGCTGCTGTCGTAATCGCTGCTGTCGGGGGCGGTTTTTTAAGTCGGTCGTGTGTGGTATCTGCCGGTTACTCTAACCCTGATGGGCCCGATCGCGCGGCGCGTGACGTACCGGCGTTCGGACGGTGCGGATGGTCTTGTTTCGGACGGCCTTGTGGGAAACCGCGACGGTCGCTGGAGAGCGCTCGGCGTAACGAGAAACCGCCCGGTGTCGGTGAGTAACACGGGGCTCGAGCCCCACATCTTTGTACCCACATCTCCATACCAAAACACCCACCACAGGATCGACTCCACCCTCGGACCACACCGCTCGCGGCCTTCGTGACGAGCACCGTCGGCGTCAGCCCTACCCTTCCTACACCATCAGGGTGATCGGCGCTTCGAGGTGTTCTTTCATCTGTTTTAGAAAGTTCGCACCCGAACGCAACCCCATCTGCCCGATCAGGGTAAGCGTTCCCTGGATCCGCTCCGGGTTGTTCGGATCGGGCTGGAGGCGAGTCAGCAGCAGGTGGGTCCCTTCGAGCGGCAGGTTGATCTCGTCGAGCTCGAGCTCGCTAATGTCCGACACCATCAGGTCGGTTTCGCCGCTGTGGGTCGCTTCGTTTTTCGCCATCAGCACGCGCCGAAAACTCTCTTGTTGCGGGACGTCCCAGACGGGTACGAAGCCCTCGTCGTTAAGCTCGGCGATGGTGACGAGGCGGTGGTTAGGAAGCGCTTCTAGACAGCGCTCGGCGGCGCGGCCCATAAAGATAACCGCCGGGATGTCGGGCAGTTTGAGCACCTGTTGCAGCTTGTCGCTCGCCTCGATCATCGGGGTCGCGTCGAAGTGACGCCGCAGTTGGCTCGAGCTCACCGCCGCCTTGGCCGCGACCGGCGCTACGCTACGGGTTTCGGCCCGTTCGGGAGTACGCTCGGCAGCGCGTTCGGGTCGGCGTTCGGGAGTGCGTTCGGGTCGGCGTTCGGGGGCGCGCTCGGGTTCGGGAGCCTCTGCGGGCTCTTCGGCAGGCGCTTCGCGGGCGCTCTGTTCGGCGTTGTAGCGGTCGAACCGGCGGGTACGGCGTTTCTTCTCTTCGGGCCGGGCTTCGGGGCGAGCTTTGGCGCGGGCTTCGGAGCGAGGTTTGGCAGACGCGCCGGGTGTTGTGGCGAGGTCTTGCTCTAACTCTTCAGCGCTAAGGGGCTCGAGCCCTCCCCCAAACAGATCCTCCTCTTTATCCTCTTCTTCAGCCTCTTTCTTTTTAGCCGCTCGCCCCCGCGACGCATCTTCGCGCTCGGGCCTGCGGCGGTCGGCTTCGCGTTCGGTGGTGGGGCGGCGGGGCGGCGCACCGGTGCTTAATGCCGACAACGACTCTGGTTCCGGCTCTGGTTCCGGCTCTGGCTCTGGCGCGGCACGGGCGGGCCGGTCGCGACGGCTAGAGCGCCGCTGCTGACGAGCTTCGGGCTTGTTCTCTTCGGCGCGCGCTTTAAGCGAAGCGTCGATCCCCTCTTCGAGCGCGCTCGCCTGTTCGACCGTATCGGCTCCGGTCTCTTCCTCTCCAAAGATATCGTCGCTTTCTAGCGCCCCCTCTTCGTCGAGCAGGATGCTGTTTTCCAGATAGTCTGGTTCGAGGATGTCCATGAGGTCGGAGGTATCGAAGTCGTTTTCGATATCGCTCGAAAACCCGAACATGTCCTCGGCGAGCGTGTCCTCTAAATAGTCTTGATCCATACCGCTCCCTCTTTAGACGTCAGAAAAAAAGTCTACATTCACAATCACGATTATAAACATCTCCGGTTAGAGTTATTGTGACAGATTTGAGGTTATGTCGGTCTAGCGCTGCTACCTAATGCAGTTGCCGGGTCGTTGCGGCGCCCAGTTCTGCCGTTTGTGACCGCCCTCGTGCGCACCTGCCCCACCGAAATACCTCCCCAAACGCTTTAACCCTTTAGCTTTAGCATGCTAATCTGACTTGTCACTTAATAGCGCCCCGGCTGCTAAAACGTCGTGGTCGCTAAACGTCGTGGTCGCTAGAGACAGCGTCGTTATAGAATGTGCGAGGCGTAGAGTGTGCGAGGTGAACCCGCTCCGAAACGTTCGGAGCAGCAGGACAGTGTTTAGCACTACGGATTTTAGCACTGCGGAGTTTGGCACTGCGGACACCGCGAGATGATTGACGGGGTCAGTGACGCCGGCGGCGTGAGGTATAGCGATGAAAGACACGGCGATAACGTGACGGGAGAGCAAGCGGTTACATGGGGCAGACAGGAGACTCTTATTAATAGGGTGCGAAACATGTCTAGTACGGACGTCTTCGGGGCGTGAGCGTGTCTCTAACTAGCAACACCGACGCGCTGCTGCGGGCGCTCGGACTCGTGCTCGAACTGCGCGGGCTCGAGCCCCGCAGCTACCTCGACCGGATGGCGAAGGTCGCGGCGGCGTTCGGTAGCAAGCTCGAACTCTCCGAGCAGGATCTCCGTTCGCTGCGGCGCAGCGTCTACGTCCACGACCTCGGCATGCTCGACCTGCCCGAGAGCGTCGCCCGGCAGGCCGGCCCGCTTACCGCTCCGGAGTGGGCGCTCGTCAGGCTGCACACGCTTATTAGCATCGACATGCTCGAGCCCTTCTCGCTCCGCCCGCAGACGCTCGCGGCGGTGCGCCACCACCACGAACACTACGACGGTAGCGGCTACCCCGACGGTCTGCGCGGCGAGGCGATCCCGCTGCTCGCGCGGGTGCTCGCGGTCGTCGACAGCTTTATGGCGCTGACCAACCACCGTCATCACCGGGCGGCGCTGCGGCACCCGGAGGTGCTCCGCGAACTCGCCGATGCGCGCGGCAAACGCCTCGATCCGCACCTTACCGACCGGTTCTTAGCGCTGTTTCATACGCCTAACGCGCGAGACTACGCCGACGACCCGGATCCGTCCGGCCTACCGCTCGGCAGCCCCCGGCAGGGCCGTCTACCGACCGACACACCGCCGTCCGAGCTGTCATCCGAGCTATCATCTGAGCTGTCGTCTAAGACCTTGCAGACCGACACACCACAGACCGACACACCACAGACCGACACACCGCCGCCCCGCGGCACCGACACGCTCTGGGGCGAACGCGGACAGAGCCCGCGCCGGATCGGGGCTCGTTTCGCCCTGCTCGGCGCCGACGGCTCGAGCCTCTACCTAAGCCCGGCCTTGGCCGGCCTGCTACCGGAGAGCCGACTCGGTCAGCGGCTCCCGCTGCGAAACACCCTCCAGGACAATCTGCAGGGCGACGGCTTTCAGCGGCGGCTCGAGCACTGCCTGCACACCCAGCGCTCGAGCCGCAACCTCACCCTCTATCTCGGCCCCGCCCGTCCCGACGCCGACCGGGCCGAGGTGCCGCGCGAACTGCGCGCCTCGCTCTACGCGGTGCCGCAACCCCGCCGCCAGACCCTCACCGAACACGCCCTGCTCTGGATCGAAGCGGTGCATGGCGCGCGCGGCCCGGCGAGCGACGCCGAACAGGTGATGCAGGTCGTCGCCGGACGGCTGACCCCGATGATCGTGCTCGACCCGCAACAGACCATTACCGGGGTCAACAGCGCTTTTAGCGAGCAGAGCGGCTACCGCAGAGACGAGCTGATCGGCCAGCCGCGCCGCGTCTTGGACGGCCCGGACACCGAACCGGCGGCACTCGAACGGCTCGAG
Organism: Trueperaceae bacterium; assembly: GCA_034521635.1. GTDB lineage: Bacteria > Deinococcota > Deinococci > Deinococcales > Trueperaceae > JAXHMC01. Next base: position 104,731 of record JAXHMC010000049.1, on the reverse strand, counting down.
CTCGCCCTCGCACAGCGCCAAGCGCTCGACCTGCCCCTCACCCAGTACCGCAAAGGGGGCGAAGCCGTCGCGACGACCCTGAGGCTCGAGCCGATCTTTAGCGACCAGGGCGAACTCGCCTACGTCGTGATCGCGCTCCGCGACATAAGCGCCCGCCAGCGCGCCCAGCTCGAAGACCGGCGCCTCGTCGATCTCTCCCAAGACATCTTCGCGATTACCGACAACGAGGGTCGTTACCTCCGCGTCAACAGCGCCTACCAGCGGCTGCTCGGCTACAGCCCCGACGCGCTGATCGGGCGCCCCTTCTACGACTTTGTCCACCCGGACGACGTGTCGCTGTCGCTGTCGGTGCGACCGTCGGTGGTGCCGCAACAGTACTTTTTAAGCTTCGAAAGCCGCCTGATCGGCAAAGACGGTCAGAGTCGCTGGTTTTCCTGGAAGATCACCTCGTTTCCGAGCGAGGGGCGGATGTACTGGATCGGGCGCGACGTGACCGAAAAGCGCCGCACCGAGGGTGCGCTCGTCGAAAGCGAGGCGCTGCTCAACCTCATCTACGAAACCGCCGACGTCGGCATCTGTCTGACCGACCCCGAGGGCCATTTCGTCAAGGTCAACCCGGCCTACCGGCGGCTCTACGGCTGGTCGGTCGGCGAGCTGATCGGCGAGCACTTTACCAAGGTCGTACCCGCAGACGTCCGGCGCGCCGCGAGCCAAATGCACGACGACTTTATCGCCGGGACGCTGCGCGAACTGCCAGCAGACTGGCAGGTGCAGCGCAAAGACAAGCGGGTCGTCGACGTCTACGTGACCGCCGGGCGCTTCGTAGACCGTCAGGGCAGACCGCACAAAGTGACGACCGTGACCGACATTAGCGCCCGCAAGGAGAGCGAACGGCAGCTCGCCGCGTTTCGGAGTGTGCTCGAGCCCCTCCCCCAAGCCGTCCTGATCGCCCGGGCCCACGACCTCGGCGTGGTCTACGCCAACCCGGCCTTTCGGGCCCGAAGCGGCTACGACGACCCCGGCTCTCTCACCCTGACCGACCTGTTCGAGGGGGTTCGAGAAGGGCTCGAGCACCACCCCGACCCCGAACACGGCGCGACCTACACCCTCCGCCTGACCCCGACATCGGCCTCGCAACTGGCCTCGCGACCGGCCCCGCAGCCAGCCTTACAACCGCCTTTACAACGACGCGACGGACGCTGGCGCCTGCACCGGAGCGGCGAACAGCCCGAAACCGCCTACTGGATACTCACCGAGCTTACCGACAGCAAGCTCACCGACAGCGAGACCGCGAACGACGCGCCCGGTGAGCGCTAAGCGTGCGCCCGTGCGTGCTAAGCTAATACCGTGAAACCGCTCGAGCACGCTCTGTCGATATGTCGCTGGTTCGGCGTCCCGGCCACCGACCAGGGCGGGATTGTCGCCATCGAAAAAGACTACCTGCGGCTTCGCGTCGCCGCTATGAGCGACTTTCTACTCGTTAACGTCGGCGTCTACAGCGAGACGGGCCAACTGTTCTGGGTCGGCTTCTTTCCGCTCTCCGACGAAGAGTTTAGCGAGTTTTTGCAAAACGCCCTCCCCAAAGCCGCCACCGCCGAGTCGTAGCACCCCGACCCTATCGTCACAGCCCTGTCGTCGCAGCCCTGTCGTTAGGTTCGAGCGCCGACCGTCACGTGAACGATTCGTGGCGACAGACCGGACGGCTGTCGTACAATCGGTATGGCGTCCAAAGCCGGTGTTCGCGTGTCTCGTTCCGCTTCACCGACTCGTAACGCGTTTGTCAGGCGACGGCAGTGCCGTGCGAACGACCTTATGGTCCGGGCGACTCCGGTCGCTAGCTAGCACACTTTTTTTGCTAAACAGACGTGTCATGTTCTATAGTGCTAGACAAGAGTGTAGGAAGCATGTCCTAAGGAGGGATAAGTATGGCTATTGAAACCTCAGGCGGTTCGTCGAGCCTCGTCGAAGTGATCGACCGCGTACTCGACAAGGGTATCGTCATCGACGCCTTCGTCCGCGTATCGCTCGTCGGTATCGAGCTCGTCTCGATCGAAGCCCGCGTCGTGGTCGCGAGCATCGAAACGTACCTCAAGTACGCCGAAGCAGTCGGCCTCACCGCGACCGCCGCCCAACCCGCAACGGCGTAGACCGACCAACAACACGACCGAGCGGAGGGCGGGAATCATCCCGGCTCTCCGTTTTCTGTTTGGGCCAGGCTGATCGGTTCAGGCCCAATCGGTTCAGGCCGATAGCGACCCGTTCGGTGGACATGTTTGGGCGATGCTTCGTCGGAGTCCTGACGTCGAAGTTCTGACACGCCAGATCTTATACCGATGCCGAGTAGCTCGCCTACGCGACCCCGTTACGGTTCGGTTCGTAGTCGGCGGGTATGATAGAGCTATTGACCCGTACGAGCGGTATGACCGTTTCCAAAAGATTTATGACGGTCGGTGCGCGCGAAACAGCGTCGACGCCGTACGTTTTCTACATTCGAGTTTTATACGCTATCCGCACCTTGATCTGCACCCTAAGGGAGTGACGCGATGACGGATCGACCCAGGCACGATGTCCCCTATCACGAGGCCGCGCGGCAGCGCCGCGAAACGTTGCAGGCGCTTCGTAACGATGTGCGCTCGTCGCTGCAACAGTGGCGGCTCGAGCACCACAACGACCACCAGCAGGCCAGCGCCGAACGCCGGGCTAGCCTCGAGCGCTTACGCGGTGACGTAAACAACCTCAAACAAGACACGCACACCCTGCTGCACCGCTACCGCGACGACCTCTCGCAGGGGGCGCTCGCCCAGGAAACCGCGCGGCGCGACTTCATCCGCAGCCTTAAAATCAGCACCCGCAACGACCTAGACGCCGTCCCGAAGATGCTCGCCGTGTTTCGGAGCGAACACCAGCAGGGCAGCCTTAGCGACGCTGCCGCCCGCCGCCAGGCGCTCCAGAGCTTACTCGGGACGAGCGAACAGAACCGGCTACAGTGGCAGGCCGACCGGCTCGAGCAGGCCCGAGCTGACGAACAGGATAGGCTCGAAAAGATCCGGGCCCGTCGCGACGACGTCAACCAGAACGTACGGCTCCGTCCCTACCGCGCCGACACGTCCGCGACCGTCCGCAGCAGCATGCCGAGCAGCACCACCGTCGTGACCGACCACCTGCGCGAAACCACGACCGTCGCGGCGCCGAGCACCACCGGGCCGAGCGAACCCGAGCGGCAAGCCGAAGAGACGGGAGAGACCATGTTTGGCTCGAGCCTCCCCCCTATCGACAGCTCGCTAAGCCTGCGCGACCAGGTCATCCACTACCTAGAGCGCAAACCCGGCACCAGCCTCGAAACCATCCTCGACGAACTCCAGGCCTCCGAAGACGACATCTTCGAAGCGCTCGACGAACTCCAGGCCGACAACATGATCAAGGTTCGTAACAAGGGCTATTACCTCGCTGCTCTGGGCAGCCGCATGGGCGCCGCGCCCGAGTCCGAGGTGGGGGCGTCCGAAGAAGACCTGGCATGAGTGTCACGATCGCGAGCCGTCCCCGCGCCGACTTCGTCGAGACGCCCTACATCGCCGAACTCAGCGAGCGCGGTCTCGGCTACCTCGGGGCCGGGTTCGGCCTCAACCTCGAAGGCCACGCCGGGTCGGGCAAAACCACCCTAGCGTTTCATATCGCGAGCAAGCTCGCCCGCCCAATCGTGCTCGTCTCCGGGGATGACAGCATGGAGTCCGAAGATCTGGTCGGGCGCATGGGCGGGTTTCGTCGCCGCAAGCTCGTCGACAACTTTATCCACTCGGTCTTAAAGGTCGAGGAGGAGGGGAGCGACAGCTGGATCGACGAACGCCTGACCATCGCCTGCCGCGAGGGCTACACCCTTATCTACGACGAGTTTACCCGCTCGCGCGCTGAAGCTAACAACGTCTTGCTGCCGGTCTTAGAAGAGGGCGTGCTGGTCATGCCCTCGAGCGCCGGGGGCGGCTACGTCCGCGTCCACCCCGAGTTTCGGGCCATTTTTACCTCTAACCCCGAAGACTACGCCGGGGTGCACCGCGCCCAGGAAGCGCTACGCGACCGGATGGTGACCATCGAGTTAGGGGCCGTCGATTTCGACACCGAACTCGCGATCGTAAGCCGCAAGTCCGCGCTAAGCAGCGCCGAGGTCACGCCGATCGTCTCGATCGTCCGGGCTGCCCACCACGCCGGGATGGGTAAGAGCCAGGGGTCGATCCGCACCTCGTTACAGATCGCTAAGGTCGCGGCGGTTCGCAAACTGCCGATCCGGGCCGACAACCCCACCTTTAAGCAGGTTATCTTCGACGTGCTCGGCAATTCGCTGATCCACGACAACAAGACCCGGCGCCGCCGACAGGCGCTCGAAGAGCTTATCGATAAGTATATCTACGTCGAGCCGGAGGGCTCGAGCTACCCTAAGGAGCGACATGGCTATTCCCAAAATGACGATGAAGCATCTGAGCCAGGTTCGAAGGTCCTCGGCTCCGCTCACTGAAACTCGCGCCCACCTCGAAATGTATCAGCTTAGCAACGAACGCGCCCGCCTCGACACCGAGCTGCGCGCGATCCGCTCCCACGCCACCGCGATCGAGCAGAAGCTCGCCAACATCAAGCAGCGCGAACAGAAGCTTAACGACTACCTAGACACGCAGCGCGCCGAACGCGAGCAGCGCCGCCGCGCCGACCGCGATTTCGTCCTCGAATACTAACCCCGCAACGCTTTTACCCGATGGCTTCGCCCGACCGTGTCACGGAAGATGTTGTTACGAGACGTTGTCGTAAGACGTTCTGCACAGACATCACGACCGACAACACACGGCGGACACTCACGGCAGGGCTCAAGATAGAGACATGACGCACACTACGCGCGGCCTTAACCTCGTCGCCCCGCGCCGCGATACAGATAGATACCAGCCTTTTGGTAGGGTGCGCCGTGCGCACCGACCGTCACACCGTCCATCCACCGCTAGACACACGTCGCACCGCATCTCTTCACGTAGCTTCCGGCATACCACTCACGACAACGTGCTCGCGGCGTTTTAGCGACACTTCAACCTTTTCACGACCGTTTTTCGATAGTCTCTCGACGACAGCCTCTCGACCGTTTTTCTCGATAGTTAAGGAGCCGACCTAACCGTGGCGAACGACGACCGTAAAGATAAGAACGACGACCGCAACGACAGCAACGTCGACATCAACATCGATCTAGAAGGGATGTTTCGGGGCGGCCTCGGCAAACTCGTCGACCTCGCCTCGAAGCTAAACGAGGACGGACGCAAAATCGTCGATCGGCTCGAGCAGTTCGACGGCGTCCAGCGCGAACAGCGCTTTACCGACAAGGAGGGGCGTTCGGGCGTGTTCGGCTTTACGATCCGCACCGGCCTAAACGACGACGACGAGGAGCGGGTCGAATACTTCGGCAACGTCCGCAAGGGCGCGAGCGGCCCCGAAGTGAGCTCGGTGCGCGAACCGATCACCGACGTTATCGACGAGGGCGGCGTGGTGACGGTGATCGCCGAACTGCCCGGCGCGTCGCTCGAATCGATCGACCTAAAGATCGGCGCGGACGGCCTGCGGCTCGCGGCGAGCGGTACCCGGCAGTACCAGAAGACGGTCGAACTCCCTGCCGACATCGACGCCGGAGCGATGCGCTACCGCTACCAGAACGGTATCCTCGAAGTCACCCTGCCGAAGCGGAGCGCGTAGACCGGTGAGCGCGACCTCTTCGGCGCGGCTGGTGCGGACCGTCTGCGAAGCGAACACCCGCGACGCCTACCGGGGTATCGTCCGGCTCGACCCCGACGACCTCGCGGCGCTCGGCGCCAACGCCGGCGACATTATCGCCTTCGCCCAGCAGGCGGGCGGCGCTCCGGCGAGTGCGCTGCGGGCTCTGCCGACGCTACCGAACGCGCGGGGGCGCGGCGTCGCGCTAGACAGTACCGAGCGGCGCAACCTCAAGGTGTCGGTCGGCGACCCGGTCTATCTGTGGCGGACGGCGCCGCCGACAGCGAAGCGGCTCGAGCTCGTCCCGCTCCAGGCCGACCCGGTGCGGCAGAGCGACGTCTTACAGCTGTTGCTTGACCGGGCGGTGGTGGCGGGGGGGCAGGTAAGGCTCGAGCTCTACGGCAAACGCGTCCTCGAATTTATCGTCAACGGAACCGCGCCCGACTCTCCGGTACTCGTCGGCCCCGACACCCGCCTCGTCATGATGCAGCCCCGCGTCGGCAGCGCGCCGCTGTCGAGCTACGAAGACATCGGCGGTCTTAGCAAAGAGGTCGCCCGCATCCGCGAACTCGTCGAGTTGCCGCTCCGCTACCCCGACATCTTCGACCGGATGGGCGTCGAACCGCCGCGCGGCGTGCTGCTTACCGGTCCGCCCGGAACCGGCAAAACGCTGATCGCCCGCGCCGTAGCGCGCGAGGCCGGAGCGCACTTTATCTCCGTCGCCGGCCCCGAAATTGTCGGCAAGTTTTACGGCGAGTCCGAAAAGCGGCTCCGCGACATCTTCGCGCAGGCGAGCAAACGGACGCCGAGTATCATCTTTCTAGACGAAATCGACGCGATCGGCCCGAAACGGAGCGAGGTGCAGGGCGAGGTCGAAAAACGCGTGGTGGGGCAGCTGCTCGCGCTGATGGACGGCCTCGACGGTCGCGGGCAGGTGCTCGTGATCGGTGCGACCAACCGCCCCGACGACCTCGACCCGGCACTGCGGCGGCCCGGACGCTTCGAGCGCGAGGTTAGCGTGGGCGTCCCCGACCAGGCCGGACGGCTCGAGATTTTGCAGGTCCACACCCGTAGCATGCCGCTCGGCGACGACGTCTCGCTCGGCGACCTCGCCGCGCGCACCTACGGCTTTGTCGGTGCCGACCTCGCCGCGCTCTGCCGCGAAGCCGCACTCGAACGTATCCGGCTGTCGCTACCGCGCTGGTCGGAGGCGGGCGCGCTCGCCGACATTCTGGCCGACGTCGCGGTTACGCGGAGCGATTTCGAGCAGGCGCTCCGCTACGTGACGCCCTCGGCGCTCCGCGAGATGACCTCGGAGATGGCGCCAGCCCGCTGGCAGGACGTCGGCGGCCTCGGCGACATCAAGACGCAGCTTAAAGAGCTGGTCGAGCTCCCCTTTAACCGTACCGAGCTGTTTAGAGAGATGCAGCTCGAGCCCCCCAAAGGTGTCCTGCTTGCGGGGCCGCCCGGAACCGGCAAGACGCTCGTGGCGCGGGTTATCGCGAACGAAATCGCGGCCAACTTTATCCTGGTGCGGGGCGCACAGTTTCTGTCGAAGTACGTCGGCGAGTCCGAACGGGCGGTCCGCGACCTCTTTTCGCGGGCGCGGGCTAACGCGCCCTGCATCGTCTTCTTCGACGAAATCGACGCGTTTTTAGGCCACCGCGACCACGGCGACGCGGTCAGCGAGCGGATTGTCGGACAGTTTCTCGCCGAGATGGACGGTGCGCTCGCCGTGTCTGGCGTCGTCGTGCTCGGCGCGACCAACCGGCCCGCCTCGCTCGACCCGGCCCTTGTGCGGAGCGGACGCTTCGAGACAGTGCTCCACTTCGGGCTGCCGACCCTCGCCGACCGTGAAGCGATTATCGGTGTCCACCTCCGCGACCGACCGACCACGGGCGACCTCGACCTCGCCAGCCTCGCCGCCGACAGCGACGGGCTTAGCGGCGCCGACCTAGAGCGGCTCTGTCGCCGCGCAGCCCTGCTCGCGGTGCGCCGAGCCATCGCCTCCGAGCAGTCCCCGACCATCGACCAGGGTCTGCTCCAACAAGCCCTGGGTGAACTCCGGCAGGACGCGAACCGTGGCTAGCCCGCTCTATCTGTACTGTTTTAGCGAAGCGGGCATCACCGCCCCCGACGTGGCGAGTGTCGGCAAGACCGGCGCGCCGTTTGTGCTCGAGCACCAGGGTCTCGCCGCCGTGCTTAGCGAAAACGCCGAAGCGCGCTACCGCGTCAGCCGCAAAAATCTGCTAGCCCACAACGGCGTGGTCGAGGCGGTCATGGCGCAGGCGCCAACCTTACCAGTCCGGTTCGGCACACTCGCCCCGTCACAAGACGCGGCCCGGGCGCTGCTCGCCGAGCGAAACGACGAGCTTAAAGCGGCACTCGCACGGCTGCGGGGGCAGGTCGAGTACGCGGTGCGGGTACGCTGGCAAGACGAGCAGGCGGTCTTGGCCGACATCGGTGAACGCGACCCCGACGTGGTGCGCACCCGCGAGGCGCTCGTAAAGCGGGGGCAGGTCGATTACCAGGCCAAAATCGCGCTCGGACAGCAGGTCGAGCAGGCGTTGGGGGCTCGAGCCACCTTCGTCGCGAACAGCCTGACCGAACTCGCCGAACAGCACGCCGAACGCGTCCGAGACAACGACGTTGCCGGCGACATCGTCAACTTATCGCTACTGATGCCGCCCGAGCGCTACGACGACTTTATGGGCGACGTCGAAGCGTTCGACAACGAGCACGGCGACCACCTCCGCATCAAGATTACCGGGCCGCTGCCGCCGTTCTCGTTCGCCGAAATGGCCATCACCTGGTAGAGTTTCATCCGCCTAGTACCACGTCCGGTACACGTTATCGAGATGATATACGCGTAAACCGAGACGGGCATCAAAAGCGCCACGAACTCATCATCCTGTTTGGTGCAAGTACGTTACGCATCGTGCAGACAAACCCCCAACAGACGGATACTCGGTAAACAAACATTCGACAGACGAACAGCGAGCACGACAGGAGTCCTCGATGAGCGAAGAAGCCAAAAACCTCAAGCGGATGCTCGGGCCGTTGCGGCTCTTTCTCGGGCCGGTCGTCGATATCGCCGACCATATCCGGGCGCAGGTCGAAAGCGAGACGGTCAGCGAGGAAGAGATTATGCGGCGGCTACGCGAACTCGGACAACAGCTCGACGACGGCGAGATTAGCGAAGAGCAGTACGACGAGGCCGAAGCGGTGTTGCTCGAGCATCTCGACCGGCTCGAAGCGGAGCGAGAGAGCGAATGAGCGGCTACTACCTCTACGGCTTCGTGCCCGAAGACACCCCCGCGCCCGACCTGACCGGCCTTAACGACAACGCGGTCGAAATCGTGGTGCGGCACGGGGTCGGCGTCGTTACCGAACCGGTCGACCCGGCGGCGTTTCAGCGGGCCTTGCACCAACACCTCGACGACCCGCCCTGGCTCGCCGAACAGGCGCTGCACCACGAACACGTCGTCGGACAGTTTTTAGACGTCGGTATCTGTCCGCTCCGGTTCGCGACGCTGATTCCGGACTGGCAGGGGCTCGAGCCCCTCCTCGCCCGCCAGGCCGAGCACGTCCAGCACACCCTCGACCAGCTTCGCGGCCTGCGCGAGTGGACACTCCGGGTCTGGGTTCGCCGCGACGCCCACGAAAGCGCCGTCCTCGCCGACCCCGGCCTACAAGCCGAACAGCAGGCACTTAGCAGCGCGACCGGCGGCAAGGCCTATCTGCTCAAGCGCAAGTTCGAACAGGGGCTCGAGCAAGCTCGCAAACGCGCCCTGCTCCAACTCCACGACCGCCTTAGCGACGACCTCGCGGCCCGTTGCGACGACTACCAGCACCCCGACCGGCGCCCCGACGACGACCCCGAACACCTCGGCGTGCTCGAACTCGTCTGCCTGCTCGGTGACGCCCGCGAACAGAGCCTGCGCGACCACCTCGCGACGCTCGCCGCCGACCACGGACTCGTCAGCGACCTCAGCGGCCCCTTCGCGCCCTACCACTTCGTCGACCTCGACCTGTCCGGAACGGCTTAGACGCGGTGGCCGAGCTTCGCAGCGCCGCCAACAGCCCCTACGACGACGACGTCCGCCTCGTCGAACTGCTCGACCGTATCCTCGACACCGGCGTGGTTATCGTCGGCGACCTGCAACTTTCGGTCGCCGGTATCGACCTGGTCTACATCAACCTGCGGGCGCTCGTCACGTCGAGCGAACGGCTTATCCGCGACGACATCCTAGACCCGCCCGCGTCGACCAACGAGAGCTAGCCGTGCCGCTCGTCTGCGCGCTGACCACTGCCAACACTTCACTGCCAGCTCCGTTCGTCGGCCTAACCGTAGGCGCGTGGCAGTTGGCGATGGTCGAAGAGGATGTGGTCGGAGAAATCCTCGACGGCGAAGACATCGGTGGCGAAGAAGGGGACGGCCACGACGCGCCAGACCTCGAAACGGCGCTGCGGCATCATCGGCTGGTAAGTCAGCTCTGTTTGTCTGTCCGAGCGCTACCGCTCCGCTACAGCCCACAACTCTATCGGCCTAGCGACGTTGCGGACGATATTGCCGGTCGTAGCGACGTCGGCACGGTGTGGGACAGGGTCGCCGGACGGGTCGAGATGGTGCTTCGGCTCGACGACCCGCCGGTATCCCGTGTGGAGGACGATGAATCTATAACTTCGGGCGCGGCCTATCTGCGCCGCCGCGCCGCGCACTACCGCGAGCAACAGGCCCGGCAGCGACGCTTCGAAACGCTCCACGACGACCTCGTTAACAAATGTCACGACCTGATTCGCGCCCAACACTATAAACTAAGACAACCACACTGCTACTCCGGGTCGTTTCTGCTCGAGCCCTCCCACACCGCCACCTTCGAAGCCCGACTGCGCGACTTTTTGCGTCCGCTACCCGACGACACGACCCCGAGCCTGCTCGGCCCTTGGCCGCCGTACAGCTTTACGCTCGAGCTACCACCGACCCCCGCGAGGAGACGATGACCGACGACCCTCACCACGACCACAACGTTCGAGACGACGACACGGCGTCCCGCAAGCCCGACCACGACGACGCGAACGACAGCAGAGACACCGCGCTAGACGAGACTCGCGTCGCGGCGGACGAAACCGACAAGGCCGACGACGATGATTTTAACGACAACGATGTTGACGACAACGATTTCGGCGGCGATGATTTCGGGGACGACGAGCCAGAGGACGATGATTTCGGCGACGAAGACAATTTCGAAGACGATTACGACGCGCTAGACGAGGATGACGGCCCGGTCTATCCGCTCTACAAGCTCGATCGCGACCAAGCACCGAAACGCTCGGAGGAGGAAACGCACCGTATCGACGTCGGCGCTACAACCCCGCCAGACAGCGCGGTCGTCGATATTCCGATTCGGCAAGACGACGCTCCGGCAGACGATAACGTCGCAGATAGCGATGTAGAATACGAAACAGCCACGTCCGAACCGAGCGCAGACGGTAACTTTTCTTCCGACGAAGTTCTCAACATTCCTGCCGACGATGTTTCTGCCGACAACATTCCCGACAGCGATATTCCCGACAACGTTTCTGCTAACAACGTTTCTACTAGCGACGTCAGCCCCGACCACAACGACACCGCGACACAGGTCGAACCGGTCGCGGACGACATTCCCGACGATGTCGACGAGGCCCGCAAAATCGCCGCGTTTGGCGCGATGGCGACGCCGACCGAGGACGCAGAACCGTCAACAGAGCCATCCTCCGAACCCGCACCTGCCGAGGTTTACATCGACGACGAAAGCGTTGACGACTACGTTGATGAGGGCGCCGATAGCGCTGCTGCCGGTAGCGACGACGGTCTTCAGAACGATAGTCTTCCAGAAGATACGGTAGACGAAGGTCGCGAAGAATCTCTCGAACAGGACGCGATAAACGCCGCCGAATCGGTAGCGCCGCCCGTCACACCGCCCGTCACACCGCCCGCACCCCAGACACCTTCTCGCCAGACTGCTCCCGAGGTAACCGCTATGACCATCCCGCCGATGACCGCCAAACAACGGCTCGCCGCCCGCGCCAGACAACTCAAACTCGACGCGGCGCGGGGTTGGGTCGCGCAGCGAAAGTATAACGGCGCCGCGCAGTGGCTAATCGAACTTGTCGAAGAGGCGCCGACCACGCCCGAAGCCGAAACGGCGCGCAATCTGCTGCTCGACATCGCGGCGGCGCACGAAGCCGCCGGACGGACGCGGCTCGCACTAGACCTGTACGACAAGATGCAGCAGCTACCGTGACGCCTTCAGAGACGACCGCAGCACCACTGACCTTAGATGAGGAGGGGCTCGAGCACCTCGAACAGCGCCTGCAAAACAGCAGCCTCGACCTCGACCCCAACGACCCGGAAAAGGGTTTGGCGAAGCTGGTGCTGACCGTCCTCGAACTGCTCCGCGAACTGCTAGAACGGCAGGCGATTCGGCGCATGGACGGCGGCAGCCTTAGCGACGACGAGGTAGAACGGCTCGGCGAGGCCTTTTTTCGGCTCCAGCAGAAGCTAGACGAGCTTAAAGAGTTTTTCGAACTTAGCGACGAAGAGTTAAACATCGACCTCGGACCGCTCGGAAAGCTGCTATAACAGATACTGTCATGACGGACACTTTGCACGCATTCTTTCGGCTATTCGCTACAGGGTGTAGCGATGGCTAAACCGCAAACGCTGGGCTCGAGCACCTCTCTGGCCGACATCCTCGAACGCGTCCTCGACAAGGGCGTGGTCATCGCTGGCGACATCAGCATCAGCATCGGCGAGGTCGAACTGCTCAGCATCAAGATTCGCCTCGTCGTCGCGTCGGTCGACAAAGCCCGCGAGATGGGCATCGACTGGTGGCGTAACGACCCGGCACTGTCTAGCCTCGCCGGAAGCGCTAAAAAAGAGACTCAAGGCTTAGAAATAGAGCAGCGACAGTTACAGCTTGAACTCGAAAACGAACGCCTCCGCGCCGAACTACGCGAACTGCGCGGCGACCGGCTCGGCGACCTGCCCGGCAGCGACCTGTCTGGCAGCAACCAATCCGGCAACAACCGGTCTACCCGGCACGACGACGATCCCGCCGATAGCGACCGCTAGGCGGGCCGAAACGTAAGCAGATAACGTATTGAGCTGTACGGTAACGCGACGCGACGGTCGCCTATGCTAAACCTATCGTATCCGCACCATCCGCTCCATTTCACCAATCTACCAACCCGAGGGGGTTACCCGACCATGAATCCACTAAAACAGCTCCAGGAATACGGCCAGTCGATCTGGATGGACGACATCCGCCGCAGCATCATCCACGACGGCACGTTAGACACGCTTATCGAGCGCGACGGGCTACGCGGCATTACCTCCAACCCGTCTATTTTTCAGAAGGCGATCGCCGAAAGTGACGACTACGACGACGCTATCGCTAAGGCGGTCGAGGCGGGTCAGGGTGTCGACGAGATGTACGAAGCGCTCGTGATCGAAGACATCCAGAACGCCGCCGACCGTTTTCGCCCGCTCTTCGACGGCAGCGACGGCAAGCACGGCTGGGTCAGCCTCGAAGTGTCGCCGCACCTCGCCGACGACACCGACGGCACCATCGACGAAGCGCGGCGCCTCTGGCAGCGGCTCGACCGGCCTAACGTCTTCATCAAGGTTCCGGGCACCGAAGCGGGTCTGCCCGCCATCACGCAGCTTATTAGTGAGGGGATTAACGTCAACGTCACGCTGCTGTTCGGGCTGCCGCGTTACCGCCGGGTTATCGAGGCGTATTTAGGCGGGCTAGAGGCTCGAGCCAACCTCAAACAGCCGCTCGCCCCGGTCGCGTCGGTCGCGAGTTTCTTCCTCAGCCGTATCGACGTCAAGGTCGACGCGATGCTCGACGACATCGCCGAAAAAGAGAGCGGCGACAAGGCCGAACTCGCCCGGTCGCTACGCGGCAAGGTCGCGGTCGCGAGTGCTAAGGTCGCCTATCAGATCTACAAAGAGATGTTTAGCGCCGAGCACTACCTGACCCTCGAATCGATGGGCGCCCAGACGCAGCGGGCGCTGTGGGCGAGTACAAGCACCAAAGACCCGTCCTACAGCGACGTTAAGTACATCGAAGCGCTGATCGGCCCCGACACCGTCAACACCCTGCCGACCGAAACCCTAGACGCCTACCGCGACCACGGCAAACCGGCACTACGGCTCGAGCAAGACATCGCCGACGCCTACGCCTGTATCGAACAGCTCGAAACCTTAGGCATCGACCTCGACCAGATCACTTATGAGCTCGAGCGCGAAGGGGTCGAAAAGTTCGTCAAGCCGTTCGACAGCCTGATGCAGACCCTTAAAGACGCCGCCGAAAGCGCCGCACCCGCCTCCTAAACAGGCCGACCACAGATCTAGACATTAGGCGAATCACGGCTGGCCCTGCGGCCAGCTTTTGCAAACCCTATCGGGCGGCTAAGCGCGCGGCGAGCGTACGGGCGAGCGAGGCCGAGGCGAGAAAACCGCGTCCGGCGAGCGCCCCGACAAACCAGAGGCCGGGCGAGACTTCGGCCATCTGCGGCAGATTGTCCGGGCCGATCGCCCGCACCCCACTCCAGATCGAGCTTTGCGGCGCGTCGGCGAGGTCGGGGATAAAGCGACTTAGCGACCGCCGGAGCTGTTCGGACGCGCCCAGATCGGGGACGCCGGGCAGGCGGTGGTTGCCCCCGACAAAAACCTGAGAATCTCGCTGACCCCCGTAGACCGAGCCCGCGATCGGGACGGGCAGCGGCGTGTCGAGACGAAAACCGACCACCTCGCCCGCGACGCGTTCTAGCGGCGGAAGCGGCAGTACGGGGTTCGGCGTCGCGCCGGGACAGAGGATGACGACGTCGGCGTCCACATCGCCCTGCGTGGTCACGAGACGGTAGCGAGCTTCGGAATTGTCGGGACGGGAGATAATTCGTTCGACGCGGCACGCTTCGGTCACGGTCGCGCCACGTTTTTTGGCAGACGCAAGCAGCGACGTCAGCAGGGCGTAGGGATGAACCCAGCCGCCCGCTGCGGCCAGAAAGCCGCCGAACGGGGCGCGGTAACCGGGGGGGATGGTGTCGGGCTCGAGCCACCGCACCACATCCCCCGCACCGTGCGCCACACCGCCTCGCTCGAAACGGTTACGCCAGTTACGGCCCTGCTTGGCGGTCGCCGCGAACCGGTACACCCCCGACCGGTAGAGGCCGGGCTCGAGCCCCTCTCTCTTCAGCTCCTCCGCTAAGCGCCACGTCACCGCGAGTGCGTCTAGGTCGAAGTCGGTCGCCTTCGCGCTCTTGCCCCGGTACGGGTTGAGCAGCGCCAGCGGCGTCGACGACGCCCCCTGCCGCCCGACGCGGCCCGCTTCGAGCAACACCGCCTTGTCCGAACGCTTGCTAAGCTCGTAGAGGAGCGTGCACCCCGCAACGCCGCCCCCCACCACAACCGGCCCAGCCCTCACGGCTGCCTAACCGCACAACGGGCTAGACCGCAACAGGCGAGCACGACTGTGACGAAACATCTATCCACTACAACACCGGTCATGCCGGTAGTATAACGTAAGTTTAGCAAGACAGTTTTCGGAGGACGTATGTACGAAGCAGTCAAAGGAATCCACAACATCTTACGCTGGGTGGTCGTGTTTAGCGCGCTGTTCGCGCTGTGGCGTATCTACGGCGGCATCATCGCCAAACGTGCCTGGGTCAAGGCCGACCAGATCGGCGGGCTCGTCTTTACCGCCGCGCTCGGCGTGCAGTTTCTGCTCGGCCTGTGGCTCTACGGCATCAGCCCGGTCACGCTCGCCGCGATGCGCGACCCGAGCCTTATCTCGCAAGACTTCAACTTGCAGTTCTTCTTCATATGGCACTTTGCCGGCATGCTGCTCGCACTCGTCGTGTCGCAGCTCGGTTACTCGTTAGCCAAACGCGCCCCGGAAGACGTGGTCAAGTTTCGCCGCGCCGCTATCGGCTACACGCTCGGCGCCGTGCTGATCGCAATCGCGATTCCCTGGTGGCGCCCGCTGCTGCCCTGGTACTTGGCCTAGAAGTATTTAGAAAGTATCTGGCCTAGAGAATATCCCGCTAAAGAGATAGCTAGCGTAGGGACACGCGATCCTTGTCCACCACTACTTTTTTACCGCTACCGGAACGTCGGGGTGCACCAGCATCTCGGCGTTTTTTGCGGCGAGTAGCATCTCCCGTTTACCGCCCGGCGGCCCCGGACGCTTCCGCACCGCGAAGCCGAGCGCCTGCATCTGCCGCCGCACCGTCCCCTTCACGCTGTAACTCGCGATCAGCCCGTCGTCGGCGAGCGCCGCGTAGAGGGTGTTTAGAAACGCCTCCGACCAGAGTTCGGGGTTGGCGTCGGGGCTAAACGCGTCGTGGTACACCGCGCGAAAATGATGGTCGAGGAGGGTCGCCTCGGTCGCGTCGCCGATCAGCAGACGAAACGAGACGGACGGGGCAAGGTCGACGTTTAGCACGCTCGGGAGCGGGGTCGGGAGGGTGCCGCGCCAGGCGAGCAGCCTATCGTAGAGTTCGGGACGGGCGAGGTAGTCGCGGTAGCCGAGGCTCGCGAGGGTGTCGGCAGAGAGGAGGGTGTGCTCGAGCCCCCAATACTCGACCCGTCCGCCCTGTTCCAGACACGCGTCCGCCGTCAGCAGCGCGTTTAGACCGGTTCCGAAACCGACCTCGAGCACCGACACCGTCTCGCCCCGCGCCAACCGGGGCACCAGGCCGGTCGCCTCGACAAACACGTGCCGCGACTCGCTAAGGGCACCGAGGTGAGAGTGAAAGGTTTGCTGGTAGCGCGGGCTGTAGAGCGTCGGGCTGTCGTCGGCGGTGACGACCACGTAGGGCTGTTCGGGAGAGGGCCGTTCGGAAAAAGACTGTTCGGGAGGAGATTCGGACTCGCTCATCGTTTTAGTGTAGCCCCCGGACCCCGTCTACGTTTCCTCAGTGTGCGTTTTGAGATGAGTTTCGGGATGACGCCTTCACCGTTCGCTTACGACACCCTCGCGGCGACCCGCCGAAAAGTTCTCACTTCGGGTGCGGGGTAAGCTACAGCTATGAATCTGCTCGAAACGATGGCCGACTGGCTTAGCTCGGCCTCTTCCTGGCTGTCGCAAACCGTCAACAATGTTCTGATCGACCCGCCGTTCTGGGGTATCACGGCGCTGCTCGCGCTTATCGTGCTGGTCGTTATGCTGCTGGTGTTTAGAAACCAGGCCCGTCAGCCGACTCCGGACAAACACGCGGCGTTGCCGCCCCCGCCGCCCGCGAGGGCCGCGCCCGACATCCTGCTCGCCTACGGTCAGCTCGGCCCGGCAAACGACGACGACGGTCGCTATGGGCTCGAGCTCTCGGTCAGCAACCTCGACGACGACCCGGTACAGCTGTTCGAACTCGTCCTGACGAGCGCCGCGAGCGGCGAGACGCTGCTCTACGAGTTTGTGCGGCTGCTGCCGCCGGCGCGTGGCGACACGTTTAGTACGACGTTAGAGCGCCCGGCGGGGTCGCGGTTAGGGGTCGGGGTCTACCTGTACGCGCCGGGGCAGCGGCTGTTTCGGTTAGAAGGCGCGCTCGTGTACCGCGAGGGGGAGTATCGGCTCGAGCCCCTCTCCCAACAGCTCGTCGTGACCGACACCCTACCGAGCAGCCAGGAACGCGCCTCGCAGCAGCGCCCGGAACAGGACGCGGCGACCGGCCCCAAACGCAACCGCATCCCCGGACGCCCTACCGCCGAGAGCGACCTCGGCTTTCCCGACGATTTTTAGCGCGTTCTAGCCGCCCACGCGGTGCGCCTGCGTGATGCACGTGATACAACAGACGCTATGAACATCGAACGGATCGAACTACGCGAAGTCCGCAACTCCCTCAAGTTCCGCTTCGAGACGAGCTTCGGCGTCGAACAGGAGTTTCGTAAGATTCTGGTCACGCTCTACAGCGACGGCCTCGAAGGCTACGGCGAAACCACCGCCGGCAACAAGCCGGGCTACAGCTACGAAACCACCGACACCGCCTGGAGCACCCTCGTCGACAACATCGTCCCGCTCGTGGTCGATAAAAATTTCGAGACACCCGCCCAGCTGCTGCACGAACTGCGCTTTATCCGCGGCCACAACATCGCCGTCGCCGCCGTCGAAAACGCGTTCTGGGACTTGCAGGCCAAAGCCGCGAACCTGCCCTTGTGGGTGCTGCTCGGCGGCCAGAACACCGAGATTCCGGTCGGCGCCTCGCTCGGCATCCAAAAAAGTGTCGAGGCGACCGTCGGACTCGCCCACGCCCACGTCGCAGAGGGTTACCGGCGCCTCAAGTTTAAGATCAAACCCGGCTGGGACGTCGTCCCGCTGCGCGCGGTGCGCGACGCGCTCCCCGACATGCCCCTCACCGTCGACGCCAACAGCGCCTACCGCCTGACCGACGCGCGGGTGTTTCAGCAGCTCGACGAACTCGGCCTCGACTACATCGAACAGCCGCTTGCCCACGACGACCTGATCGACCACGCCGCACTTCAGGCGATGCTCACCACCCCGATCTGCCTCGACGAATCGATCCACTCGCCCGAAGACGCGCGCAAGGGCTTGCAGATCGGCGCGGGCCGGGTCATCAACATCAAAGAGGGCCGGATGCGCGGCCAGCTGATGGCGCGGCGGGCGCACGACATCGCGCTAAGCTTCGGCGCGCCGGTCTGGTGCGGCGGGATGCTCGAAATGGGGATCGGGCGGGCGCACAACCTCCACCTTAGCTCGCTCGAAGGCTTTACCCTCCCCGGCGACACGTCGAGCGCGTCGCGCTACTGGGACGAAGACATCGTCGAACCGCTCCTCGACGCTCGGCACGGCGTCCAGCGTATCCCCGACGGCCCCGGCCTCGGCGTCACGCTCAAACGCGACTTTATCGAGACGATCACCGAACGCGTCGAGACGTTTTAGCCCGTTCGCCAACCCAGTCGTACATCCCGATCTCGAACGTAGGCTGACAGCGTTCCTGGGCGCCGACAAACACGTGCGGCGCCCTTTGCTCTCGTAACGTCGGCGTCGCACGAACGAATCGGCTGGGGACGACGGTGCCCGCCCGTCCGCGCTTAAAACCTCGACCCTGCTAACCTGTGGGGTAACCATTTCGCCAAAACCACTTGTCCTGGTAGACTGTCGGGGCAACCTCGACGAGACGACGAGCGGCGTCTACCGAAACCGTCACGTCGGGCTGTGGTCAGCGGTGCTCGCGGGCTCGAGCCCGCAACGTGTAGACGAGGGCGATGGGTGCAGGTAGCGCGGAGAGGAGACAACGATGAAGCAGCCGACGCAGACCGTCAGTGTGTTGGGGTGTGGGTGGTTGGGGATGGCGCTCGCGGAGCGGCTCGTGAAGGTGGGGTATGTGGTGAAGGGCTCGAGCACCACCCCCTCCAAACTCGAAGTGATCGAAGTGACCGGCGCCCGCCCCTATCTCGTCGAGCTCTCGCCGAGCGTTCCGAGCACACTACGAGGCCCCGACGTCGGTGATTTCTTCGACGCCGACACCCTTATCGTCAGTATGACTCCGCCGCGCGGCAGCGACGCCGCCGAGGTTCACCGGGCGCAGCTCGCGGCGGTGCGGCAGGCCGCCGAAGACTCGGTCGTGAACTGGGTCATCTTTATCAGCTCGACCTCGGTCTATCCCAACCTCAACCGGACGGTCGTCGAAACCGACGCGGGCGACCCCGACAAGTCTGCGGGCGTGGCGCTGCTCGCCGCCGAAGCGGTGTTACAACAGGCTACCGTCTTCGATACGACCGTCCTACGGCTCGCCGGACTCTACGGCTACGACCGCCAACCGGGCCGTTTTTTAGCGGGCAAACAGGACATGCCCGGCGGCAACGCACCGATCAACCTTGTCCATCACGACGACGTGATCGCGGTCGTCGGGCAGGTGCTCGAGCAGCGGCATCGCAGCGACGTCCTCAACGTCTGCGCCCCCCACCACCCGGCCCGGCGCGATTTCTACGCCGCCGCCGCACACAAACTCGGCCTCACCCCGCCTAGCTTTAACGACGTCGACACCGACTACAAAATCGTGAGCAGCGACAAGTTGCGCGCCAAACTCGGCTATACCTTTCGCCACTTAGATCCTCTCGGCGAAAACGTCCCGTAGACGCTCGTCAACAGTCCTGACCGCGACCGCTTTTACAAACCAGCCTTTACAGACAGATAGAAACGGATCAACGTCTTGTTCGATGTCCTGTCGATCGCCGACTGAACTCGGCCCGGCACGTTATTCTAGGCACACCCAAAAGCTCGTTGTTTGACATCGTCTTCTAGCGTTAAGGGGTACGCGTGCCGACCACTACATCGACATCTTCATCGACCGACACCACCAGAATCAGGGACATTCCTAAAGCGTTCTGGCTACTCGCGCTGATCAACCTGCTCGTCGGAAGTATGGTGGGGCTCGAGCGCACCGTGGTGCCGGTGTTAGGGAGCGAGGCGTTCGGCCTCGGCCAGGGTAGCGCACTCGCGGCGTTCGTCATCTCGTTCGGGCTTAGCAAGGCGGTCTTTAACCTGTTCGCCGGTGTCCTCGCCGACCGGGTCGGGCGGCGCCGCGTGCTGCTTATCGGCTGGACACTCGGCCTACCGATACCGCTACTGCTTATCTGGGCGCCCTCGTGGGGCTGGATTATCGCGGCGAACCTACTGCTCGGGGTCAATCAGGCGCTAACCTGGTCGATGACGCTCAACATGATGGTTGACCTCGTCCCGCCCGAACGTCGCGGCCTCGCCGCCGGGCTTAACGAGTTCTGCGGCTACTTAGGTCTTAGCCTGCTCGCGTTTCTGACCGGGGTGGTCGCGGCCTCGTACGGTTTGCGGCCCGAACCGTTCTATCTAGGCATCGCCGTCTCCGTACTCGGGTTGCTGCTAAGCTTTGTGGTACCCGAAACCGCACCGCCCGCCAAACCCTCCCCTATCGGCTGGATTCGCGGCCTCGGCACACCGAGCCTGCTCGGCGGCGCGACCAACCTCAAAGACGGGCTCGTCTGGCTCGCGCTGCCGCTCATGATGACGAGTCGGGGCTTCAACCTCACCGAAGTCGGGCTGGTTGCGGGGCTCTATCCGTTTGTGTGGGCGGCGGGTCAGATTCTGTTCGGGCCGCTCTCGGACAGAGTCGGGCGGCGGCGCATCATCCTACCCGGCATGCTGTTTCAGGGCGTCGGGCTTATTCTGCTCGGCACCGTGTCGGCCCTTAACGGGATGCTGCTCGCGTCGTTTCTGCTCGGCCTCGGCACGGGCATGGTCTACCCGACCCTTATCGCGCTCGTCGCCGACCGGGCACCCACCCGAGACCGAGCCACCGCGCTAGGCGTCTACCGCTTCTTTCGTGACGGTGGCTACGCCGCAGGCGCCGTCATCGCCGGTTTAGGCTTCGCGACACTTTCGGGCCTCGTTACCGTCACCGGCGTCGCCGTCCTGGTCGTCAGTGCCGCTGTTTGGCGAGACGTCTAGGCCAAGTCCTAAACCGAGCTCGGCGAGCGCGTCTCGTCGTCCAGGATCTTGCAGCGACGGTAGGTCGCGGTGGTGTCGGCGCTGCCTGTCTTAGCGCGATCGGGACGAGATTTGGTCGGGACGAGGCGTGGCGGTAGAGAAGATCGGGCGACAGTACGCTCCAAGTGACAGTACACTTTCGGGTCTACCCAGTGGTGTGACGACAAGGTTCACGACAGGCCGAGATGTTTGCGCAAAAACCGCACCGTCTGTGCGGCGACCTGGCGGTGGACGGCGGTACGGTCGACACCCGGCGGGTCGTCACAAAAGGTTGGAATCTTCTGAGAACCGAACTCGGTACAGACCCCTAAAAACGTGTAGTGACCGACATCCGGCAGGACGAGCAGTGTGGCGTTCGGCAGCAGCCGCGCCATCCGCCCGGCGTTCGTTTTAACCGGCGCGACTTTGTCCGCCGCTCCGACCACGATTCGTACCGGAAGCTGTACCGGCGTAACACTCTCTTCGGTCAGCGCACCCCCCATCGCCGGGGCGAGTGCGACCACCGCTCTGACCCGTTCGTCGCGGTAACTCTGGGACGACGCCGCGAGCGACGCCTGCACCGCTTCGTCGTGTTCGGCCAGGCGGGCGAACTTGTCGCGCATGCCCGGAAACTCGACCTGATCGCGGCAGGTAGCGTCGGCGTCGGGTCCGGCACAGAAGGCGCGAAACGCCGCCAAGTCGGTGCGGGCTCCGGCGAGCAGCAGCGCCGTGTGGCCACCGAGCGAAAAACCGACCGCCGCGACAGCGCCAGCGTCTAGGTGCGGGCCGAAGGTCGTGTCCGCAAGCAGCAGGTCGGCGACTTTGGAGAGGTCGCGGGCACGTTCCCACCAGAGCATGAAGCCACGGGGGTCGGGGGGGCTCAGCGCATTGTTTCCGTGATGATTGACCGCGACGCAGACGAACCCCGCCGCCGCGAGCGCCGTCCCCAACCAGGCCAGATGCGTCGCCAGTCCGCCGGTACCGTGCGACATCAGCACCAGCGGGTAGCCTCCGGCCCGAATCGGTGCGCCCGCAGCGGCCCGTCCCGCCAGAAAGACCGGACGGTGTTTCGACCCGGCAAACTGCGGCGTTTCGGTCGCGTCGTCGATCGCCGGGTACCAGACTTCGCTAAGCAGCGGACGGGGCCCGGCGCCACGCCAGGACGGGCGGGTCTCGTCGGCGAGGTCTAGGGTGGTGGTGCCGACCGGATGACGGGAGGGCTGAGACATGGTGGGCTGTATCGTATCAGCTTTGGCATATCTGGCGACCGCGCGACAACGACGGCCCGGCACCACAACTCGGCACCACAACTCGGCAGGATGGCCCAAAACAGCACGACCTCAAACAATAGGGGGCGTCTCCAGAAGTGATGGACGCCCGCGTGCTAGTCTTAAGGTTACATTCACTCTAGAAAGGGGCTTGACATGTTTACAAAGACACGACGCTACCTGCTAGCGGTTGTCGCACTCGGTTTCGGGCTCGCGTTGGCGCAGACGAGCGCCGAGGGTGTCGTCACGATGGAGAGTAACAACGACTTCGAGACGACACAGCAACGGCTCGAGCACGCTATCGCCGCCAACAACCTTATCCTCGTGACAGTTATCGACCACGCGGCGAACGCGGAGAGTGCGGGGCTCGAGCTCCCCCCTACCCGTCTGCTGATCTTCGGCAACCCCCAGGTCGGCACCCCGCTTATGCAGCAGTCGCGCACCCACGCCATCGACCTGCCGCAAAAGATGCTCGTCTGGCAAGACAGCGGCGGCGCCATCTACGTGAGCTACAACGAACCGGGCTACCTCGCCCGGCGTCACGGCCTCATGGCCGACACCCGTACCGAAACGATCGCCGGGGTACTTAACAGCCTCGCGTCGGTCGCGACAAACAACGAACCGCTAGAGGATAGCAGCAACGGTGATAGTGATGACTAAGCACCCGCCGTTACCGCGTCCTGCAGGCGCATGCCTTAGAGAGCAGGTTGCGCGCACAGACACCCGTCCGGACACCGTAGCGAGGCTGTCGCGCATCGCGATCGCTACCGCGTCAAAACCTGCTAGAGTCATACACCATGCCGCAGATTAATCGCTCGAGCCTCGGGGGTTACCTCGTCCATATCTATACCGCGTCTAGCCTGATCTTCATCACCCTAGGCATCCAGTGGGTACTCGAAGGCCACTTCCGGCTCGCGCTGCTCGCCATCGCCTTTACCATCATCATCGACGCGACCGACGGCACCCTCGCCCGCCGCTACCGCGTCAAAGAGACGGCGGCAGGGGTCGACGGGGCGCTCCTCGACAATATCGTCGATTACCTAAGTTACGTGGTCTTGCCGATGGTGTTTATGATGCAGGCCGAGATGTTTCTGACGCCGGTCACGATGTGGGTCGCACTCGTGATGTTTACGAGCGCGTTCGGGTTTTCCAAAACGACCGCCAAACTTGCCAACGAGGGCTTTTTTGTCGGCTTTCCGTCGTACTGGAACATCATGATCTTCTACCTGTTTCTGCTTAACACGCCGCCCATCCTAAACACGGCGCTCGCGGTCTTCTTCTCGCTGCTGGTCTTTATCCCGATCCGCTTTCTGTACGTGAGCCGCCTGCCCCGCGGACGCTGGCTGCACGTCGTGCTCGGCTCGATCTGGGGCGTGTTCTGTCTGGTGGCGCTAGGGCTCGACGCCGGCGCATGGCGCTCGGCGCTGCTCTACCTCTCGCTAATCTACCCGATCTACTACACCCTGCACTCGCTCCAGCTCAACATCCGGCACCAGGTCGAGCGGCGCAGCAACCTCGCCAAACAGTAGGTCCGACGCACCCGGTCTAGGTCGCTCGGCTTAGACCGGCAGTAGACCACACTCAGGTGCGGATGACAGACCGCGATCGGTCGGTCGCAGGCGGAGTGCGTGCTACACTAGACCATGTTTGACGTTGTGCTCGCCCGCACTATCCGCCTTGCGGCGCTACCGATAGGTCTGCTCGTCCTACTGCTGCTGTCGCCGCTGCTCACCGGCGCGGCGCAGCCGCAACACCCCTTCGGACAACAGCTCGGCACGCTCCCCGAACAGCTCGGCGCCGAACGGGTACCGTGCCGCGTGTACGGTCTCGACGACGCTCAGGCCTGTTTCGAGTACCGCAGCCCGCTCGTGGTCTACGCGATGGCTAGGCTCGACCGCGCCCTCGCCAACCTTCCCAACCAGAATCCGTGGACGCAGCAGCCGAGCGGCGACTACCAGAAACGCTACACCCTCAACATCGTGACCGGCGCGACGCTAGACGTCACGCTGCGCCAGCTCGATCCCTACACCGTGTTCGGCGTGCTGCGCTATCCGGCGACGAACGACGCTAGCTAACCATCTAGCCGAGTCCGCGGTCGGCGGCCTCCATCATCACCTCGATCGGCGCGTCTCGGCCCGTCCAGCGACGAAAGCTTTCGGCCCCCTGGTAAACGAGCATCGCTAGACCGTTTTGCGTCGCGAGCCCCTGCGCCTCGGCGTCTTTAAGCAGCTTGGTTTTACGAGGACGGTAGATGATGTCGCACACAAAGCCCCGCTGCGGCAGGCTGTGCAGCGGCAACGGGGAGGCTCCGTCGCCCTCCTGCAGGTCGTTACGGACGTGACCCATCCCGACGGTGGTGGTGTTGACGAGCAGGTCGGCGCCGCGCACCGTGTCGTGCAGATTGTCGTCTAGGAGCGGGTCGATAGTGCCTATGTGCGCGAACATCCCCGCGAGCTGTTCGGCCCGTTCTCGCGTCCGGTTGTAGACGTCTAGGCGAGCGACTCCGGCGGTGAGGAGGGCGTAGGCGACGGCTCGAGCCGCCCCTCCCGCCCCTAACATGACCGCCTTCTTGCCCCGAAGAGATACCCCCGCATCGTCGACCAAGGCCCGTGTAAAGCCCGCCGCGTCGGTGTTGTCGCCGTGCAGCTCGCCGTCTCGGTTGACGATGGTGTTGACCGCACCGACCGACCGCGCCGCGTCGCTTAGCGAATCGAGCAGCGGCATCACCGCGAGCTTGTGCGGCACGGTGACGTTAGCGCCGAGCACCGCCGCGCTCCGAAGACTCTCGACGGTCGCCGCTAGCCGGTCCGCCGGAACGTCGAGTGCCTGGTAGTGAGCGTCGATGCCGAGCCGTTCAAACGCCGCATTGTGCATCGCCGGACTGACCGAATGGCCCGCCGGGTGGGCGAGCAGGTAGACTTTTTTCGTGTCCGCCGCGCCCTTCACACGCCGGTCGGCACTCTAGGCGCGTCCGCCATCACCTCGGACATAATGTCTAGGGTCGTCTGGATGTCGTCGTCGCCGATCTGGTAGTGCGTGACGAGCCGGATCGTCGTCGGCCCTAACGCGTTACAGAGCACACCCCGCTCGGCGAGTTTCGCGGCGACGTCGGAAGCTTTCTGAAGGGTGATGTAGACCATGTTAGTCTGCACAGTCGCTAAGTCGAGGTTGACGCCGGAAATCTCTTGAAGGCCGCAGGCAAGGGTCTGGGCTCGAGCGTGGTCCTCTCCCAACCGCTCGCTCATCGTTTCGACCGCGACGATCGCTGCCGCCGCGAGGACGCCCGCTTGGCGCATGCCGCCGCCGAGCATCTTCCGGTACCGGTGGGCTGCTTTGATAAACGCTTTGCTGCCGACGAGCACGGTGCCGACGGGGGCGGCGAGGCCTTTGCTTAGACAGATCGAGGCCGAATCGAACGGTGCGCACAGGTCGGCCATCGAGACGTTTAGGGCGGTCGCAGCGTTGTAGGCTCGAGCCCCGTCTAAATGCAGCGGTAACCCCTCCTCGTGCGCGAGTTCAGCCACCTCGTGGCACCGCTCTAACGGCACCACCGTCCCCCCCGCCTTGTTGTGGGTGTTTTCTAAAACGATAAGCCCGGTCGGTGCCTGGTGGATGCTCCGGTGGATCGCGCCGCGAATGTCGTTCACTTCGGGCGTACCGTGCGGGGCCGGAACGAGACGGGGCAGCAACCCGCTAATCACCGCCATCGAGCCGAGTTCGTACTCGTAGATATGCGCGCCATACGGCGCGATAACCTCGTGGCCCCGGTCGGTGTGCACCGCGAGCGCGACCTGGTTGCTCATCGTCCCCGACGGCATCAGCAGGCCCGCCTCGAAGCCGGTACGTTCGGCGAGCAGCTCCTGTAAACGGTTGACGGTCGGGTCTTCGGCATAGACGTCGTCGCCGACCTCGGCCTCGGCCATGGCACGGCGCATCGCCTCGGTCGGTTGGGTGACGGTATCGGAACGGAGGTCGATTTTCTTCATGCAGGTATGGTAGCAGGTTTGTGGATGGTGACGAAACGGCGCACACAGCAAAGAAGCCCGCAGATATGCGTCTAGAAGCTCTTCCAAACGTCTTCAAAGCCAGCAAATCGACACGTGTAGTCGTCAAGCTGCTAAACCAAACGAACGAAACCAAGCGACCCGAAACAACCAAGATTTCTGTGGCATAGTAATCGTCAGACTTTAGCGCGGAACTTGCCGACTCCGCTGGGGTCAGTGTCATCAATCAGTGTCATCAAAACGAGTGGAGACAGATGAAGAATGTGGGTACAGCGTTTGTGGCGCTAGCGGCACTTTTCTGGGGGCTGGCGGGTGGAGTCGCGGGCATTCTGACCAATCAGGGCTGGGAACCGGCGGTGGTGTCGTTCTACCAGGGCGCGATCGGGCTGCTATTTGTTCTCGTCTGGCTAGTGTTGCGGCCACGCCGGAGCGGCTTGGCGAGTCGTCAGTTGTGGTTCTGGTCGGTCATCGCTGGTGTGGGCGTTGCGGGCAACCTCACCTTCTATTTCGTAAGCATCACCGAGGGCAGTGTGGGCGTCGCAGCGACCCTGATGTACTGCGCGCCGGTGTTCGTCTATGCCGCGTCTTTCGCACTCAAGATCGAAAAGCCCACACCGTTCAAGTGGGCCGCGATGGCGCTGGTCATAATTGGTGTCGTGTTGCTTACCGGTGTTTATGAGATAACCGCCGGCGACGTTACGCCGATCGCTGCTGGTGCCGGGTTGCTTTCCGGGCTGTCCTACGCGGTGTTTATCCTCGGCTTTAAGTACGCGGCGCCGCACGGCAGCCCACAGGCGATCCTTGTGGTGGCGTTCGCGGCGCTCGTCATCATCCTTGTCTGGGTGGGTGACGCCGAGCAGATGGTGGCGGTGCTGAGCACGCCGAGTTGGCCCCTGTTTGCGGTACTAGGCGTGTTTGGGGCGGGGTTATCGTTCGTCCTCTATATCGTCGGTCTAAAACGCACCACGCCCGCCGTGGCTTCGGTGGTGGCGATGGTCGAGCCGGTCACTGCGGCGCTATTCGGCGTTGTGGTTTTGAATGAAAGCCTGGTCGGTTTACAGGTCTTCGGTATGGGGCTGATTTTGGTCACGGTGACCGCGCTAAGCGCGTATCCGGGTAATCGTTGAGCAATTAAGTCGAGAGCGTTAAATCGCCCACCGAATGTGAAACGCATCTAGCCCCGAGGCCTACAAAGCCCAGGCGAGCCGCCGGGGGAGCTGCGCGTCTACGAGACAGCGCACTACGCCAGCGGCACGGTGCGCTTCACCTGGCTAAGCCGCTGGGCGTAGAGGAGTGCCGCCTGCAGATCCTCTCGCTCTAGGTCGGGGTAATCTGCAAGGATCTCGTCGAAGCTCATCCCGCTGCTTACAAGTTCGAAGATGGTCTCGACCGGATAGCGCAGGTCGCGAATACACGGTTTGCCGTGACACACCTCCGGATCGAGGGCGATTCGGCTAAGCGGTACATCATTCGTCCAGCAATTCCAAATTTGAACCATCCGCCCTCCTACCCTAGAATGAGTCGTGATTGAAGCTCTCAAATTCGACCGTCTGATCGATGTGCTAGGCAGCGTGTTCGAGAACGCCCAAGATACCCGGGCAAAGAATCGTCGCTATAGCCTCGCCGACATCGGCCTATCGGCGTTTAGCGTGTTCCACATGCAAAGCCGCTCGTTCCTGGCCTGGCAACGCGAGATGAAACGCCGTAAGGGTAAGAGCAACGCTCAGAGTCTGTACCGATGCGAGAACATCCCGAGCGACGAACAGATTAAAAACGTTTTGGATGGACACCGTCCCGAGTTGCTCGACGTCGTCTACCGCTACGTCATCAACACCTTGGCCGAAGCGGGCCACCTCGACGCGTTTCGCGACCACGGACGTCTGCTCGTCGCCCTAGACGGCACGCACTATCACGCGTCGACCAAGGTCGCTTGCGAGCAGTGTAACCATGTGGACCACAACGACGGACGCCACTACCATCACAGCGTCGTCTTACCGACGCTGGTGTCGCCCGAACACTCCGAAGTGTTGTGTTTAGCCCCCGCGTTCGTCACTCCCCAGGACGGTCACGACAAACAAGACTGTGAGACGGCAGCGGCTAAACGCTGGCTCGATCATAAAGCGAACGACTACGACCTCGGCAGCCCGGTCATCCTGGGTGACGACCTCTACAGCCGCCAACCGCTCTGCGAGCGTGTACTCGCCTGCGGTGCGAACTTCGTGTTTGTCTGTAAGCGGCAGAGCCACGTACATCTGCACACGTATCTCGACCTTGCTACGCCAGCCTCCTTCGAGATAAGGGACGCCACGACCGGTCACGTCACGACGTACCGTTTCGCCCACGATCTACCGTTACGAGACTCTGCCGACGCGCTCATCGTCAACTGGTGTGACGTCACCATCACCGACGCTCAGGGCGCGCAGCTCTACTACAACGCTTTCGTCACCGACCTGTCTCTCTCGGAATCCTCTGTAGCGGTCGTATGCCGCTACGGACGTGCCCGCTGGAAGATAGAAAACGAGGCGAAAAATGTCCTGAAGACCAAGGGCTACAACATCGAACACAACTTCGGCCACGGCCAGCAGCATCTTGCGGCCATCTTACTGTCGCTCATGCTCTTAGCTTTTCTGTTTCACACGCTTTTCGACCTCTTCGATGAGCGTTACCGGGCTATTCGACAGAGTTTGGGTACGAGGCAGACCTTTTTCGATGACCTCAGGGCGTTATCGCGCTATCACTGTTTTGACTCTTGGCACCATCTGCTGTGCTTTATGGCGGAGGCACTAGAACTCGATGACCTGGAGGCTTTTGACTCTAGCTAGGGTATGCAGGCATATTTGGAATTGCTGTCGTTCGTCAGATTTGCCACGAGGCCTCCGTCGGTTTTAGGTACAGCTTGAGTCGTGCGGCTAAGCGTTTAGGCGGGGACGGTTTCGGATTCGGGCGAATCGGGTTGCTCGGAAGACTCGGCGGAGGGGGTGGTGAGGGGCTCGAGCCACGCCCTAAACTCCGCAATCCCGCGCCGGTAGGTACGCATCCGCCGCTCCTTTTTCCCTTCGCCCTTCTGTTTGGGCAGGGTCGGTACCAGCCCCCAGTTCGCGTTCATGGGCTGAAAGTTGTCCGACTCGGCGGTCGCCAAAAACCGCACCAGGCCGCCCAGCATCGAGGTTTCCGGGGGGAGCAGCGGCTCTAAACCGAGCGCCTGCCGCGCCGCGTTGCTGCCGGCCAACCAGCCCGTCGCCGACGATTCGAGGTAGCCTTCGGTGCCCGCCAGCACGCCCGCCACAAAGAGCCGGGGGGTGTCGCGGAGGTTGAGGGTGGGGTCGATAAGCTTCGGCGCGTTGAGGTAGGTGTTGCGGTGCATCACACCGTAGCGGACGATGTCGGCGTTTTGCAGGCCTGGAATCATCCGGATAACTTCTTTCTGGTCGCCCCACTTCAGCCCGGTCTGAAACCCAACCAGGCTCCACATCTGGCCGCGCACGTCTTCCTGGCGGAGCTGCGCGACGGCGTAGAAACGCTCGCCGGTGTCGGGGTGCTCGAGCCCCACCGGTTTCATCGGCCCGAACCGAGGCGTGTCGTAACCGCGCCGGGCGATTTCTTCTATCGGCATACAGCCCTCGAAAAATTCGAGCTTCTCCCAGTCGTGCGGCACGTGCTTACGAGCCTCCCCGAGCGCCTCGAAAAAGCGGTCGTAGTCGTCTTTGTGAAACGGTAGGTTGAGGTAGTCCGCCGCCTGCCCGTAGCGCCCCTTGCGAAACGCGATACTCATGTCGATACTTTCGGCGTCGATAACCGGCGCCGCCGCGTCGTAAAAGCCCAAAAAGTCCATCCCGACCGTCTGCCGAATCGACTCGGCCAACGCGTCCGAGGTGAGCGGCCCCGACGCGAGGACGACAATGCCGTCCGGAATCTCGGTAAGCTCTTCGTTGTGCACGGTGATGTTGGGGTGTTGCCGAATCGCCGCGCTGACCCGTTCGCCAAACGCTTCACGGTCGACCGCTAACGCCCCGCCCGCCGGAATCCGCGTGTCGTGGGCGCTCGTCATAATCAGCCCGCCTGCGGCGAGCATTTCGGCTTGCAGCAAGCCTTTGGCGTTGGTTTCACCCTCGCCGCCGAACGAGTTCGAACAGACCATTTCGGCAAACTTGTCGGTGTGGTGGGCCGGGGTCATCTTCTTTGGGCGCATCTCGTACAGGTCGACGGAGACGCCGAGCTTCGCTGCCGCGAGCGCCGCATCCGAGCCCGCCATGCCCGCACCGATGACGGTAATCCGAGGAGGGGTGTGTTGAGTCATGGCGCTAGTGTAGCAACGGACGTTCCGGTGGGGTGTTCGCCGCACGGTTCGCGTCGTCGAGTCACGTCAGCGACGCGTGGTCGTAGCGTAGCGGACGCAGCGGCGTTAAAACGCGTTAGGGTGACGTTTACGCGTCACCCCGTTGTTGTCGTCGTATTCGGTAAGCGCGAAAGGGTCGGTTTCTAGTCGGAAGACCTCGACGTGTCGAGCATCCGCTGTGCGGTCTGTTCGGCCCAGCCGACCTCGTCCGCTTCGGAAGCGGGGGTGTTCGAGGACTCGGCGAGGATGTCGCGAATCTGTTCGGCGCTTACGCTCGGTGCTAGGGTCTGGGAGAGGCCGTGTTCGAGCAGCCAGTCGGTGTACCACTGCGCCCACTCTTCGTCGCGCTGTCCGCCTAGCTCGCTCTGTTCGTAGCGGTGGTGAGCCTCGCCCGCCCGCGACAGCATCGCGGCGATTTCGTCTCGCTGACTTTCGCTCGTCATGTTCGGGATGACGCCTGTGGAGCGCGGTCTTCGTAGCCGGACGGCACCAGGTCCATCATCGCGACGACCAGCAGGTGCGGTTTGGTCAACGCGCTAATCAGCACCAGGTAGAGGGCGACAAAACCTTCGAGGCTCGTGATGCGGGCGGCGTTAAAGAAGTAGACGCCGATAAGCAGGCCGATGGCGGCGACAGTAATCGGCAGCAGGTCGAGGGTGAGGCGTCGCAGCGGTTTGGCCCATTCGCCGTTCGCGAGGCGGGCTTCGTCTTTGGGGCGTAAGAGCAGCAGCCGCGCGAGGTGGCGGAGCGAGTGCCAGAAGATGAAGTAGGCGCCAATCGCCATGTAGGCCGGAATCAGGCTAAACAGAGCGACGAGGAGGAGGAGCTCGAGCCCGTCGATAAGCAGCACCGCCCGGTTCGGCGCGGCCCGCACCGCATTAACCAAGTAGAGCACAAACAGCACGCCCAGAAAGCCGACCAGCGGGTAGACGATGCCGGGGTGAGAGAGGTTTAGCCCCGTCGCCTGCGCCCCTAAGCCCCGCGCAGCGTGATAGTAGAGGCTCTCCGCCGTGTCCGGAAAGGCCAGGACCGGCACCGCCATCGGCAGCGCCCCGCGCAAGAGCAGCGTGACCCCGGCCCCCCACTGGCTCGGACGGTCGCGGCCAAGAAAAATCTCTAGGTAGCGCATGTCGCCCTGACCCCAGTGCCACACCGTGGCGAGCAGAAAGCCGACGAACGCGATAAGCGGTTGCCAGACCCAGAGCGCGAAGTAGAGCGCCGCGATGCCGACGTAGGCGAGCAGATAGAGCGCCAAGCCGAGCGGCCTCCGTCCCCACGCGAGTCCGAGCCGGGCCGGAACCAGGTGGTCGAGCGCTCCGTGCGGTAAGCCGAGCAAGATAATGCCGAGCAGCAGCGGATAGAGGGCGTACGTCTCGATAATGCCGGGTGCGGCGAGGTGGACGAGCAGCAGCAGCGTGGTCAGAAACCACGGC
This sequence comes from Trueperaceae bacterium, assembly GCA_034521635.1. Taxonomy (GTDB): domain Bacteria; phylum Deinococcota; class Deinococci; order Deinococcales; family Trueperaceae; genus JAXHMC01. The sequence continues at coordinate 72,445 of JAXHMC010000049.1, read as the reverse complement.
ACGAGCGTGGTGAGCGGTACAAGACGTAGTGCGGCAGTGTTTTGACTACGGGAGCCGAGGGTCGCGCTCCCAAACGTAAGTTGCGTCATAGTACCTCTAGATTAGATGTAGACGGGGATGGTGTTCTCGTATTGCCACACAGTTTGGGAGACGGTCGGGAGACAGTTGGGAGACTGATTCGGGTGGGAGACTGATTCGGGCTCGAGCCCTCGGAATAACCAAATCCACAGACGCTCCTGCCGGTCAAGGCCTACAATCGTATAGGCAGAGGTTTAGACGCGAGGTTCGGCACGACGAAGTTTAGGCACGATGTTTGCCGGATGTTTGTCGGTACCGCGTCACGCTTACATGTACGTTTGGACGTGTCTGTTTAGACGTATCCGTTTCGTTATGACGCTTCTAATTCTCGCCGCACCGCTCGTCAGCCCTACAGCGTTCGCTGTAGCCGCAACCTTGTCACCGACGCGTAGCACACCGACACGCAACCGAGACATCCAGCCACGACCCAGACATTTATCTATCGGCGTCCGCGACAGCCGACGCAGGGAGGGAAGTATGAACCAGACTTACCGGACACTTCTAACGACGTTCGTCGCGATGCTCGCGCTCGCCGGCGGGGCGGCGTTCGCCCAAGCCGAACTCTTTCTGGTCGTCCAGCGCGGCTCGCCCGCTGCCGTCGCAGACGTTATCGAACTCGGCGCCGACCTTAACGCTCGCGACGCGTTCGGCCTGACCCCGCTCATGGTCGCCGCGTCGACCAACTACGACGAAACGGTCCACATCACCCTTATACGGGCCGGTGCCGACGTCAACGCCCGGACACCCGAAGGCTGGACGGCACTCATGTACGCCGCGCGCGACAACAAAAACCCCGAGGTTATCACCGCACTGCTCGAGCTAGGCGCCGACCCGACCCTCATCAACGACGACGGCCTTACCGCTCAGGCCTACGCCGGCGCGAACTCGTTTATGCGGGTGTCGGGCATCTTCGAGACGTTGCAACGATTAGACGGGCAGCCGAGCACACCCTAAATCCTCACGACCGGGACAGTAGCCAGTAACCGGAGACAATAACCGACCGAGGCGGGCTTCGCGACTCGCCTATATCGCTGTTTACTTTGATACCAATCACCCGAATCATAGAATGCGCCGTGCGCACCACAGCGCCACTAGCACCCGTTTTCGCCAAAACAGATATTCGCCAAAACAGACGCGCCGCAACGTGCTTTTTGTCTAGCAGCATCGACGTGACCTACAGAAGTCGACTTGGTGTCGGCCCATTTGGTATCTGCGCGTTTGGTATCGGCTCACAGGGTGTAGAGTTGCGTATGCTGTCAAGACACACAGAAACGGTGCGATGACCGGTCGTGGTGTGATGGAGGGGAGGGTGGCTCGAGCCCTCCTCCTCTCGCTCGGCCCCGCCGTCTCGCTCGGCCTCGCCCGCTTCGCCTACGCCCTCATCCTACCCGCTATGCGCGACGATTTAGGCTGGAGCTACGCCGAAGCCGGCGCCATGAACACCGCCAACGCGCTCGGCTACCTCGCCGGCGCCCTGCTTAGCGCCCCGCTCGCGATGCGCCTCGGCAACCGCCGCATCTTCTGGGTCGCCATGCTAATCACCACCCTCGGCCTGCTCATTTCAGGGCTCACCCCCAACTATCTTCTGCTGCTAACCTTTCGGACGCTGGTCGGCTTTTCGGGTGCCGTCACCTTTATCAGCGGCGCCGCCCTCGCCTCGCGTCTTGCGGTCGGTGCGGCGGGCGGCAGCTTTATCGTCGGCCTCTACTTCGGCGGTGTCGGCCTCGGCATCGTTACGAGCGGCGTCGGTCTGCCGCTACTCTTAGAGCGGGGCACCGATACCTGGCCACTCGCCTGGCTGGTGTTGGGCGGGCTCGGCCTCGTCGCCACCTTCGTCGGACGGCACACCGCGCTGTCTCTGCCCGAACTCGAACGACGCCCGCAGGGCAGCCGCAGCGGAGCGTTCGAAACGACGCTCTGGCTCTGGCCCGCCGCGCTGGCCTACTTTCTGTTCGGCCTCGGCTACATCACCTACATGACCTTCGTCATCGCGTTTTTGCGCGACCAAGGGACGGGCACAGCGCAGGTGTCTTTTTTCTGGCTGGTGTTGGGGCTTAGCACAGCGCTGTCGACCTTTGTGTGGGGGCGGGCGCTCGACAAGATGCGCAGCGGCTACGCCCTCGCCCTCATCCTGCTGCTCAACGCTGTCGGTGCCGGAATCCCGCTGTTAAGCACCACCCTCGCCGGTCTGCTCGCCTCCGCCGTCCTGTTCGGTAGCAGCTTTCTAAGCGTCGTCTCCGCCGTCACCACCATCGTCCGCAACACCCTGCCGCAGCACGCCTGGACGGGCAGCATCGCTTTCTTCACCGTGCTGTTTTCGGTCGGGCAGACGCTCGGCCCGCTGCTGTCGGGGGCGCTCGCGGACAGGTCGGGAGATTTAAGGTCGGGATTCCTACTATCGGCGCTGCTGCTGCTCGTCGGCGGCGGTGTCGCACTGCTGCAACGCGACACGAGCGACACCGTTTCGTCGACCTGACGCGGCCTCATCCCGTCGACCTAACCGAACTACGTCACACCTCAGACGCCACATGGTCAGACTCCACATAGTTAGACTGCGCCTAATTAGACTGTGTCTATGGAGACTGTACCTATGGCACCTCTCAAGCTTCTCGTGTTTGGCGCGACCGGGCGGACCGGGCGGGAGATTGTAAAGCAGGGACTTACCTCCCACCACGTCACCGCCTTCGCCCGCGACCCCGCCGATATCTCGCTAGAACACCCCCACCTCCGTGTCGTTCGGGGCGACGTTCTCGACTACGACTCGGTCGAGGCTGCCGTGACCGGCCAAGACGCCGTCCTCGTCGCGCTCGGCAAACGTTGGCCCCGCAAACTGTTCGACCGGGCGACGCTGACCGACGGCACCCGCAACATCGTCCGGGCGATGGAGGCGCACGGCGTGAAGCGGCTCGTCTGCGAGACCTCGCTAGAAGTCGGCGACAGCACGGGGCAACTCGGCTGGTTTTTTCGCTACTTCGTGATTCCGCTCTTTCTGCGCCGCGCCTTTCGCGACAAAGAGCGGCAGGAGCAGGTCATCAAACAGAGTTCGCTCGCCTGGGTCATCGTCCGGCCCGGCGTACTGACCAACGGACCGCGTACGGGCCGCTACCATGCGGGGTTTAGCAACCCGGCGGCGCACATTACCGCGCGGATTTCTCGCGCCGACGTCGCCGACTTTATGCTCGAACAGGTGACGAGCGACGCGTTTTTGCGGCGGACGCCCGGCCTCTCCTACTAGCTCCGCCGGGCGTCTCGGGCCGACCCCACGGTGCGGCGCCCGGCGACCTGTTAGCGTAGCGCTATGAACACGATGAAACGATACGACGACCTTACCGAGCTTTTGGCGCATGTCTGGGACTACCTCGAACAGGGTGCCCGCAGACCCAAACACGCGTTTCACACGCCGACGTTGGTAAGCACCGGCCCCCACGCCCGCACGGTGGTGCTCCGCGAAACCGACCGGCACGCGCGGCGGCTGACCTGTCATTCGGACCGTCGGGCCAAGAAGATTCGCGACATAGAACAGACACCGGACATAGTCTGGCACGGCTGGGACAAAAAGAAGCTCGAGCAGTTCCGCCTTAGCGGCCACGCGACACTGCATAGTGAGGGGGCTCGAGCCGACCAACAGTGGCAGAAGACCTCGCCCCGGTCACTCGCCATCTACGCCAAACCTATCGCCCCCGACACCGTAGTCTCAGAGCCCCAAGACGGCCTCGCCGACGCGGTCCGCAAAGACGACCTCACCCACGACGACGTCGTCGCCGGACGCGAAAACTTCGCGGTCATCGACACCGAAATCCGCGACATCACCTGGCTCCACCTCCACCCGGACGGTCACTACTCCGCCCGCTTCGTCTGGGACGGCGAAAAGTTTCTCGGCAACTGGCTCATCCCGTAACCTCCCCCCGCACCGTCTACATCGCCCCGTAGACAGACCACCTTGTAGGGTGCGCATGCGCACCGCCCCATCGGGACACCTCAGAAACGGCTCACTTACGTCTCCGTCCCCGACCGTCTACCTCCCACCAAGACAGAGACCGCAACCCTTTCTGTAAGGCTGCGGTCTTTTCGGTACTGTGGATGACGACGCTAAACCCCTTCGGGAGACGGACCTCCGACCATCTTGGCCTCGTTCATAATCTCTTCGATTTCTTGCAGGTCACCGTCGGTCAGGTGGATGTCGGAGGCGGGCGCGGTGCCTTCGATGTGTGCGGGCTTGCGCGCACCGACAATCGCCACGTCGACCGCCGGATTCGCCAACACCCACGCGACCGCGAGCTGGGTGACGTCGTAGCCCCGTTCGGCAGCAAACGCGTCGAGCTTGTCGACCACCGCTAAGTTGCGCCGAAACGTCTCGCCCTGAAAGATGTCGCTCTGCGAACGCCAGTCGTCTTCGGAAAACTCCTCGTCGGGGTCGTACTTGCCGGTCAGCAACCCGTGCGCGAGCGGTCCGTAGACCAGTACACCGACGTCGTGCTCGTAGGCGTAGGGCAAAATCCTCTCTTCCACCTCGCGGCGAAACAGGTGGTAGGGCGGCTGCAACGCGTCGAGCTTACGGCCCTTCTCGAATGCGGCCATCTGCTTTTCATCGTAGTTCGACACGCCGACGTAGCGAATCAGGCCCTCTTTAACGAAGCCGTCTAGCACTTCCGCCATCTCCTCGAAGGGCCGGTCCGAGTCGGGCCAGTGAATCTGATAGAGGTCGATGTAGTCGGTGCCTAGAAAGCGCAGACTGTCCTCGACGCCTTTGCGTAGCCACTCGGGGCTCGAGTCGCGTAACAGCTCGCCGTCCTCCATCCGCAACCCCCCTTTGGTCGCCAACACAAGCTCGTCGCGGCGCTCTTTAATCTCGTCTTTGAGCGCCTCGCCTAAAATCTGCTCGGCCTTGCCGAACCCGTAAGCCTGAGCGGTGTCGAAGAAGTTGATGCCTAGCTCTAGAGCGCGGCGCATCGCGGCCTGCGCCTGCTCAACCTCGAAGCTGCCCCAGTCGCCCCCTTGCTGCCAGGTACCGAAACAGACCTTCGAGACGTGCAAATCGGTTTTTCCAAAACGGGTGTATTCCATAGTGTCCCCCCATAGGTTGTCGCTTAGCGTTAAAAACGTCGTTCGCCTAAAGTTCGCACGCGAACAAGCAGGTTTTGGTCTCAAACCATTCGACGTGTAGGCCTCTGTCTTAAACCATAATGAAGGCAACACCGCCGCGATACCGTAATCTCGTGCGACCGTCCCGACCGAGCAGCCGGGCGCTACCCGGCACCGACACTTATCGATGTCGAGCATTGTCGAGCCATCGCTGCGGCATCGTTGGTTGTGGCGACATTGCTGCGGCGTCGGCACGAGTCGCACGACGAGACACAAAACAAAACACGAAGACTGAGACGTAGAAATGTGTCGAGCGAAACCTCGGCCTAGCCGACGTAGCGGCGTAAACTAACGACATGTCTCTGTCTACCACCTACCCCGACCATATCCGCGCGGCTCGCCGCATTACTTACGCCCTGTTTGCCGGACAGGCGCTCGGGTCGGCGGGCTTTATCGCGACGGCAGCGATTGCAGCGATTGTTGGCGCGGAGCTTAGTGGGCGCGATTCGCTTGCGGGGCTGCCGGCGGCGGTGTTCGGGGTCGGGTCGGCGCTTGCGGCGCTGCTCTGGGGCTTGTTGATGGATAGGTTGGGGAGGCGCTCGAGCCTTACCTTCGGGCTGTTGCTCGGGGTGCTCGGCGCGGCGGGCGCGGTCTGGGCGGTCGCGGTCGGGTCGTTCTGGCTGCTGCTTGTGGGGTTGTTGGTGATGGGCAACGCGAAGGCCGCGCTCCAGCTTAGCCGTTTTGTCGCTGCCGAAGTGACGCCGCTCGCGCAGCGCGGTCGGGCGGTCGCCACGGTGGTGTTGGGCGGTACGGTCGGGGCGGTGGTCGGGCCGCTGACGGTCGCGCCGATGGGCCGCTTGGCCGAGCTAAACGGTCTGCCGGCGGTGTCGGGGGCGTACCTCGCCACGCTGCTGCTGTTCGTGCTGTCGGCGGCGCTTATCTTCGCGCTGCTCCGGCCTAACCCGCGCGACCTCGCCCGGGCCATCGAAGACGACGAGACCAGGCACCGGCCCAAACGCCCGGCTCGGCCCCTCGGCCAGATTTTACGCGACCCGGCGGTGATTACCGCGATGAGCGCGATGGTGTTCGGCCAGGCGGTCATGGTCATGCTGATGGTGATGACGTCGCTACACATGGTCCAGCACGACCACGGTCTCGGCGGCGTGTCGGTGGTTATTTCGGCGCATACGCTCGGGATGTACGCGTTTTCGCTCTTTTCGGGCCAGCTCACCGACCGCTGGGGCCGGGTTCCGGTCATCGTGAGCGGCGCGGTCGTGCTTGTGTTGTCGGCGCTCGCGGCGCCGTTGTCGACCCTGCTGATTCCGCTGTCGGTGTCGCTGTTTCTGCTCGGGCTCGGCTGGAACTTCTGCTTTGTCGGCGGGTCGGCACTGCTCTCGGACCAGCTCTCGCTAGAAGAGCGGGCGCGGACGCAGGGCTTTAACGACCTGCTTATCGGGCTGGTCTCGGCGGCGGCGAGTTTTAGCAGCGGGCTGGTGTTCGCGACGCTCGGCTACGCGGCGATGGGCATCCTCGGAGCGCTGATATCGCTGGTACCGCTCTACCTAACACTGCGCTGGGCGCGGACGCAGCGGCTCGCCACGCAGCCAGCGTAGAGACACGAGCAGAAACCGCAGACGCCGTTCGTCTCTAAACAGAATCTCTAAACGAGGTTTCTAGACAGAGTTTCCGGACAGGGCTTGCGTTTCTAAACAGAGCCTTTCGGAAGGCGTTATTCCTAGCCGAACGCTAGACGTAACCACACGTCAGGCGTAACCACACGTCAGGCGTAACCGCGAGACGTACTCGGTCAGAAAGTCGTACACGGTCGTGTGCCGCAAATCGTATGATGGCTAACAAATAAGGACAACTAACAGAACAGATAACAACACCGGGCTGACTTTTGTAGGTCACCTCGATGCTGCTAGACAAAAAGCACGCTGCGGCGCAACCAGAACAGCTGCACCGACCGGGCACGCCGCGTCAAATCTGCCGAACGTGACGGTAGCGCCGTCCGCGTCGTGCTAGTTTAAACGTTATGCTGCGAGCGCTAGACGAGTTAACCCTATCCGAACGACCGACCCTCGAAGCGTTTAGGCCGCCGCCCCGCTTCGACGCGGCGCGTTTCGCGACCTACCGACCGCAGCACCCGACCCAGCAGGAGGCGCTAGAGAGGGCTCGAGCCTTCGCCCGGGGCGCCGCCGAACCGCTGCACACGCGTCCGCGCTGGCCCTGGCAATCACCCCGGCCCCGGCCCGGACAGGGTCTGTATCTAGACGGCGGTTTCGGCGTCGGCAAAACCCACCTGCTCGCGTCAGCCTACCACGCCTACCAAGACGACAACCGCGCCTATCTGTCGTTTCAAGAACTGGTCTACGTAATCGGCGCGCTCGGCAAGGTCGAGGCGCAGCGCACCTTCGCCGACTACGCGCTTATCTGCATCGACGAATTCGAACTCGACGACCCCGGCAACACCCTTATCGTCAAGTCGTTTCTGGCCTTCGCGTTCGGGCGGGGCAGCTTTGTGGTCACGACCTCGAACACGCCGCCCGACGCGCAGGGGCAGGGGCGCTTTAACGCTAACGACTTTCGGCGCGAGATCCAGAACATCGCCGAGCGCTTTACCACGCTGCGGATGGAGGGGCGCGACTACCGGCAGCGCGAACGTCTCGCCCGCCCCTACAGCGAAGCCGAACTAGACGCCCTGCTCCGCACCGAGAGCAGCGACGGCGGCAAGGTCGTGACGACGCTAAGCGGGCTTATCGAGTTTTTGCAGCAGCTCCACCCGATCCGCTACCGCGACGTGCTGCGCCAGATCGGTACGCTCTACGTCCGCGAGGCGCACCCGATCGCCGAGCAGAACAACGCGCTGCGCTTCGTCCACTTTATCGACAAGCTCTACGATCTCGGGGTAGGGTTGCGGCTGTCGGGAGGGCTCGAGCTCCCCGAACTGTTTCACCCGAGCTACGCTCACGGCGCCTACGCCAAAAAGCATGACCGCTGCGTGTCGCGTCTGTCCGAGCTGATCGAGGCGCCCGCTGCGGTCGCGGCCTAGAGGCTTATTCAGAGACCTATTCAGAGATGTATTCGAGGGCTCGAGCCCTAGGCTTCGGTTTCGCCGAGCGGTTCGTCCTGTTCGTCGGCCTCGTCGAACTGCGTCTGCAGACTCGGCACCCGCACCGTAAAGCGGCTCCCCTCGTGCAGCTCCGAACTGACCTCGATGCTGCCGCCGTGCTGCTCGACGATCTGCCGGGCGACGCTCAGACCGACCCCGACACCGCCGCGCCGGGTGTAGAAGCGCTCGAAGAGGTGCGGCAACGCGTCCGGGGCGATGCCGGGGCCGTGGTCGCCGACCGTCAGGCGGTGTTCGTCGGGGGTGGCGGTGAGCTCGAGCCACACCGTCTGCGTCCCGCCGCTCGCCTGCACCGCGTTACGCACCAGGTTACGCACCACCTGCGCCATCCGCTGGGGATTGCCGGCCATCTCGGCGGGCTGGTCGGGGTGGTCGCACAGCCGTATGCCCGGATACTCCCGCGCGATCTTAGACACCACGTCTCGCAGGTCGAACAGTTCGAGGTCGAGCGGGCGTTCTAGCTCGCCCCGCGCTAGCGTGAGCAGGTCTTGCGAGGTGTAAAGCAGCTCTTGCGCGGCGGCGTGCGCGGCCTGCAGCCGGGTGTCTTCGTGTTCGTGGGCGGCGACGCTCGCGAGGTGTCCGGCGACGACGCTAAGCGGCGCGGCGAGTTCGTGAGCGACTTCGGCGAGGGCGGCGCGTTCGGCGTCGTGGCGCGCGCGGATCCCGGCGAGCGCGGTGTTTAGCGCGGCGGCGAGGTCGGCGACTTCGTCGGCGGGACCATCGTAACGGATCGGTTGGGGGTCGGCAGGGTCGACGGCTCGAGCCCGCCCCGCCAGCGCCCCGAGCGGTCGCAACGAGCGCCGCAGCAACCAGATCCCTAACAGCGCTGCGACCAGCACCACCAGCACCCCGCTTAGCAGCAGGCTACGAAACAGCGTCTGCCGCGCACCGATAGGGTCACTGACATCTAACCCGAGGCGGATGGTGCCGCGCACCGAACCGTCAGGGGCTTGCCACGGCGCCGCCGCCACGAGCTGCCAGCGTTCGTCGGCCACCCTAACGAGCGTCGGCGTGTCGTAACGCGGTAACGGCACCCCGGCCCCGAGCGGCAGCACCACCTCGTTGTCCGGCGAGACGAACTGGAGTGTGAGGTCGGTTTGGTCGTCGCTTAACAGCTGCGCGCCGACCGCCGCCGCCGGGGTTTCGAGCAGCGACCGGACCCGCGCGAGTTCGCGCTCTAACAGCGCACCGAGTTCGCGCTGCTGCTGTTGCTGAAAGCTCAGGTAGGCGACGCCGCCAAACAGAAGCAGCCCGACCGCAAGCACGCCGAGCAGCAGCCCGCTAAGCCGAGTCTGTAGACGCATGGGGGGCTCGAGCCTCCTTCGTGGGGGCAGTGGTAAACAGGCTAGTGGTAGACAGCACGACGAAGCGCTTGCCGGACGCTACCGAATCACGTAACCCATCCCTCGCACCGTGCGGATAAGGTCTCTGACCCCGGCGGCGGCGAGCTTTTTGCGAAGCTGATAGACAAACACCTCGATGGTGTTCGAGCCGGGCGGCTCCTTACCGCCGTAGAGCCGCTGTTCGAGGTCGTCTTTCGAAAAGATACGGCCCCGGTTCTGTAGCAGCAGCGACAGCACCCGAAACTCCTGCGCGGTCAGTTCGAGCATCTCCCCGCCGACCAGACACGCCTTACGGTGCGTGTCGAGCACCAGACCACCGACCCGAATCACGTCCTCCTCCTGCTGCCGTTCGCGAAGCCGCACATGAATCCGCGCGAGCAGTTCGTGGACGCTAAACGGTTTGGTGAGGTAGTCGCTCGCCCCGGCGTAGAGCCCGGCCACCCGGTGGCTTACATCGCCCCGCGCGCTCAGTATCAGGATGCTTGCTTCGGTGTCGCGGCGGAGCCGCTCGGCGATTTCGATACCGTCGATGTCGGGAAGGTTGAGGTCGAGGATGACCAAGTCGAACGGTGTGACCGCCGCCGCCGCGAGCGCTTCACTACCGCTGTGGCTTAGTGTCGGGTTGTAGCCCTGCTGCGCGAGTTCCGCTTCGAGCATCTGCGCGAGGCGGACGTCATCTTCGACGATGAGGATGTTGGCAGTAGTCGATGTTGCGGAAGTCGACGACATCGCGACGCTCATGCCTTGCTCCTACCTGCCCCTGCGGGCGCTAAAGTGTTCGAAAACTCTCTCGTACTCCGTGTTACGCATGTGCGTAGTATGTATCGGCATCTCTTCTCATCATACCCTGGCGAGCTGTTCTGCGGCGGTTTCGGTCGACAGCGTCTGTGTCGACGGCGTCTGGTCGACAGTGTTTAGGTCGACAGTGTCTGGTCGACGGCGTCTAGACTGCCGGATTACAGCGACCACATTTCTGTTGTGGACACTGGCAGAACCACATCGCCCTCACGCCGAGTTCAGGTTGTGGCGCTACGGCAAGCCGTTTGTTGTGGTCGTCGTGGGCTCGAGCACCACCGACCGAGACACGTTACTGGCCCGGTTCGTCAGGACAACGCGCTGGCCGAGCAGGCTTTCCGGAGCCCGGAGTTCGAGTTCGTAGCCCGCCCGCAACCTCGGCAGGTCGCCCCGTCTATCGACCTCGTAGACCGCGACGGCGCGGCGAACCTCGACCGGACCTTCGGCGGCGAAGGAAGCACCGCGCTCGAGCCGTTCCACACTCCGGTCGAGCATCGCCCGAACGAGCGCCTGCTGCTTTTCCGGCGCCGTAAACGGCACCCCGCCCCACGCCTCGGACGAAAAGAAGAACTGTACGGACGCCGTCGCCTCGCTCGGTCGCGTCTGCGGCGCACAGCCGGGTAGCGACACGCCGAGCAGAGCCAACAGCAGAAAGAGCAACGCCCGGTAGCGCAAAACTTCCGGCATCATTCGTTACCCCGTCCTGGTGGTGGGTCGCCCCGTCCAGGATTGTCGTCGCCACGACCCGGATTATCGTCGCCGCGACCAGGATTATCGTCTCGACCACCACCCTGTCCGGGATTATCATCTCGACCGCCGCCCTGTCCAGGATTGTCGTCGCCACGACCGGGGTTATCATCCCGACCGCCACCCTGTCCAGGATTATCGTCGTCACGTCCACCGCCCTGACCGGGATTGTCGTCGCTGCCCCCACCCTGACCGGGATTGTCGTCGCGCCCCCCACCCTGTCCGGGATTGTCGTCACCGCGACCGGGGTTATCGTCTCGACCGCCGCCGCGACCGGGGTTGTCGCCGCCCTGGCCGGGAGCGTTTTCTCGTCCGAGTCCGGGGTTGTCGGCGGGTCTGCCGCGCTCGGTGGGGGGGCCGAGAACCTCGTCGTCGGTGTTGTCGCCTTCGAAGCTCTCTTCGGGGGTGTAGGAGAGCTCGAGCCCTAACGACCGCTCCTGTAACAGCTCGGCGAGCCCGAACACCGTCCCGTCGTCACGCATCAGGGTGATCTGCCCGTCGGTCGCTAACGACCCCGCCTGCACCACAAAAGCGCCGTCCGGCTGGATAAAGAGCAGCACCACCGCGCTCGATTCGCGAACGAGCTCGAGCTCGAGCCGCCCCGCCGCGACCACGCCGTAGCCTAAAATCACCTCGCTACTCGGGTCGGTAATCAGCAGTTCGCTCCCCTCCGACAGCGCCTGCGCCACACCGACACTTATGGGTGCGAGCAGGCTTATCATCAGGACGAGCAGATATCGAAACATGGCTTCCTTTCGCTACGTGACCCAACCCACGGTTACGGTGACGTACAGGGTTAATAACGACGCGTGCCACAGACATACAGTGGATGTACGAAGGTGGTCGCTTCCGGGTATAGCAATTCGGCGTCTGTTGGTAAAGCCGCACCCAACTGCCGAATCACAAATATCTGACAGCAGTATACCTACTCTATCTGAAAAGGAGCTGAAGTTACAACGACACACCCCCGGATAGGGGTCGCTCGTCCGGCCACAGCGGGTTAGAGCGCCAGGGTCTGTCCACACACCGCACACAGACACCCGGCAACGAACAGCACCCCGAACAGCACCCCAAACAGGGTGGCCGCGTATGGTCAAATAGAGCATGACCTATCCTGCTTTCGACGCGAAAGAGCTTACCGGCATGGCGCTGCTTAAAGACCGTAGCCTGATGGAGGTCTGGAAGTGGGCCTCGAACGAAGGAGAGGTGCAGGCGGTGAGTCTCGGCGGCACCAACTACGTCATCGTTAAAGACGACGACCTCGCCCAACGGGTTCGCGAGGTCGCCCCGAAGCTACGCGAATACCGCTACGACCCCGACCGACAGGCGCTAGTGCAGTAGCGAGGTGCTGGGTGTGCTGCACAAAACGCACGAACATCGACCTACAACGTCCACCTAAAACGCTCGTCCGAAACGCTAACGACGGTTCTGGCAGCGGTTCTGGCAACGACAAGAGAAACGCCTCCCGCGCGGTTCGCACGCTAGCGCTGCAAGAGCGACAGCATCTCGATGTGGTGGGTCTGCGGGTAGAAGTCGTAGGGTTGGAGGTGTACGAGCCGAAAGCCTTCTGCTTCGAAGTGTGCGACGTCGCGGGCCCACGTCGCCACGTCACACGACACGTAGAGCAGGCGGTCGGTGCTGCTGCTAATAAGCTTTTCGCGGAGCGCTTTGGCGAGCCCGGCGCGGGGCGGGTCGACGCAGATAAGGTCGGCGGCGGGCAGGTCGGCTTTGCGGGCGTCGGCGCGGCGAAACGTGATGTTGGTCAGTCCGAGCCGTTCGGCGTCCTGCTGGCCCCGGGCCACGCTGCTTTTGTCGAGTTCTAGCGCGATGACCTGGCCAAACGAGCGTGCCAAATGAAAGCCGATAACGCCGCTACCGGCGAACAGTTCGGCGACGGTGTCGCCTTCGCCGGCGAGCGCTTCGAGTTCGCCGTAGAGCATGCTCGCCGCGTCGGGGTTGGGCTGCGCGAAGCTCGTCGCGCTTAGGTTTATCTCGAAACGACCGTAGCGCTGCCGCACGGTGCGCGCCCCGGCGAGCCGCTCGAAGCCGCTCCGAAACCGTCCGCGCGGGTCGTGTTCGGCGTAGCTCACCCCGGTAACGCCGCCCCGAACGAGGGCGTGGGCGATGTCGAGATAGTTGCGGGCCGAGGCACTCGCGACGAGGCAGAGCAGCACCTCGCCGTCGTCGTTACAGCGAAACACCACCTCGCGCACCCCTTTGACGCGGCGTTTGTCGGTAGCGAGCTCGAGCCACTGCTGCCACACCCTATTAATCGGCTCTTGGGCGACCGGGTCGGCGTCTAAGGTTACGAGGTCGTGACTGCCCGGTTCGCGGTAGCCGAGCGCGCCCTGTTCAGCGGCAGGCTGGACGGTGTTGCGGTAGTGCCAAGGGTGCTGCGCCGACACGAGCTGCGGCACGCTAATGTCGCGGTCAAAACCGCGCGAGAGGGCGTCTTCGACGACCTGCTGTTTGAGTGTAAGCTGGTGCGGGCCGCTGATAAAGCTGTAGTCGAGGCCGGGGTGACGGCTCGCGTCACGGCGTTCGGGGTGGGGCTCGAGCACCTCCTCCACCTCTCCTTGCAGCACCCCGGAGCGGGGCTCGAGCCTTACCCTCACCCACTCCCCCGGTATCCCGCCCCCGACCAGCGCCACCCGTCCGTCGTCGAGCCGAGCGAGCGCTTTGCCGCCGTGAACCATCTTTTCGAGCTTTACCTGAACTGTCGTGGTCTGAGCCATAGCCTTTAGTGTACGGCCCCAACCCCCTCCCACACGTCACGAACCCGCGCGTACACGCCTCCGGCCCGCCTAACCGCACCTTTCGCAGCCTACCGCAGCGCCCACCGATAGCGGTCGGTTTTACGATTGGGCGATAGACTCGTTTAACATTACAAACACTTCCTGCTATACTACGAGCCATTATGAAGCGATCTCTACAAGAAATTATCGAACTTGTCGCCTTCGGTCTTATCGCCCTGCTCATCGCCACCGGGATCATCTGGGTGGTCGGCTGGTTACTCGGCCTGGTCGGCGTGCTGTTTCAGATCATCGCCGGCTTTCTCTGGGCGATCTTGCGCTACCTCATCCCGATCGCCATTATCGCGGCAGCGGTCTACTTTCTGGTCAAGCTTATCCAGAACCGCAACAAACAGCCCGCCGCTCCGAATCAGGGGGGCAGCAGCGACAAAAGCTAGTCCGGTCGCCCCGCCCCTCGTCGTCTGACCTCACCGTCTGACCTCGTCATCTGACACCGCCCCGGTATCGCCTCGTTGTTACGCCTCGGCTCGTCGCCGAGCGCCCTAGCAGCGACGCGGTGCCGGGTTTTCTCGTCGGGGTCTTCTCGCCAAGTTTTTCTCGTCAGAGTCCTCTTGTCAGAGCTGTGTACACGGCGTTATTGGCCGGGATGTTCGTAACGGGCTGCTTGTAACGCTGTTAGTGGTGCGACTCTTTTCAGGCCGGATTCTTACGACACTGTCGGGAGATACGCCTTCGGGGGATAAGCCGCCGACCGTGTTCGACGACGCCTAAGCAGTCCCTCTGGATGATGCTGCATCCCTTACCCTTAACCGATAGCGGCGGTGACGCTTCACATCGATGTTTTGTACATTAACGTTTGACGCGACGTTTCGTAGAACTCTTTAGAGATGTCGACACATACTCTCCGAACACACCGCCCCAGAACCGCTACCCCGCCAAAAGCCGCGACAGGAACGTTTTTATAGGCGCATGGTTATTCCCTAGTCATCTATCGTTATTCGCCGATAAAAACTGTGGCGACGCGTTAGGGCACTTGCTGGTGTCCGTGCGAAACCTTGTCAATACAGCGGTCTGTAGGATAGTCTAGGTGTCGTGCAGTGTAAGCATTACAGGAGGATAGATGAATAAACTTGCGGTTTTACTACTCGCTCTCGTCATGTCAGGCGCGGCCTTAGCCGGCCCGAACGACAACAGCCTGATCGTCGGCGCCTCGCAGGAGCCTGCGGCGCTCGAGCCCTTCGTCAACAACCAGGCGATCACCGCCGAGATCATGGGCTACATGTTTCCCGGCTTTACCCGCGTCAACCTCGAAGGAGACGTGCTGCCGATCGTTGCCGAAAGCATCCCCACACAGGAAAACGGCGGCGTTGTGGTCGTCCTCGACGAAAACGACGAGCCGGTCTCGATGACGGTGCGCTGGACGATCCGCGAAGAAGCGGTCTACAGCGACGGCACCCCGATCCGTACCGACTCGGTCGCGCTCGGCTACGAGATCTTCGGCGACCCTAACCTGCCGGTTCCCGACCGCACCTACTACGACCTTATCTCGGATCTAAACATTATCGACGACCGGACTTTCGAGGTGACCTACGAACCGGTCAACCTGTTCTATCAGCTACTCGTCGGTTTCCCCGTCGTCGACGCGCCCGCCCATATCTGGGGGCCGATCTGGGACGACGTGCAGGCCCAGCTCGCTGACGCGAGCCCCGAACAGGCCGCCGAAATCGTCCAGAACGAACTGCTCGGCCACCCGATCGCGACGCCCGAACTCGGCCCGCCGGTCACCTACGGCGCGTTTCAGTTTGTCGAGTGGACGCCCGGAGCGAGCATCGCCATGGAGCGCAACCCGCTGTTCTGGCTCGAGCCCGAAGGGGGTGCCGACAACTACGTGCAGAGCGTCGACTACCGCTTTATCCAGAACACCCCGACCCTGCTCGTCAACGTCCTGTCCGGCAACACCGACGCGCTCTCCTCGGTCGGTCTAGAGATCGACCAGCTCGAAACCTTGCAGCGCAGCGCCCGCAACGTGTTCGACGTCTACGCCGTCGCGAGCAGCGTCTGGGAGCACGTCGAGATCAACAAGTGGAGCACCGTCCAGGCGGTCGCCGACCTCACCCTAGACGACGTCCGCACTCGGCAGGCGCTTATCTCGGCCATGAACCGTACGGGTCTGGTCGAAGAGGTGTTTAACGGCGCGGTGGTGCTGTCGAACAGCTTTGTGAATAACTCGAGCCCCCTCTTTAACCCCGACGTCAACGCCTACCCCTACGACCCCGAACGCGCCCGCGAACTCTTAGCCGAGGTCGGCTGGGGCGACAGCGACGGCAACGGCCTCCTAGACCGCACCACCGAAGACGGTCGCACCGTCGACTTCGTGATCGAGTACGTGACCGTCGCCGGACGCGCCGACCGCGAACGCAACCAGCAGTACTTCTGTAACGACCTGCGCGAAGTCGGTATCGGCTGCTCCATCAACAACGCGCCCTCTAGCGTGGTCTTCGACGACGCCTACTTCTCGCGCTCTAGCGAGGGCACCTGGACCGGCTTTTTCGAGTTTGCCTGGGTGTCGAACCCGCTGCTCGAAGACGGCAACCTCTACAACTGCGCCGCGATTCCGAGCGCCGACAACGGCTTTTCGGGCAACAACATCGGTAACTGGTGTAACGAAGAGTACGATGCGCTCTGGGAAGCCGCGCAGACCGAGCTAGACCCGGAGGCTCGAGCCCAACTCTTCTTCGAGATGCAGGAGATCTGGTCGAACGAACTCCCTACCATCCCCCTCTACCAGACCGCCACCCCGGTCACGGTGCGGCACGGCCTCGTCAACTACACCTTTAACGGACCCACCCAGTACCCCGGCTGGAACGCCTGGGAGATCGGCTGGGAGCAGAACGGTGCCGTCCAGCGCGTCACCCAGCCCTAGGGCGAACAGGTTGTCTCGCTAGTACGACCCTCCGAGCGGTGCGCCCTTTTGCGGCGCCCGCTCGTTATCTTGTTGAGCCTATTCAATCAGCTTCATTTTCCTGTTGAGCGTAGCTTCCATCTTCAAAAACCGACGCTAAAGACAGAGGATGTCTATGAGTAACTATATTATCCGCCGCTTATTGCAGATGATCCCGCTCCTGCTGCTCGTCTCGCTCGTGGTGTTCGCACTCATCGAGTTGCAACCGGGCGATCCGATCATCGACAGCATCCGCTTCTCGAACCCCAACATCACCGCCGAAGAGCTAGACCGGCTCCGCGTTATCTACGGGGTCGACCAACCGATCGCGGTCAAGTACACCAAGTGGCTGACCCAAGCCCTCCAGGGCGACCTCGGCTACTCGCGGCTCTACCGGATTCCGGCACTCGAATACATCGTCGAGAGGCGGCTACCCAACACGCTGGCACTTAGCGGGCTCGCCTTCTTGATCGCCGTCACCATCGCGATTCCGACCGGCATCTTCGTCGCGATCCGGCAGTATTCGGTGCTCGATTACATCGTATCGTTTCTAAACTTTATCGGCTTTTCGACACCGGTCTTCTGGCTCGGCATCATGCTTATCATCCTGACCTCGCTTATCCTCACCGTCCCGACAACGCGGGGTGCGCCGCAAGCACCGGCGAACGGCTCTGTTACCGACATTCGCGAAGAGACCCTCACCATCGCGGGAGAAGAGATCGTCGAGCGCACCGTCGTCATCGAAACCGCCGGAGGCGAAACGCGCGAGATCTTTCTGTCTGATTTTCGTCCCCGGGTCTCGGTCGGCGACTCCGTAACCGAGGGGATGCCGCTCGGCACCACCCGCAAAGAGCTGCTCCCTGCAGGCGGCTTTACCAGCGGCGTCCAGCCCTACACCACTGAAGGCGCACCCCGCTCGCAGGTGGCCGGTACCGCGACCATCACGCGAGAAGACGGCCAGACCGTGGTCACCGTCGAGGGGTTTTTAGGCACCGAAAGCTACACCATCCCGCCCGGCTACCGGCTCGCCATCGAAGACGGACAGCGGGTGCGCAACAATCAGGCACTCGCCCAGCGCTACACGTTCGCGACCTGGTGGGCGTTTATCCGCGACCGGCTCTACCACCTCATCCTGCCGGCGTTTACCCTGTCGGTGATTCAGATGGCGCAGTGGACGCGGTTTATGCGGGCGAGCATGTTAGAGGTGATGAACCTGGACTACGTCCGAACAGCCCGGGCCAAAGGGCTCCCCGAACGAAGCGTGACCTACAAGCACACGCTGCGTAACGCACTGATTCCGATCATCACCCTGATCGGCCTCGCGATTCCGGGTCTTATTAGCGGCGCGGTACTGACCGAAACGGTGTTTAGCTGGCCGGGGATGGGGACGGCGCTGCTCGAATCGCTGATCAGTAAGGACTACAACGTCGCGATGGTCGTGATCGTGCTGCTGTCGATGCTGACCATCGTCTTTAACCTGCTCGCCGACCTCGCCTACGCGTTCGTCGACCCCCGGATCCAGTACAGCTAATGGCCGTGCAGACGCTCCGCAACGACCCGCCCGAAAAGAAGTCCGAGGCCCGCAGCGCCCTGCAGACCGCCTGGCGACGCTTTCGGCGGCACCGCCTCGCCATGGTCAGCAGCGTCGTGTTGCTGCTCATTATCGTGGCCTGCTTTAGCGCCCCGCTGATCGCCCCGCACGATCCGGCACGGGTGCAGGGGCAGCTTATCTTCGCGCCGCCCGACGCCGAAGCGGGCTACTACCTCGGCAACGACTATCTCGGTCGCGACATCCTTAGCCGTCTGCTCTACGGCGGGCAGATTTCGCTGATCGTCGGCTTTAGCGTGGCGTTTATCAACGCGATCGTCGGCGTGGTGCTCGGCTCGATCGCCGGCTACTTTAGCGGGCAGCCGGTAACAGTCACCAGGGCTTTATGGCGGCCTAAGCAGTGGCATCAGATCGATCGGGGGACGCTGATCGGCTTGTCGCTCGGTGCGGCGGCGGGTGTCATCGCAGCGTGGCTCTTTAGTAGCGGCGGGCTCCGCTTCGGGCTGCTCGTCGGCCTCTGGCTGCTCGTGTCTGCGGGTGTCTGGACTCGGTTGCGACAACAGCCTCGTGCCGCATTGCGGTGGGGAGCGCAGGCTGTGGCGTGGCCGCTGCTCTTCGTCGAGTTGTTCGCCTTCGGGCAGATGTTTAGCGACGGTTTTGGCGAGACAGCGACACTGATCACCTGGATCGTTATCGGCCTTGCCATCGTCGGGCTCGGCTACGTCGCAGTTTTAGGGACGTTTCGCTTAGATTTAGACGTGGTGATTAGCCGCGCCATCGACTTCGCGCTGTCCGTACCGCTCTTTCCGATTCTGCTCGTACTCGCCGGGCTGCTAAACGATCCGCAGATCCCTCTTAGCGGCTGGGTCGATAGCGTCTTCGGCGAGGCGAGTTCGGTGGTGCTGATCATTATCGTGCTGGCGAGTTTGGGCTGGATCACCAACGCCCGGCTGATTCGCGGCGAGATCCTCAAACTGCGGCAGCAGGAGTACGCGGACGCGGCGCGGGCGATCGGGGTGCGGAGCGGCGGGGTGATGTTTCGGCACCTGCTTCCGAACGCGGTCGCGCCGCTGATCGTCGCCATCACCCTAGACATCGGCACCTACATCATTATCGAGGCGGGGCTGAGCTTTCTGGGTTTCGGAATCCAGGAGCCAGCAGCGAGTTGGGGGAACATGCTAAACGGCGTCCAGAACTACGTGCTGAGCGCGCCGTGGCTCGCGATCTGGCCGGGGTTGATGATTGTGATTACGGTGTTGTCGTTTAACTATATCGGCGACGGGCTACGTGACGCGCTTGACCCGCGGAGTCGGCTGTAAACCTTAGCAACCTGTCCGGCGGCGCCCCTCACGGTAGCAGTGGGGGGTGTTTTGTTAGGCTAGAAGACATGCGAACTCTTTTGGTGATGGTGTGGGTGATGGTCCTCGTAGCGGTGCCGGTGTCGGTGTCGCAAGACGAGGAGATTCAGACGGTCGAGACGGTGACGATGGTGGCGGGCTCGAGCCCCCAAGTTACCCACGGCGCCGAGCTGTTCGACCTCTACTGCTCCGCCTGCCACGGCGACACCGCCCAAGGCCTTGCCGAAGCCCAGCTGTCCTTTCCCGCCGACCACCGCGACTGCACGAGCTGTCACCGCACCAACAACCCGCCCCAGATGGAACACACCATGATGCGCTACAACTACGCCTTCTCGATCGGCGAGCCGCCCGCGCTACACGGCGACGGCACACTAGCGAGCTTTCCGAACGGCTTCGTCCTCTACCACTACATCCGCGCTACGATGCCGCGTCCGTTTCCGGGCATGCTAGCAGACGACGAGTACCTCGCCATTACGGCGTTTCTGCTCGAACTCCACCAGCCCCTCCCCGCCAGCACCCCGCTAAGCGAAGAAAACGCCGCACAACAGCTGCTGCGCGGCGCTCCTTAGCGCTATAAGTCGATAATGGGCACGTTGCGGTGACGCCGTAGCAGTCTAGGCGCGCGGGTCGAACACATCCCGAAACGCGTCACCTAACAGGTTCCAGCCGAGCACGAACACGACGATCGCCAGACCCGGCCAGAGCGATACGTACCAGTATCCGAACGGGTCGCCGGGCGGCCCCTTGATGTACTGCCGGGCGAAGTTGACCATCTGGCCCCAATCCGCGAAACCGACCTCGGCACCTAGGCCCAGAAAGCTTAGCGCCGCGGCGGTCAGCACCACCGCGCCGATGTCGAGGCTCGCGACGATGATGATTGCGGCGAGCGAGTTCGGCAGGATGTGCTTGAAGAAGATGCGCAGCCCGTTCGCGCCTAGCGCCCTCGCCCCGTCGACAAACTCCTGTTCGCGAACCCGCAAAATTTCGCCGCGCATAATCCGGGCGTAGGCGGGCCAGCCGACCAGCGCGAGTGCGACCATGACGTTAGTCAGCCCCGCACCGAAGATCGTCGCGAAGACCATCGCCAGAATCAGGTTCGGAAAGGCCAGCACCGTGTCGGTAAAGCGCATCAGCAGGTTGTCAAACCAGCCGCCGAAGTAGCCGGCGAGCCCGCCGACCACAATGCCGAGCCCGAGGCTGATACCGGTCACCAGAATGCCGATGTAGAACGCCATCCGGGCACCCCAGATCAGCCCGTAGAGGATGTCGTAACCGCCGCCGGTAATGCCGAGCGGGTATTCGGCGTTCGGAGGTTGCGGGATCGGCGAAAAGCTCGCCCGCGGGATTCGAAAACAGCTCCCCGGCGGCACCACGATCGCCCGCCAGAAGACCGGGTCGGTCGGGTTGAGCAGCCGCTCGGAAGTCGTCGGCGTGACGCCTAAGTCGCGCATACAGCCTCGCCCGAGCCGGTCGTGGGTGAGCTGCGGCGAAAAGATGGCGATGAGAACGTAGGCGACCAGGATAACCACGCCGAGCACCGCGAGCGGGCTGCGGCGCAGACGCTTCATCAGCTTAGACTGATACCAGGCACGGGTGTCGCGCAGCGTCTCTTCGGGCTGCTGTTCGGGTTGCTGTTCGGGTCGGTTCGTCGCGTCCATCAGTCGTACCTAATCCGTGGGTCGACCACTGCGTAGAGCACGTCGGCCACCAGGTTGGCGAGCACCACGATCGCAGCGGTCACGAGGGCGAAGCCGAGCACCGCCGGCACGTCTAGCTGCACCGCCGCCGTCGCCGCCCAGATACCGATGCCGGGGTAGTTAAAGATCGTTTCGGTTACGACCACGCCGTTAAGCAGAAACGCGAACGCGAGGCTCGAGAGCGTAATGACCGGAATAAGCGCGTTGCGCCGCGCGTGTTTGAGATTGACACTCCGGTCGGGCAGCCCCTTGGAGCGCGCGGTACGCACGTAGTCCTGCGACAGCGCGTCGAGCAGCGAGGTGCGCATCACCCGGGTAATCTGCGCGCTCGACACCACCGCGAGCGTGATAACCGGTAGCACCAGGTGTGCGAGGGCGTCGACAAAAATGTCGAAACGACCGTTGAGCAGCGCGTCTACAGTCATCATCCCGGTGTAGGTCGTAAAGCCGCCCGACGCCATCTCGATAATGTACTGGTTCGACAGGCGGCCCGGTTGAAACCAGTCTAGGCCGCCGTAAAAGATAACCAGCAGCCAGATACCGAGCACGAAGGTCGGTAACGACCAGCCCAGGATAGAGAGTATGCGCGTCGCCTGGTCGACCAGCTTTTCCTGGTTGAGTGCGGCGGCGGTGCCGAGCCAGATGCCGAGACCGATCACCGGCAGCAGTGCGAGCAGTGCGAGTTCGATACTCGCCGGAAGCCGCTTCCGAATTGTGGTCAGGACCGGTTCGCTAGAAGCCCGCGAGTAGCCCCAGTTGCCCTGCACCGCTTCCGAGGCCCAGTTCCAGTACTGCACCGGAAAGGGTGCGTCGAGCTGATACTGTTCGATAATCGCGTCGATGTTGCGTAGCTGCTGCTCGGAGCGGACGAACGCCGCCGCGCGCTGTGCGGGCGATAAAAACTGGAGCAGCCCGACGATGACGATCGATACAGCGATAATAACCACCGGCAACATCAGCAGACGCCGGATGATAAAAGCGATCACATCACCACCTCCTTCTGTGTGGATCCCGTTGTGCCGATAGATTTTGTTGGACGGATAAAAAGCACGCTACCGATCACAAAATAGTGTACCTGCTCGAGCCCTCCCCGCACCCCCAATCGCGAACGTGCGGGCTAACGGTAACGGTTAAGCTCGAATTCACCATCGCCGTGTTCGGTCGTTCGCTCCTACCTATAATGCAGCCGCAGCGTCCGAGGCAGCACGGTGCGTCGCCCGGAGGGCCGCAATCCGAGTCGTGTTCTCGTCGCGGTACCGTAACGATTCCGATCGATTCGCTTGTAAACGTAGATCGATCCGAGCGGAACACGTAGGACAGCTACAGATAGAGCACTGTGTGACGTCGTCCGAGCTTCTTCCGAACGATATTACTCTAAATTATGTAGCATGAAGTGGAACCCGTGTCTTGGGAGCATAGACGTTTCGGCGCGACAAACGTCTCAAAAAAGATGGGGGAGGTTACCCTCCCCCGAATCCGCTCGTCGAACGCTCGTAGGCTTAGCTAGTTTTTGCTGATGTCTTTCCAGAGGAACTGACCGCTCAGCATCGGGTTGTAGTAGATGCCGTCGACGCTTTCGCCGGTCACGATAAACGCCTGCTGGGTCGGGTAGGTCAGGAACGGAACATCTTCGTAGCCGATCTGGCCGACTTCGCGGTAGATTTCGGCGCGGCGCTCGGAGTCGGTAATGGCTCGAGCTTCTTCGATCAGCGCGTCCATTTCGGGGTTCTCGTAGGCGAGTAGCTCCCCGTAGTAGCCGTTAGAGTGATAGAAGGTGTAGATGTAGTTGTCCGGGTCGGCGTAGTCCGGCACCCAGCCGACGATCGAGACCGGTTCGCGCTGCGCCTGGCGGCTCGCAAGGAAGTCGGGCCACTGGATACCGCGCACGTTAATCGTAAAGTTCGGGTTGAGAACTTCGATGTTCTGTTTGAGGATTTCGGCGATGGTCTGGCGGGTGGTGTTGCCGGTGTTGTAGGTGATGGTCAGCTCGAAGCCGTTTTCCCACACATCACCGTCGAACGCGGCCCGGAACGCTTCTTCTGCCGCTTCGGGGTCGTAGCTGTAGACCGGTAGGTCTTCGTTGTAGCCTAGGAACGAGGGCGGCAGCGCCATGGTCAGCTTGCTGCCGTTACCGACGTAGAGCTGCTCGATAAAGGCGTCCTGGTTAAAGCTCTGCGCGAAGGCTAGCCGGATGTTCTCGTCGGCGAAGAAGTCGGCGGGGATGCCGTTACCGTCGAGCTGGCCCGAACCGACGTTGGGATTGTCTTCGAGTTCGATGTCCTGAACGAAGTGGATCGCGCCGACCGTGAGCGAGGTCCAGGAGGGGTCTTCGTGGATAACTACGCCGGGCAGACCGCGAACCTGCGACTCGATGGTGGCCCAGCTGTTGACCGTAATCCGGTCGGCGTCGCCCTGCTGGAGCGCGAGCAGACGGGTCGACTCTTCGTCGACGACCTGGATCAGCACGTTCTGAACCGACGGAGCGTCGCCCCAGTAATCGCCAAACGCTTCGGCGACAACCGTGGTCGGCTCGGCGTTTACGATCCGGTAAGCGCCGGTGCCGCTGACATGGTCGTGGAGGTAGTACTCGCGCAGATCGACGCCGACCCACTCGCGCCAGGTGGCTTCGGTGCCGTCCCACATACCGTTGTCGATGGCCCAGTCGCGGTCGACGATCGCCGCAGCGTAAAACATCATCTTCACGAAGAAGGCGGGGTCGACCTGGGCGAGGTTAAACTGCACGGTCGTGTCGTCGACACACTCGACGCTGCCACTGATGGTCTCCCAGGCGGCGGCGTAGTCTTCGTCGGTAGCGTCTTCGCCGAGTTCGGACGCGACGTTCGAGTAGTAGCCGGTTAAGGGCTCCATCAGAATCCAGGCACCAGAGTCGCCGGGGTTGGTGACGAGCGCCCGCTCGATCGAGTACTCGACGTCGGCACAGGTAAAGTCGTTCCCGCTGTGGAAGGTCACGCCGTCGCGGAGCGTGTAGGTGTAGGTAAGGTTGTCGTCCGAGATTTCGTAGCCGGTCGCGAGAGCGGGCTCGTACTCGGTGATGCTGTCACCCTGATAAGTGTAGAGCGTTTCGTAGACGTTTTCGATAACGAGGCCCGAGGCGGTGTCGTACGCGTTGACCGGGTCGAGGGTGTCCCATTCGCCGAACACCTGATGGACGTAGGTGTCGCTGTTCTGGGCGAGGGCCGAGGTTAGCAGCGTCGCGACTAGGACGCCGAGTAGTAGGGTAAGTCTTTTCATAATCCTCCGTAGGGTCTACAAATGTTTTGCAAACTGATTTACAAACGTATAACCGAGAGACGTAGGGCCAGATGTGCCAGGGTCTACTCCCTAGACGAGCGGTTTAGGAAGAGGTCTGTACTCTGAGGTCTACACCCCGAGCGTTCGAAAAGCTAGCGTGCCGACGGTGCGTAAACGCTATCTGTTACGTCGTTGTAAGGTCGGCGTAACATTATTCGTAAACACGGCACATAAACGTTGGGTCACTCACCCCACCATCATGACATTTTGACCGCCCGTTACGCAAATGCTGTGCGGCGTACGAGGTGCCCTGTGAGGTTGGCGATGGGCTCGAGCCCGCCCCCTTTCTACTAGCGTATCTAAATCCTTCGAACCCGAGTTTAGCAAAAAAGCCTGAGAGTACCTAACGAGTCTGTGCTGCGGACCTTCATCGTCTCGCCAGCACGTCTCGTCACTGCCGCTCGTTTCGGGTCCGCTCCGGCATCGCCGCGCTCTCGTCCCTTCTCTGATCCGCTCCCTAGTCGCGTCTCGGACAGCCCCGCCGACCGTAAAGCCCGACCGTAAAGCAACGCGCCCGCAAACCGCCCGCACACGTTAGACTACCGATATGAAACAGCTCCGGTGGCTCGGCGCCGCGCTCCTCCTGGTCGCTCTAAGCGGCTGCTTCGAACGGTCGGACTCGCTCGCCCCCCTTATCACCATCAGCAATCCCCGAAGCGGCACGGTGCGCACTGCCGAAAACCTGACCATTAGCGGCTACGCCGTCGACGACGAGGGGATCGCGGCGATTCGCGTCGACGAGTTCGATCTGCTAAGCTCGCCGATCTTTCAGAGCGACCGGGGCAAACGCCTCGTCGAGTTCGGCTTTCGTCCGCAGCAGATTACCGAAGGCCGCTGGGCTTCGACCATCATCGTCGAAGACGTAAGCGGACGGAGTACCCGCCTCGACTACACCCTAGAGATCGACGCGACCCCGCCGACCCTCGACCTCGACCCGGTACAGCGCCTGGGCGACGGTCGTCTGCGGATTTCGGGGATCGCGCGAGACAACAACCTGCTCGCGCGGATCGCGGTCGCCGGGATCGAAGTCTCGGTGTTGCCGGTTAGCGAGAAGGCGTTTTCGCTCGACGTCACCGTCGACGGTAGTGCGACCATTATCGTCGAAGACGAAGCGGGCAACCGGCTCACCCGCGAGATTCCGTAGCGTTTTAACGGCTTCTCGGCCTTTTCTAACTCCCTTGTCTCCACCCGATATGTCTCCGCACGATATGTCTCCGCACGATGTGTCTCCACCCGATACGACCCCACCCCTACCGGTCACGAGCCGAGACGTCTTCGCGTCGCTGTCGGCGAGCCGGGTACGGCGCTTAGAGCGCGACGCCGGTAACGGCGACCTGATTCGCGCCCTAGAGGCGCTAGAAATCGCCGGGCCGTTTACGGTGACGAGCCCGTGGGAGCTAACAGACGAACGAGGCCGACACCTGATTAGCGCCGGCGGCTACGCAGCACTTCCGTTCGGCGAACACTACCCGCCGCTGGTAGACTTTTTACGCGACTATTTGCAGCACAACACCGCGCCGGGACTCCCGCAGCAGAGTGCTTCGACGTGGCGGGCGGCGCTCGAAACCAACCTCGTCGCGCTGCTCGCACGGCAAGCGCCGAGCCATTACGATTCGCAGGTGTTTTTTTCGAACAGCGGTGCCGAAGCTATCGAAGCGGCGATTAAATTTGTCCGGGCGGCGCGTCCGGGCGCGAAGATACTGCTCAACTTTCGCGGCGCGTACCACGGCAAGACCGCCGGCGCGCTAAGCCTGACGCCGAACGAAGAGTATCAGGCACCGTTTCGGCCCCTGTTGGGCGACATCGTGACGCTGCCCTACGGCGACGCGGACGCGTTTGTAGAGACGGTCGCGCGACTCGGCCCCGACAAGATCGGGGGGGTGGTGCTCGAGCCCCTCCTCGGCGAGGGCGGCGTGGTGACGCCTCCGCCCGAATTTTTGCCTACGGTGACAACAGTGTGTCAGAAGCACGGCCTCATCGTCGTCGCGGACGAGGTGCAGAGCGGGTTAGGGCGGACCGGGTACTGGTTTGCGAGCGTAGCGGGGGGGCTCGAGCCCGACATCATCACCCTCGCCAAACCGCTCGGCGGCGGTCTCGTCCCGGTCGGCGCGACCATCGCCCGGCGCAACATCGTCCGGCGCGCTCTGGGCGGCCTCTACGCCAAACGTCACTCCAACACCTTCGGCGGCGGCTCGCTCGCGATGGCGGTCGGCCTCAAGTCGCTAGAGATTCTGGTCGACGAAGATTTAGTAAATCGGGCGAGAACGCTCGGCGACCACGGCCTCGCCCGCCTCAAGGCTATCCAGCAAGAACACCCCGACTTTTTAGCCGAGGTGCGCGGTGCCGGTATGCTGTTCGCGCTCCAACTGCAACCGCTGCTGCCGGACAGAATCTTACCGAGCCAGGCCGAACTCGTCTCCCAACTCGGTAGCGGCCTCGGCTTGCGGGCGCTCCACCGCGCGGGTGTCCACGCCTGCTACACCCTAAACGCGAGCCGCATCATCCGCCTCACTCCGGCACTAAACATGCCCGAACACCTGTTCGAAACGCTGTTCGACCGAGTCGAAACGGCGGCGCGGCGCTATCCGCACAGTTGGCAGCTGGTGCCTACCGCGCCGCCGAAGACTCTGTTCGGACTCGCCCGCCTCGCGCTCAAACGCTAGTTCTAATCAGTCTGTTCTAGTCCCCCTGTTCGGACGCCTGCGCCGCGTCAGCGTTCGCCTGCGACGACTTCGGGCCGTGGAGTTTTAGAGCCTTGCCCCCTTTGCGAAGCTGCAAGTTCATCATCTCGACAAAGACCGAAAAGCCCATCGCGAAGTAGATGTAGCCTTTAGGGATGTGCTGGCCGAGCCCCTCGGCGACGAGCGAAAAGCCGATCAGCAGCAGGAAGCTAAGCGCGAGCATCTTCACGGTCGGGTGCTTTTCGACGAAGGCGCTAATCGGAGCCGCCGAGATCAGCATGATGACGATGGCGATGACCACGGCGATGATCATGATCGACACGTCGTCGGCCATCCCGACCGCAGTAATGACCGAGTCGAGCGAAAACACGATGTCGAGCAGCAAGATCTGCACGATGACCGCCCCGAACGACGCCGCGACCTTAGCGCTTTCGGGCGATTCGTGGCCTTCGAGCTTTTCATGCATCTCGAAGGTCGCCTTGCCTAACAGAAACAAGCCGCCTACTAACAGGATAAGGTCGCGCCCGGAGATCTCCACGCCCAACACAGCGAAGAGCGGCGCGGTCAGACCGATCACCCAGCTAATCGACAGCAGCAGCAGCACCCGCGTGATGAGTGCGAGCGACAGACCCAGGTTGCGGGCCCTGGCCTGTTGCGATTCGGGAAGTTTGCCAGAAAGAATCGAAATAAAGATGATGTTATCGATCCCGAGAACAACTTCTAGGATCGTCAGCGTTAAGAGCGCGATCCACCCTTCGGGAGTCGACATCCACACAAACCATTCGGCCATAAGTTATCCTTTCGACGAGAACATTGAAGACGACAGCCTCGCTATCGCCTAGCACGTCAGACGGACCGGCGCGCCTTCTCAATCTAACAGAGATGACGACGAATCGCCGTGACAAACCGCTGTGACGAACCGCTGCCGTTCTATTGTAGAGACGCCAAGAAGCACCGGTGCCTCACCGACGCTTGTCCACCGAGCGGCTTATGATGATGCTATGAGCCATTCTGACGCCACGTTGCCCGAGCGTGACTTCGACCCGGACGATCTCGGCCCGGACAAGCTTAGCAAGGACGAGGCCGAAGCGCAGGTCGAACGGTTGCGCGACGAGATTCGCCACCACAACTACCGTTACTACGTCGAAAACGCCCCCGACATCTCCGACGCCGAATACGACCGACTGTTTAAGACGTTGCAGACGCTCGAAGAACACTTTCCCGAATTGCAGACGCCCGAGTCGCCGACGCAGCGGGTCGGGGCCGAGCCGCTCGACGCATTCGCAACAGTCACGCACATCGTGCCGATGCTTAGCCTCGATTCGGACGACGACGCTGACGCGGTGCGGGAGTTCGACGAGCGGTTGCGCAAAAAGGTGGACGGAGACAGGGTGAGGTATACGCTCGAGCCGAAATTCGACGGCCTCTCGGTCGAGCTTGTCTACCGTCAGGGACAACTAGAGCGTGCCGCGACCCGAGGCAACGGGCAGGAGGGCGAAGATATCACCCACAACGTCCGCACCATCCGGGCGGTACCGCTCCAGCTTCGCGAGGCCGACCGACCCGCGCCCGAACTGCTCGCGGTGCGCGGCGAAATCATGATGAGTGTTGGGGCGTTCGAACAGGTCAACGAACAGCTAAACAGCGAGGGCAAAAAGCCGTTCGCCAACCCGCGCAACGCCGCCGCCGGTTCGGTGCGGCAACTCGACCCGAACATCACCGCGAAACGCCCGCTCGACGTGTTTTTCTACGACATTTTGGCGTTAGAAGGTGCGGACACACCGATCACGACGCAGCTCGAAGGGTTTAGCGCGCTGCGCGAGTGGGGTCTTAAAGTTAGCGAGTACGTGGGTGACGCTGACCAGATCGACGGTGTCTTCGCGTACCACCAGAACATCGCCGAGCAGCGCGACGAGCTGCCGTTCGAAATCGACGGCGTCGTCATCAAGTTAAACGATTTTGGCGCCCGAGACGAGATCGGGGCGACGTCGCACCATCCGCGTTGGGCGTTCGCGTACAAGTTTCCGCCGCGCAAAGAGGTCTCGCAGGTGTTGCAGATTATTCCGAGTGTCGGGCGCACCGGGGTGATTACGCCGATCGCGATTATGCGCCCGGTCGAGATCGGCGGGGTTACGGTCAGCCGAGCGAATCTGCACAACCGCGAAGAGATCGCCCGCCTCGACGTCCGCGAAGGCGACTACGTGCGGGTCGAGCGGGCGGGGGACGTCATCCCGCAGGTGGTCGAGCGGCTCGAGCGCAAAGGTGAAGAGCGGAGCGCGCCCTTCGACATGCCCGACACCTGTCCGTCGTGCGACACCGAGGTCGAAATTAACGGCCCGCACACGCTCTGTCCGAATCGGTACGGGTGTCCGGCGCAGTTGGCGGGAAGGCTCGAGCACTTCGGTTCGCGTCGCGGCTTAGATATCGACGGTTTAGGCGAAGAAACCGCCAAACTGCTCGTCCACAAAGACCTCGTCGACACCCTCCCCGACCTGTTCGACCTGTCGGTAGACGACGTCGCCGCGCTCGAAGGCTTCGCCCAAAAGTCCGCCGAAAACCTCGTCCGAGGCATCGACAAGGCATCTAATGTCGAACTACCACGCTTTCTGTACGCGCTCGGCATCCCCGAAGTCGGCGCGACCGTCGCTCGCGACCTCGCGACCCACTTCAAGCGTTTCGAGACGATTCGCACCGCGTCTACAGGACGACCTCGAAGCGGTGCCCGGAATCGGGCCGATTATGGCGCAAAAGATTCGCGACTATTTCGGCGACGAACGCAACCAGGACATTCTCGACCGGCTCCTAGACGGACGCGTCACGCTCGTCGAGGGCGAGGAAGAGATGGTCGAGGCGAGCGGTGCGCTCAGCGGGCTGACCTTCGTGTTTACCGGCTCGCTGTCGCGGATGACGCGCAAAGACGCCCAAGACCTCGTCGAACGTCACGGCGCGAAGGCGACCTCTTCGGTAAGCTCGCAGACGGACTATCTCGTCGCGGGCGCGAAGGGCGGCAGCAAGCTCGACAAGGCGCGTAAAGCAGGGGTCGAGATTTTAGACGAAGACGCTTTTATCGCGTTTCTCGGCGAGAAAGAAATCGACCTCGAAGCTGCGTCGTAAGGTCTCGCTCTAGAACGGGGGAGCATGGAAAACATCGAAATCGCCCAAAAACTCGAAGACGTCGCCGACCTGCTCGAAGTCAAAAGTGCGAACCGGTTTCGGGTGCGGGCGTACCGGAACGCGGCGCGGACGGTGCGGAGCTATCGGCGTCCTTTAAAAGATTTGGTCGCGGAAGATGCCGACCTGACCGAACTGCCGGACGTCGGCGACGACATTGCCGGGTATATTCGGGAGATGGTAGAGACGGGGGGGCTCGAGCTCCGCCAACAACTCCAGGACGAGGTTCCCGAATCGCTTACCGAACTGACCCGTATCGAAGGACTCGGTCCCGAACGCACCAAAACGCTCTGGCAAGAGCTAGGCGTCGAAAGTGTCGGCGAGCTAGAAGAGGCCGCGCAGGCAGGGCGGGTCGCCGAACTCGACGGTTTTGGCGACAAGACCCAGGACAACATCTTGCGCGACATCGAAAACTACCGCGAACGTCAGGGCCGCATCAAACTCGTCGACGCCGACCAGTACGCCGAGCCGCTCGTCGAGTTTTTACGGACGCAGGAGGGTGCCGAGCGGGTCGAGGTCGCGGGGAGTTACCGTCGCCGCAGAGCGACCGTGGGCGACCTAGACGTCCTCGTTAGCGCCGAAGATTCGGGGCGCATCACCCACACGCTGACCGAGTTCTGGGGCGTGAGCGCGGTAATGTCGCGGGGCGACACGCGGGCCTCGGTCGAAATTAGCGACGCGTTGCAGGTCGACCTGCGGGTCATCTCCGAAAAAGCCTACGGCGCGGCGCTTATCTACTTTACCGGCTCGAAACAGCACAACATCGACCTGCGGACCAGGGCCTTAGACCAGGGCTACACGCTCTCCGAATACGGTCTTTTTAAAGGGACCGACGCCGACGCGAACGACGTGACGAGCGACGCGTGGGTGGCGGGGCGGAGCGAAGAAGAGATTT
Source organism: Trueperaceae bacterium (assembly GCA_034521635.1). Classification (GTDB taxonomy): domain Bacteria; phylum Deinococcota; class Deinococci; order Deinococcales; family Trueperaceae; genus JAXHMC01. Next base: position 40,913 of record JAXHMC010000049.1, on the reverse strand, counting down.
ACGACGCGCTCGGTCTGGTGTGGATTCCGCCCGAACTGCGCGAAGCGAACGGCGAGCTAGACGCGGCGGCGGAGGACAATCTGCCCGACCTCATCACCGAACACGACCTGCGGGGCGACCTGCACATGCACACCGACTGGTCGGACGGCGCCGACACGCTGCAAACGATGGTCGACGCGGCGCGCGAACGGGGCTACGACTACCTGGCGATTACCGACCACAGCCAGGCGTTACGGATGACCGGCGGGCTCGACGAGGAGAAGCTGGAAAAGCAGTGGGCGGCGATGGACGAGCTAGACACCGACGGGATTCGGCTGTTGCGCGGCTTAGAGGTCGATATTTTACGGGACGGGTCGCTCGATTTGGGGGAGGAGTGGCTCGAGCACCTCCACCTCGTCGTCGCCTCGATCCATTCTCACCTCGACCTCGACGCGAGCGATCAGACCAAACGCCTCCTTAGCGCCATCACCCACCCCCAGGTCGACATTATCGGCCACCCGACCGGGCGCATCCTAGGCCAGCGAAACGCGAGCGACCTCGCCTGGGACGAGATTTTTGCGGCGGCGCGCGAACACAACGTCGCCTTAGAACACAACAGCAGCCCCGACCGGCTCGACCTCCGCGACGACCTGCTGCGTAGAACGAAAGACGCCGGCGTCAAGCTCGTCATTAACAGCGACGCGCACCGGGCGGACCATCTGCGGTTTGTAGGGTTCGGTATCGAGCAGGCGCGGCGGGGCTGGCTGACCACCGAAGATGTCATCAACAGTTGGACGCCGACGTCTCTCTTCGACTGGCTCGGCCTCTCCTAATCGCTCGCGTCCCAAAAAAAAGCTGCCCGACGAATTCATCGTCGGGTGTTACCGGGTCGGATACAAGCAGCGCTCTCTTAAAGCAGATATATAGAAAATGAAAGCTAACAGAGATGAGCGCCTAAGCGTCTACCGATTCGACCGTCAGAAGAGTACGTACGAGCAGCTTTCTAAACGTTGCCTAAGCGTTACGGGGCAGCTAGTGCGAACGAGATGGTGACGTTGTTCGCCGAACGGTGCCGCTGAAGCCCTGAGCCTAAATTCGAACCAGCCGAAATCCCGTCGCGGTTGTTCTCTTCGCCCAAGAAGGTAATCCCGATCCAACGTTCGCCACCGCCAACGTCCCAGTTTTCGTAGTCGAAGCTAGAATCAAAGGGGTTGTCGGCCTGGGCAGGCCAGTCGATGTTCGGACATCCGTTAGGTGCGGTGTTACGGCTAACGTCGTCGGGAAAACCGCCGACGAACGAAGAATCCATGTTTAGCGAACAGGCCATGACCTGATTGCCTAAATCGCGCAAGATGCTCTCCGCCGCTGCGTACTGCGCCCGTTTGCGCGCTTCTAGCAGGTTCGGAATCAGTACCGCTGCGAGGATACCGATAATCGCCAGGACGATCAGCAGTTCGATCAGGGTAAAACCGCTACGGCGCTCTGTAGAACCGTTCATTGCGTCTCCTTTCATAGAGATGTCGTGTCGTAGGGGTTAAAACCTCCGGCGTGTCACGCGCTAACGCCGCGAGGTGTATGGACTATCGGGCACCTCCTTTCGTATACAGCTTAATTATAGATGAAAAGAGTCTGAATTTTTGTACGGACGTCGACCGTAGCGGTCCGTAGCTCTGGGGGTGGTCGGGAGCGGTTTAGGCTTAGCGCATCCGCGCGTCAGGACGCGTCCGGCACCGGCGCGCCCGGCGCTCCATCGGCGAGTACCGCGTCGATCTCGTCGCGCACGCCGAGTGTTTCGAAGATCGCGGCGACCATCTGGTGCACGTGGGCGATGTCGGAGGGCTCGAGCCTCTCCCCCACCCGGTCCGCCATATACCGCGCGCACGGCTGCACCCCCGCCACCCGAAAGTTGCCACACCGCGCTCGGCACCTCGCCGAAAAACTGCCGGTCGTTCATCACGATACGCCCCTGCCGAGCGCGCTCGTTCGGCCAAAACTCCACCTTCGTCACCCGGTTGTCGCCGGGCACCGGAAAGGTCGACAGCCGCACCCCGCGCGCACTTAACAGATGCAGCGACTGCAAAACCTGGCCCTTAAAGGCCAGATCGCGTAACGCTTCTAGCGGCAGCGCCGGAAGGGTCGGCACCGTCGCCAGGTCTCGTTCGTACTCGTCTTGGTTGATAGACGCGTGCAGGTAGGCGTACGTGTAGTCGAAATAGTCTTCGGCCCCGATGGTCAGCGTCAGGTCGCCGCGTGGTGCGGTCGCCGCAAACAAGCCGCAGCGCTCGGCAAACACGTCTAGGGCCCGTTCGGCGCCGAGTTGCTGACGCAGGCGGGTGATGTGGTCGCGGTAAAAGTCGTCGAAGTAGAACATAGCCAAGCCAGCACCCCTTCCGCCGTTAGGTTAGCAGATCCGTCCGCGCGGGGCTTTTGACCTTGCAAACAGGTAGCCGTAACGAGTAATGTTTAACCACGTCGTTTTACTGTATTCGTCGCTACACAGTGAGCGCTTGCTTTCGGAGGCGCTCTTAAGGAGGGCAAGCACTTATGCGCGAAGTCAAGTTATCCTCGGAAGGAATTACTGTCGGCCCACGACAGCTTCCTTCGACCGACTGGGGTTCCGGCTCCACCCTTCCTCCGCCTCGCTGGGAGGCTTCGCGCTGTGCGGCAGGCTCGGGCGGCCAAGTAGGTTGCCGTGCGTGCGTCGAAGCTTGTCCCTACGAAGCCATGCGTCCGCTAGACATGCCTACCGGGACGGTCATCTACATCGATCCCGCGGCCTGCCAGCGCTGCGGTACCTGTACCGGCGTGTGTCCTACCTCGGCCTTAGAGCGCGCCTTTCTTCCAGACGCCGACCTCTACGAACAGATCCGCGACACGCTCGACGCGACCCCTCCGAATACCGTCCTGGTCTTGAGCTGCGACGCTAGCCGCGAATGGCTGGCGTCGGTTGCGTCACCCCGACCCACCAAGCATCTCGTCTTGCCGAGCCTGACGATTCTAAACGAAAATCACCTGCTCCAAGCGCTTGCTAGCGGTGCGGCTGGTGTTGCCATTGTCGGCTGCCCTACCTGCCACCACGGCAGTCCCGGCGTGTTGGCACCGTCTATCGAAATCGCGCGGGCGATTCGGGGCGATCCGCATAGTCTGATCTATGTCGAGCAAGACGGTACAGACGGAGCACGCGCGAGCTTCGAACACTTTCTCGAACACGCGCCCGACGCGCTGCCCTCGGCCCCTTCTCTCACCAATTTCGGGGGCTCCAGGCGCGAGGTCTTCGCCGAACTCACCGCTCGAAGCCCTTGGCACGGCGATGGTGGCTTCGTGTCTCAGGCAGCGTTCGGAACCGTAGAGGTCGACGAGCCGAATTGCACGCTCTGCGGTGCGTGTAGTCGTGCCTGCCCTACCAACGCGCTAACCTACAGCGCCACCGACGGGTACCTGCACTTCAGTCCAGTCGACTGTGTCGGCTGCGGGCTCTGTAGCACGGCCTGTCCGGAGCGGGTGCTAACGCTCACGCCTGGCCTCGACGCGACCAAGGGCGGATTCGAAAACCGTACTCTGGTCACAGACCGTGTTGTAAACTGCTTAGGCTGTGGCGATCCGTACCTTCCCGAGCGGCTCTTAGAGCACGTCCGAAAGGTCGTTCGCACAACGTCGGGACATCTTCCGAAAGCGACCGAAGAGATCGCGTACTGTCCGAGTTGCCGACCCGTTCACTACGAAGACACCGCAGGCTTGAGCATGACGCGGGCACACCGGGAACACGCAGCCCAGACCTCTGCAGCCCAGACCTCTAACGCCCTCGACGCAGAGAGTTTGCAGGCCTTGCCGGTGGTGCCGTCACCGGGTGCGGAGAGCAGTTCCGGAGGGTGCGGCGGTAACTGCACCTGCGGCGGCGGCGCGAAGCCTCAACCCAGTGAGCGCCGTTCTTTTTTAAAGGGTGCCGCTACGAGCGTTGTGACCGCGGTCACGGCACTCTTCTCGCAACACGCCGACGCGCAGTTGCGCACCCGCCCGACCAAGCTGACCAAACGGCTCGGCATGGTGATCGATCTAAACCGGTGTGTCGGTTGTCACGCATGTACAGCCGTATGCAAAGCCGAAAACGACGTCCCGCTCGGTGTGTATCGTGACTGGGTAGAGGAGCACGTACTCGGCGAGTACCCCTACGCCAGGCCGCACTTCCTACCCAAACTCTGCAACCAGTGCGACGATCCGGGGTGCTTGCGCTCGTGTCCGACCGGGGCGATCTTCATGCGCACGGACGGCATCGTCGATCTGAACCACGACCTCTGCATCGCATGCCGCGCCTGCAATCAGGGCTGCCCGTACGGCATGACCTTTATGGATCCGGTTCGCGGCACCGCCGACAAGTGCAACTTCTGCGCGCACCGCGTCGACGAGGGGCTCGAGCCCGCTTGTGTAGACATCTGCCCCACCAACTGCCGGATCTTTGGAGACCTAGACGATCCCGAGAGCAACGTCTCCATCGCCCTCCGCGAACAAAACCAACAAGATCAAGTCTTGCGACGCGAGCTCGGCCTCGGACCCAACGTATCGTACTTCGGCCTGCCCGCAGAACTCGACCGCTAGGAGAAAACGATGGATTACATTCTACCTAACGAATACATCCGCTGGAGTCTCGTTGTCGTCGTCTACATGTTCCTCGCCGGCGTTGGTGCGGGCAGTCTGATCGTCGCTGTACTGCCTCGCCTACCGTGGCTCTTCGACGCACCCTCTCTTCTGCGACTACGCCGTGCTGCGATCATCACGGCGGCAGCCTGCTTTGTGGTGGTTCCACTAGCGGTCATCGCCGACTTAGGGCAGCCCTGGCGTATGTGGCGGGTGCTGCTAGCGCCACACTGGGTTTCCGCCATGCCCTGGGGGAGCTACGCGCTGCTCGTCCTGCTCGCGCTCATCGTCATCAACCTCTGGATGATCCACCAGCCCTACATGGCCCGCGTGGCGCGAGACCGGAACGACTGGTTAGGTAGCGTGTACCGCGTGCTTACCTTCGGCGTCACCAACACCGACACGACCGCGATCGGCAAGGCCTGGCACATGGCCATCGCCATCGCTTCGGTCGTCGCCGCCATCATCTTCGTCGCTTATACCGGCTTCCTGCTCAGCACCATGACTTCGTTCGGATTGTGGTACACACCTTTATTAGGGATCATCTTCGCCATAGCCGCCTTAGCGAGCGGCTTTGCCTGGCTGTCGGTCGTTGCCGGGGCTTCGCCTAGGCTCACCAAGACGCCCGGACTGATCAAGCTCCTCGCCGGTAGCACCTTAACCTTCGTTCTGATCCACGCCGGAGTCCGCCTCTGGGATCTCTTCCACGCCGCCTACGTAGAAAACATCCTCTGGCCAGCCGTGCGCGTCCTTCTGTTCGAGCGTTATTTTGTCAGCTTCGTCGTTGTCGAATTGATCGTCGGGGTCGGTGTTGCCGGACTGCTACTGCTCGTAGCAGTCCGGACCGGAAATCGCCTGGCTAGCCTCGCAGGAGGGTCGCTGGCCCTGCTCGGCCTGTTCGCGAGCCGCTGGGTGATCATCATGGGAGGACAGTCGATTTCTCGTACCGGAGAGGGATTCGTACCCTACACCCTCAAGGTTTTCGGGCGCGAAGGGATTTTAGCGGGTACCGGATTGGTGTTCTGGGCGCTCGTCATCGGTTACGCGCTCTGGACGTTTTTACCCTGGCAGTCACAGGACGAAGAGACCGACTCGGAGGTCAGCCCGGACACGAGCAAGGGCTACACCCTAGCCCTGTCGCGGCGACACGCGCTCGGCATCTTTCTAGGCGCCGGCGCCGCGTTCGCGACCGGGTACGCGACACTAAGAACGCTCCTGTTCCCGCACTACACCAGGCACACCCCCGGTCCCACACCGCCCCAAGCAGACGGCGTCATCAACACCATCTGCCTCTCCTGCGACGCTCGCTGTGGCAGCAGGGCGATCATCCGAGACGGGCGCGTACGAAACCACTTCGGTAACCCCTACAACCCTACCTCGACACTCAACCGCCCCATCCCTCTAGACACGTCGCTCGAAGCGTCGTTTCGAACCAGCGGCAGCCTCTGCCTTAAGGGCGTCAGCGGATTACAGTACCTCTACGACCCGTACCGTATCAAACTCCCCCTCAAGCGTACCGGGCCGCGCGGTTCTGGGCAGTTTCAGGTGATCGGCTGGGACCAGCTCATCGAAGAGGTCACTGAAGGTGGTCAGCTCTTCGCCATCGGCGAAGAACGCGACGTCGAGGGGTTGCGCGCGATCCGCAACTTCGACCCGATCGATCCGGAACAGCCGGAACTCGGCCCCCAGGCGTACGGGCTAGTATGGAACACAGGACGTGGACAGTCCGGGCGCCAGCAGTTCATCCAGCGCTTCCTGACCGCGTTCGGAAGCAAAAACTATGTATCACATACAGATCTCTGCCAGATGAACTGGTACGTCGCCAACTACCTCTTTACCGGGCGCTACAACCCAGGCCACGGGCTGAACCGAGACGTGCGGCCCGGAACACCACCCGCTGTGAGCGGCGCGACCAACCAACTCTTCGGAGACATCGTCAACGCTCGGTATCTGCTGCTGCTCGGCGTCAACCTGGGTGCGGGCTGGAAGCCGGGCGTAAACACCAGCGGCCCGATCCTGGCCAACCGGCACGCTCGTGGTGAAGTCAAGATCGTACTGGTCGACCCGTACGTCGCCCACGGGGCTCGCTACACCGACGAGTGGGTACCGATCAAACCCGGAACCGACGCCGCGATGCTTATGGGTATGATGCGCTGGATCATCGACAACGAGCGCTTCGATCGGCAATACCTCGAAAACCCCAGCAGAGCTGCAGCAGAAGCTGACGACGAAACCACCTGGGTAAACGGTACCTACCTGGTCGTGTGGAACGAGGACGATCCCCGTCACCGTACCTTCCTGCGCGGCAGCGACCTAAACATGGGTGAAGACGAGTTCATCGTTATCGACGCCGAAACCGGAGAGATCGCGACCCACACAGCGAGCGATGCCGGTGAGCTGTTCGTCGACCAGACGATCCTCGGTCCAGAGGACGATCCGATCCGCGTCAAGTCGAGTCTGCAGCTTCTGCGCGACGAGATCGACGCACGCTCGATCGACGAGTGGGCGGAGATCTGCGGTGTGCCGACCGAAACGATCACCCGCTTGGCGGAAGAGTTCACCAGCTACGGCAAGCAGGCAGCCGTGTCGACGTACCGCGGCGCCACGATGCACTCGTACGGTATCTACGCGGGCCTAGCCGTCAACATCATGAACGCCCTGATCGGAAACTACAACTGGAAGGGCGGTATGATCCGCCATGCGAGCGGCCCGGCCTGGGACGAAGGGCTGTTCGACGTTAACCGAGTCGAAGACGCACCCTCCGTCAAGGGCGTCCATATCTCCCGCATCTCCGGACGATCCGATATCGCCTATGAAGAGTCGAGCGAGTACGCGAGGAAGGTGGCCGCCGGCGAAAACCCGTACCCCCCCACCCGACCGTGGTACCCGATCACCCACGCGGGCATCACCACCGAAGCGTTGGCCGCCGCCGACACCGGTTACCCCTACGGTGTCAAGTGCTACATCAACTATTTCGTCAACCAGACCAAGAGCATTCCGGGCGGCGAACGCTACATCGAAACACTCCAGGACGTAGAGAAGATTCCCCTCCTGATCAGCGTCGACACGACGATCAGCGAGACCAGCATCTATTCCGACTACATCGTGCCGGACGCCATGTACCTAGACGGCCACTACAACTTTATGGCCCAGCAAGCCGGAGCGTGCAGCGCGCCGCACCAGGCGATCCGCCACCCAGCCGTAGCCCCGTTGACCGGGCGCACGGACGACGGGCGACCGATGATGATGGATACGTTCCTGATCGACGTCGCCAAGCGTCTCGGGCTTCCTGGCTACGGAGAAGATGCGATCGTCGGGAGCGGTCCTTACGAGGGGCAGCGGTTCCCTCTCCACAAGGCCGAGGATTACTACTTGCGGGCGATCGCCAACATCGCCCACAACGCCGGCACACCCGAGGCGAGCACCGGCGAGCGTGACTACGTAGAGCGTACCTGCTACGTGGCTCAGTTCCGCGATCTTCTTACGCCCGAAGAGTGGTCTAGATCCGCGTATCTGCTCGGTCGCGGTGGCTACTTCACCGATCCTGAAGAGGCCTGGGACCAGAAGGGGCGCTTGGTTCCTGGAATCCGCCTCGACGAACGCGCACCCTTCCAGATTTGGCACGAAAGCTTAGCGACGATCCGCGAATCGATGACCGGTCGTCTGCTGCACGGCACCGCCACCTACCATCCTGCAGAGGACGGGATCGGGCGCTCACTCGAAGAGATCGATGCCGAGTACCCCTTCCGCGTCGTGACCTTCCGTCTGGCCACGCGCACTAAGGCACGTACCGCTTACGACTACTGGGCCATCGAGACCCATCCCGTCAACTACATCGAAATGAACCCACAGGACACCGACTCGATGGGCATCCTGAGCGGCGACTTGGTGCGCATCTCGTCTCCGTCGGGAAGTGCCGAAGGCGTCGTGAAGGTTTCGCATCGGGTCATGCCCGGCACGCTGGCCGGCACCCATCACTTCGCGCACACACAGCAGGGCAACAGCGACTGGATCATCGAGGGCGCCGCCGAGGCGGTCACCGGTGGCAGCTTCGTAAGCCGCACCCTCCACGGTATGAGCGAGCCCGTGGTCGAAGGTAACCGCGTACGAGGTGACAAGCGCCGCGCCTCGAAAGGGTTCAATGTTAACCGCGCGATGCGTCGTAACGACGCGAACGTTCTGGCCGGCACTCCGCTGGTCGACAACGCGGGTGGGGCGACCGTCTTTCTCGACAGCCGTGTACGGGTTGACCTGCTACGACAGGGTACTGGCGATCCCGCCCTTCGGTCACGCATACCAGAACCAACGCCGTTACCCCAGTAACCAAGCCCGGTAAGGGGAGAGACTGATAAGGGGAGGCCCGGTCAGAGTGCGCGAAGTCAGCACAACGCGACCGGGCTCTTTTTCGTCGTAGATTCTACCGCCGGTAGGCGCACGTCCAACCTGTTTGTGCGAGACGATAGAACCGTCGGAGAGCGCCGTAGAGTTACATTGTGAGCTGTAACCATGGCTGTAACCACATCACTAAACAAAAAACGGGGCGTGTTCGGTGACACACGAAAACAGCTTTTGGCTCGAGCCTTCTACGATACGCTCGCACAACACGACCATAAGTGTCTCGAATGTCAAAAGACGACCTCGGTCCGCGTCAGAGCGATCGCACTCAGACGTTAGGCGCCTCGATCCTTAAACCAGGTTCGCATCGGCAGAAAGAATCACGTATGATGAAGCGTATAGGCGTTTTTAGCAAACCCTGTGTTTGACAGACCCTGTGTTTGACGCCGTGTTTGGCGGACGTTATGTGCGGCTTCTCTCGATCTACAGAATCTAGCCGTGTACAGACTTTAAAGGAGGACGATTGTGTCGACATTTTTCGATATCGCGGTGAACAGCGTCATGGTGATGGCGGCGCTCGGGGTGCTCGCGACGGTGCTCGTGACCCTCGGCAACGCTCTTGCGCGCGAAGGCGAACGGGCCGAAGACAACAGCCACTAGGCAGCGCTACGCACACCGGCGTAACCGTCCGCTGTCAGTACCGAGATAGTTGTGTGCCGGGATAGTTCTGTGTCGGGACGGTTTTTTTGGTGTTGCCTTATTGAAAGTGATCGTGGCGACTGGATCGTTTTCGCCGTCAAGCGCTACGGCGTAGAACTGTTCGTCCGGTAGCCAGAATGCGTCATCAAATTTCCGTTGTAACGCAGCTGCGTCACGACGAAGCGTTTCTGCGTGGTCATCGTCACCGATCACTGTTTCGGCGAGCTCGGCGGCGCGACGTGCGCGCGTCGTATGCGTATCCTTGGACCTCCGCGACGGCAAGCGGTCCGGTCGGGTGCGAGCCATCGGCGTGGACGATACCGTCACCGCTGTCTTTCCACGCTTGGTGAGTGAGGCCGTGTCCGTCGTGATTCGCCGGGTATTCGAGGAATCCGTCACCGTCTGTATCTCCGTGTTCCGTGAGCCAGTCGAGTGCGGCCTCAACGTGGGGCCACAGCTCTCGGACGAACGCGTCGTCATCCGTATGTGCCCAGACCTCGTGTACGAGAACGACGAATAGGGGTGTGGCATCAACAGTTCCATAGTACGGTGAATGCGGCGTTTCTTCGCGGATCGTGGTCTCTCCGGATCGGATCTCGTGGAAGATTTTCCCGGGTGTCGCTGCGCGGAAGTCATCGCGCTCAGTGGCTTGGTGTGCGGCGAGGTACCGGCACGTCGCTTTTGCGATGTCCGGTCGGATGTACAGTGATTGGTAGGCCGCGATGAGTGAATCCCGCCCAAATGCGGTTGTAAACCACGGAACGCCTGCTGCGAGTACCGGACCGTACTCGGTGTCGAGGGTGAGCTCAAGCAGGTTTCGTTCCGATTCTTGTAGCACTGGCTCCCACCCGTCGCGTGACGGCGGTGTCGTTTGGGCGTGCCAGTTGTCTTCTCGTCGGCGAACCGCCGTTTGAACCGCTCCGAACGCCTCTGCGGGTGTGTCTGGCTGGTCGGCAGGGATCGTGGCGATGTGGAACGTCGTATCCGTGTGGGCGGTGAGTGTCAGCGTTGCCGTGATCGTCGCGTCGGTTCGCCCGGGTACAGTGTCTATGGAAATGGTCGTCGTGTCGGCCGCGGCTGGCACGTCAGTGATGAGTGTTGTCGCCCAGTCGTGGTCGATGTCAGATGGGTCGTACGAAAAGACTGCGCCAGCGACGTGATCGGCGGTGGTTCCTGAGGAGGTACGCGGCTCGATAGCGGTCGTATGGATATCGCGGGTGCGAGTGGCTTCGTGTCCGCGGACTTCGAATAGGTCATCGAAGCGTGTCCCGGCTGTGAACGTGAGCTCGATCGTGTGGTCTTGAGATGTGAGATTAGAGACGGTGACCCGTTCGACGAGCTTGTCTCCGACAACTTGGTGCCGCTTGACGTGGGCGGTTCGAGATCCGTTCTCGATAGGCGTGCCTGCGTGAAGGATGCGTTCACCGGGTCTTGGAGCCGTATTTTCCAACGGTTCGAGGGTCTGATCGGTAGATAGCGCATACTCGTCGAGGTGCTGGGTGTCGGCGTGGTAAAATCCGTCGTGAGATCGGTCCGGAGTTCCGTCCCCGTTCGTGACGAGGAACGTGGATCCGTTGACGACCGTGCTATCCGATTTCATACTTCTGTTGCGTACCCATCAGTATATAAATAGTGGGATTATCACTACTGTAGTAGTTTGACTACCCAAGGATTTATAATGATAGAGTGGAACATCCGAGGTAGTCATGACAGACCATGTCACAAGCGGGTCGAACTACACACGGCGACGCGTCCTCGGGGGCGCAGCGGCCGCCAGTGGAATCGCACTAGCAGGTTGTTCCGGCGGCGGTGACGGTTCCGGAGGCGGTAGCGGTTCCGGAGGGGCCGTCGAAGCTGAAGGCAGCGCAGAGCTAGAGCTCACCGGTTGGGCCGCCGACGACACCGAAGCGGACCTCGTCCGTGGACTCGCAACCGACTTCGATGAAAATCACGATGACATCAGCGTTACGTACGAACCGCTCCAATCAAAGTACGAGCAATCGATGCGAACACGTCTCGGCGGCGGCGAAGCCCCGGACGTGTTTTACCTAGACGCCTCGTACTTTGGGTCGTTCGCAGCCGAAGGCGTGTTGCTTGACCTCGACCCACTCACCGAAGTTGAGGGCTACAATGTCGATGATATTTTCGACCCCCTGCTAGACGCCTTCCGACACGACGGAACGTTGTACGGCATCCCGAAGGACTTCTCGACGCTGTCGCTCTACTACAACGAACCGATCCTCGAACAGGCGGGCGTCGACGATTAGCTGCCAAAGTCGTGGGGTGGACTACAAGACGCACTCACCCGCGATCGACAGCGAGACCGGCAGCGTCGACACGCCGATGATCCAACACGCCACCGGCCGGATGTTCTGGTCGCCGCTTCTCACGGCCGCAGCGGCGGGCAAGTCCTCTCCGGACGCACAGCAGAGCGGGGCTCCTGTCAGACTCAGCAGGAATGCATCGAAGCGCTCGAATACATCGATCGAGTTGCGCGACGACGGTGTGCTCGCGGTTCCCAGCGAAATCGGCGTCGACTGGCACGGGCAAGCGATCGGTACTGAAGCAACCGCGATGGCCGTCATCGGGCCGTGGACGCTCCCCGCGTTGGAAAGCGACTTCGCCGATGTCGAAAGCGACATCGGCGTCGCGCATATTCCGTACCCGACGAGTGGGGAACGCGCGACTGCCGCCTACACGGTTTCGTACAGCAGTGCTGCAGACACCAACGCGCCCGGAGCATCGAGAAAGCTGATTTCCGAGCTTACGGATGACGAAGGCATGGCAGAGTGGGCTCGACAGGGGCTTGCGCTCTCCGCCCGCGAATCACACGCAGACCTCGACTACTACGCGAACCACAAGCGACGGCGCACACACCTCGAAGCCGGGGAATGGTCACACCCGGTCGCGTTCGGCCCGGAAAGTAACGCCATCCTCAACCGCGTCAATCCGTTGCTCGAGGGGGCGATGCTCGGCGAACAGGAGCCGGGTGAAGCGCTCGAACGCGCCACCCAACAGGTGAACGACGAGGTACTCTAACCGTATGGCGACAGAGGAGACGGATACACCGGAAATTGAGCACGCCCAGAGCGGCGTGGACGACATTACGGGCGGTGCAAAGTCCCGACTCGGGTTCTCAGAAGACCAGAACAACCTCATGGGACTGGCGTTCATCCTCCCGAACGTCGTCGTCTTCTCAATCTTCCTGCTCGGCCCAGTCCTCTTTGCATTCTACATTTCGTTCCAAGAGTGGAGCATCCTCGCAAACAGCGGCACGTTCGTCGGGCTCGACAACTACGCCGAAGTCCTGCGACCAGCCCCGATCGGGATCCGTTGAACGGGAATCTCGTCATTAACGCCAGGGTCCTCACCGATCCGACAGAGAACCTGTGGTGGTTCGCACTTCGAAACACGTTCATCTACGCGATCGGGACCGTTCCGCTACAGATATTCGGTGGGCTCGCAGTCGCGTTGATGCTGGATAAGCGCGTTCGCGCGAAAAAAGCGTACCGTGCCGCGTACTTTATGCCGGTGATGCTGTCAGGTGCCGCTGCCGCCGTCATGTGGCGGTGGTTCCTCGCCGCAGACGGCGTCATCAACTCGTTTCTCGAACCGCTCGGGATTGCACATAACTGGGCTGGCGACCCCGCAACTGCACTCGGCGCGGTCATGCTGATGGCAGTCTGGGGCGGGATCGGATCGAACATGATTTTCTTCCTTGCCGGCTTACAGAACATCCCCGAGGAACTGTACGAGGCGGCTCGGATCGATGGTGCCTCTCAGTGGGGACGGTTCCGGCACGTCACGTGGCCGAGTCTCGGGAACACAAATTTCTTCGTCATCGTCATGGCGATCATCGGGGCGTTCCAAGTGTTTGGTATCGCGCTGATCTTCTCCGAGGGCGGTCCGTACTACGCAACGACAACCACGGTGCTACTCATCTACCAGCGCGCCTTCCAAGAAGGGGCGATGGGGATCGGCGCAGCGATGTCGTTCATGCTGTTCCTCCTCATCTTCGCGTTCAGTTACTGGCAGTACAAGCGCCAAGAATCGGAAGCAATCGATTACTAATGACACGAACACACTGGAGGAGCGGCTAATGGCACGGAGCAGCTTACGCGTATCCGGGGTCACGCAACGCGCCGGGTAACTGGCGTACTTGCGGTCAAAAACGGCGGCGCCTGTACGCGATCTTCGTGACCGCCGGGGGAGCGCTGCTGATGACACTCCCGTTCTGGTGGACAGTGACGACTGCGCTCGCCGCCGACCCGACATCAGCGGAAGTGTCGTTCATCCCGGCGGCGGTAACGATCGAGAACTTCATTCAGTTATTCGATCGACCAGACATTCTGATAACACGGTGGTTCATCAACACGGTCATCTTTGCAGGTTCAGTCACTATCTTCAACCTCGTGTTTGACAGTCTCGCTGGATACGCGTTTGGGCGAAAATAGGATTTTGGGGGCCGAGAGAACTCTTGCCTTCGCGTTCGTCTCCACGATGATGATTTCCGGGAACGGCGGCACCACCATCCCCGTGTGCTGGTGAATTCGGCTGGGTCAACACGTATAGGGGATTAATCGCCCCGCTGATCGCCGGGCCATTCGGGATTTTCCTCCTCAGACAGCATTTCAAAAGCCTCCCGACGGCACTCGGCGACGCCGCAAAAATCGACGGCTGCAACGATCGTTACAAACCTTCTACAAAGGTGTATGTGCCGCTCGCAAAACCAGGCGTCAGCTCACGCTCGGGATATTCACGTTCATGGGCGCGTGGAACAACTTCCAGTGGCCGGTCATTATCGCCCAAGAAAACGCGATGTACACGCTTCCAGTCGCGCTATTCGCAGTTCGAAACCAGTACTTCGCAGAGTGGGGTCTGATGATGGCGGCCGCGTTAATCATCGTCGCACCCGTGATTATCGCGTTCCTCGCCGCACAGAACTACTTCATCCGAGGCATGTCGCGTCATCTGGAATGAAAGGATGAGTTCGGTTCTGTCGTATCCGCTGAGATGGAGAGGCGTAACTGGCGTTGTCACCGTAAAAAGCGAAGAGGCAGAACGCTTCGGGCTCAAATATTCTGTCTCCTCGCACGCGCCACCGTCGCTACGGACGAGACAGTGGTTGTCGCTCCTATCGGGCTATCTGCTGTAGTGCCACGTATCGGGGTTGCGGCCCTAATCCTCACATGTGGCTCGACCACGTTGTAAGTGGTCTAGGGTACACGTCGAAACCGGCCAATATACTCGTTAGCTGTCGTCAGCTGCGACAGGAGATTGAACGATATTCCCGAGGGACCGCACCAACTGTACCCCGTTCTCGTAGTCGGTGGTGACCCGATACCCGTCTTCGTCCTGTGTAACGACCCCGATACTCGGGTGCGCGAGGAGTTGGAGGGCGGACCTGATCTCTTCGGTGGTCGGGATCTCGTCGGAGTCCTCCATCCCGACGACGATCCACCGGACGTCCTCCGCCGTCTCGACGGGACCGTCGGCGCGTTCGAGCGCCTGGATGACTGCGAGGAGGGTTTCCCCGGCGTCGATCCGGGCTTGGATGGACTCGTCGAGGATATCGAGCCGGTCGTCTTGGAAGGCCCCCGAGCGAGTCAGAAGGTCCATCGTTTCCTCGGGGGCGACGGCGTATTGGTCGCGGCGGTCGAGGAGCTCGACGAGGTCGTCCACTGCAATGGTGGTCAGGTCAGTTGTCTCGGCGTTTTCGATGACTTTCGGGGCGAACCCCGGGGCGACGACGATAGCGTGGTCAGCCCCGCGCTGACGTCGGTGTTTGTCGACGTTGGTGACTTCGAGGGAGTTGACCCGACCGTTACTCCGGGCTTTCACCTCGACGACGACGTGTTCGGGCGAGCGGATCTCCACGTCGGTGTCTCCACCCCCTTCGATCCAGTTGGCCGAATACCCAAGCCGGGAGAAGGCCTTGGCGACCAACTGCTCGAATTCCTCATGGGCGTCGCCGTCCGTGCTGGCCGCCCGAAGTTGGTCGACAAAGGCCGGAGTTGGTCCGTCATCCTCCTCGTCGACAGGGTGAACGCGCTCACCGGTTTCGGTGAGGTTCGCGATGGCGGTCTCGACCGATTCCTCGCCGGCGAGTTGGTCGAGACGTTTGTCGGCGACCCGGGTGAATCCCTGGGGCCGGTAGGTCTCGTCGTAGCCGACGAGCGCGTTGAACTCCTCGATGTCGACGTCGACCTCCTCGACATCGGTCAGGAAGGTCATGTACTCCCAAGGGCTCTCGTCGTCCCACCGACCGTGGTCGACGTTTTCCTTCCAGAGATACTCGGCGAGGTCGGGGTCATGCCGCAGATGGAGGACCTGTCCCCGGGCGACGAATCCGCCGTCGTGGTAGACGAGCGCGATGTCGTTGCGCTCGACGTTCCGCCACGTCCCGTCGACCGACGTCCCCCAGACGTGAACGAGATCGTCTTCCGATGTCGTGCGGAACAGTTCGAGTTCGTCGTCGGTGAGATAGGTCTCGATGTCGTCTATTGGGTGTCCATCTCGGACAAACCGTTTGTAGTCCTCGAAGGCGTCGTCGCGACCAGCGGGGAGAATCACGATTCCAGTCATTCAGTAAGATGCTATTCTGTTTGATGACATAATAACTAGGAAAACATCGCCGAATATCGCACTGATGTGATTCAGACTAGTTACGATGAGAGATACGTTGTGTAGTCATTCTCTGAAAGCGTATCTGAGACCAACTCGGCGACGGGTGCAAAATCAATAAGGGCTGTAGCAAGAGATGAAGTACAATTTCTTCATCACCTGGCTGGTATTTGTACATCGCAGATAGCAGCTTCTTTTTGCTAGTAGAAGGGTCAACTCTACTTGTAATTGCGAATCATTATACTCTGATGACTCGACTAAGTCGGGTAAGGCCTCCAATACTCGTAACGCGTGATACTGAGGACCAGAGTTCTTACCAATTGTGCCTCGATCCCGTTCTTCAAGCTCTAGAAGGAATTTAAGACGGCCAGTTTTGAAGTGCTCTACCCTCGGTTTATGTTCAAAGTGGATATCAAGACGACATTCTCCCTCTTTCGCTGAAATCCAGTCAGGCAGACGTAATTGCCCGTAGCTGTGTCCCACTGCTCCACAATTCCAATCGTATTCCACCGCGTCACGTCTTTCGAGTTCTTTCTGTAGGCCCTCTTTCCATTCTTTTCGGAGAACGTCATTTGCGCAGGTGGTGACTCACGGCGGACTCGGTCAGGCCCAGCGCCTCGGCGGCCCGGTTCAGGCGGCCGTGCGCGACCACCGCGACCAACGAGCGGACCTGCGGGAGCGGGGAAAGCGTGGTCATTCGGATACTTTTGCCCATGACGGTCCATCAGGTCCAGCTGACGGTTTTTCGCGGCAAAAGGGCCTTTTGCGGCCGAAAATGGGGTTCGCATTCCAGCCGACACGGAGATTGACGTGATGAAGGCTCAACTGAACTCGCGCATGACCTCTTCCGCGGGACAGATCGCCTGGGGCGTAACGGGCGATGGCCCGGACGTCGTGCTCGTGCACGGGACACCGGCCAGTTCGGTCGTCTGGAGCGGTGTGATCAAGCGGCTGCAGGGCCGCTACCGCATCCACGTCCTTGACCTGCCGGGCTACGGGCAATCGGAACAGTTTGATGGCCAGGAGGTCCGCCTGCGGTCGTTCGCCCGCGTACTCGCGGAATTCCTGGACAACCGGGGACTCGATCGTCCGCACCTGGTCGGTCACGACTTCGGGGCCGCGACCGTAATGGGCGCGCATCTGATCGAAGCCCACCCCGCCGCATCCATCACCGTCGCCGACGGTGTACTGCTGAGTCCCTGGGGCACGCCCTACTCGCGCCATGTGCACGAGCACGAAGCCGTCTTCACCGCGGTGCCGGACTATATCCACCGGGCGACACTCGCGGCGCACCTGGCGACGGCGGTGCACCGGCCGATGCCGCAGGAACTGGAAGCGACGCTGATCGAACCCTGGACCGGCCCTGTCGGTCAACCCGCCTACTATCGACAGGTTGCGCAGTACGATTACGAGTACACCGATTGGCTCGAGGCCCGCTATCCACAACTCGAAATCCCGCTCGGCATTCTCTGGGGCGAACAGGACCAGTGGGTCGCACCATCGGTCGGCGAGCGGCTCCGCGATCTGGTACCCGGATCGAGCCTGCGTATGCTGCCCGACGCGGGTCATTTCTCGATGGTGGACTGCCCCGGCCTGTTCGCGCGCGAACTGGAGGCGCTTCTCACGGCTCACGCATTACGCGCTGAATCCGGGGACAGTTACGGGATTTCCTCGACTAATGCCGACGCCAACCGGTGAATTTCGGTTACTGTCCCCGTCACTCTTGTCCCCGTAACTCTCGCGAAACGCTGGATCGTCTACTTTTGAACTGTCCACTGGAGCGGCACGCTTACGCAATGGCTTTGTCGAGCGCATGAACCGCACGCTGGTCGACGAGCACTACCGGATCAAGCGCAGGGCACAATGGTACGAGTCCGTCGAGGAGATCCAGGCGGACCTCGCTGTCCTCATCGAGTTCTACAATCTCAAGCGCAGCCACCAGGGCTACGCCTCAAGGGGAGAACGCCGCCGCAGGCGCTGCGCGACGCACTCGGCAGAAAGAAGCTGCCATCGACCATCCCGAATGACGATCAAAACGCCGGAACCGAGGCTGCATAATCGGAGTTGCCGGATACCCTGAGTTCCGGGTAATTACTCAACTTGTACAATCGGCCATTAACCGCGCACGTGACATCACCAAATCAGACGCTACCTGATTCGACGAAGGGGGAAAGAATGGGATCTTTTTTTAGAATATTCGTTAACTTCAATGTCGCTCTATCCAAGAAATTTGAGAAGCTTTTTTCATTTAATTCTAATGGGCATCTACTGCTTACTCGACTCTTTAACTCTATAGAGCCCAATCAATCGATAGCAGATGTTGGCGGTGGAAAGAAACCAGCCAAAAATATAGTCGGGAATGCATTAATTTCACAATGCCGGTATGACGGATATGACCTATCCCTAGAAGAACTATCGCTTGCTAAATCGCTGTACACCGACATCTATCAACTCGATTTGACCGACATGGAATCAGAGTTTTCGCATCGATACGATGTGGTTATATGCCTTAATACTCTAGAGCACGTTAATGATGTTACTAAAGCTATTTATACACTATCTAAAATGTTGGGCACAGGTAGTCAACTTTACATTAAATTGCCGTGCAAATATGCAATGTTCGCTCAACTCAACTTAATTATACCGAATGATATTAAGAAAGGAATAATGCACAAAGTGTACCCCAAGAAAAGCGGCGATGGCTTTAAAGTACACTATGATAAAGCGCATCCAAATCGAATAATAAAAGAATTTGAGGCACGCAATTTTACGCTTCGAGAAAAAAATTTAGTCAAGTGGAGTTCATACTTTTCGTTTTTCTTCCCGCTGTATGTGGTATGGCGATTGATTACGCTGTTTCAAAATCTTTTGATATCGGATTATTGTGAGAGCTTTGAGCTGATTTTCATTAAAGACGCTGATTGACTTATTTCGCACGAGTTGTGCGGGTCCGCGACGACTGATGCCGTGCCCGACGATCCTTGCTGTACAAATTGAGTAATTACTCGACACTCCGGGTCTCCGGCGATTCCGACTATGCCGCCTCGGCGACGGCGTTTTCATCCTGCTTGGGGATCATCGGTAGCAGCTTTGGTATCCCTCCCGTTTTCAGGTGGCGCCGGAAATGGAACTCAGGCGGCCATGGCGCGCAGGCCAAGCAAGGCCACGCGGTATTCGTCGCGCTCGGCGTTATGGCCGACGCGGTACCGGCTCGGATAGTATCCGGCGAACGAGTACGTGTCCGGCATCCTGACCGGAATTCTGGGGACAGTTACCGAATTTTTTGGACCAAGGCCGACGCCCACTGGTGAAGTTCGGTTACTGTCCCCGCAACTCTGACTACGGCCTCTCTTCCCGGCATTTACATGCCGTGGCGCGATCAAGCCCGCGCGCGTCAGCTCGCCAAACGGTGCGCGTCGATATCCGCGACTACCGGCGCGGGATGCTCTGTCGATGGCTCTTCGTCGGTGAACTTGACCTGCTCCAGCGGTCTGCGATCCACCGCCAGGGAGAATATATCCGGCCGCGAGTAATGGCCGGCCACATCCAGCGATCGCCGTGCCCGGTGTGCGGCCTCGGTATCGATCTGCGCGTACAGAATAGACTTCTCCCGGTTCAGCGGTCCCGCCACGACCGCGCCGGTCGGTGCGATGACCACCGCGTCGCCGCCATTGACCCATTCGTCGGGGTCATACAGCGCCGCAAGTTCCGGGAAATCGGCCGGCATGTCGCTGCCCATCAGCGCCGTGGCAGTGCTGATTACCCAGCAACCCGCTTCCCTCGCGATATGGCGCATGCTTGCGAGCCAGCCATCGCCCGTATCCCAGGTTGGTGCTACATGGATATCCATGCCCTGGGCGTACAACGCATAACGCGCCAGGGGCATATAATTTTCCCAGCAGATCAAACCGCCGAGGCGCCCGACCGGCGTATCCACGACGCGTAGACCGCTCGCATCGCCCATGCCCCACACCATCCGTTCCGGGTTCGTCGGCATCATTTTTCGATGTCGATTCAGAATATCGCCTTCCGGCCCAATCACGACGAAAGTATTGAAGAGGGTGGTGCCACTGAAGCGGCTGTCGATCTCGTTCAAACCCAGCATTACGGTGACTCCGTGCCGGGCCGCCGCTTCCCTCACCGGCAACAGGTCATCGGTAGTCAGGTCCACGGCATTCTGCAGAAACCGGGCATGGATTTCGCCCGTAAGAGCGCCATCGCCGCCAGGCCGCAACCGCCATATCCAGGTGGGGTAGCCGGCGACATAGGCCTCGGGAAAGACGATAAGCGAAGCACCGCGTTCCGCCGCGGTTTCGATCGAATCGATCACGCGATCCATCGTCTTCGCGCGATCCAGAAGGACCGGTGGCACCTGGACAACAGCGACTGTCTTGATCATGAGCGTATCCCTTCAGGGTGAGAATGCCCGACGGTACTGTACGCCCATTTCAGTTCCTGCATCCGGATATCGGAGCCAGACGAGGAAATGGCACCTTCAGGTGTTTTGGAATTCCAGGAACAGTAACCGCGATCGGCACACCCTCGCGGTCGGCCTGCACAACTCATCAGGGCCCGCTCACCTCGCTGGCGCTCGCAGTTGCGTGATTCGGTCCGACCGGGCGGCAGCGACGCTATCAGCGAAATCCGCGGCCAGCGCGCGGAAGCGCTCGCCATCGCTGTCCGGCCGGGCCAGCGCCAGGCGGCGGCGCAGGTCCTGCGGGTGCCCGGGTCGCCAGGCGAAGGCGACGAGCTGGCGCGGCAGCGGTTGCAGCGGCGGCAGGGTGTCGTAGTCGGCGCCGGGCGGACCGTCGCGGCCCGGCAGCAGACGCCGCTCCCCGAGATAGCCCTGGAAGCTGTAGAAGGCGTCATTCGGCGGCAGGAAGCGGAGCGCGTAATCGACCTCGCGTTCGGGGCGGATCACGTCGTGGAACGCGCTCAGGTCACCACCCTCGCCCAGCGTCAGCCAGTCCACCGCGCCCTCCGCGTCGATAAAACGGGCGCCGCGCTCGCGCCGCGTCTCGCCGTCGCGCGAGGGATAGAGCTCGTTCGAGCGCACGGCGGCGACGATCCGCGGCCGCCCGTCGGGCGGCAGCACCAGGTCGCGACCGAGCACGTATGTGCGCTTGTAGTTGTGTTGCATGAGCATCAGCGCGAACGGCCGGCCCGACCGGTCGAGCGCCAGCGTCGCCGCGGTGTAGTGGTCAAGCTGGTGCCAGTCGTCGCGGTCGGCGAAGACCGCGGCGCCCCACTCCAGCGGCGCGGCGATGTCCGCTGGCAGGCCCGAATGGCGGAAGACGAAATGCCAGGTCAGGAACGTGACCCGGCCCATGCCCGGCAGGTGCCCGCGGTCCACGCGCCCGTACGCCGCGGGGCTCGCATCGGCGTCCGCCGGCTCATGCTCGAACACGGCGAGCGGGCGATCGCGCCAGCGATTGAGCACGGCGCGGGTGACATCGCGGCTGACGACCCGGCCGTCGGGTCCGATGAGACGCCCATGCGCCACGTAGTCGCGATAGAAATCGATCGGGCCCTCGGCGCCGGCGGCGACGAACAGGCGCGGCCGGTGTTCGCGCAGCAGGGCCCGCTCGGCGGCGTCGGGGCGCGTTTCCGCACGCGGATTGGTCCGGAAGTAGTCGGCGAATCCGGGATACTGCGAGAAGTTCGGCTCGGGATCCCCGACGCAGCCGGCCGCGGCCAGCGCGAGCAGACACGCCGTGGCCCGCCGGGCGCACTGCCGCGCGCGACCGAATGCGCCCCCTGATCGTGACGTATCGATCTTCAGCATCATGCCGTCCTTCGCTCGCCAGCCGTTCAGAGCGGATCGGGCCAGTGTACCGGCAACCCGCTCGGCGATCCCCCGCACGCAGGCCGGACTCGCTGCCCGGGGATTCCGGGAACAGCTGACCTCCGAACTGACGACAGCCCGGCAGTCCAACCCTTCACCGGCGCGGTTCCCGCAGGCATCATCGCCACCGTTGCGATCGGAGAACCGGGGCACACCCCATGCGCACGTGGAAGACCATCCTGCTGCTCGCCCTGATCACCTTCTCCGAGGCCACGATCGGGGTCTTCGTGAAGCTTGTCGACGGCCGCATCCCCATCCAGACCCTGAACTTCTACGCCCTGGCCTGCGCCACCGCCTTCCTGATGGCCACGATGCCGCTGGCCACCGGTCAACGCCTGCGCCCACCGTGGGGCAATTTCACCGATACCGCCATCATTGGTGCCCTGATCGCCGCCCAGATCAGCGTGTTCAACTTCGCCATGACTCTGGCGCCCATCGCCAATGTGGTCATCTTCTGGTCGGTGGCACCGTTTTTTACATTCATCTTCTCCTGGCTCTTCCTGGGTGAACGGGCGCGGGCGAGCTACATCTGGATCTTCGCCCTTGCCCTGGCAGGGCTGGTGGTGGCCAAGCCGCTGGCCGGCGGCTACATGACGGGCAACCTGGTAGCGCTGGGCGACGGCGCCGTGTACGCGGCCATGGTCACCTACATGCGCCACGAGGGTAAGACCGAGACCGGCAGCGACATCGCCTGGTCCATGCTGGTGGGGGCCATCCTGCTGTCACCGGCGGCGGTGCTGGCCGGCCCCGGGGCGGTAACAGCCACCGTTTTGTACCCGGCCCTCGGCGTGAGCCTGCCGGTGGTGCTATGGGCCGTGTGCCTCGGGGTTGTCTCGACCGGTTTCGCCTACTTCGGTATCGCCCTGGTCCTCAAGCGCTTGCGGGCGAACCTGTACTCCCTCGTGGACATCATCGTCTCGCCGATCGTGGCGGCCTTCCTCGGTTACCTGATCTTCGGGGAGGTGCCGGCACCCACGATGATCGTCGGCGGAGCCATGCTGCTCGCCGCCGGCTTCTGGCTGACGCGGGAGATGGCGCGGCAGCGAGCGTCTTGAGGTCACGACGGGAAAATCGAGCCGTCCCCTTCGACACACTGCTCCTTCCTGGCGATCCCGGGCTCCTGTCGCGCGACCCCGAGCCGGGCGCCGCACTCACGGCGTCAGCCGCGATGGCGCGCCATCACGCGGCGGAAGGCGTCCCGATGCTCGATGGCGTCGCAGAGCCGACGGAGCGCGGGATTCGGGTCGCGGATGCGGGCCGGCTCCGGGTGCCAGCCGGCCAGCATGGCCAGGTAGATATCGAGGGCACCGTAGCCGCCCGCCAGGAACCATGGGTTGCCCGCGATCGCCGCCTCGAGGATGGAGAACTGACGGTCCAGGCGATCGAGCGAGGCCGCGCGTACGTCCGGGTAGTGATCGGGATCGCTGGTGAAGCGATCGGTATGGTAGATGCCGATGTATGCGCCGTAGACGCTTGTGGCGAGGAACAGCAACCAGCGCAGGAAGGCCGGTCGCTGAGCCGCCTCACTCGTCGGCACGAGGCCGCCTTGCGGGTGGCGCTCCCCGAGCAGGAGGACCATGGCGGCCGATTCGGTCACGACCGTACCGTCGTCGAGGATCATCGCCGGCACCTGGCCGGTCGGGTTCAGCCGCAGATAGTCGGCTTGCAGGTGCTCGCCGCTGGCCATGTCCACGGGGATTCGCTCGTAAGCGAGGCCCATCTCTTCGCACATCACCTCGGGCGCGATCACCCCGGTATTGGGTGCCCAGTACAGCTTGCAGCATCGGAGCCTCCGGGGCCGAGCCGGTCGAACCAGACTTTCGGGTCTGAGCAGAAGCGCTGACCACACCGTACCATCGCTGGCACGCGCAACGGGGAGATCAAATCTGAAGCCACTTCTGAAGAACCCGGGAATCCGAGCGGCGCGGCCGGTGTCGCCGATTCCGCGCGGTCGCAGCGCAGCGGGATGATCGACTCGGTTTATCAGACACGGAAGGACCGAACGGCCCGGCAGCCTTTAGCGGCCACCGGGCCGTCGCTGACGCTTCAGCTACTGCTGGAGCTGCCGGTGCCGCCCGAGCGGCTGCTTGCGCGTTTCGCACGGCTGCGCGAGCCGCCACGACCGCCGCCCGAACCACCGTTACCGGTCCAGCGCTCGATCTGGCGAGCGGCCGCATCGCGGCCACCGAGACCGAACGCGATGGCGGCGGCGACGGCGACCGCGCCGAGCATCAGGCCAAAGGCCAGACTGATGATCTCATCCGCCAGACCCATCTGTTGCAGTCCGATGGCCAGCGCCAGCACGACGATCGCCACCTGGGCGATCTGCGCGAGCGTGTCGGCCTGAGGCGTATCGCTCGTGCGGATGGTCGAGGCCGCGATGTTGGCCAGATAGAGGCCCAGCCCGATCGCGACCAGGCCGATCAGCACCTGACCGAAGAACACCAGCACCTGCGCGATCAGATCAGCGACGTGGCCGAACTGGAGCAGGCTCAGGGCTTCCATGGTCGCAATGAGCAGGATGGCGACCAGCACGAGCCACGCCGCCACCTGAGATGGCGTACGGCCTGCCACGCGCGGCGTTTTCTCGTCGATCAGCCCGAGGCGCAGGAACAGCTGGTCGAAACCGACGGCGTTGAGACCGCGCTCGATGACGCCGGACACGAGATAGCCGACGAACCAGGCCACCACCAGCAGCAACGCTGCGGCGAACAGGGCCGGGATAGCGGCCAGGATGAGTTCGAGCATGCCTTCCGCCGGCGCCGTGATCGCTTCGATCTGCAGCGCGTTGAGGGCGGCGACGATCACGGGCAGGAAGATGAGCACATGGACCACCACGCCCGTCGTCTTCGCGGCGGAGAAATCGCGGCCCAGCATGTCACCCGCATGATAGCGATCGGCCAGTCGATCCAGGCCAACCGAACTGAGCAGTTGGGTCACGATCCGCTGGACCAGCCGCGCCGCGACCCAGCCGACGGCCAGGATCAAGGCGGCGATCGCGACATTGGGCAGGTACGACAGGATCTCGTCGATCATGCGTTCGACCGGCCCGAGCAGGCCGCCAAGCTGAAGCGTGCTCAGAATAGCCGGCAGGAACAACAGGAAGACGAGCCAGTAGACGGTCTGCGCAATCGTCGTCGACAGGCTGACCTCGCCCGCCTCCATGCCGGCCCGGTCAAGACGCTCATCCAGATTGACGGCGCTGAGGCCGCCCTCAAGGGCCTTGCGCAACAGTACGGCGACAACCCACGCCAGTCCCAGCAGAAGGATGGCGCCCGCCAGGCGCGGCGCGTAATCGAGAATCACGGCGAGCATCTCGCTCAACGGCGCCGTGATCGATTGCAGCAGCAGCGCCTCGAATACCGCGATGACCACGAAAATCATGAGCACGATAAAGACGCTACGCCCGACCCAGCGATCGACGTTCGCCTCCTGAACCGACTCTTCGCCGGCCACGCCAGCGGTCAGGCGTTCGTGAATACCCGTCCGCCGCAGCGTCTTTCGCACGACTCCGGAAAGCAGCCATGCCAGAATCCAGCCGACGACGAGAATCCCGACGGCGGCCAGTACATTGACCAGATATTGTCCGATATATGCTCCGAAATCTGTCCACATATCCATGGTTGGATCCCCCTGTCGGTGTTTGTGAACAGCAGAAAGAAACGGTTTCCATTGTCATGCCTTCACGCTGACGCGCTTGACACAACAGAACCGTTTTATGCAAGCCTAGCACAACAAAACACCGAAACCGGGTCAACCTGGACAAGAGTAGATACGGGCTGCAACAGACATACCCGCAGCCACCGAATCTGTCACCATGATCATGTACTGCTAGACTCAAGAGAGGCGCAGAAGCGGAATGCCACACCGCTCTATCGCATCGCTCGCCAACACCAATAAAGAACAATGATCCCGACCGATCTTCGAGAAATCCGTTCATCGAGGTAATCAACCATGAAGCTGGCTATCCTTTCCTGTGGGCCCAACTCCTACAGCACGCGCCGTCTGAAAGAGGCCGCCCTGCAGCGCAACTACGACGTCAAAGTACTGAATACACTGAAGTTCGCGATGGATCTCCAGCGCGGGCAACCGGATCTGTACTACCGCGGGAAGCAACTGAGTCACTACGATGCCGTACTGCCCCGCATCGGTGCCTCGATCACCTATTACGGAACAGCGGTCGTGCGGCAGTTCCAGCAGATGGACGTGTTCTGCGCCAACCCGGCGCACGGCATCCTGAACTCCCGCGACAAGCTGCGCAGCATGCAGCTCCTCAGCCGTCATCACGTGGGCATTCCGCGCACGGTGTTCGTGCGTGACAAGCGCGACGTACTGCCGGCCATCGACCGTGTGGGCGGCGCGCCCGTGATCATCAAACTGATCGAGGGCACCCAGGGCATCGGCGTCCTGCTGGCCGAGTCGGAGAAGGCCGCGGAATCGATCGTCGAACTGCTGCAGAGCCAGAGGCAGAACGTCCTGATCCAGAAGTTCGTCGCCGAGAGCAAGGGCAAGGACATCCGTGCGTTCGTGGTCGGCGACCAGGTTGTCGGGGCCATGCGGCGGGTCGCTCAGGGCCAGGAGTTCCGGAGCAACGTCCATCGCGGCGGCGTAGCCGAACCCGTGGAATTGTCGGATGAGTACATCGAGACGGCGGTGCGGGCCACCCAGATCATGGGGCTCCGCGTCGCGGGTGTCGACATGCTCGAGGGCAAGTCCGGTCCACAGATCATGGAAGTCAATTCATCGCCCGGTCTCGAGGGCATCGAGAAGGCGACGCAACTGGATATCGCCGGCGCCGTGGTCGAGTACATTGCCGCCCAGGTGGATTTCCCCGAGATCGACATCCGCCAGCGCCTGACGGTGAGCAAGGGCTACGGCGTGAGCGAGATCTACGTGCCCGAGGGATCGGGCTACGTCGGACGGACCATCACCGAGACCGGGCTGCGCGAACAGGACATCAACGTGCTGACGCTCTACCGTGGCAACAAGGTGATTCCCAATCCGAAAAACGAACGCGTGCTGGAGGGCGGGGACAAGCTGCTCTGCTTCGGCAAGCTGGAATCGATGCGGCAGATGATTCCGGCCAAGGTCCGGCGTCGGCGAACCCCCAAGGTGAAGACGCTCAACACGGAAGTAAACAACTGAGTCGCCGCGGAAGGGTTCCGGGGCCGCACAACCCCGGAACCCTTCATCACCGGCAAAAGGCAAAACCTGATGCCGCATGGCCCGCGTCGTATCACGTCGCTCGCGCGACCTCGTACTGTCGCGAATCATCTGTACGGGGCTCGCTCATCAACCCCTTGACCAGTGCGTAGCAGGCGACCATCAGCACGATCGTGAAGGGCAGGCCCGTGGATACCGCGGCGCTCTGCAGGGCCTTGAGTCCGCCACCCAGCAGAAGAGCGATGGCGATGGCACCTTCGATGATCGCCCAGAAGATGCGCTGCGACTTCGGCGCATCGACCTTGCCGCCGGCGGTGATGGAGTCGATCACCAGCGACCCCGAGTCCGACGAGGTCACGAAGAATACGATCACCAGCACGATACCGACGGTGGACGTAATGGTGGCCAGCGGCAGTTGGCCGAGCATCACGAACAGTTGCAGTTCGAGCGCGGCGTTCTGGACGTCCTTCAAGCCGTTGTTGACCACTTGTTCGATGGCCGTGCCACCAAAGGCGGTGATCCAGACAATGGCCACCAGGGTCGGCACCACGAGCACGGCGATCAGGAACTCGCGCACGGTGCGGCCACGGCTGACGCGAGCGATGAACATGCCGACGAAGGGTGACCAGGAAATCCACCAGGCGAGGTAGAAGGCCGTCCAGCCCTGACTGAAGTTGGCGTCCGCCCGCCCGAAGGGATTGGACAGTGCCGGCAGGTGGACGACGTAGGCCGCCAGACTCTTGAAGAAGCCGGTGGCGATCAGCAGTGTCGGGCCGACAAAAATCAGGAAAACCAGGAGCAGGAAGGCCAGCCACATGTTCAACTGCGACAGACGCTGCACCCCTTTTTCCACGCCCAGCAGGATCGATACGAGCGCGATGGCGGTAATCCCCATGACCAGCAGCACCATGGTCGTATCGGTATCGGGCACGCCGAACAGGTAACTCATCCCGGCAGTGGCCTGCGAGGCCCCGAGACCCAGCGACGTCGCCAGGCCGAACAGGGTTGCGAACACCGCGAGGATGTCGATGGCATCGCCCGGCCAGCCCCAGATGCGCTCCCCGAGCACCGGGTAGAAGATCGAGCGCATGGTCAGCGGCAGCCCCTTGTTGAAGGCGAACAGGGCCAACGCCAGACCGACGATGGCGTAGCTCCCCCACGGGTGCACGCCGTAGTGCAGGATCGTCGCGGCCATGCCCAGCGAGGTCGCGGCCTGCTGATCGCCTTCGGCACCGCCGAGCGGGGCCCAGTCCGTGCGCACCCCGTCCTCCATGGTGGTACCACTCATGGCCGTGCCGAAGTGCGTCAGCGGCTCGGAGACGCCGTAGAACATCAGGCCGATACCCATGCCCGCGGCGAACAGCATGGCGAACCAGCCGCCGTAACTGAACTCGGGCGTGGCACGCGCGCCGCCGATCCGTACCCTGCCGAGCGGCGTGAAGATCAGCACGACACTGACCAGCACGAACAGGTTGCTGCCCAGCAGGAACACCCAGCTCAGATTGCCGGTCACGAAGCTGAAGACGGCATCGAAGACCGGTTTCACCTCGTTCTGCAGGGCCAGGGTCAGGATCACGAACACCAGGATCACGAACGACGAAACGCTGAAGACCTTGCCGTGCAGGTCGACGTTCACGCCCAGCTTGGTCGTGGTGATGTTGTCCTGACCGATGACGTAATCGGTATTGATGGGGTTGGCCGGCCCCTCCGGCGGCGGTATGCCTTCGCTGGTCGCTGGCGCTTGCAGGGTTACGTCGTCGTTCGTCACGAAGGACCTCCTCATTGCGGTCGATGACTGGAAAGGCAATCACGCATGCATGGGCCGCACCGGGCATAGCGCGGCCCTGCCAGGTCTGAAGACCTGCCGGTCGGGTCGTCTTGCGCCCGGCGCCGGGTGGCCCGATCGAGCGATATTGCAGTACGCTCACGCTATTGCCGGGCGCGCGCGAGCGAAACCCGGATGCGCGAAAAGAGGTTTTCACGGAATGCGAAAGGCCAACGGGTGGAACTGACCGACGAGCTGCGGGTGTTTGCGCGCCTCGCGCAGACGGGCAACCTCTCGCGCGTTGCACGCGAGCTGGACGTGTCGGTGGCAAGCGTCAGCAAGCGCCTGAACCACCTGGAACAGCGGCTGGGAGCACGCCTGTTCCACCGCTCGACCCAGGGCCTGAGTCTCACCGACGAGGGGGGCGCGGCCCTCGATCGCGCGCGGCACCTGCTCGACGACAGCGACGCCCTGATCGCGATGTTCGACGAGCGCGGCAGCAACGACTCGGGCACGCTGCATATCGCCGCGCCGACCCGATTCGGCGAGCGCTATGTCGCGCCGGCCATGGCGGAATTCACCCGCCGGTACCCGCGGGTGCGGGTCGAGCTCCACCTCACCGACCGCCAGCAGGATCTGGTCGGAGAGGGGCTGGACCTCGCCATTCGCATCGGCCCGCTGACCGACTCGCGCAACGTCGCCAAGCCGCTGTTCGATAGCTGGCGCATCGTCGTCGCCGCGCCCGCCTACCTCGAGCGAAACGGCGTGCCGGCCACGCCCGGCGCACTCAGCGAGCACGACTGCCTGGTGCTGGAGGAGAACGACGTCTGGCACTTCCACGTGGACGGGGCGGACGAGGCGGTGCGCATCCCCGCACGGATCCGCTGCCGCGGCGACGCGCTCAGCGCCCTGTGCCGGGCTGGCGCCGGCATCGCCCTGAAGTCCGTCTGGGACGTCGTCGACGAACTCCGCAGCGGGTGCCTCGTACGGCTTCTGGAGAACTACCCGGTCATCAGCCCGGCCGACATCTCCGTGCTGCTGCCCGACCGCCGCTACGTGCCGCCACGCGTGCGCCGCTTCATCGAGACCCTGCGCGAGCACATCGGTGAGCCGCCGCCCTGGGCGTCGATCCGGCCTGAAATCGGAAGCTGATCAGCGCCTCCGCTGACGGGGAACGCGCGATGCCGACCGGCCCGCGAAGAATCGCCCTGATCGTGCGCTCGACGCGCCGCGTGCTTGTCGTGCTCGGCGCGATGCTGCTGGCCGGATGTTCCACGATCGATCTGCTGAACGCGACTTCGCCGGTGGCGCGCACGCGTGTCGTTGAAGGCATAGCTTATGCGTCCGGCGACCGCCGGCAACTCGATGTCTACCGCCCGGCCGACCTCGATACCGGATCGGCCCCGGTGGTGGTGTTCTTCTACGGCGGGCGCTGGAGCGATGGTCAGCGCGCGGACTACGGCTTCGTCGGTGCGGCGCTGGCCGAGCGGGGAATGGTCGTGGTTATCCCCGACTATCGCCTATACCCGCAGGTGCGGTTCCCCGCGTTCGTGGAGGATGGCGCCGAGGCGGTGCGCTGGACCCGTGATCACGTCGCGGAATTCGGCGGCGACCCGGAGGCGATCCACGTCATGGGCCACTCCGCCGGCGCCCACATCGCGGCCATGCTTACCCTCGACCGGAGGTACCTCGAGGGCCAGGTGCCACTGGCGGGCATGATCGGGCTGGCCGGCCCGTACGACTTCCTGCCCTGGAAGCCGAGGATCTGCGCGACATGTTCGGACCGCCGGAGCGCTTCCGGCGTCGCAACCGATCGAGTACGCGCGCGGCGACGCCCCGCCCCTGCTGCTGCTCCACGGACTCGCGGATGACACGGTGTGGCCGAAGAACAGCCGCAATCTGGCCGCTGCGATCCGCGCACGCGACGGGCAGGCCGAGACCCGCTTCTACGACGCCATCGACCACGCCGAGATCGTGGGCGCGCTCTCGAACCTCGGCGATTTCCTCGCGCCGGTCCGAGAGGACGTGATGCGCTTTGTCATGGATCGCCCGGACCAGGGAGCGGCAAAGAGCACGCATTGACGTCCCCGGCCCTTCGAGGCGCAGCGAGGATCACCGAGCCCCCCCGACGCATTGCCTTTCGGGTCATCGGCCACGGGATCGACGCTCACCTGGTCGTCGCGTCCCCGGACGAATCACCTCAGGATTCCGAATCCAGACGCGCCCGCAGGCGGATCGTTTCGACATATACCCCGTCAAGGTGTGGGTTGATTTCCAGCGCGCGTTCGAAGGCCTCCAGGGCGGCGCGCGGGCGCCCAGTTCGCGCAGGCAGAAGACCGCGTCCGGCCAGCGCCGCGAAGTGGCGCGGCTCGCGCGCGAGGACCCGCTCAATATCGGCCAGCGAGTCTTCGTACCGCTCCATCAGGTAGTAGGTGGTCGCGCGCCGGTTCCAGGCCTCGGCGAACTCCGGATCGCGCTCGATGGCCTGCGTGAAGGCCTCGACGGCATCGGCATACCGCCCCTGGCTGAGCGCGGCGAGCCCCGACTGCATGCGGGCATTGACGGCGGCATCCTCGTGCTCGTACCAGATGTGCCAGATATGTGCCTGCAACTCGCGGGCACGCGCATCCCGGCGCTTGTCGAGCTCGCGGAGTTCGGCGAACAGGCGGTCCAGTCGCGGGTCGTCCTGAGCGGCCGGGACGCTCGGCGGCAGCAGGACCGCGAAGCAGGAAGCATGATAGCGATCAGCGGGTAACGCATGGCGGGCGCTCCACGCACGGCCGTTTGGCCACTTCCCAGTGCCTGACCGTAGCCCAGACACGGCGATTGCGCCACGGCAGCACGCGGGACCACCGATGAAGACGTGAGTATCTCAGTAGAGCGTATCGAGTAGACGCCCCGTCCGGAGCACACAGGTCCGCCGCTCGCCGAGGAACGCCTCGGTGATCACCCAGTCGCGGTCCTCGTTCTCCCAGACCTGCAGCTTGACGGTGTGGCCATCGCCTTCCTTGTGCGCGCCGGACATGACCACCCGGTAGCCGTGGCTGCCCAGCGTGCGCTCGATGGTCCCGGCAGTGGCACAGTCGCCCGTCCCGGGGAGGGCGGGCGCGCCATAGACCACCGGGATGCCACCCGACGTCATCAGTGCGCTGGCAAGAATCACTTGCAGACAACGGTTCATTGCGCTGGCTATTCGCTGGAGGACCCGGAGTTAGAGTAACAACTACTCGCGCGAAGGTCGAACTTGCCTTCTGCCGGGAGTCGCCCGGATAATCAAGCGCCCCTGATCGACTGACCGGAGCCCCGGAACGTCGATCCGATCCTGGCTCGTAAAACGGACGCCGTGTCCGCGGAGGATGTCCGATATGCCGCATCCGGGCGATCGCTTCTATCCCCACAGGGACCCGGACACGGGGCTCGAGGAAGACCACGAGAACTTCCTGAACCGGGCACGCACCAGCCTTGGCCTGCCCAACCTGTTCTATGCCTCCCTGCGGGATTCCCGGGTATTCGAGGCGGTGGTCGGCCGACCGATCGAGAGCACGCAATGGGAACTCGTGACGGTGCCCGGTTACACGACGCACGAGGTACGCACCGGTACCGGTTTCCCGGGAATCGCCTACCAGGATGAGGAGACGGCGCTTGATTGCGTCCTCATCAGCGACCTGAATTCTTTCGAAGAGACGATGATCGCCTGGTACGAGTGGAACGAGTACGACCTGCGCCAGGTGCCGCTGTCGGATGGTCGCCCTGCGCAGGCGTTCATACCCGATCTGGACGCGATTCGCGAGGGCTATGGCGAGTTCGAGATCGCGCCCTGGTCGTTCGAGACATGGCGCGAGCACTCGCTCGACGAAACCGTCGCCACGGCCCGCGACTGGATGCTGCAGCGTCCCGATGATCGGGTTCTCATCGAAGCGGGTTTCTTTACCCCGGATGAGATACCGCACATGCGTGGCGGGAACCGGTAAACGCTACGGCAATCGGTCCATCGCCGCGGGATGCTATGATTACACGTTACCCAGGCACCACGGCGCCGTGCCTCTCCGACCGTATTCACGAACCACTGGAGCGACTCGATCATGCGTGACTGCACCCAGTTTTACATCAACGGGAAATGGATTCGCCCGGAATCCGACCGGGACGTCATCGACGTGGAGAATCCCGCCACCGAGACGGTGGTGGGCCGGGTCCTGCAGGCCACGCACGAGGACGTGGACGGGGCCGTGGCGGCTGCCCGGGCCGCCTTCGAGGACTACTCGCAGTGGTCACGCGAGGACCGACTGGCGCTGCTGGACCGCGTCATCGCCGCTTACAATGCACACGCCGACGAACTCGCCACGGTGATCAGCGAGGAAATGGGCGCGTCCCGTCGGACGTCCGTGGAACAGCAGGTGCCGGCGGGTCTCGAGCACCTGGAGTCGGCGCGCGACGCGCTGAAAACCTTCGCCTTCGACCAGACCACATCCGCCGGCAACACCATCGTGCGGGAGCCGGTCGGCGTGTGCGCACTCATTACGCCATGGAACTGGCCGATGAACCAGATCGCGGCCAAGGTGGCACCGGCGCTCGCCACCGGCTGCACCTGCGTGCTCAAGCCGTCGGAGATCTCGCCGCTTTCGGCGCACGTGTTCGCCGAGATAATGGACGAGGCCGGGGTACCCGCCGGCGTGTTCAACCTCGTCGATGGCACCGGCCCCGAGGTGGGCGCCTACCTGGCGGAGCACCCGGATGTGGACCTGGTCTCGTTCACCGGCTCGACACGCGCGGGCACCGACGTCTCGCGCCGGGCGGCGCCGTCCGTGAAGCGCGTCACGCTCGAACTGGGCGGCAAATCCCCGAACGTGATCCTCGATGACGCCGACTTCGAGTCCGCCGTGCGCGCCGGCGTACGCCTGTGCATGAACAACGTCGGCCAGTCGTGTGACGCACCCAGCCGGATGCTGGTCCCGAACGACCGCATGGACGACGCGATCCGCATCGCGAAGGAGACCGCGGCGGAGGTGACGACGGGCGACCCCACCTCCGACGTGGACAATGGCCCGATCTCCTACCGCCGCCAGTACGACAAGGTCGTCTCGCTGATCGAACAGGGTATCGAGGAAGGCGCCGAGCTCGTCTGTGGCGGCGCCGAACGGCCCGCCGGCGTCGACAAGGGCTGGTTCGTGCAGCCGACGGTCTTTGCCCGCGTGACGAACGACAGCACCGTAGCGCGCGAGGAAATCTTCGGCCCGGTACTGTCGATCATCGGCTACAGGGACGAAGAGGAGGCGATCCGTATCGCCAACGATACGCCGTACGGCCTCGCGGCCTACGTGCAGTCGGGCTCCGCCGAGCATGGCCGCAAGGTGGCGTCCCGCCTGCGGGCCGGCTACATCGAGATCAACCACCCCGGCGGGGATTCCGAAGCGCCTTTCGGCGGTTTCAAGCAGTCCGGAATCGGCCGCGAGGGCGGCGCGATCGGCTTCGAAAGCTTCCTGGAAACCAAGTCGGTGATCGGCTGAGGCGCCGGCCCACCGCGTGACGGCGGCCGTCACGCGGTGGCCTGCGATCGGCCTTGTTTTCTATCCGTCAGTAAAAGCCGGAATCCTGATTCCGATTTCGTGGTTGGTTCATGCAGACCTGCTCTGGGCTTCGGACGAATGCCCTGACGTATTTTTCGAAGCGACGTAAAACGCTGCGATGAGCGATCGCCGAACCGGACCTGTGTGTGTACTACGACTCCGCCTGCCCGTTGTGCCGGCGCGAGGTCGCTTTTTATCGACGCCTGGATGCGACCAGTCGAGTCGAATGGGTGGATCTGCATGCGGACGATCGGTCGGTCGTGGCGCCCGGCCTCACGCGGGACGCGGCGCTTGCGCGACTGCACGCACGGGATGCCAGCGGCGGGATGGTATCCGGCGCCCTCGCATTTGCCGCGATATGGCGACGCATGCCGTGGCTGGCGCCGTTCGGCCGGGTGCTCGCGTGCCGCCCTTTCATTTGGGTCGCGGAGGGTGCGTACCGCGTATTCCTGCGTATCCGGCCCACTTTGTCACGGCTGCTCCAGCGACTTGAACGCGGGCATACCTGACGCCGCCGGCGATCTGCACCCACCTGCTCGATCCGATGCGTAGACCCCGAATCACGCATGGAACTCCCGGGAGCGTTCCATGAGCGGCACGCATATTGTCTGGCTGCGCAACGATCTGCGCCTGCGCGATCATCCGGCGCTGGCGGCGGCCGCGGCGGTCGCCGAACGGCTCCTGACTCGTCTACTGCTTCGATCCCCGCGGCGAAGCGCCGAGCGTGCGCGGTCTGGCGCGGCGCGGGCCGCGACGCGAGCGTTTCCTGCGTGAAGCCCTGGCGTCGGCTGCGCGCCGATCTGCACGCGCTGGGGAACGACCTGATGATCCGTAACGAGGCACCCGAGATCGCGCTGCCCGGGCTGGTCGCGCTGCATGAGACAGCCGTGGTTCACGTCCACGGCGACATCGGCACCGAGGAGCAGGCTGCGGAGCAGAGGGTCAAGCGCGCGCTGGCAGAGCGCGGGGCAAGGCTGGAAGCGTACTGGGCCCGGACGCTGTATCACCCGGATGATCTGCCAGTTCGCCATCGCGGACATGCCGCGCGTGTTCAGCCCGTTCCGGCGCGAAGTCGAGAACCACGCCGGCGTCCGATCGCCGCTACCGGCACCGGCGGCCCTGCCGCCGCCGCGCGCGGGTACCGACTTCGGTGCCCTGCCCGATGAGGGCGCTCCCGAAGGCGTTGACGTACACGCAGCGATGAGCGTGCCGTGCTCCTGTTCCACGGCGGCGAGCATGCGGCATGGGGGCGCGTTCATGACTGGATCTGGGCGGGCGATCACCTTCGCCGATACCGCGACACCCGCAATGGTCTGCTCGGCGCCGACTATTCGTCGAAGTTATCCCCTGGCTGGCACTCGGCTGCATTTCGGCGCGCGAGATCGCGGCCGAGGTCGCCTGCTATGAGGACCAGCGCACGGCCAATCGCTCGACCCGGTGGCTGGTGTTCGAGCTGCTCTGGCGCGACTTCTTCAGTTTTACGGCGTTGGCCTGCGGCCCGGATCTGTTCCGGGCGACCGGGCCGCGTGGTGAGGCGATTTCATGGCGCCAGGACGATGCCGCGTTCGCCCGCTGGCGTGATGGCAGGACCGGCATTCCCTTCGTCGACGCGAACATGCGTGAACTGACGCAGACGGGATATATGTCCAATCGCGGGCGGCAGAACGTGGCCAGCTTTCTCAGCGGCTGGCTGGGTCTTGACTGGCGCCTCGGTGCGGCGTGGTTCGAACACACCCTGCTCGATCATGATGTGGGCAGCAACTGGGGCAACTGGGCGTGGAACAGCGGTGTCGGCTTCGATCCGCGTCAGCGGATGTTCGATGTGCTCGGACAGGCCGCCAGGTACGATCCACAGGGCGAATACGTTCGCACCTGGATACCCGAACTTGCCGGTCTCGACAGCGCCGTGATCCACACACCCTGGCATCTGTCCGCACACGCACGTCGTAACCATGGCGCCGGCGACTATCCGCCACCGATGATCGATGTCGAGGCCGACATACGCCCGCCGTGGTCCGAGGATTGAGCTGTGGTACGACCGCAGTAGAGTTCCTGTTTCAACACTCGGGCCGGGCATCTGCATCCGCTTTCCGTTGCGGCGGAGAGATTCGGACTCCCGACTCGATGCGGCTGGTCAGCGGATGGTCGGGTGCCAGCTCAAGCACGCCCTGCACCCGCTCGCTCGGGCGATGGCCGCTGCTGTCCGGCTGCATACGGATCACCTCGAGCACGCGGTGATCGGGCGCGATCCAGGCGAGCGACAGGGGGACCATGACGTTGTGCATGTGGAAACTGGGCCGCTGAGGCTGCCTGTAGGCGAAATAGATGGCCTCGCCCTCGGTCGCATGCTCCGGCACATGCTGAAACCCGGCAGCGCGCAGACGGCCCGAGTCCGCCAGCCGCACGGCGTGGGATTCACCGGCGACGGTAATGCAGGCCCAGGGCATCTCCGACAGTTTGCTCCCGCCGGCGCTCGACAGGACGGGTGCAAGCAGGAGCGCGATACCGCTGATCAGAGCACGCCTGGCTACGGACGACACGCCCCGGCCCTCACCAGCCGGCCGTGCCGGGGCCACCCTTGAATGGCCCCTCGATCCCGCTGGTGATCCAGCCACCATAATAGCTGCCCGCCTGGGCCTGCACCCGCTCGCCATCAACATAACAGGCATCGACACGGCCCGCGTAGAAGGAGACACAGCCCGCGATCGCGTTCTGCGAGTCCACCGGGTCCGGATAAGACCAGCAGACATCGGGAATCAAGCCGCTGTCGGTTTGCAGTGACCAGTAGCGGGCCTGCCCCTTGAATTCACAGAACGTTACTGTCGACGATTCAACCAGTCGCGTCCAGTCGACCGCGTCCGGCGGCAGGTAGAAACAGGGCGGATGGCTGGTTTCGAGCACCCGGTAGCCGCTTCGGGTCTCGGCCAGCGTGCGGTCTCCGTGCACGACCAGCAGGTGCCGGGTGTTCGGCTCGATCCGCGGCGGGCGCGGGTAATCCCATACGCATTCGGTCGATGGCTTCATCTGCTGCTCCAGCATGCATTCATCCGCGTTGTTCGACGAAGCCGGCAGCCCGGATGTCCGCGTGTCGCATTGGCAGTCGCCTTCTTCCCCGGCGTGAAGCAGCTGGCACCGCATCAACATCATCAAAAACCGGGAGACAGGCTACGTTTCGCAGGACTGGTGAGCTCCTGCTCGCAGCCTGTCTCCTGATCCGTCTGCCACCTATTTCGTTCCCGGTCCTCCTGGTCGATTGCGGGCACCATCCCGAATCCGGTTCACAAGGCGGGAATCGTTATTATTGCTGGTTTCTTCGAAGTCGGTCGTGGTCGCCTCCTCTTCCTGGTCCGCTTTCGGACCGTCGGCCTCCGGATCATCCCTTGCGCTGATGATTGCCGTAACCATAGCCCCCAACAGCACTGCGGCGCAGGTCGGTTCGGGGGCAATGCAGGTAACGGATGCGTGTGAGGGAGCCGATAGACCCAGAGTCAACAGGACAATGGCGATCGACTGCTGTATTCGTTTCTTCATGTCTGGCTCCTCGTTTTCCATGAAACGGGCGCGGATACTGCGAATACCCCGCGCGGCCCGGCAGGGCCATGGAGCACAGTCTGGGTAAGGATGTATGGGGTGGTCCTGAGGCCGACGTCCCGGCCAGCCCACGATTTCCATCAAAATTCGGGGCGGATGTCCCGATCAGAAAATCAGGTCGCGCCGAACCCCGCCTCGCGGGCATCGACGATCATGCGGGCGCGACTGTTGACGCTGAGCTTGCCACCGATGTTGGCGACATGGTTGCGCACGGTCTTCGTGCGGATACCCAATTCCTCGGCGATCTCGGCATTCGAGTGTCCCTGCGCAACG
This sequence comes from Trueperaceae bacterium, assembly GCA_034521635.1. Lineage (GTDB taxonomy): Bacteria > Deinococcota > Deinococci > Deinococcales > Trueperaceae > JAXHMC01. Next base: position 2,443 of record JAXHMC010000049.1, on the reverse strand, counting down.
AGTTCCAGCACACTCCGTTCACGCCGCGTCAAATCGAAATCGGCTGGCGCGATGGACCTGCCATCCTCCGACAGGAAGCGCCGAAGTTCCTGTACGAAGACAGGCCACCCTCTGTCGGTTGGTTGCAGCACGTGACTGCTCCCTTCCAGTGGCAGGAAGTCGGCACGAGGAATCAATGTGGCCACCCGACGTCCTGCCTCGAAGGGCACGACCGCATCGTTTTTCACGTGGGCGACCAGTGTGGGATGAATCACTTCCGGCAGACGGTCCTCGATATCGATTTCATTGAATGCCTGCCATAAACGGGCCGCATCCGCGGGTGAGGCGGTTCGCCGCTGCAGATCCTCCCACCATGCGATCTGCTCGCCCTCCTCCCTTGGAGAGAACAGGCGCGCAAACACCTCGCGGAAGGTGCCACGGCTGCGACCCCAGCCGACCTCAATCATATCGGCCAACGCTTTGGCTTCCCGGGCCTTTTCCTCCGACACACCTTCGGCGTAAGCGCCCTTTGCGTAGGTGTTATAGAGCACGAGGCGGCTGACCCGTTCGGGGTGGCGAACCGCGTAGGTCGCCGCGATGGCGCCGCCCTGGCAGATGCCGAGCAGGGGGAAACGCCGCCATCCCAGATCATCGACCACTGCTTCAAGGTCGCGAACCCACGCTTCCAGACCCTGGTCCTCGACTCCCCGATCGGACAATCCCGAGCCACGGATGTCGAAACGGGCGAGCGTGTGATCGCGGGTCAATTCACGCAGCCACGGTTGCCAGACCGGGCTGTTATGGTCGTATTCGACATGCGTCAGCCAGCCACCCACACGCATCAACGGCTCGCCGTGGCCAGCCCTCGCGTACGCGATCCGCACCCCGTCCGATGCTGTACAGAAGCCGATTCTCTGGTGCATGCAGGGAGTCTAGAAGCGGTCGTCCCCCATGTAAAAGACGCCCCGCGGGCGCCGCTGGATTTCGGGATGTTGCGGCAGGCTTTGGTCTTCACGTATTCGCGGTCTGACCGGGCTTAACCTTTGCAACTGATTACTGCATGATTTCAGGGCAAAACCACCTTGTTCCAGGGCGAGGTGGAAACCGATCGACATCTTTGACTAACCCGAACACTGGATGGCATACAATGATTCGCCATGAGAATGGATAACCCGGCGTAGTTGAATCTCTTTTCCCCACCCAAAGGCAATCGGCATGAACCACGAGACGCAAGCCCCCCGCATCGGGCTGGCACTCGGCTCGGGTGGCGCGGGTGGCCTCGCACACATCCTGATGCTGGAAGCATTCGACGAGTTGGGTATTCGCCCTCACCACATCGTGGGCACAAGCATCGGCGCCATTATCGGTGCACTGTACGCCGCCGGAATACCCGGATCGCGGATCCGCGGGATTGCCGCAGACCTCGTCATCCGGGATGGGGATACATGGCGCGAGGTCTTCGGGAAGAGAGATCACGTATTCAGCTGGGCGCGGCTGGTCCGACCCCGGCTCGGTCGAGGCGGATTGGTAAGCGCCGAAGACTTCCTGGCGTCGCTCTACGCGCAGGTGGAGCAGCAATCCTTCGAGGAACTCCAGATTCCGCTGTCGGTCGTGGCGACGGACCTGTGGGCGCGCGAGGCGGTCGTGTACGACACGGGACCGTTCCGCCCCGCCGTCGAGGCCAGCTCAGCCCTGCCGGGCCTGATCAAGCCCGTCACACTGGACGACCGCGTGCTCATCGACGGCGGGGCCGTGAATCCCTTGCCCTGGGACGTGCTGTCCGACGATTGCGACGTCACGGTTGCAGTGGACGTCACCGGCAGCCGAACGCGGACCGATGACCTGTCACCGCTCGAAACGATCTTCAACACGTTCATCATCATGCAGGGCAGCATTGCCGGGGCGAAGCGGACGCACGCCGGCCCGGACATCTACATCGACTCCGGGATCTCCGACATCCGGGCGCTCGAGTTCCACCGGATCGAAGAGATCTTTGTCCAGGCCGAACCCGCACGTGACGAACTGAAGCGTCAACTCGCCGAGCTGCCTGGCACCAATCCGGCCGGAAGTTCGAGCGGATCCAATTCATAGCCCTGGGATCTCGGAACGGGATCTTCAGCCAGCGTGGCGCTCCAGATACTCGGCGATCTGGTCCTTGAGGTGGACCCGGCGTTCCCGGGTGTGCTTTTCGGTATCGCTGCTGACCACCTCAACCTCGGTCTCCATCCGGTGCACCTGCCGATTGACGGCGTGATATTCATCGACCAGTTTCTCGAAGTGCGAATCCGTCATCTTTAGCCGATGGATCGTCTCGGCGTATCCCGGGAATTCCTCGGCCAACTCGTGCGGTGTATGTGTCATTGCTGGATATCTCTCATGTGGTTTCGATTCGTCGGCGCCGGTTTCCGGAGCGGCCGCCTGCCCCGACGGACAACGCGTTCACAGTAACACCGCAGATGGATAT
>JAXHMC010000048.1:0-22449 GCA_034521635.1 Trueperaceae bacterium | reverse complement strand
CCGACTTGCCCATATCACCATGCGTATTGATACCGTTCACCGACCAGCACCGTTCATCCAGTTGAGGGTGCGCCATGCGCACCGCACGGCCACCAGCAACCTCATCCGCGATAATGATGATGGCAGAACGCTTTTGGCCAGCAGGATCAACGCGATATAACCACGCGTTAAGCCGCCCCGGAACGCTCGCCCGGCTAACGTGTACCCTGCATACCGGGCCCATGACCGACGCCTCGTGTGGCCTTTCAGAGGGATAGTCTTTCGGGAGACAGCCTTTAGGGAGACAGAAAGCCATACCGCCCCAGAATCTCCTGCCCCGTGTCGCCGAGTACCAGGTCGACGAAGGCGTCGGCGAGGTCTCGCTGCGGGCTGTCCGCGATCACTGCGATAGGGTAGTCCGCCGTGATGTTGGCCGCGACCGGAATGTTGATGATGCGGACGTTGCCGAGCACCGCCGCGTCGGTAGCGTAGACGAGCGCCGCGTCCGCTTCGCCGAGTTCGACCTTCGCCGCGACCTGCCGTACGTTAGGCTCCGAGGAGACGAGGTTGGCGAGTACCCGTTGCGAAAACCCCTCTCCGTACACCTCGTCGAACTGCGCCAATACCGCTCGTGCGTAGCGTCCGGCAGGCACTTCGGCCCCGGCGAGTACGAGCAGCACCCCCGGACGTGCCAGGTCGCTAAGCGTGTCGATATCGCTGTCGATCGGGGTGATCACGACCAGACGGTTACGGGCGAACACACGCGGCTCGCCGAACACGAGGCCGTCGTCGACCACCCGGGCCATCTGCCGCTGGTCGGCACTCGCAAACACGTCCCCCGGCGCCCCCTGCAAAAGCTGCGCGGCGAGCGTCGACGAACCCGCGACATTGACGAGCACCTCGCTACCCGGATAGCGGTCTTCAAACGTCGCGGCTATCTCCGCAAAGCTTTCGGCTAGACTCGCCGCCGCAAAGACCCGCACCTCCTGCGCCGCCGCCGCCCCAAACAGAACGACCACGCCCTGCGGAGCAAAACAACGGCGCACACCGAGCAGCCACCGGCGCCGCTCGGACGGCTCCGGTGCCCACACGACGCACCATAGTTGATGACAGAACCGATAAAGAGATGTCACACGAACACCAAGACAATACAGAGACACCGAAGCTCCTTTCCGAAGATGGGAGGCCACGCGATTTCTCGCGGTAACCCCTGCGCCCGCGCAGCCACTTGTCCGCTCCCTCGTCTGAAACGCGTGCGTGACAGACGCAGACGTCTTACGACGTGCTCCGCCCTAGCAGACATAAGTAGAGAATACAGCTAGTACGTAGACGTCGCCGTGCGCGGCGGCCTAGCCCTCGTAGCGTTACGCCGTAGACGGGCCGGGCTCGGAGTGCCAAACTCTATCATCCGCACCGCTTAGAAACAACTCGCGAGCGGTGCCTACAAGCCGACCGATGCGAGCCGACCGAGCTAGTGTCGCCTAGCTATTGCTTTTCGTCCGGATATCGGATAGAGTCTATTTATCGCTCGGAAGACAACCTTCCCGGTGATGCGAGGCCGGCGTGGTCTCGAAACGCTTAGTTTGGCACAGACTCTTAAAGTCTGTAGCTAGGAAAGATTGGTACAGTAATGGCAACAGGAACAGTCAAATGGTTTAGCAACGAGAAGGGCTTCGGTTTCATCGAGCAGGAGGGCGGCGGTCCCGACGTCTTCTGTCACTTCTCGGCGATCTCTGGTAGTGGCTACCGCAGCCTCGGCGAAGGCGACAAGGTCGAATTCGAAGTCGAGCAGGGCCAAAAAGGCCCCCAGGCCAAAAACGTCACCGTCACGGAAGCTGCCCCCGGTGGTCGCACTTCGGCACCACGCCGCGAGCGCTACTAACTAACAACAACAGCACCTGACAGACAACGATAAAAAAGAAGCGCCCGGTTTAGGCCGGGTGCTTTTTGGTATGGATTCGTGCGGAAGGTATTCGTAAACGTCTCGCCTCTCTGACAAAAACTCGGTGAATGTCGAAGCTCTAACTGCACAGACCGGATAGCAAACAGTGTCGGCCCGCGTTGCTGTGTCATACTGCCAAAGGTTTCCAGACGGCACCGCGCCGCAAACAGAATCAGTACGTTACGAGAAAGAGGGACAGCTATGCCAGGAATCGCCATTATCGGCGCACAGTGGGGAGACGAAGGGAGCCAGAGTTCGACCGATAGCGTCGGTTAAATCGGTCTAGACTCCTAAACAGCGACCACTTAAGAGCTTAGCCTTGAAGAGACCCCTACGTCGCGGGAGTTCCGAGAACGGTTTGTAGCGGGGTGGGGGAATCGTTTCAGAGTGAAACCTAACGGTGTGCGCTCGGAAGGGATCGGCGCGGAGAGGGGACAAGGTGAGTCTACTAGTGGCTATTTTACTGTTTGTCGTAGGACTAGGGTTGGTCGTTTATTTTTCAGAGCGACTGGTCGAGGGCGTCGTGGGGACGTCGGTTAGTTTCGGAATCTCTGCCTTTCTGATTAGCGTAATTTTTTTGGGGTTTGATCCCGAAAACCTAGCGGTTGGTGCGACGGGCTCTTACGAGCAGGTAGCCGGCATAGCCCTCGGCTCTGTCGTAGGGGCTGCGATGGTGGCTGTCGCTCTGGCCTTCGGCATAACCGCTTTACTCGCCCCGATGCGGTTCGAGCGGGTCTCGAAACGGATCTTATCCACCCCAGTTTTAGCGGTGCTGCTGTTCGGGTTATTGAGTTTAGACGGTCGACTATCGCGCCTCGACGGAGGCATCTTGCTGCTCGGATTCGTAGCCGCGATCTGCTATCTGTTGTGGTTAAGTCGGCGAGGATTAGATATTAAAGCGACGGGAGAAGTAGCGGAGGCGCTCGAGCAGGAGGAGCCGCCCGGTCGGTGGGCCTCGGTAGGACTGTTCGCCTTCTCCCTAGTCGCTATCGTTGTGGGCAGCGAACTGCTCATCACGGGCTCCGAAACGATCATCGAGAGGATGGGCATTTCGGATACGGCTTTCGGAATGACGATTCTGGCGTTTTTAGTCAGCATAGAAGAGTTAGCGAGGGAGCTTCCGGCAGCACTAAAAGGCAGATCTGAGATTAGCTTCGGTAATGTCGTCGGTTCGATCCTGGCTTTCTTCTTGTTTAATGCCGGAATTATCGCACTCGTGCAGCCCGTCCCGGTAAGCGCACAAGTCTTGAGCTTTTATTTACCCGTCTGTTTGTTAACCGTCATCGTTCTTACTGCCTTTATGCTTCGGGGGAGGGTGTCGCGATGGGCGGGTGCGGTTTTGGTGCTTCTCTACGGGATTTTTGCGGCGGGCGGATATTTTTAAGGAGTGGTGCGAAGGTGTTCTGGAGAAGGCTGCTCCGATAGGGCGGTCTTACGCTGGCGGCGGGCAGGCGGCACGCACCCGCAAGGTACTTAGCGACCCTCTCTGACGATGTGCTCGGCAGCCTCGACGACCGCATCCGCGAACATCTCGCCCTACAAGACCGGCTCCGGTCGATTCGCGAATCGGTTCGAGCGGCACTCTGCATAGATCCGCACAGACCGGACAGCCAACAGCGTCAGCCCGCATCGGCGTGTCATACTGTCGAGGGTTTCTAAACGGCACCGTGCCACAAACCGAATCAGCACGTGACTAGAAAGAGGGACAGCTATGCCAGGAATCGCCATTATCGGCGCACAGTGGGGAGACGAAGGTAAAGGGAAGGTCGTAGACGCCCTCGCACACGAATCGGACTGGGTGGTGCGCTACTCGGGCGGCGCGAACGCGGGTCACACCGTGGTGGTCGAAAACGAGGTGTTTAAGCTCCACCATTTGCCCTGCGGTGTGATCCACGACCGGCCGACCTCAATCTTAGGTGGCGGCATGGTCATCGACCCGTGGTCGCTACGCGACGAACTCCAAAAACTCGGCGCTCAGCGCGACCCCGGCGCGGTCTTTATCTCCGAAGAGGCGCACCTGGTCTTGCCACACCACAAAAAGAACGACGAAGGGGGCGGCTTTGTCGGCACGACCGGGCGCGGTATCGGGCCGACCTACAGCGACAAGGCGCGGCGGGTCGGCATCCGTTTTGGCGACTTGCGCGACGAGAGTGTGCTTAGAGAGCGGCTCGAGCGCCTCCTCGCCGCCAAACCGAACTCGACCGCCCGGATCGGCTGGACCGACGTCGACACCGCGATGGACGCGTTAGCCGAGATTCGCGACTACGTGCTGCCGATGATTCACGACACCGGCGCGCTCGTCCGCGAGGGGTTGCGTAAGGGCCAGAAGGTACTGTTTGAAGGGGGTCAGGGCACCATGCTCGACCTCTCCTACGGAACCTATCCGTTTGTGACGAGCAGCCACCCGACCGTCGGCGGCATTCTGGTCGGGGCGGGCGTCAGCCACCGCGCACTCGGGCGGGTGTACGGCGTGGTCAAGGCGTTTACGAGCCGGGTCGGACACGGGCCGTTCATGACCGAACTAGAGGGCGACATGGCTGTCCGGCTACGCGGCACCGGCGACAACCAGTGGGACGAATACGGCACCACCACCGGTCGGCCCCGGCGGGTCGGTTGGCTCGATCTGGTGCAGCTCCGCTACGCCTGCGAGGTGAACGGCTTCGACGGTCTGGTCGTGACCAAGCTCGACGTGCTAAGCGGCATCGACACGCTCAAGGTCTGCGTCGCGTACGAAGATGGTCGTCCGGTCTACCAAGACATGCCCGGCTGGGGCAACGTGCAGGGGCTCGGCAGCCGTTCCGCGTTGCCTAAAGAGGTGACCGACTACCTCGAACTTATCGAGCAGCACACCGAAACGCCGGTCACGCTGTTTTCGACAAGCCCGAAGCGGGCCGATACCTACGGCGAGGTGACGTGGGCATAAGACGACCCCGAACGTAAGACGAACCCGCGCGGTCTAGGCTTAGCGCGAACGTCTGTTGCCGAGGTCGATGTCGTTACCGATATTGCTGTTGAGGTCGTTGGTGCCGAGGTTGTCGGTGTCGACGAGGGCGGGGAAGAGGTAGACGGCCTCGCCCTGATCGAAAAACCGCTCGGCGTCGCCCCGGTCGGTAAACACCCTCAGCAGCGATTCGGCGGCGTACTGGCTTAGCCGCGTCGCACGCGAGACCTGCGCTAGGGTGATGCGTCCGTTGTTCGCCTTCGCGAGGTCGAGAACACGCTGCTCGAGTGGGCTGTCGGCGCTAAGACCTTGCCGGGCCGACAGTGTTGTTCCCAAGCGCTCTTCTAACAAGCTAAAATCGCGTTTCCAGAGGGCGATGACCAGAACCATAATGACCGGAAAGCGGTCGACTAAGCTGACGAGCACGAGCGCCCCGCCGCTTATGGTCAGCACGGTAAAGAGCAGGATGCGAAGCAGGGGGAAGCCTTGGCCGGTCACGACTTTGGCGAGCAGGGCGAGCAGAAAGATGCCCGAACTAAGGGCGAGTGCGACGCCGACGCCGCCGACGAGGGCGAGAAGCTGGCTTTTCTGGTCGGCGGCACCTCGTCGTCTCATAAGAAGGGTCGCCTCATAAGAATCGTCGTCTCATGACAAACAGTCTAGACCGTGTTGGGGGTGGTGGGGGTGGGCTCGAGCCCCTCCTCTCCCTTCCGAGTCTGGCATAATACCGCTATGCTCCGCATCCTAGGCCGCCTCCCCGTCGTGCTAATCATGGCCTACCTGTCGGTGCGCTACCTGGCGAGTTCGGACTACAGCACCCTCATCGACACCGCCAACCTCGCGCTGCACGAGGGCGGACACCTGCACTTTTTCTATCCCCTTATCGCGCCACTCGACCCGACCGGCGGATTTATCCATTTCTTAGGCGGGACGTTCGCGCAGCTCGCCTTTCCGGCCATTTTCGGAGTCTACTTTCTGCGCACCGGGCAGTACTTCGCCGTGTCGGTGATGGTGTTTTGGCTCGGCCAGAACTGTGTCGACATCGCGCCGTACGCCGGCGACGCGCGGGCTAGAGAGCTCCCCCTCATCTTCGAGAACGGCACGCACGACTGGTGGTATATGTTGAGGCGCTTAGACCTCCTCGCGTTCGACAAGGTGATAGCTCGAGCCTTCTACCTTTCCGGCGCCCTGCTGTTCGCCCTCGCCCTGTTGCTCGGCACCTACACCACCTTCGTCGATCTCGAAAGCGACTCTGGCTGATGTGATGTTGTGCCGACCGTCACTCGACGCCCACCCGCTATGCTAATCGAATGATCGCTCTGTCTCGCTCCGCACACGTCCTGTCCGACTGGCGCTGTCATGGCCTCTAACGCCTCTCCCCAACTCGAACGCGAACTCGGTGTGTTCGGCGCGGTCATGCTCGGCCTCGGCTCGATCGTCGGTACCGGCGTGTTTGTCAGCATCGGTATCGCGGCGGGTGTAGCGGGGCCGTCGGTTGTCCTCGCCGTGGTGATCGGGGCGCTGGTCGCGACCTGCAACGGTCTGTCGAGCGCCCAACTCGCCGCCGCGCATCCGGTGTCGGGCGGAACGTACGAATACGGCTACAAATTTCTCAATCCTCTGTTAGGGTTTAGCGCGGGCTGGCTCTTTATGCTCGCCAAAAGCGCCTCGGCGGCCACGGCAGCTCTAGGCTTCGCGGGCTATCTGCTCGGCGTGTTCGGTGTGTCGCCAGACGTCTGGCTCGTCGTTGTCGCGCTCGCCGCCGTTGTGGGGCTGACACTGCTGGTGCTAAGCGGTCTACGCCGCTCGAACCTGACCAACATCGTCATCGTGTCTGTCACGCTGCTCACGCTTGCGGTGTTCGTGGTGACGGGGCTGCCTACGGCCTGGAACAACGGCACCCAAAACTTCGTCCCGTTCGTTCCCGACGAGGCCGGGGGAGGGCTACGGTCGCTGCTCTACGCTGCCGCGCTGATGTTTGTCGCCTATACCGGTTACGGACGGATCGCCACCCTCGGCGAAGAGGTCAAGGATCCGGCTCGAGCCATCCCTAAAGCGATCATCATCACGCTGGTCGCTACACTGGTGCTCTACGTAAGCGTCGCCGCCGTCGGGGTCGGCGCGGTCGGAGCCGAAACCCTAGCGAACGCCGCCGCCCAACAAGCCGCGCCGTTAGAACTCGCCGCTCGGCAGTTCGGCCCGGCCTGGGTGCCGCCCGTGCTCGCCCTCGGCGCGATGACCGCGATGCTCGGCGTCCTGCTCAATTTGGTGTTGGGATTGTCGCGCGTCCTGCTCGCGATGGGCCGCCGCCGCGACATGCCCGCGAGCGTCGCGACGCTAAACGAGGCGCAGACCACCCCGACCGTCGCGGTGACCGTCGTCGGCGTCGTGATCGGGCTGCTGGTGCTTATCGGTGATGTACGGCTGACCTGGTCGTTTAGCGCCTTTACGGTGCTCTGCTACTACGCCCTAACCAACCTCGCCGCGCTACGACTCCCGCCCGACGCCCGGCGCTTCCCCCGCTGGATCTCCTGGCTCGGCCTTATCGCCTGCGTCTCGCTCGCGGTCTTCGTCGAGTTTAGTGTTCTGCTCGTCGGGGTCGGCGTGATCGTGTTAGGGATCATCTGGCACGTTATCGCGCAGCGTTTGTCTAGCTCTGATGCTGAGGAAGTCGATAAATAAAGACGAGCCGCGATGATACGGCGGCTCGCTTCTATCGTCTTGTAAAAACGCTCTACGACTTGGGGTAGAAGGTGATGGGAACGCGTGCGAGGTAGGGATTACCCTCGTCGTCGTAAATCTGCAGGGTCGCTTCGGCAATGACGGAGCCGTCTTCCATAGCGGTCGGGTTCGTAAAGTCGACGTTAGCGATAGTCATGTTGTGTTTCCACATGGAGTTAGTCGCGTAGTCGATGATCCATCCCGGAATACCGCCGATGATAATATTTCCCCAGAACCATCCGTTGATCGAACGACGTACGACGATGATCTCGGACTCGTAGCCTTCGAGGCTAAACGTCAACTCGTAGTCGGAGCCCTTGCTAAGACTTAGTGTCCCTGGTGTCGTGGTGCTCAACCGTTCGCTACCCTGCAGGGCGACGGCAACAACGGTAGCTCCTTGGGGGGTGGAATTTGCCGTAAAGTTCGTCGGTGAGGCACCTGTGACGACTGTGGCGCACGAGCTAAGTAGCAGCATGGCTGCTGGCAGGACAAGTAACGCGATGCGTTTCATACAATCCTCCTAAAGATTGGTTGTTCCTCATTAATCTTAATCATTTATGGACTTGTGTCACATATAAAATTTTCGATAGGAGTACACATGTACTAAATGTGATATGTGGCTTTGAATAATGGTGTTGTCCTGCCTTAGCAAATTCAAAATTGCGTTAGAATGTTGACGTCATGACTTCCGACGACCTTCCGGTGCTGCCGACCGAACCGGGCTGCTACCTCTTCTACAATCCCGACAACGACGTGATCTACGTCGGGAAGGCGATCAACCTGCGTAACCGGGTGCGGAGCTACTTTAACAACGGCGTCCTTAAAAAGACCCGGATGATTCGCAGCAACGCCGAGCGGCTCGAGTTTATCACCACCAAAAGCGAGACCGAAGCGCTGATCTTAGAGGCGAACCTGATCAAGCGCTACAAGCCGCACTTTAACGTGCTGCTCAAAGACGATAAGCACTACCCGTTTCTCAAACTGACCAAAGAGACCTACCCGATGCTGCTCTTTACGCGGCGGGTGCTTAAAGACGGCGCGGAGTACTTCGGGCCGTACCCCAATCCGGGCTCGGTGCGGCGGGTGCAGGATCTTATCGCCTCGGTGTTCCCGCTCCGGCAGAACAGCGGCTACCCGATGAAGACGCGCAAAAAGCCGTGTCTGCGCTTTCATATGGGGCGCTGCTTAGCGCCGTGTGTGGCGGAAGCGTCGCCGGAAGAGTACGCCAAGGTCGTCGAGCAGGTGCGGGCGTTTTTAGAGGGGCGGGTCGGCGACATCGTCGAGTCGCTGCGGAGCGATATGAAGGCGGCGGCGCGACGGCAGGACTTCGAACTCGCGCGGCTCTACCGCGACCGGATTCAGTCGGTGCAGAGGTTGACCGGATACGACAGCGACGTGGCGCAGCCGAGTGACGACAGTCTCGACTTTTTGGGGGTCGCCCAGGCGGGTAACTTCGCGATGACGCAGCTTTTTCAGATGCGCCACGGTCGGGTGGTCGGGCGCGACAAGCGGTTTTTGACGAGTGCCGAAGAGGCGAGTGCGGGCGAGGTGCTCGAGCGCTTTATGAGCGACTACTACGCCCAAGCGATGCAGGTGCCGCCCCTCGTGCTCATCCCCGACAGCGATTTAGACATCGACTTCTGGCAGACCTACCTTAGCGACCGGGCCGGGCGCAAGGTCGAGGTGCGCGTCCCGCAGCGGGGCGACAAACTCGACCTGATGGCGATGGCCGAACGCAACGCCACGACCGGCCTAGAAGCCGAACTCGCGCTGCTCGAAAAGCGGGGCGAAGCGCCGGGCGTCAAAGAGTTGCAGCGGCTCGCCGACCTGCCCCGGCTGCCCTACCGGATCGAAGGCTACGACATCTCGAACCTGATGGGGACGCACACCACCGCGAGCATCGTCGTGTTCGAAGGGGGTCGGTCGCGCAAGAGCGAGTACCGGAAGATGCGGATTCGGGGTCTCGACAAGCCGGACGACTTCGCGTCGATGTATCAGGCGGTGTACCGGCGCTTTACCGGCTCGCTCGCGGACAAGCTGCCGGTGCCGGATCTGCTGCTGATCGACGGCGGCAAGGGGCAGCTTAGCGCGGCGCGAAAGGCGTTAGAAGACGCCGAGATCGACCTGCCGATGCTCGGCCTCGCCAAAAGGCAGGAGACGATTATCCGCGAACAGCAGGACGAGATTCTGGTCCCCGAAACCCATCCGGCACTCCGTCTGCTGATCAACATCCGTGACGAAGCGCACCGGACGGCGGTCGGGTTTAACCGCAAACAGCGCGGACTCGCGGCGACCCGAAGAGCATCCTCGACGACGTGCCGGGCATCGGTCCGAAGCGGCGCGACGCGCTACTCGCACACTTTTCGAGTGTCGACCAGCTTAAAAACGCCGACGTCGACGAACTCGCGAGCATTTCGGGGGTCGGGGCGGCGGCGGCGGCGGCGGTCAAGCAGTTTTTCGACGACGAGCGCACGCGCGACACGGCGGTCGAGGGGGTCGCGACGAGCGACGTCGCGGCTGACTAGCGGTGAAGCGTCGTTTCGTGGTGCGGCACCTAGGCGACGACCCGGTCAATGCGGACGACCTCGCCGAGGCGTTAGGGATCGACAGGGCCGACGCCGAGCGGCTGCTCGCCCACGAGATTCTGACCGGGCGGTTAGGGGAGGAAGAGGTGGCTCGAGCCGCCCACCGCCTCCGTAACGCCGGCCTAAGCGTCGACATCATCCCCGCAACCAGCATCTACCACCTCCCCGACGCGTTTTCCGACGTTCGCGCTCACCCGCTCACCGCCGCTACCGAAACCAGAGCGTCGCCCACAAAAGGTGTCGTACCCGGTTTTAGCGACGACAATCCGTACGCTAAAGGCGTCCCGCTGCTCAGCCGCGACATCGCCGACGCCGTCACCGCCCGGGTGACACGAGAGGCCGAGCGCCCCGCCGTGCCGCGTCACCCGCTAGCGCTGTTAAACGACGTGTCGAGCGTGCTGGTCAACTTCTTTCCGATGGTGGGCGTGGCGTTTTTGGCGTGGGAAATCAACGACCTGTTGCACTTTTTCTGGCTCGAGCTCACCATCATCGCCGCCATGTACACCCTCCAACTCCTCCTCACCCACCGTGCGGGCGGCCTTAGCGACCTCGGCTCGGCGCTGCGCACCCTAAGCGGCAACCTCGTCGCCATCGCGTTCGTCGCCGCCGCGCTCTACGGCACGTGGCGCGTCATCTACCAGATTTACGTCGCCGAGCCCGCGCCGTGGCAGACGCAGGCACTCGTGCTACTCGGTCTGCACTACGCGGTGCGCTTCGTCTACGACTTTGTGCGGCAGGAGCGGCAGCGCCGCCTCACCCCGTTCTTTCAGGTCATGATGTTTGTCGGCACGACGTTTGTGTACGGTGCGCTCACGGTCGTGGTGTGGCTCGGGGCCGGGGTTATGGTCGGCTGGGGGCGCATCTTCGACCTCGCGGTAAGCGCCTGGGGGACGCAGATGTCGCTTCCCGACGCGCTCTTCTTAAAGATATTCGTGCTGCTCGGCTGTGCGCTGTTGGGTGTCGCCAAAATCGCTTACGAACGGTCGCAGGCGCGGGTCTTAGACCAGATCGCGAACCGTACAGGCTCGTAACGCGGCGTTCACGCCTGGACGTTTGGCGAACTGCCAGCGCAGCCACCAGCTTGTCGCCGCGAGCGGGACGCAGAGCAGGCCGACGCCGAGCGGATAGGGTGCGGTGAGGGTGGGCTCGAGCCCCCACACCCCCACAAACAGCAGCGCCGCACCCGTCAAGCACCAACTCGACCCGCGTAGCGTGACGACCAGCAGCCGGATGCCGACAATGCCCGCGAGCGCCGCGACCGTCGCGATCCCGCTGATCAGCCGAAACCGTCCCGCGCCGTCTCCGGCGAGCTCTTGGGCGAACACAGGCATGACGACTCGCGACGCGGCGACCAGCAGCAGAAAGCTTAGGGCGAGGGCGACGAAGGTGCCGAGCGCGTAGAGGGCAGCGCGGAAGAGCTCGAGCCGCGTTAACCAGGCCACCCGATTAGGTTCTAACGACATACCTTAGTCTATCCGCTCCGACTCACGGCCTCTACCTCCGCGCCCTAGTCCGAGACGGCCTCACCCGACAGCTCCGCGACACCGTCTACCGTTGGCGCACCGCTCGGCAGATGACGCCGGTCCTATTCGAGCGATTCAAGACCTAAATGCTTTTTGGTAGGGTGCGCCGCGCGCACCGATTGGCGATTCGCGCCGTCCGAAGAAACCGACTTTCCGACGTTACCGACGCTTTTTTGTGAGAAATGCCGGTCAGCCCGCCTCTGTCTCGGCGAATACGGGGTGCGGATGCCGGGGTGGTGCGCATGGCGCACCCTACAATTCTAGACCACTAAATAAAGTGTTTTGCTAGCTCGCGATCACCTTGACCGTCTCGCCCATCTCCGTCAAAATCCGCCGCAACTCGTCGTAGTCGGGGTGTTTGACCTGCGCCCAGGCGTTGGCCATGTAGCCCGCTTCGACCGGCTGGGTCGGGGTGCCGGGGGGCGGAAAGTGGCTGCGAAACACGAGGTCGCCGTACTTGTCCTGCATCTCGTCGACGCCTTCGTAGCGCTCGATATGGCCGTCCTGGCTGGGGCGAAAGTTGATGGTGGCCGCGCAGTAGCGCCGCGACAGGGTGCCGCCGGTGCTGCCGTGGACGATGGCGGACGCCCACTCGCCGTACAGGTCGATGTCGTTCGCTTCGCAGTAGAGATCCCACTGGCCGACGCCGGGCGGGCGGACGCCGATTTCGGAAAACTTGATCCCTTTCGGCCCGAAAAACCACTCCATGTGGGTCGGCGTGGTCGACAGCTCTAACGCCTCGATGACCTGGCGACCGAGCACGCGCATGTCGTCGTAGCCCTCGGCACCGATCCGGTTGCTGGTGATGATGACCGGCGAAATCCAGCGGGTGCGCATCGCTTCTAGGACGTTGGGGTAGTAGTGGCTGACGAAGTCGTGGCGGACGTAACCGCCGACGGTCAGCGTGTCGTAAAACCCTTCGTGACCCTCGACAAACTCTTCGACCGCGATCGAGGTTTCGCCGCTAGCGCCGATCTCGTTAAGCACCCGGCTCAGTTCGTTGTCGTTATCGACGCGGTAGGTACCCGCCGCGCCCGCACCGGCCCGTGGTTTGAGGACGATAGGGTAGCCGTGTTTGCCTACGAAGTCGCGTACCTCTTCGGCGGAGTCTGCCGAGCGCGACGCCGCTGTCGGGATGTTGTGGTCGCGGAGCACCTGTTTCATCAGCGTTTTGTCGCGGCAGCGCAGCACCTGTTCGTAGCTAAGCCCCGGAATCGTACACGCCTCGCGGACCTTGGCGACCGGCAACATGTGCGACTCGATGGTGGACTCGAGCCGGTCGACCCAGTGCCGACCCTGCACCCGCTTCACCGCGTCATAGAGCGCGCCCTCGTCGGTGACCGACGAAACCTGTTCGTATTCGTGGAGCGAGCCTTTGACCTCGTCGTCGAGCCAGTCGTAGGGCGATTCGCCGATGCCGATCACGTTTGCGCCGACGTTTTTTAGTGCCCGGACGAACTGGCGCTGGTAGTTGGGAAAGTTTGGTGCGACAAAGATAACGTTCATTCGGATATCCCCCCTGAAATAAGGTTGGCGCGTGACGACGGCTGTATCGCGGCTATATCGTGACTGTATCGCGGCTCTGTTTCGACTCTAACGGCTACGGGCCGGAGCCTACCGCGTGGAGCCCGCAATCGTAATAGATACGGTAGACCGGTAACGCTACACCGACAACGCGACACAGTTAATGAGATACAGTCGGCTACTCGCTAGAGAGTGAACGATAGACTACACTATAAACTATGCTGTCGTCACCGATCGCCCTTGCCGCGCTTGTCGGCGCGAATCTGTTGCCGCTGGTCGGCGTGCTGCTGTTTGACTGGAGCCTGTTCGCCGTTATCTTACTGTACTGGGCCGAAAACGGCATCATCGGCGTGTTTAATATCGTCAAGATGCTTGCGGCGGGCTCGGATAACTGGCTTAGCAGCCTCCGGGCGCGTTCTGCTAACGCGGAGGACGCTGAACCGGGCGACGCCGGAGCGGATATGTTCGGGGCTCGAGCCTTCCTCGTCCCCTTCTTCACCATCCACTACGGCCTCTTCTGGCTCGTCCACGGCGTCTTCGTTTTCGTGCTGTTCGGCTCGTTCGGAAACGGCCTAGGCGTCAACGCAGAGGTGCCCGGGCAGGCGGTGTCGGGCGGCGTCTGGATCGGGCTGCTTAGTCTGGTGCTTAGCCACGGGGTGTCGTTCGGGTTTAACTTCATCGGCAACGGCGAGTACCGCCGCGCCTCGCCCGACACGCTGATGTTTCAGCCCTACGGACGGGTGGTGGTTTTGCACGTCACGATTGTTGTCGGCGGCATCGTCGCGCAGGCGCTCGGCGAACCGCTCTGGGCGCTCGTGCTGATGGTGGCGCTAAAGATCGTCGTCGATCTGTGGGCGCATCTGCGCGAACACCGCACCATGGCGGCGGGCGGTGCAAACGAGGCGACCAGACGTGCCAGGATGCGCGAAGCGTTCGAGGCGCTTAAAGCGAAGCAGGATAAGCGGGGGGATTAGGGGGGGCTCGAGCCCTCCTTAGCGGGCCGACGTGCCGACCGAGACATAACCGCCCAAGACGTCATCCCGTAAACTGTCGGTATGTCTTCGTCACCTATCGCCCTCGCCGCCCTCGTCGGTGCCAACCTGTTGCCGCTCGTCGGGGTGTTGCTGTTCGACTGGAGTCTGTTCGCGGTCATGCTGCTCTACTGGGCCGAAAACGGCGTAATCGGCGTGTTTAACGTCGTTAAGATGCTTGCCGCGAGCCGGGGCGGCTGGTTCGGTTCGCTCGGCGAACGGCTCTTTCTGGTGCCGTTCTTTACGGTTCATTACGGCGGTTTCTGGCTCGTCCACGGTGTATTCGTGTTTTCGCTGTTCGGTTCTGGTACACAACTGACCGGCTCCGGCCCGTTCGGTGTCGACCTCGGCGCGGCGCGGCAGGCGCTCGGCGGAGATCTCTGGATCGCACTGCTTAGCCTCGTGGCGAGTCACGGTGTATCGTTCGTGCTTAACTTTGTCGGTGACGGCGAATTTCGTCAGGTTACGCCGAGCGAGATGATGTTTAAGCCCTACGGACGGGTCGTCATCTTGCACGTCACGATTATCTTGGGCGGGTTTGTGGTGATGGCGCTCGGCGAGCCGATTGCGGCGCTGCTGCTGATGGTCGCCCTAAAGATCGGCGTCGATGTCGCGGCGCATCTGCGCGAACACCGGGTGTTGCGGGCGTCATCGGTACAGACAGCGAACCCTGCCGAGGCCGCCTAGCGAACACTCGCTTCGCGGACGTCGCTGTAGAGTTCGGCCCATCTCGCCTCGCTAATCTGCATCTGCACGTCGATCCGCCCGCCGCTCGCGCTCAGGCGGCGCATTTCGGTAAAACCGACCTTTTTGAAAGCGGCTTGGGCGCGTAAGTTGTCGGCGAAGGTGTTTAACTTGATGAGCTCGAGCCCTAACCCTTCGAACGCATACGTCAAAAGCGCCCGGATCGCTTCGGTGCCGTAACCCTTGCCCCAGTGGGTGCGCTCGCCGATAATAATGCCGAGCGTCGCGGTGGTCCGGCCCAGGTCATAGAGTTCGATGGTGCCGATATAGTCGCCGAGGTCGTCGAATACGCCGTAGGTCGCGCGGTCGCTACGGCGGCTGTCGGCCTTCAAGACGCGCTTGAGGAGCCAGAGCGGCATCCGGCTCGGCGGGGTGCCGTTAAGGTAAGCGATGTCGGGGTCACGAAAGTGACTGTGGACGCGCCGCCACGCCTCCTGGTCTATGTCGGCGAGCGGCTTTAACACGACGCGGCGAAAACGCAACTCTCGGCCCATAACGCTAGTTTACGACGCTGTACGGGGCGCTCGCTACGCATAACATGACGATAGATATGACGATAGCGTCCCGGACGATGCGGGCGCGATTAGAGGAGTTCTGTCTATCCTTCTCAGACGCCGACACGGTAGGCTAAAAAGTGCTGCGCGCGCCGTGACCAACGTAAGCGGCAAGCGTGATAGTCTGTAGCAAACCATCTGTAACAGACGACTTAGCAGACGACTTGGCAGACAACGTAACAGACGACTTAGCAGACGATGTAACGGAAGACGTAACAGAAGACGTTTTTAGAGGACCGCGCGACTGATAGGGGATATATGGACAGAGCCGATACCGCCACCAACGCTAACGTTGCCAAGACCGCCGACGCCGCGACCGCGCGTGAGTTTGCCGAAAAGTTTGCGGCCCTCCGCTCGACGATCGGCAGGGTGATCTTAGGCCAGGAAAAGATTATCGAAGACCTGCTGATTGTGGTGCTCGCCGGTGGTAACGCGCTTATCGAAGGCGCGCCGGGACTCGGCAAGACGCGGCTGGTGCGGGCGTTTTCGGAGGCGACGCAGCTTAGCTTCGGGCGGATCCAGTTCACCCCCGACCTGATGCCCGCCGACGTGACCGGCACGACTGTGTTTACCGAAGACCGCGACGGTGCCCGGTTCGAGTTTCAGCAGGGGCCGGTCTTTACCAACGTGCTGCTCGCCGACGAGATCAACCGGGCCACGCCCAAAACCCAGTCGGCGCTGCTAGAGGCGATGCAGGAGCGCTCGGTGACGGTGTCGGGGACGGTGCACATGCTGCCGCGCCCGTTTGTGACGCTCGCGACGCAGAACCCGCTCGAGATGGAAGGGACCTACCCGCTGCCCGAAGCGCAGCTCGACCGCTTTCTGTTTAAGCTGCACATCCGCCGTCCGGGTGCGAGCACCTTAAAGCGGATTCTAGAAGCGACCACGGGGACGAAGGAGGAGAGGCTCGAGCCCATCTTCACCCGCGACGAGCTGCTTTCCCTTCAGGCCGTGCTGCGCGCCGTACCGATCGCGAGCAGCGCCCTCGAGTACGTCGTCCAGCTCACCGAAATGACCCACAACCATCCGCTCGTCCGGCTCGGCGCGAGCCCGCGCGGGGCGCAGGCGATGGTGCTCGCCGCCAAAGGCTACGCGCTCGCCGCCGGTCGCCCTAACGTCGAACTCGAAGACATCCGCCGCGCCGCGCTGCCCGCCCTCCGGCACCGGATCCTGATCAGCTTCGAGGCCGAAGTCGAGGGCTCGAGCCCCGACGACATCATCAGCGAAGCGCTCGCCAACACCGACAAGGTCGCCTAGTCGCCGTCTATGGGTTCCCCCCTTCGTTTCGCAAATTGTTTCGCAAACGAGCCGTCCCCGCCCGCTCCCGCCGATGATTAGCGCCCGCAGCCGCGCCCTGCTCAACCGTTTTTCGCTCGCCTCTAAAGCGCTGTCGCAGCGTTCCGGCGAACGGATGGCGACCGAGGCGGGGCAGAGCGTCGAGTTTTACGACTTTCGGCCCTACCAGCGCGGCGACGAACTCCGCTACGTCGACTGGAAGGTCTACGCCCGGACCGGGCGGCTCTACACCCGGCTCTACCAGGCCGAACGCAACATCGCCTCGCACATCGTGCTCGACACCAGCGGCAGCATGGCGATCGGCAACAAGGCGTACTACGCCCGGATTCTAGCTCAGCTGCTCAGCTACGCGGCGCAGCAGGACGCGGTCTGTCAGGTCCATCTGTTTAACGGCGACAGCAGCCGTAGCGCCCACGGGCGTTCGCAGGTGCTGCGTACCTGGGACTTTATCGAGACGGCGGCGACGGACGAGGCGATCCGCCGCCCCGAAGAGGATGTCGACGCCCACCGCCCGGTCGAGGCGATCAAACGCTTCGCGCTAACCCCCCGGTTCGAGGCGGGGGTCGGGCTCGCGCTGATCATCTCCGATCTGTTCGACGAGGCGCCGCTCCGCAGTGCGCTCGTCGCGCTGCGCGCACGCGGGTTCGACGCGAGCTTTCTGCAGGTCGTGTCGCGCCAGGATCTGATGCCGGACGAGGCTCCGTTCGAACTCGTCGACAGCGAGAGCGGCGAAAAGCTCTCGGTCGGTGCCGACGAAGCGCGGGCGTACCGGCAGGCGGTGCAGCAGTTTATCGACCGGACGCGGGGCGCGGTGTTGCAGGCGGGTTTTCGGCACACGCTGCTGCGGGTCGGTGACGAAGACCAGGACACCTTAGAGCGCGAGGCGTTTGCGGCGCTGATCCGTGAAGGGATCCTGGTCCGCCGTTAGTCGTCCGGTCTGGAGCGCACGGATCGGCCAGGAGGTCGGCGGCGGTTTTCGGGTGGTGCAGCGCCTGGTAAGCAGTCGGGTCTCGCAGGTCTATCTGGTCAGCGACGGTGCGGCGCTGCGGGTGCTCAAACTGTTCGGGCCGCGCTACGAGGCCCGGGCCGAGCGCGAGTTTCGGATCGGGTCGCGGCTCGAGCACCCCCACCTCGGTCGGGCGGTCGGGCGGGTCGAGCCCTCCGGCTGTCCCGGCGTACTGATGGACTACGTTCCTGGCGTCCGGTTCGGGGGCTGGTGCCGCCGCGACGACGTCACCTGCGACGACGTGCTCGCCGCTACGCGGGGCGTGGCCACGGCGCTCGGCTATCTGCACGACCACGACATCCTCCACCGCGACGTCAAGCCGGACAACATCCTTGTTAGTGCGGGCCGACACGCCCGGCTGATCGACTTCGACCTCGCGGTCGAGCGAGACGCCCAGCGGCGCAGCCGCGGGTTTTCGGGGACGCTTATCTATCTCAGCCCCGAACAGGTGCGCGGCGAGATTCTGGGCCCGGCCAGCGACCTCTACTCGCTCGGCATCGTCCTCTACTGGGGCGTGACCGGGCAGCTACCTTTTACGGGCAGCCCGGACGACATCCTCGCAGCTCACCGCTACGCGCCGCCGCCGCGCCCCTCGGACGTTTCGGCTCGGCTCGAGCCCTTCGACGCGCTGTTCGCCCGGCTGCTCGCCAAAGACCCGCAGGCCCGTCCGCAGAGTGCAGTAGAGTTGATCGCGCGGCTTGAAGAGGTAGAGGGGGGGCTCGAGCCCTAAGCGCCGCGCCTTGGACATTCATGTATGATGTGAACCATTCGACGATGTTAGGCGGAGCTGAACCTAGAGATTATTTATTCAGCTAAGATAGTAGAGATACTGTTTCGGCCTACCCCAGCGGTCTGTCCTAATCGGCCCACCCCGTAAGCCGACGATAAGGCGGTTCATCTGTGTCCCTAACCTCTAAGCGGCGTGCCTGGCTCCGCACCCTGGCCGCCGCGATCGCGTCTATCGGTCTGTTCGCCCTGCTCGGCCCGGTTCTTAAACTGTTCGTGCTCGCGCTGCTTCCGGCGGTTGCGGTGCTTATCGCCATCACGCTCGGTCTGTTTCGGGGCGGCGTCGCGTTCGTGGTGATCTGCGCGGCGCTGCTTATTACGATGATGCAGCCCGCCGAGGCCGCTACGGACACGTCGGCCCGACAGCTCGCACCGCTGCTCGGCCTGTTGGTCGCGGTTGTGCCGGTCGCCTACGCGGGGCGGACGCGGCACCGGCTCGAACGGCTGCTCGAGCGGAGCCGCGAACACGAAGCGCTCCTCGGCGCGGTGATGGACGCCCTACCGGCGCAGATCGCTATCGCCGACCGAGACGGGCAGTATCTGTTCGTCAACCGGCGCTGGGCCGAAGAGGTCGGGTCTGATGTCTCTGCTGATGGGGGGCTCGAGCCCTCCGAGGTGCACGAACGTCAGCAGGGCGAGCGGAGCTATCAGCTTAGCGGCTTTCGGGTCCCGAACGACCGGGGTGAGGTTTTCGCCTACGGCACCGTCGCCTTCGACATCACCGAGCGCAAGGCCCAAGAGCAGCAGCTCCGCTACAGCGAAGCCTACAACCGAGCGCTTATCGGCGCGCTCCCCGACACCGTCGTCCGCCTCGACCGGGCCGGGCATTTTCGCGACGTTATCGTGCCGCCGCACGCGCCGCACAGCTTCGCGCCAGGCCGTCCGCCAGAAACACTCCACGGCCTTAGTCTAGACGCGGTACTAGACGCCGACACCGCTCGGCACGCCCTCGACAAGCTCGAAGCCGCGTTCGCGACCGGCGCGGTGCAGACCCTCGAATACGCCACGACCGACCGAGACACGCCGGGCTACCGCGAGATGCGGATGACTCGGCTCGACGACGACGCGGTGCTCGCCCTCGTTCGCGACGTGACCGACCGCACACAGGCCGAGCTCGCCCTCCGCGCCTCGAACCGGCACAAAGACGAGTTTTTAGCGACGATGAGCCACGAGTTGCGCACGCCGCTCAACGCGGTGCTCGGTTTTGCGGAGATACTCGAAGAGTGCTATTTCGGGCCGCTTAACGACCAGCAACTCGGTTACGTCCGCGACATTCGCACTGCCGGTCAGCAGCAGCTCACTCTGCTCGGCGACATCCTCGACGTGGTGACCGTCGACACCGACGGGCTCGAGCTAAAGTGTTCGTGGGTTACGGTCGGCCCGCTCGTCGAAGAGACGCTGCGCCTCGTCCGGGAGCGTGCCGAAAGCCGCGACATTACCCTCGGTTACGAACCCGGTTACGAACCCGCCACCGACCTGCCGGCGCTCTATGCCGACCCGCGTCGGCTCAAGCAGATGCTCTACAACTACCTGTCGAACGCGATCAAGTTTACCCCGCCCGGCGGCGCCGTCACCCTAGCGGTCTACGACCGGGCCGAAACGATCGATGTCGAGGTCCGCGACACCGGTATCGGCATCGCGCCCGAAGGGCAGGCGAAGCTGTTTAGGGCGTTTACGCAGCTCGACAGCTCGCTCGCCCGGCAGTATCAGGGGACGGGCCTCGGGCTGCTGCTCGTCAAACGCTTAGCCGAGCGGCACGGCGGTCGGGTGTGGCTACGAAGCGTTCCTGACGAGGGGAGTACGTTCGGGTTCGCGCTTCCGAAGACGGCGGACGCCGCCCGACAGGTAGAGGGGGAGATCCCCCACCCCCGAACAGCTTCGGAATCTCCCGAAGGATTAGACTGAGCGTCACGCCCCGCCAGCGGGTTCGGCGCTGCGTTCGCGTTGCCACGACGACGGCCCCGACATCGCTAGTCGCCATAATCTCGTTACAATAAACGCCATGACCGAACGAATATCTATCGGCGTTCTCGCCCTACTGGCCCTGCTTAGTCTGTGGGTCGCTCCGTGGGCCACCCTCAACCGCGAGATCGGTGCGCGCGGTACCGTGCTGCTGCTGCCCGAACGGGTCATCGACTTTACCGGACGTACCGCGCCCGTCGACGTGTCCGGACAGGGGCTGGTGTTGGTGCTCAGCGCGGCGGCGCTCGCTGTTGCGGCGGCGGCGGCGGCCCTTAGAGGGCGGGCGCGTTACCTGCTCTGGCTGCTCGCGGGCCTCACCCTGATCACGACGACCATCTTCGGCTGGCAGAACGTCTCGGAGGCGGTGGCCGGAGCGCAGGTCGCAGCACTCCGCACGACCATCGAGGACGAACTCGCCGACCCCCGCGCCCGCACCGACGTCGCGGCGTTAGAGGAGGTGCTCGAGCAGCTCGAAGAACGCCCGCTCAGCGAGACTCTGAGCGCGTCGGGCCAGGCCGGGCTCCGTATCCGCCAGCTCCCCTACAGCGGTACGAGTTTGGGGCTTGCGGGCTTTCTCTGCGTCGTGGTCGGCGGGCTCACCCTGCTCTTCGGGCTGCGCCTCTCGCCGCGGCTAAGCCGCAGCATCGACCAGGCACTGCGCACGGTCGCGGTACCCGCGACCTCGATCCTGCTCGCCCTGCTCGCGGCGGCGGTCGTGGTGCTGATCTTGCAGCCGACCCCGCTCGGGCGCGACGTGACAATCGAAGGCCCCTTTATGTACCTGGTCGGGCGTCTCGACACCCTCTGGCACGCCTACCTGACGCTGTTCGCCGACTCGCTCGGCACGCTGCCCGGCTTTCTAGAGGCGCTAAAGTTTACGACGCCGCTTATCTTTACTGGCCTCGCGGTCGCGTTTAGCTTTCAGGCCGGTCTGTTTAACATCGGCGCTCCCGGCCAGATGGTGCTCGGCGCGATCTTCGCGATGCTGGTCGGCGTCTATCTGCCCGGCCCGACGGTCGTGGTGTTGCCGCTCGCGGTCGCGGCGGCGGCGCTCGGCGGCGGGTTGTGGGGTGCGCTGCCGGGCTGGCTCAAGGCTCGTTACGGCGCGAACGAAGTCATCAACACCATCCTCCTGAACTACATCGCGGCGTCGCTGCTGCTCTTTATCCTCTCGAACGAACAGGTGTTCGCCGCGCCCGCACTGCGGATGATGGTCGTCATCCTGGTCTTCGCCGTGATCGCGGTGATCGCCAACCTGATCCCGCCGCTTCGCAAACGGCTCCGCCGCGCGCCCCGGCTTAGCGCCGCGCTGACCGGTGTGTTGCTGCTCGCCGCGCTCGTGGTCGCGGGGGTGCCGCGTCCGGGCGACGCGCCGATCGATCTCGCGCTGCCCTTTAAGGTGCCCGGCTCGGAGCCCAAGTCCGCCGAACTGTCCGAAAGTGCTCGGCTCGCTCAGGTTCCGGTGCTGCTCGGTATCGACCTAGCAGAGACGCCCGGCACCAACACCGTTCCGGTCAACTACGCGGCGCTGCTCGCCGCCGGTCTGGGGCTGCTCGCTGTCGCCGTCGCGCCCCGGCTAAGCCGCCGTCTGCGGGGCTGGGGCCGTCTGGTCGCGGCGCTCGTGGTCGCCGGGCTCGCCTACCTGGCTGCGGCGCTGCTCGGCTGGGCGGCGGTCGACACCGCGGTGCCGCCGACACAGCTCAACACCTCGTTTCTGATCGCGCTCGCGGCGGCGGTGTTCGTCTACTACCTGCTGTGGCGCACCAAGTGGGGCTACGAGCTGCGGGCGGTCGGGGTGTCGCCGGAGGCCGCCGAGTACGGCGGTGCGAGCATCGCCCGCAACACCGTCATGGCG
>JAXHMC010000047.1:0-21261 GCA_034521635.1 Trueperaceae bacterium | reverse complement strand
TAGAGAGGTCGGCGACGCGAAGCTCGCTGATGAAGATGCGCGGCAGTTCGGGGTCGGGCGGGCTGTACCAGTGCGCGTTTAGCTTTTTGGCCGCGAAGTCGTAGCGGTCGCGCCGCTCGTAGCCGTAGTGCAAAAAGATCTTTTCGAGCGAGGCGATGCCTAGCTGCGGCACGCCCATCGTCCGAAACGCGATGTGGTCGTTCTGGATGTCGTCGGCGTGGTCGATAATCCCCTCGTCGATCATCGCGTCGATGATGGCTTCGACGTCGGGAACGCGCGCTTTGTAGCGGCGCATCAGGCCGTCTAGCACCTGGTCGAGGGGGGTGCGGCGGTCGGTGGTGATGGTCATGGTCGGGCCGTCCTTTCGGGTCGATGCAAGCGGTTGGTGGGGTGTGTACATCTTGTCGTTTACCAAGATACAGCGCAGCGTCGGTGCTGTCTAGCGCACCTCTGTCTATCCAAAAGATTTTAGTGGGAAAAAGTTACGAAGTCAAAGTTTTTTGACGTTTCAGCGTATTTATCGAAAGAAAATCTTCATTATCGACATCGTCTGAACGTTGGGGGGCTCGAGCCCCCAACAGCCCGAACATCGCACGCTCATACCGATTCAGGTTTATTCATGAAGCAATCCGAGCGTAGCGAGCAGGAAGAAAATAGAGTTTCGGCCAAGCACGTACTCAGCCAGGCACGTACTCAGCCAGGTACAGTGTTGGCCAGGTGTTGACGAGTTGACTAGATGGTAACCGGGTGTCGATTAGGTATCGGCTAAGTAAACACGAAGAACGCGAGGAGGCCGCCGAGCGCGGCGTAGAGCAGACAGGGCCACAATGTGCGGGCGAGCACAGCACCCTCCTGGCCGGTCAGGGCGACGGTCGCTCCGGCGGCGATGATGTTGTGCGGGCAGATGATGTTACCGACCGCCGCGCCGAACGACTGGGCGCCTAAGATCGGCAGCGGCGACAGGCCGAGCGTATTCGCGGTCGCCTGCTGGAAGTCGGTAAAGAGGATGTTAGACGCGGTCGCCGAGCCGGTCACGAAGGTACCGAGCACGCCGACGAACGGGGTGAACAGGGGCCAGCTCGAGCCCGCCGCAAACGCCGCAGCTTCGGCTAGACTGTCGATCATCCCCGCGTACACCATCACCCTAGACAAGCCGAGCATCGCGATCAGCGCGAGCGAGACGGCGCCGAGTTGCCCGCCCGCTTCGCGCATCGCGCCGAGTACGTCTTTGCGGCTCGTCTGTTGCCACAGCGCCCCGAACAGAAAGCCCAACATCAGCATGGTGCCGGGGTGGTAGAGCAGCGCGATGCTACCGCTAAACACGTCGAACTCCCAGCCCAGGGTGAGATTCTGGAGCGTGTCCTGCAGCGGCGGAATCAGACGGGTGACGAGGACGAGGCCGACGAGGACGAGGTAAGGGGCGGCGGCCTTGACGAGCAATCCCGGTCCTTGCGGTGCGGACGTCAGGGGTTGCGGTTCGTCAGTTTGCGATTCGTCAGTTTGTGATTCATCCGTCTGTGGTTCGTTTGTTTGTAGAGCCTCGACCGTTTTGTTGCGCCCCACCACGCTTAGCACACCGACGAACGCGATACCGCCGACGAGCGCCCCGCCGAGGGTGGGCAGTTCGGGGCCGATAAAGCGGGCGATAAGGTAGAACGGCACCAGAAACAGCACGGCGGCGAGCGCGGTCCAGCCCCAGATCGCGCGGCTCTGACGCTGTTCGCTGGGCAGCGACCGCGACACCAGAATCATCGCGATAAGGGGCATCAGCCAGCCGACCAGGGCGTGGTAGACGGCGGCGGCGTGGGCGAGCTCGAGCCCCCCAAACGGCGTCACCGCGATCTGCGGCAAGATCGGCGTCCCGACCGCGCCAAACGACACGCCGACCGAGTGCCCGATCAGCGCGATCACCACCGCTTCGACCCGTCCGAACCCCGCCGCGACCAGAAAGGGCGCCGCGAGCGCGACCGACGTGCCGAACCCCGCCGCCCCCTCGATAAACAGCACAAAAAACCAGGCGACCAGAAGCGCCACGATGCGCGGGTCGGGCGACAGCCGCCCCATCGCGAGGCGCAGCACGTCGACCTGGCCGGTGCGGAGTTGGAGTTGGTGGATGCAGAGCGCCGGAAAGATGATCCACAGAATCGTCAGGGCGATAAAGACGGCTTCGCCGAGTGCGCCACCCGTCGCGACGGCGACGCCGAGGTCGGGTAGTCGGGTAGTGCCGTAGCCGAACGCGAACCAGGCGATAAGGAGTGTCGCCCCTAACCCGATCAGCCCGGCCTTCGCCGCTGAAAAGCGGAAAAACAGCATCAGCACCAGAATGATGACGATCGGAAGCCCGGCGAGTAGAGCTTGGAGGGCGAGCGGCATCAGCACGGCCCCGCGGGCGAACGGCGTGCGGTGGTCGGGCGGTGTGGTTGGGTCATCGGCCTCTCCTCACAGTACATAATAGTGCGACATACACATCACGACTCGGTTGGGTAGAGCGTCCAGGATTACGCGAAATAGTACGACACATCGGGGCGCTGTAGTGTCGGGGCGCTGCGGCGAGGTATTACGGCGAGATGTTACGGCAAAGACTTCAGAATAGGGATAACGGTCGGCGAGATCTAAGGTAAAAGGCGAAGCCAGCGTCAGGAGGCTAGGATGAGCAGACCGAAAACCGCTACCGAAAGCGCTGTTTTTTTGTAGAGCGAGCTTTTTTGTAGGGCGAGCCGTTGTACCTGAAGGTGACGCCTCTATCGGTAGCACGATGTAAAACACGCTAAGATGTGAGTGTATCGCACAGTCAACTGTGCCGGAGGCCGGGCTGTCGGGTTCGGCCCTCCGAAATAGACACCGCAACAGACACCACAGACACCACCTCGAATTATAAGGAGTCACTACATGGCCGACTTAACCCCTAAGAACTCGTTTTCGGCTCGAGCCAGCTTCGACACCGGCTCCGGCCAAGCGTACTACTACCGCCTAGACAAGCTCGAAGAGCTCGGCCTCGGTAAGGTCAGCAAGCTCCCCTTCTCGATTAAAGTCCTGCTCGAGTCGCTGCTCCGTAACGAAAACGGCTACGACGTCACCCGCGAAGACGTCGAAGGGCTCGCCGCTTACAACGCTGCTAACCCGGCCCAGACCGAGATCCCCTTTAAGCCCGCCCGCGTTATTTTGCAAGACTTTACCGGCGTTCCGGCAGTCGTCGACCTCGCGGCGCTTCGCAGCGCCATGGACCGGATGGGCGGCGACCCCAAACTGATCAACCCGCAGATCCCGGTCGACCTCGTCATCGACCACAGCGTCCAGGTCGACGAATACGACAGCCCCTTAGCGCTCGCCAACAACGCCGCGATCGAGTTCGAGCGCAACCGCGAACGCTACGAGTTTTTGCGCTGGGGCCAGTACGCGCTCGAAAACTTTAACGTGGTACCGCCCGCGTCGGGCATCGTCCACCAGGTCAACCTCGAATACATCGCCAAGGGCGTCCAGAGCGCGCCACACGCCGGCGGCGAAGTCGTCTATCCGGACTCGCTGGTCGGCACCGACAGCCACACCACCATGATTAACGGTCTCGGCGTGGTCGGTTGGGGTGTCGGCGGGATCGAGGCTGAAGCGGTCATGCTCGGCCAGCCGATCTACATGCTGACCCCCGACGTGGTCGGCTTTAAGGTGAGCGGTAGCCTGCCCGAAGGCGCGACCGCGACCGACCTCGCGCTCGTGGTCACGCAGATGCTCCGTGAAAAAGGCGTGGTCGGCAAGTTCGTCGAGTTTTACGGTGCGGGCCTGTCGAGCATGACGCTGCCCGACCGCGCCACCATCGCCAACATGGCGCCCGAGTACGGCGCGACGATGGGCTTCTTTCCGGTCGACGACGAGGCGCTCCGCTACCTCCGCCAGACCGGACGCCTCGACGACGAGGTCGAAGCGGTCGAGCGCTACTGCAAAGCGCAGGGGCTGTTTCGGACCGACGACACGCCCGACCCGGAGTTTCAGGACAAGATCGAGCTCGACCTCTCTACCGTCGAACCCTCGCTCGCCGGCCCCAAGCGCCCTCAGGACCGCATCATCCTCGCCGACATGCAAAAAGAGTGGCAGCAGGGTCTGCAAAAGCCGATCGAACAGCGCGGCTTCGCCCTTAGCGACGACGAACTCGGCAACACCGCCAGCCTCAGCATGAAAGACCAGACCGTCGAGCTCGAGCACGGCGACGTCGTGATCGCGGCGATCACCTCCTGCACCAACACCTCGAACCCGTCGGTGATGCTAAGCGCCGGTCTGGTCGCGAAAAAGGCGGTCGAGATGGGCCTTACAACCAAGCCCTACGTCAAGACCAGCCTCGCGCCCGGCTCGAAGGTCGTGACCGAATACCTTAACGACGCGGGCCTGACACCCTACCTAGAACAGCTCGGCTTTCACACCGTCGGCTACGGCTGCACCACCTGTATCGGCAACAGCGGGCCGCTCCCGCAGCCGGTTGTCGACGCCATCCAGGAGGGCGACCTCGTCGCCGCGTCGGTGCTGTCGGGCAACCGTAACTTCGAGGGCCGTATCAACCCGCACGTCCGGGCCAACTACCTCGCCTCGCCGCCGCTCGTGGTCGCCTACGCGATCGCCGGCACCGTCGACATCGACCTCGTCAACGAGCCGATCGGGCAGGGCGAAGACGGTCAGGACGTCTACCTTAAAGACATCTGGCCCGCGGCTACGACGACCTCGCCGCGCACCTGAGCGACGCCATCAAGCCGGAAACCTGTTCACGTAGGCTCTACGACGGGATCGAAGAGTCTAACGAAGAGTGGAACAAGATTCCGGTCAAGGGTGGCGTCCTGTTCGAGTGGGATCCGGAGAGCACCTACATCCAGGAACCGCCCTTCTTCGTCGACATGAGCCGCGACGTTAAGCCGATCAACGCGATCGACGACGCCCGCGTGCTCGTCAAGGTCGGCGACAGTGTGACCACCGACCACATCAGCCCCGCCGGCGCGATCGCTGCCGACAGCCCCGCCGGTCAGTACCTGATGGACAAGGGCGTCAAGCCGCACGACTTTAACTCCTACGGTTCGCGGCGCGGTAACGACCGGGTCATGACGCGCGGCACCTTCGCCAACATCCGCCTCAAAAACCAGATGGCGCCCGGCACCGAAGGCGGCTGGACGACCCACCTGCCGAGCGGCGAGGTGACGAGCATCCACGAAGCCTCGCTCCGCTACGCCGACAACGACACGCCGACCATCGTGCTCGCCGGTAAAGACTACGGCATGGGCAGCAGCCGCGACTGGGCGGCGAAGGGGACGTATCTGCTCGGGGCCAGGGCCGTCATCGCCGAATCGTACGAGCGTATCCACCGCTCTAACCTGGTCGGAATGGGCGTGCTGCCGCTCCAGTTTAAGGACGGCGAAAACGCCGACAGCCTCGGATTGACCGGTAACGAGCACTTCACCGTCCACGTCGACGACGCCGTCAAGCCGCGCCAGGACATCCTGGTCGACGTGACCCGACAAGACGGCAGCACCATGCAGATCACCACCGCGTGCCGCCTCGACACGCCGGTCGAAATCGACTACTACCGTAACGGCGGCATCTTGCAGACCGTGCTCCGCAGCATCCTCAAGGGGCAAGAAGCGACCGCGTAAGCGCTCTACGAACCCGCTCGGTCGTCATCTCGACCTCCGCGCCCGGCTTGGGTGGCGGAGGTTTTTCGTCGTCCCCAGAACACGACCCTGCACGGTGGCACCTCTGGAGCGGCGCCCCACAAGACGATGCCCTGCAAGACAGCGACGGCGCGGCGGCGCACTCTATACTGGCCTTATGCGCGATTTTATTATCTTTTTAGCGGTCTGTGCTCTTATCTTTTTTGGTGTCGGCGAAACCCGCGGCTGGCACGTCGGCGTACTGTCAGAGACACCGGTCTTTGTCTACAAAAGCACCTCGGACGCCGAAGCGGTGCGGCGTCTGACGAGCGTCGACGAACTACCCTTTACCCTTAGTGGCGAGCTCCGTTCGGGCACGGTCGTGTTAGAAGCCTACTACGAACGCCCCGAAAGCTTTCAGAACCCGACCCAGCGTATTATCCCCGAACGGCGGGTGTTCGAGCGGACGTTTCGGGCCGGTCAGCCGATCGACTTTACCGACGTGTTAAGCGGAGGTCGGGGAATCTACACGCTGCGGGTTATCTTCGACGACGCGACCGGGCGGGTCCGCCTAAACGTTCCCGACTCTTCGGATCTCTAACGCGTTAGACGTACTATGACGCCGACTGCCGGCCCCGACGACACCGACCCTACTCGGCGGGGGGTGATAGTCTAGCGCGATGGCCCGTAAAGCGACGGCTCGTAAAGCGACACTGCGCTACGACCGGGGGACGCTGGTGCTGCACCCACCGCCGCAGGGGCAGACGTGGGTGCGGTTTGTAACCTGGGACGACCGGATCGAGAAGTTTCGGATGCCGGCACTCCGGTACCGGGCGTTTATGGAGGCGATGCGCGCGGAGGGGACGACGGTCGTCGACGAGGTCGGCGGGTTTGGGGCGGTAAGGCTCGAGCCCCGATCCCCCCGGCCCCCCTTTCCGCACCAGCAGGAAGCCCTAACCGCCTGGACCAAAGCCGGACGGCGCGGCATCGTTGTGTTGCCGACCGGGGCGGGCAAGACCTACCTCGCACAGCTAGCGATGGAGGCGACCCCCCGCACCACCCTCGTCGTCGTACCGACCCTCGATCTGATGCACCAGTGGTACGCCGAGCTAACCACCACCTTTCCGGACGTCGAGGTCGGTCTGTTAGGCGGCGGTTCTAAAGACAGCAGCCCGGTACTCGTCGCGACCTACGACAGCGCCGCGATCTTCGCCGAACAGCTCGGCAACCGCTACGGTCTCGTGGTGTTCGACGAGTGCCACCACCTCCCGTCGGACTTTAAGCGCAGCATCGCCGAGTACTCGGTCGCCCCCTACCGCCTCGGGCTTAGCGCCACCCCCGACCGCGCCGACGGACGCGAAGACGACCTCGTCGACCTGATCGGCCCGCTCGTGTACCACAAAACCCCCGACCAGCTCTCCGGCCACGCCCTCGCCGAACACAAGATTGTCCGCATCGACGTCGCGCTAAACGACGACGAACGCCGGCGCTACGACGCGCTGGTCGCCGAACGCAACACCTTTTTGCGAGACAACAACATCTTTTTAGGGACGCTCGCGGGGTGGCAGCGCTTTGTCGGGGCGAGTGCTCGCTCTAAGGCCGGACGGGCGGCGATGCTCGCCCACCGTGAGGCTCGAGCCATCGCCTTCGGCACCGAGGGCAAGCTGCGCGTGTTAGGCGACCTGCTCGCGCGGCACCAGCACGACCGCGTGCTTATCTTTACCGACAACAACGCCACGGTCTACCGCGTTTCGCACGACCTGCTCGTTCCGGCCATCACCCACCAGACCAAGGTCAAGGAGCGCCACGAGACCCTAGACAAGTTTCGGAGCGGCGACTACCCGCGCCTCGTCACCTCGCGCGTCCTTAACGAAGGGGTCGACGTCCCCGACGCCAACGTCGCGATCGTCCTGTCCGGAACGCGCAGCACCCGCGAATACGTGCAGCGGCTCGGACGGATTCTGCGTAAGCAGGAGGGCAAGCTCGCACTGCTCTACGAGGTGGTCGCGCTCGGGACGAGCGAGGAGAAGGTCTCGGAGCAGCGGCGCGGCGACGGCGACCGCTGGGGGAGCAAACGGGGCGGGTTGCGTTCGTCTCTAGACGAACCGGCTGAGGACAAGCCCGCCCCAAAGACAGATGTCGCGCCGATCGCCGCACAAGACACGCTCGACTTCGAGGATCTCTAGATGTTGCCGAGTGCGCTGCTGATGCACCGCTACCAGGGCACCGACGTGGTGCCCAAACGGTTGCCGCTCACCCCCAAGACGCTAGACACCGCGCGGGAGATCATCGACATCTTTCAGGACTGTGTCGGGCAGACGCGCGGCGATCTCGACGAACAGCTGCAGATTCTAGAAGGACACGAGACCGACTACCGGGTCAAACGGGGCTTCGCGCACCTGCTAAGTAGCGGCTTTGCCGACTTCGAGGTGGTCAGCCCGCTCGAGCCCGACGTGCTCCGGCGTCTGGTCTTCGCCGCCGCCGCACCGCGCCGCCCCGGCCCCGCCGCCCGCGAAGAGGTGCTGACCGAACTCGCCACCCGCCTCACCCACGACCTCGGGCGCGCCGTCACGCCCGCCCACATCGAAGCGGGCCTCTACGCCGACCTCAAACAGAACGAACGCCTGACCAGCTTTGACGCCCCCGACCCCGAGGCGCTCGTCCACCGCTACAACCTCTCGCAGGTGCAGGGTGTGCTCTACCGCGCCAGCGAAATCGTCATCACCGCCTACCGCAACGACCCCGGCGAGTACAAGCAGCTGTTTAAGTTTCTCAAGCTGTTCGGGCTGATCAGCTATATCGAAGGCGACGCCGACCACGGCTTTACCATCACCATCGACGGGCCGGCCAGCCTATTCAAGCAGAGCACCCGCTACGGCACCGACCTCGCCAAGTTTCTGCCGGCGCTGCTGCACGTCAGCCGCTGGAAGATGGAGGCGTCGATTCTGCCCCGCGCGAGCGACTACGGGCCGACGCCGAACGAGGCGCAGCTCACGCTCGACTCCGAGTGCGGGCTGGTGTCGCACTACAAAAAGGGGACGACCTACGACAGCGCCGTCGAGGAGGCGTTCGCGGCGCGCTGGGCGAAGACCGACACCGACTGGCGCCTCGAGCGCGAAGTCGACCTTATCCCGATCCCCGGCAGCGTGATGATCCCCGACTTTCGGCTCGTCCACCCCGACCGAGACCCGTACCTGCTCGAGATCGTCGGTTACTGGCGTCCGGCGTATCTGCAAAAGAAGTTCGCGCAGGTCCGTAAGGCCGAACGCGACGACCTGATTCTGGCGGTGTCGGAGCGGTTAAATCTGGGCAAGGCCGGCGTCACAACCGAAGGGCTACCGGCCAAGGTGATCTGGTACAAGGGCAAGGTCAACCCGAAAGATGTGCTCGACGCGGTGGCGTAGCACAAAAAAGGTACCCTAACGTTATGTCTGCTGATACCAAACGTCTTTACCAACAAGATAGCTACGCGAAAACGTTCGAGAGCCGGGTGGTGTCGGTCGAACCGGCGGATGCGGGGAGGAGTGAGGTGGTGCTCGAGCACACCCTCTTCTACCCTACCTCGGGCGGCCAACCCCACGACACCGGCGTCCTGGCCGAAGCGCGCGTCGTCGACGTCTACAACCGTAACGGCACCGTCGTCCACCTCGTCGAAGGACTCGCCCCAAACGAAAACGCCGTCGTGCGCGGCATCGTCGAGTGGTCGCGCCGCTACCGCCACATGCAGCGCCACACCGCCCAACACCTCCTCTCTCAAGCGTTTTTGCGGGCGAACGACGCGTTCGAAACCCGTTCGGTCAGCCTGACCAGCCCGGTCTGCACCCTCGACCTCGCGGGCGAACCGACCGACAACGACCTGCGCGACGCCGAACACATCGTCACCGACGCCGTCTACGCTGGGTTTAACATCCGCGCGTTCGAGGTCGACGAGTCCGACATCGACAACTATCCGCTCCGCCGCCCGCCGAAGGTGTCGGGCACGATCCGGCTGGTGCAGATGGGCGAGTGGGAGGTTTCGGCCTGCGGCGGCACGCACCTGCGCGCGTCGACCGAGGCGGGGCCGATTAAGATTTTGCGCTCGGAACGGGTCAAAGGCGGTCTGACCCGCGTCTACTTCTGTAGCGGTTTAGAAGCGATCGACGACTACCGGCTCAAGCACCGGGTCGCCTACGGACTGTCGAACGAGCTAAGCACCCAAGTCGAGGCTGTTCCCGACCGCTTCGCCGCGTTGCAGCAGGAGCTGCGCGACCTCATCCACACCCGCGACGGCTACCGGACGCGTGTCGCGACCCTGCTCGCCGAAAAACTCGTCGGAGACGCCGAGCCGACCCCGACGGGCCGGGTGGTTCGTTATCGGCTTTCCGCCGACGACGCCGCGCTGCTCCGTCCGCTCGCGCAGGCGCTAAGCGAGTACGCCGGACCCCAAGACGATCCGAAAAACGATATCGTCGCCCTGTTAGGCGTGGCGACCGACGACAAGGCACAGCTTATCTTCGCGCGGGGCGAAGACGCCGAGGCGGATATGAACAAGCTGCTCCAAGAGGTGTTGCCGCTCGTCGACGGACGCGGCGGCGGACGTCCGTCGTTCGCGCAGGGCGGTGGCCCCCGACAAGACGGTCTTTCGGAAGCGCTTGTCCGAGCCGAACGCCGTCTTAGACAGGTGTTCTAGTACTGAGTCGACTTCTGTATGTCAGGTCGATCCTGCTCAGTGGAAGGCTGCTGCGTGGCGCACTCGTGGTGGTGAACAGGGGTGCTGGTGGTAGTGCGGTGCGCATGGCGCACCCTACTGGGCCGACTACTCTAAAGTGGTGCATCGAGAACGTCCCCTGAGATCTGGAAATCTCCGTATAGGATGCTGGAAACATGTCACGATCAAATCTTGATAACGCACCATTTTAGGATGGACGACCCACTACAAGATGGTATTCCAGAGACGTTTCTATGGATTTGCAGAAAGTCGGTGTAGAGCGACGTAAAACGCATCGTCACGCCATCTTGTTCGCGCACTGTTTTATCTAGGCTGGACGAGCCACTACGATGCGGATGAAGGGTCCTAGCTCACCTAGTAACGTGAGCGGGTCGGGACGGTACAAGCTCGCCACCAGAACAAACGCTATCAGAACAGACCGAGGACGACACGCGCGGTGCGGCATCGTCCTCCGTGCCTAACATCGGGCTTGCAGCAGATCAGCCGTTAGGCTTCGGCGCCGCCGCTACCGGTCATGTCGCTCATGGCGGCCTGTTCGATCACCGATTCGGCGATGAAGAGAGGTGCATCGGTGCGCACCGCGAGCGCGAGCGAGTCGCTAGGCCGGGCGTCTAGCTCGAATTCGACACCGCGATTTTCGATAATCAGCCGGGCGTAGAAAGTGCCTTCGGACAGGTCGGTGATTTCGATCCGTTTGACGGTGGCGTTAAGCATGTCGAGCATCGACAGCATCAGGTCGTGCGACATAGGCCGGAGCAGCTCTTCTTTAGAGCGGCCCGCGACGATCGACATCGCTTCGAGGTGGCCGATCACGATCGGCAGGATGTCATCATTTTGGGTGCGGAGCAGCATCAGAAACTGATTGCCTTCGCCCGCAACCGCGATATCTTCAAAAGTAGCTTCGATCATACAGAGCAGTTTAACGCGCCGAGCGGGGCGCGCGCCCGCTGCTACGAACCCGCATCTATAAGTGGATAGACTTCCGCGCACCGTAGGCGCCGACCTTGCTACACTAGGGCTATGTTTGAGCCTGTGATCGGTCTCGAAATCCACTTAGCGATGAAGACCAAAACCAAAATTTTCTGCGGCTGCCCAGCAGATTCGTTCGGGCAGGGCCCTAACGTCAGCACCTGTCCGGTCTGTTTGGGGCTGCCCGGTAGCCTGCCGACCATCAACCGGGCCGCCATCGAAAAAGCGATCATGTTTAGCCTCGCGCTTAACTGCGAAGTACCGGAAAAGACCCAGTTTCACCGCAAAAACTACTACTACCCGGACGCGCCCAAAAACTATCAGATTAGCCAGTACGACCGGCCTGTCGGCGAACACGGCTACGTCGACCTTGCAGACGGGCGGCGGATCGGCGTCACGCGCTGCCATGTAGAGGAAGATGCGGGCAAGTCGGTACACCCGAGCTACGCCGACTACAGCCTCGTCGACCTTAACCGGGCCGGAGCGCCGCTGATCGAGATGGTGACCGAGCCCGACCTCCGCGACCCGGCGGCAGCGCGCGAGTTTTTAGGTAAGGTACGGGCGATCGCGCAGGCGCTCGGCGTGTCGGACGCGAACCCCGAAGAGGGGAAGATGCGCGCCGACGTCAACGTGTCGGTGCGGCGACCGGGCGAGCCGTTCGGCACCAAGGTCGAGATCAAAAACCTCAACTCGTTTAAGAGCGTGCAGCGGTCGTTAGAGACCGAAATCGAGCGGCAGTCGCGGATTTTAGAAGACGGCGGCACCATCGTTCAGGAGACGCGGGGCTGGAACGAGGGCGGCCAGAAGACCTACAGCATGCGCGCCAAAGAGGGCGAGGCGGACTACCGCTACTTTCCCGACCCCGACCTGCCGCCGATGATGATTGGTAGAGAGTGGCTCGAGCACATCCGCGCCCGCACCCCCGAACTACCCGACGCCAAGTTTGGCCGCTACGTCGCGCTAGGCCTACGCGAAGACGACGCCCGCATCATCGCCTACGACATCGCACTCGCGGGCTTTTTCGACCGGGCTCGAGCACTCTACAGCGGCGACGCCCAGACGCTGGTCAACTGGCTAAACAGCGACGTGACCGGCTGGTTAAACGCCCACAACCTGGCCGTCCACGAGTCGCAGCTCACACCCGGACACCTCGCCGAGCTTATCAGTCTTGTCGACACTAACACCATTTCGGGCAAGACTGCCAAAGACATCCTCCCCGACGTCATGACGGGTGCCGCCCCCAAAGATCTGGTCGAGGAGCGAGGGCTGACCCAGCTTACCGACACGAGCGCTATCGAGCAGATGGTCGACGACGTGATCGCCGAAAACCCCGACACCGTAGAGAAAGTGCGCGACAACCCCAAAGCGATCAACGCGCTGCTCGGCCAGGTCATGCGGGCGAGCAAGGGCAAGGCGAACCCGGAGACGGTGCGCGAACTGTTAGGCCGCAAGCTCGGCATCGCGCAGGAGGTGTAGGGGGTTAGGCTCGAGCCCCGCTCACGTCTAGATAGGGCTCGAGCCCCTCCCGTAACCTCTCGACCAGTGTCGGGTCGCCCCGCCCGTACACGTCGGGGATGTCGAGGTCGTAGATCTCGGCCCCGCCAACGTCGAAGTTGTTCTCTAAAAAAGTCTTGTGCCCGTCCGTCCGCTCCGACATTACGAAGACCCGGTCGGCCCAGTCGATCATGTCTTGGCTGACGCGCTGTTCGGCGTGAGGGTGGGTGCCTGCCGAACGAGCGTTGTAGTGTTCGCTGCCCGCAAACATGTCTTCGGCGGTCGGGCTTCGCAGGCGGTTCGCACTGCACACAAAAAGGATGTTGGTTTTTTCGCTCATGGTTTAGAGTACCTGTACGCGTCCCTGTTCACCGTGGTGCCGTACCTAGAGCGCCTAGACGCACCTAGAGACGCGACGAGAAGATCAGAACCACGCTAGCGCCGCAACGCCGTGTCGATAAAAGTCTCGCCCGCGATCACGGCGTGGATCGCCCGAAGCACCTGTTCGGGGTTGTCCTTCATCACGTAACCGCTCGCCCCGACCTGCAGCGCCTTTTTGGCGTGGATTTTGCTGTCGTGACCCGACACGATCAATATAATGACGCCGGGAGCCTCTACGCGGAGCCGCTTGGTGAGCTCGAGCCCGCTCATCTCCGGCAACGACAGGTCGATCATGACCAGGTCACAACCGCTCTGAGGGATCTGTTCGAGCGCCTCGCTCGGCTTCGACACCGCGCCTACAATGCTAAGGTCGGCCTCGTCGTCGACAAGTTCGCGCAACGCGTTGCGCATAAGTGCGTGATCTTCGACTATAAAGATGTTTGCGATAGTGTTCCCCCGTAAAAACCCATTCGCCGGTCGATCGCGATAAGTACACCGTTCGGCTTTGCAGAACTCTTTGCGAAGCTACCTGTAAAGGAAGCTACCTGCAAAGCCGGTGTCGATACATGTAGGAAAATAGCGCGTCGGCGTCTGTCTCCTACCGTCTCTGTAGTAATGACAGGGTAGCGGCTGACTACCGCTCTGTATGTAGCGAATGTAGGGATTG
The DNA here is from genome assembly GCA_034521635.1 of Trueperaceae bacterium. Lineage (GTDB taxonomy): Bacteria > Deinococcota > Deinococci > Deinococcales > Trueperaceae > JAXHMC01. The sequence continues at coordinate 7,421 of JAXHMC010000047.1, read as the reverse complement.
GGCGAGCACGGGGTTACACGGGGCTTGTCCGCTCTGTCTACCGCGCTCGCTCGCCGCTCTGGGACTCGCTGGCTTCAATCGGCATCGTAACCGTGACGACCGTTCCTTCACCCGTTTTCGAGGCGACGTCGAGCGACCCGCCGAAGAGCCGGAGGCGTTCGCGGATGCTGTACATACCGAAGCCCTCGCGGTTCTCGCCTTCAGTGTCGTGGTCTAGCGCCGCGTCGCCGTCGAAGCCGACCCCGTCGTCGGCGATCTCGATGCAGACGCTGCTGTCGCGCACTTGGGCGGTGAGGCGTGCCGTCGTGACTTCGGCGTGTTTGATGACGTTAAACAGCAGTTCGCGCGAGGCGTGGTAGAGCAGGAGCTGGCGCCCCTGTTCGAGGGGGGGGGCGTCTCCTAAATCGATGTCTAGAGAGAGGTCAGGTCGTAGGTCTCCTCCATCTGCTCGCCGACCCAGCGTAGCGCCGCTTCTAAACCCTCTTCTTTAAGCAGCGGCGGGTTAAGCCCGACCGACAGCGTCCGCACCATCTGAAACGCCTGTTTGAGCAGGTCGTTGGCGTCGTCGTAGCGCTCGGCGAGGCTGTCGGGGCTGTTCTTTTGTAACTGCCGGAACTTCATCTGCAACGCGAACAGCATCTGCTGCACGTCGTCGTGCAAGACCTGCGCGATGCGGGCGCGCTCCCGCTGTTCGGCGAGGCTTAGCGCCGACATAAGCCCGCGCACCTGTTCGGTACGGGCTTCGACGCGCCCCTCTAGTTCGGCGGTAAGCTGCTGCAGTTCGCGCTCGGTCTGTTTGAGATCGGTAATGTCGACGAGGCTAATCACGACGCCGTCGATCCGGTCTTCGGCGGTGCGGTACGGCAACATCCGTAGCAGGTAGTCGCGGCGGTCGTCGTTCGTAATTTCGCGCTCTATCGGTACGAGCCGCCGCAACACCTCGCGTGCATCGCTTACCACGTCGTCGTCACCAAAACGGTTGGTGAAGTGATCGAGCGGTCTGCCGAGGTCGACGCGGAGGATGTTAAACAGATCGTGGGCGCGCGGCGTAAACCGTTTGATGCGGAGGTCGCGGTCTAAAAAGATGATCGCGATGTCAGTCGCCATAAGCAGGTTGTGCAGGTCGTCGGCGAACGCGCTTAGCTCTTCGACCTTGTGGCGGTTTTCCTGGTTCGCGATCACGAGTTCTTCATTGGCCGATTGCAGCTCTTCTTTGCTGGTTTCGAGCTCTTCAGCGGTCGACTTGAGTTCTTCGTTCATCGACTGTAGCTCTTCGTTCGCGGCGCGCATCTCTTCTTGCGAGATCTCGTACTCTTCAAGCACCTCGTCGAGCCGCGTCCGGGTCACTTCTAGCTCTTCTTCGAGTTCGCGTTCGGTCTGGCTGCCGTCGGGATTGGCGGTAGGGCTGCGGTCTGGTGTGACGCGTGTTTCACTGTCGTCAAAGATGACGAGGGCGAAGCTCTGCGGCGGCTTCTTCACCGGGTCAGTAGGCCGTACCCAAAACACGACTGTACGCTTCTGGCCTTCGATGTCGACGGGTGTCGGGCGCGAGCGGGTCGGCTCTTTTTTGCGAAACGCTGCGTGCAGCGCCGCCCGCAGACCGGCTCGGAGCGATGCGGGCACCCGCTGCAACACGTCATCGGTCGGTTCGCCGCCCGGCTGTCGCAGGTAGCGTCCGACATTTTCGGAGTAGTGGACGATGTCGTAGTCCTGATCGACGAGCAGCGAGGGCGGAGCGTAGCGTTCGACCATCTGGTGGTGGAGTGCGCCGTAGCCGGTCGGATCGGCGGGCGGTTTGGTAGAACTAGCAGCCGCGCTGGCAGTGCGGTCTCGGCTCGCGTTGTCGGGCGACTGAAGCGGCAGGGTCGGTAGCCGGGGCCGAGCGGCGTTCACCTTCTGACGCCGGTAGATCTTGTGGCGTTTGTCGACCGGCTGAAACAGGTCGTTTTCATCGACCGACTCCGACATCCCTAAAAACAGAAACGTTTCGGGCTCGAGCGCGTAGTGAAACAGTTCGTAGATGCCGCGTTGCAGGTCGCGCTGCAGGTAGATCAGCATGTTGCGGCAGACGACCAGGTCGAGGTGCGAGAAAGGCGGGTCGGCGAGCAGGTTGTGGTGCGAAAACACGATCGTTTCGCGGACGTTGCGGTTCACCCGGTAGCCGCCACCCTCGTCGATGCTAAAAAACCGCTCGATCCGCTCGGCAGACACGTCGTTGACAATCTCGCGGGGGTAGCGACCATCGCGCGCTCGGTCGAGCACGTCTTGGCTAACGTCCGTCGCGAAAACCCGTAGTGCGGGCGGTGTCCGGAGGGTCGCGGCGTGTTCGTGGAGCAAGATCGCGAGCGAATACGCCTCTTCGCCGGTCGCACAGCCAATCGACCAGACCCGCACCTGGCCGCCGATCCCTTTACCCTCGAACAGCTTCGGGATGACCTCGGCTTTAAGGGCGGCAAACGCGTCGGGGTCACGAAAAAAGTTGGTCACAGTGATGAGCAGATCGTGGTAGAGGATGCGCGCCTCGGCGGGCTCGAGCCGCAGATAGTCTAGGTAGCCCGACAGGGTTGGGGTGCCGCGAATCTGTAGACGGCGCCGGATCCGGCGGAGCAGTGTCGGGCGGCGGTAGTGCGAAAAGTCGTGCGAGGCGTGTTCGTACAGCAGGTCGACGATCTGTTCGAGCGCCTCGGCGTCTTCGCCGGACAGGGCGTCTTCGCGGGTCGGTACCTCGACGCGGTCGCGGTTGTCGATGTAGGCGCTAATCTGTTGGGCGATACCGCTTAGCGGCAGCACTTCGTCAACCTGCCCGGTCGCGACGGCGCTGCGGGGCATTTCGGCAAACTCGGCTTCGTTGGGGTCTTGGGCGAGGGTGAGGCCGCCCTGCTCTTTGATCAGCCCGAGACCGACCGAGCCGTCGCTACCGCTACCGGTCAGGATCACCCCGATCGCCCGGTCTTGGTAGGCTTCGGCGAGGCTCCGAAAGAAGTAGTCGATAGGGGCGCGGCGGACTCGCGCCGGGTTTCGAGGGGCTCGAGCCGCACCTCACCGTCAGCGACCACGAGGTTGTGTCCGGGCGAAATGACGTAGACGTGGTTGGGCTCGAGCCTCCGGTTGTCGTTGACCTGCAACACCGACATCGTGGTACGCGGTGCGAGCAGCTCCGCAAAACTGCTCTCCTGGTCCGGCGCTAAGTGGATCACCACCACAAACGCCGCCCCACTGTCGGGCGGCATCACTTCTAAAAAGTTCTGGAGTGTGCCGAGACCGCCCGCCGACGCCCCGATCCCGACAACGGTCAGCGAATCGCGCTCATTGCGAGAACCGTTGTCACCACCACTGTTATCGCTGTAGTCATGATCGCTGTAATCATTATCGCGGTTACTGTTACCGATAAACGCATTGTCGCGCGGCGCATTGTCGCGGGACGTGTCGTCACGGGGTGCGTCGTCGCTCATCACGCCCTCGACATGTCGGCACAGCTCGGCCTAAAGATGGGGTGTAGTGGCATCACCATACCGTAGTCTAACGTGGCGGCGGGGTGGTGTATAGCGCACCAGAAAGGTCTACAAACAGAAAAGTATGGTGATTAGAGTACGCCAATAGAGCCAGAGCACCTCCGTCAAGTCAGCGAGCCGTCATCGTAGAAGTCAGCAAGCTGTAACAGTCAGCTAGTCGATCGGTTTGAGGTTGGCGACAATCTGCTCGCGGCGCGACTCTAAAAAGGGCGGCAGCACCACCGACTCGCCGAGCGTGGCCGGGTCTTCGTCGACCGCAAAGCCGGGGCCGTCGGTCGCGAGTTCGAACAACACGCCGTTAGGTTCGCGAAAGTAGAGGCTCTTAAAGTAGTGCCGGTCGACCTTGCCGCTGTTGGGCACGCCCATCTGCTGGAGGCGCTGCGCCCAGGCGTCGTACGCGTCAAAGGTCGGGATTCTAAACGCGACGTGGTGGACGCCCCCCGCCCCGAGCCGAGCGGTCGGTAGGTCGGGCTGGACCGCGACGTGTAGTTCGGCGTGCGGGCCGCCGTCGCCAAACGAGAAGACGTGGACGGTGTGTTCGGCGTTGTCGGGGTGCGGATAGCTGCGGGTCTGCTCGCTGTTCATCACGCGGTTAAGGATCATTTCGGTAGGTTCTGACTTCGGCACACTCATCATGATCGGCCCTAACCCCCGAATCTGCCGCGCCGCCGGAACCGGGCTGTCGTCCCACACTTCCGGCTCGTCGCCCGCACCACCGTCGTCGACGAGCGCTAGACGCTGCCCCTCGAAGTCTTCGAAGTAGAGCGTCGCCCGCCCGTCGATCTCCACAACACCCTCGTGGCTGACACCTAACTCGTCAAACCGCCCTGTCCAGTAATCCAGCGCGTCGCGCCCGTTAACCCGCAGGTACGTCCGGGTGATGCTGTGCGTTCCGCGCCGTTCGCGCGGCATGTTCCAGTCGAAAAAGGTCAGGTCGGTGCCGGGGCTGCCGACCGCGTCGGCGTAAAACAGGTGGTACGCGCTTACGTCGTCCTGGTTGACGCTCCGCTTGACCAGCCGCATGCCGAGTGTCTGGGTGTAAAACGCGTGGTTGCCGCGAATGTCGGCAGAGACGGCGGTAAGGTGATGGATACCGGTAAGTTGCATGGTGTGCTCCTTTGTGACGAATCATTCGGGCTAGACAATGTTTAGTACCTAGCTATGTTTAGTATGGCTCGAGCCCCCACCCTACCGTGTAGCCGTCAATGTGTAACCGTCGATATGTAACCGTCGATACGTAGCCGTCGCACGGGCCCAGACCGCACCATCCGGTTCGCCGTAACCCGACGTTGCCGACCTGTTTAGGCGGCGCTTCGGTGCCCTGTCGCCTACTTCATCACCCTGATACGGCGCAGTCATCACACTTTTCGTGTCGTGCTACAATTATTATCGGTTCAGAGGAGACAGAACGGTGCCGCTCGCACACCCTACAGCGACAAGCGCACCCGTCACCGACCTACCTGACGGAGATCGCACCTGGCTTCACCGTCAGCAACACCCGGGGCTTCTGTTTGGCGACATCAGGCCGCCGTCGTCTAGACCCGACTCTAACGCCCGGTCTAGACACTACAGGTGTAAACACCGCAGTCTAGCGAGATAGGGAGTAACGCGTGGGATTTTGGAACCGAGTCAAAAGCGAATTTATCGACATTATCGAGTGGTTAGACGATAGTAACGACACGATGGTCTACCGCTTCGAGCGCCACGGCAACGAGATCAAGTACGGCGCCCAACTCGTCGTGCGGCCCGGTCAGGTCGCGGTCTTTGTCAACGAGGGCAAAACCGAGCAGAGCCTTAACGAAGACACCCTAGAACTCGCCGACGTGTTCGAGCCGGGCACCTACACCCTAGAAACGCAAAACCTGCCGGTCTTGTCGACGCTGCGTGGGTGGAAGTACGGCTTTCAGAGCCCGTTTAAGGCCGAGGTCTACTTTTTTAGCACCCGCCGCTTTACCAACCAGAAGTGGGGCACGCCCAACCCGATCATGATCCGCGACCCGGAATTTGGGCCGGTACGGCTGCGGGCGTTCGGCACCTTTTCGCACCGCATCACCGACGCCGGCCTGTTTTTGCGCGAGATCGTCGGCACCGACGGGCACTTTACCCTAGACGAAATCCACGACCAGCTCCGCAGCCTCGTCATCACCCGCTTCTCCGACGCGCTAGGCGAAGCGAGCGGCAACACGCCGGTCTTAGACATGGCCGCGAACTACAACGAGATGAGCACGTTTATCACCGAGAAGGTCAAGCCCGACTTCAAACAGTACGGCATCGAGCTGCTCGAACTGCTGATCAGCAACATCAACCTGCCACCCGCCGTCGCCGAAGCGCTCGACAAGCGTTCGAGTATGGGCATTTTGGGCGACATGAACGCCTACACGCAGTACCAGACCGCCGAAGCGATCGAAGACGCCGCGAACAACCCGAGTGGCGTCGCCGGGATGGGTGTCGGGATGGGGGCCGGGTTCGGGATGGGCCAGCAGATGCAGAACGCTTTCAATCAACAGAGTCCGCAGAACCCGCAGAACCAGCCGCCACAACAGAACGCGCCGCAAGCGCCCTCGGCGCCGCCGCCGCTGCCGCAGGTGCAGTTTCACCTCGCGATCGACGGCCAGACGCACGGCCCGTACGACACCAACACGCTCAAGCAGTACGTCGGATCGGGTCATCTCACCAGACAGACGCTGGTCTGGAAGCAGGGGATGGACGGCTGGAAGCCAGCGGGTGAGGTGCCGGAGCTTGCTAACCTGTTCGGTGCGGCGCCGCCCCCTCCGCCACCGCCCTCGCTTTAAGAAAGATATGTCTAAACGATGAAACAGCAGACGATCGTAACCCTGCAAGAACTCGCACAAGACTTGCAGATGCGGGGCGACGCGCGGGGAGAGAGGGTGGGCTCGAGCCTCTCCGCCTACCAGTCCGGTAACCTTAAACAGGCCTACGACGCCGCTCGCCCCCTCGCCGACGACGACACGCTAGGCAGCACCGAACGCGCAGCGCTCTGGACACTGTTGATGCACGCGGCGACCAGCGACGCGCAGCAGGACGAGGCCGTGGGGAAGGTGCTCGAGCTAAACCCCGCCAACGATGAAGCCCAAACTCTCGCCGAAGCCAACCGCGACCGCAACGAACCCCGCGTCGAAGGGGGCGCCCGTGTCTACAACGCCGGCACCTACCAGATGCTCTGGGACTGCCCGTTTTGCGGCAGCGACAAACTGCTCGGCCTCACCCACCGCTTCTGCCCCAACTGCGGCGCCGCCCAAGACCCCGACGCCCGCTACTTTCCGAGCGAAGAAGACAAGGTCGCCGTCGAAAACCACCGCTTTATCGGTGCGGACAAGACCTGCCCCGCCTGCGACACCGCCAACGCCGCGACCGCGACCTTCTGCCAGCAGTGCGGCTCGCCGCTAGATGGGGCCGAACAGGTCGCGCTGCAACACGAACAACCCTCCGACGACGCACCCCCTCCCCCACCCTCGTCGTCATCGGCGTTAGCAGGCAGCGGTGGGGGTGGTGGCGGATCGAAACGCCCCCTCTGGATCGGCGGCGCAGTCGTCGCGGTCATCGCGGTCATCGCCGTCTTTTTTCTCTGGACACAAGAAGTCGCCGTACAGGTCACCGCGTACGGCTGGGAGCGCACCGTCGCCGTCGAAAGGTTCGAACCGCGTAGCGACGACAGCTGGTGTGACGCCATGCCCCGCGACGCCTACAGCGTCCGGCGTAGCCGCGAAATCCGCAGTTACAACGAGTACCAGGTCCGTACCGGCGAGGAGTGCAGCGTCCGCAACGTCGACAACGGCGACGGCACCTTTCGCCAGGAGCGGGTCTGTACCGACACCTACCGCACCGAGCGCGAACCGGTCTACGACGACTTTTGTGACTACACCGTCGACCGCTGGGGCTTCGAACGGA
>JAXHMC010000046.1:0-21263 GCA_034521635.1 Trueperaceae bacterium | reverse complement strand
TTTGCGGTGTTACGGACTTCAGTCTCATCTTGCTGCTTCCATCCTTCATTGCCGCAAACGCACTCCGGTCCATCATTCCTTCGGTTTCTGGTGTGAGCGGTGCAACCAGGCAAAGGTAATCGGCCTCGGAGAACATCGCTTTAAGATCCGACGTCGGAAAGAGAGCGTCGACGCCTAACGTAGCGGCATCCACCCCGTCCACGGTGCGCTTGCTTCCTATCACTCTCATGCCCACGCGCCGCGCCATCCGAGCGACTTCACGTCCGATCGAGCCCAACCCTACGATAGCGAGCGTGGCGCCCTCGATCTCGCCGCCGACGAACCGCTTCCAGCGTCCCTCGCGCTGCTGTCGGCGAGCTTGCGGATAGTTATTCGCGAACGCCAGCATGCCGAAAAGCACGAACTCGGCCAACGGCCTAGCGTGAACACCCGCCGCCGTGGTGAACACAGCAGATGAGCGATGCAAATCGAACTTCTCGACGAAGCCACCGATTCCGGCGCTTGAAGCTTGCACCCAGCGCACGCGATCGCCATCACGGATGAGGCTGTCCGGATCGGCATAGTCGAAATCGAACAGCACCTCGGCTGATGACATGAGGCGCGACCATTCTTCGGCTTGCTCGGCAGTCCGTGAGAGCGGCTCGCCGATGTGGTCCGCGACGTACCGAGGACGGCGAATAAGATCGGGGCGGAACATCACGCAGACGGAGTCGTCTACCGCCCGAATGCGCGTGATGTATTCCGGCTCGAGATGGCTACATACGAGAATGTTGGGCACGAACGAAATCTCCTTTGAGAACACAGCAGCGACCGCGCCAGTCGAGCGCGGTCTGATAGGGGGTAGGCTGGTCGATAATCGAGCACTCTCGGCGCTAGGAGCGCTCCCGGCCCGTGACCCAATCGTATCGAATGTCTTCGTCGACAATATCGTGACCAGCGCGCGTGCCGATGCCAGCCGCCCCGTCGACTGCGTAGATGTGACCCACTGCGTAGCTCGAAGCATCAGATGCCAACCACATCACGAGATTGCCGACCTCTTCCGGCTCTCCGGGACGCGCCAAAGGAAGTGTGGGCACGCGCTTGGCGAGTCCCTGTTTCATGCTCGGCGGAAGGGGCTTAGGCTGAGTATCGATCAGACCCGGACTCACACACGTGACGAGGATGTCGTGGACCGCGAGCTCGATCGCCGCTACCCGAGTGAAGCTCTCGGTCGCGGCACGGCTACTGGCGTACGCAGCGGCGCCCGCCGAGCCACGGTTCGATACACCCGACGAAAAGTTGATGATCCTTCCGCCCTCGCCCTGGTCCCTCATCGCTCTACCGGCGGCTTGGGTCATGAGAAACGTGCCCCGACAATTTACTGCGTACACGGTATCCCACACCTCGACCGTCTCGTCTAGCAACGCGGCGTGTGGCGCAACCGCGGCGTTGTTAACACAGACGTCGAGGCGACCGAATGCGTCGAAGGCAGATTGAATGATCTTAGCGGCCTCCTCCGCGTCACGTATATCAGCGATCACAGCACGAGCCTGATCCTCACTAAGCGAAGCTACAGTCTCGGCAAGGCCGTCGGAATCACGGTCAGAAGCGATGACTTTGGCTCCTGCGGCTACGAATTGATGGACCATCGCACGACCTACACCGCGTGCGGCACCGGTGATGATCACGACCCGTCCGGAAAAATCGTACTGGACATTCATGGTTAGCTCCTTAAACACAGGGTAGGCAAATCACACCACCCACTAGGATTGAAGACTTTTTGTGTACACAAACGCAAATAGCAACTGTCTAACTACACTCGATAGCTAAACAACGCCTCCTGAGTATACGTGAAACTTCGTTTCATGTCACTAAATATGCTTGAATGTTCGTAGGAATATGAAATTTCTTCTACGAATAAAGGCGCCGCTAGCCGGGCTATATCGGATATGAGCGGCTATAAGCATGACGAGGGCGACTACGCAACCGCTAGGCCATGCCGCGAAAGGTAAGTGATGCAGTGATAAAACCGCACGACGACACCGACAGCAAGTATGTGGTTCAAGCGCTAAGCCGCGCACTGCGCGTGCTTTGGACCATGGCGGAAGAAAACCATGGCTGGACGCTCGAGCAATTAGCGCAACACCACGACCTCAACAAAGCCTCGATACTCCGCATCCTACGGACACTTGAGATCGAACGAGTAGTGTTACGTGAAGATGATACGTACGTACTCGGACCGCGCGTACTGGATCTCAGCCATGCGTACTTGAGCAGTCTCGAACTGCATTCAGCCGCCCGGCCATTTATGGAACAGCTAGCTGCTGACACCGGACAAACAGTCAGCCTTGCTGTACTTGACGGTCTCGAAATCATCTACATCGGCTTTGAGAAAGCAAACCGGGAGCTAGATATACAGGATAAAGTTGGAGCTCGTCATCCCGCGAATGCGACGGCTCTAGGCAAAGTCATGCTTGCAGATCGCGATCGCGGCGAGCTTGAAGAGGAACTCCGCCAGTACGACCTGCCGCGTCTTACCGATCGGACAATCTATATGACCGATGAGCTCATCTCGCATCTCGAACGGGTGCGCGAGCGAGGATACGCGCTCGACGACGAGGAGCGCGGGATCGGTATCCGATGTGTGGCCGCGCCGATCCGACGTGCCGACGGTCGCGTGATCGCTGGCATTAGTATTGCTGGAGCAATCTTTCATATGGGCAACGACGTCATCGCAGATCACATCCAGAGCGTGCGCGTGGCCGCCGACGCAATCGCTGGACGATTCGGATTTGATCCCGCTAAACCCCGCGACTCCGTATTCGCTTCGGACGTATCCAAAACTGCGACCGACTGAGCCAGTCGAACGTACCCCTCGCTGTGCCAAAGCTGGCGCCTGGAGTCGCAGCATGTTTGTGTGCCTTCAGGTATTGTTGAAATACGATTTCATTATTTACCCGCAGCGCCGCTCGTGAAGCGGTGCACGCCTCGGAGGCGATCATGTCCACACCCCCTAAGAGCCAGTCCCCGTCACCAACGATTCTCGACGACCTTTCCTGGTCCACTATCGAGCTTCCTGCAGGACCATTGCAAAGCCGCTTACCCCTAAAGTGGGCAGAGGTCGGGTCAGGAGGGCCACGCATCACCATCACGTGCGGAATCCACGGTGATGAGGGTCCGTGGAGTGCATTGGCAGTACGGCGCGCCCTGTCACGACCCTTGACAGAGCTGATCGGTACCATCCGGGTAGTGCTCGCTGCCAACCCTACCGCTGTCGAGGCAGACGCACGAACCTCTCCTCTCGATCACCTAGACTTGAACCGAACCTTTCCGGGCAACCCTGCCGGCTCCCATACCGAACGGCTCGCGACCGAGCTAGCCGGTCTTGTCAAGGATAGCGACGTCCTCGTCGATCTCCACGGCGGAGGTAGCTGGTGCGTGAATGCGTTCACCTTCCGCTTTCCAGAGTCGGAAGACCTCGCCGATGCCGTCGGAGCCCCCTTCGTCGTCGATATGCCGATCCGAACCGGCAACCTCGCAGGCCACGTAGCTAGTCAGGACACGCGCATTGTTGCCATCGAGATGGGTGGTCGATCGGTCGACGAAATCGCGTGGAGCGAACGTCTTGCTGCAGGTATCGAGCGTGTGCTTTCGGTTGCCGGTGTGCTTGATGCTGATCTCGAAGCGCCGGCAACCTCGGTTGTGGCGCGTAATCTCAGCGTCGTCCGTCCTGCTCGTGGTGGCGTGCTCGTACCCGATGTACGACAGGATTCAATCGGCACTGTCGTACCTAAAGGCACACGGCTTGGAGTTATTCATGATCTGCATACGATGGAGCCAGTAGAAGACCTGAATGCACCGCATGACCAGACCGCATTGCTCCTAATCCGACCCCACGTCACGATGCTCGAGGGTGGAGCGATGACCTACGTCGTTGGTGAGGTAGAACAGAGCGCGTAAGATCCGAGCACAACCGCTTTGACGATAAACGCTGCCGTTTACCATGAAAAACGCCTCGTTCGGGCGGAGCCGCACCTCACACGAACCTACCAGGCGTACACGGCCTCGCCCGATCTGGCGGTCGCGTTAAATCAGGACGCGGCGCTGCGCTTCTCGGCTTTAGAAACGAAACGCGTCATTCTCCCGCAGGACGTCACGCGCTCGGTGGTCGACCTGATGCAGCAGATTACGGCGTCCCGGAACCTCCCGCAGTTCTGATACAAAGAGGTCATGCGCAAGAACTACGACAAACTCATCCGCGACCGAATCCCCGAAATCATGGACGCCCAGGGCGTCACGTACCAGGTACGGGTCATGACGGACGCGGAGTACCAAGCAGCACTACGCGAGAAGATTGTCGAAGAGGCGAACGAAGTCGTGCAGGCGTCCCCGGTAGAGATCACGAAGGAACTCGCGGACCTTCAGGAAGTGATGGACGCATTGATGGTAGCTGTAGGGGTCACGCCCGAAGAGGTGCGGGCGATGCAGATCGAGCGGCGGGATGAACGCGGGGGGTTTAGCGAGAGGTTGAAGTTGCTCTGGACGGAGTAGGTAGAATGAGGGCTCGAGCCCTCATTTCCGAATCTCCACCTCGGCATTATGGCAAGCATCGAGCCTTATTAGGTGCTCAACTCCCGTCGACCCGTGGCCCGTCACGATAAGCGTCTACGAGCGAGTACCCGCAACACCACCACGACTAGGCTAAGAAGCGCCAGAACCGCTAACAGGATGACGCTTAGCGCGGCAGCTTCGTTACTGTATCCAGCCTGTTCGAGATTGAACACCAGCCATCCCAGGGTTTCGCTGCGCGAACTCGCCAAGAGCGCCGACAGCGACAGCTCGCTAAATGCGTTTAGAAAAACCAGCAGACCCGCCACACTCAGTGTAGGGGCCAGTATCGGTACCAACACGAAATAGAGTCGCGCGAGAGGCCCAGCACCATCCAAAGCAGCAGCTTCTTCGAGACTGCTATCGAGTTGCTGCCACGCTGCTCGCAGAGGTTGCAATGCAAACGCTAGGTAATGCCCGATGTATGCAAACAGCAAGATGTAGATGCTGCCGTAGATGTTTAGGCCGGGGATCGGCGAACGTATCCATACCAAGATCAACGCTAAGCTGAACACCAAACCAGGCAGTGCGTAGGGTAGATCCAAGACGAGCTGCAATCCGAGTGCAGCACGTCCGCGCAGCTTGTTTAACCAGGACGCCAACACTAGAGCGGTTAGGGCGGCGATCAGCGAGGCAGATCCGGCAAGCAGCAGGCTGTTAGGCAACGCCCGGCGGAACGGATCGAGGCCAGTCAGGATAAACCGGTAGTGCTCGGCAGTTAGACTCTGCCAGGAGAGTGCCGCGCCGAATGCGGGCTGAATAGACGTGATAAGCAACGCCACCAGGGGGCCGATACTGACCAGCAGCATCAACAGCCAACCCAGCGCCCACAGCACGCTGCGCCGTACCACGCCTAAAGAGTAGCGCAGCGGGGGTTCGAGAGTCATCTCTAAACTGCGCTGATCGTGGCGGTTGACGAGCCTGTGCTGCACAACCAGAATCAGCAGTGCGGGTGCGGCGAGTAAGAGCGCGAGCGCTGCCGCCTGGTCAACGCCGCCACTCGAAAACGACGTGACCTTACGGTAGATGAGCGTCGGTAGCGTAATGAACCGCGCGGGGATACCGAGCAGAGCCTGGATGCCGAAATTTCCTAGCGCTGCCAGGAAGCTGAGCATAAACCCCGCTGCAATATGTGGGGCGAGTAGCGGAATGGTCACAAACCGCCACACTCGCCACAGATCGGCACCCTCAACGCGAGCAGCGTCCTCGAGAGAACGGGGAATATTACGGAGCCCCGACGCGACGGTCAGGTAAGCAACAGGCAGAGCAAAGATAGTTAGCAACAAAATAATTCCAGCCGGATTGTAGAGCGTCCATAAGCGTCCGCTAAAGGCCCACTGTGCCCGCAAAGCGTCTTGCAGCAGCCCTGCCGATCCTGCCCAACTTAACCAGGCGACCGTCAAAATCTGTGGCGGAATGGTCAAGGGGATAAGCAGTGCTAACCGAAATAGCTGCCTCTGGGGAAGGTCCGTCTTTTCTAAAAGCAATGCCAAACCGAGTGACAGCAAGCTTGCGAAGCAGGCGACTATCGTCGAAACAGACACGCTGTGCCGCAGCGCCCGACGTGCCTGTCCATCGCTCACGAGCCAGCGTAAAGCGTCGATGTCGAAAGCTCGCAACACCAGTTGCCAGAGCGGCAGCACACTCACCAAAAGCAACATCCCCCCGATGACGAGCACCAGAGGGAGCAGCGAAGGAAGTGCACGCCACACCCGGCGGGTGCGGCGTGCTAGAGCATTACTCGCCAAAAAGCTCAGCGAACCTCTCTTTGTCGCTGCCACGGTTCGTCGCTAAAATATTGGCGTCGACACTCAGGATGGTGATGTCGGCTAGGTCAGGGAAGCCTGCGGGTGCAGTGACGTCCTCTCGGATGGGCAAGTAACCCATATCAGCGGCCAACTGCTGCCCTTCCTGGGAAAGCAGAAAGTCTATGAAGGCTCGAGCAGCTTCCGGGTTCTGGTTACCTGCAACAATACCTGCGGGCTCGGTGATGGCGGGCACGCCCTCTTCGGGATAGACCACACCGATCGGCGCACCGTCCTGGGCTTCGCGAATCGGTAGAAAGTCGATCATCATGCCGTAAGGCACTTCGCCCGAAGCAACACTGCGAAACACCGCGCCGTTGCCCTGAGTTAGAAAGACGTCGTTTTCGTACATAGCTTCGTAGTATTCAAAGCCGATACCTTCAGTACGCGACAAAACGCCGAGGTTATAAGCGGCAGCACCCGAGTAGGACGGGCTAGGCATAGCAACCTGTCCGTCGGGGAGGGCCGCCAACTCGGCCCAGCTCGTTACGGGGTCGTCGACAAGGTTCGTGTTGTAAACAATTACTGTCGCGATAAGTTTGGTGCCGTAATAGAAGCCTTCGCTGTCGTAGTACGCCTCACTGATATCGGTGCGGTTCGGCGACAGGTACGGTTCTAGCAGCCCTTCTTCTTCTAAAATTTCGAAGGTAGGCGCGTCAGCCACGAGCAGCACGTCAGCTTGCGGGGCGCGTGCCTCGGCCTCTAGTAGCAAGCGACTGATGACTTCTTCGGTTCCCGAACGGAAGATCTCTACGTCAACGTCAGGGTAAACCGCTTCAAAAGCTTCAACGGTGCGAGCAGCGTCGGCGTCAGGTTGGGAAGTATAGAGACGTAGGGTGCCGCTTTGCGCTAAAGCGCTGCCGAGCAAAAGCGCGATAAGGATGTAAATAGTTCTCACGAGTGAACTCCCTTGTTGAGTTTGGCAACCGTCAGTGGTTGCTGTGATATCGAGATTTACGTGTGTCAGTTGTTTCGCACTACCATAGGCACGCTACGTGGATAATGTCAGGGCTTTGTCAATGAAGACCCCGTCAGACAGCACAACGTACTTGGCAACGACGCCACCTGCACGTTCTAACATCTGCCTGGGAGAGAGACAAACGAGGGGGGGCTCGAGCCCTGCCACACTCCCCACCACTACTCCCGCCCGTCCTCCGCTTCGGCGTACAGCTCGTACATCGGACGCCACACCCGCAGCAGCTTATCGACAGCCTCTGCTGACAGAGCCGCATCGCGCCTGAGCAACAGGCGGATTTTCGTCATGGTGTCTTCTGACGCGGGCTTCGGGAGTGCACCGACCTCGTCCGGGTCGATCTCTAACCAGTGCAGCAGCCGCACGAATGACTCCGCCCGAGGCTTAAAGATGCCGTTCTCGATGCGGCTAAGGACACTGACCGTAAGCCTCGTCTCGGCGCTGACCTACCTCCGCGAGCGTCAAGCCCCGCTCTTTGCGCGCCTGCCTGAGTCGCTCGGGAAGGTCTTTAATCTCGACAGGCCGCTCGTCTACATCCTCTCCAAAGGGCACGTCGCGCCTCCTGATTCGCCAAGCCTAGCACTCTGGCTGGGGGCAGGTGGGGGCTCGAGCCCTACCGATTCGCTGCGGAGTTCGCCGCGTACGGGCCCGTGACGCAGCCGTTCGCCTCTTGCGTCCGTGACGGCGAACGCTCGACGTTTTCTCGTGGCGATAAAAGCGCTTATAGTAATGTAGACTCGTGGGGCTCGAGCGCTAAGCGGTGACGTCGAAGCGGGGCGTACCACACGCAACCCGCTCCTTGTCTTCGTGAAAGATGCGAGGACGATGCCACGCTGGTTTTGGGACACAGGACGGGGCTCGATCTAGAGTAGGCTCGTTAGCTACGCTTGGTTATGCTGCTACGCTAATCGCATATCGAAGAAGTTGTCTCGGAATCGTAAAACGTCTGTTTAGAAGACACATCAGATCGTATCCGATTTGTGCGCCATTTTACCCAAAGTAGAAAAGTTTTTATTCACGTAACGGCTTGACCCACAGAATGGTTTAGAGGGTGCTAGCAGCTAGTGGCTGGCGACCTTTCTGCCTCGCGATCGAGTAAGAGCGCCTTTCTTGAGGATCGCGGTGACGCTTTGGGCTGTTCAAGGTATTGTCACTACATTGCCACAAATTGTTTCAGCATGTTAAAACTATTCAGAGATGGCAGACTTTTTACTGTCTCTCTAAGGATGCGTAGTTTGACGAGGCCGATGCACTTACACCCTTGCAAACCAAAAAGAGAGAGGAAGCAACCAACTGATGCAAGCGACATACGAGTCAGCTAAGGCTCCAAAATGGCTACGGCGCTTCTGGCGTAACAAGTTGGGGATCTTCGGCTTGTTTGGAGTGTTGCTCGTCTTGTTCGTAAGTGTCTTTGCTCCTCTGCTCGCCCCCTACGATCCGTCAGAACAGTTTTTTGAGGGTCTGACGATTGAAGGTGACCCGCTACCACCGAGTCAGGAGTATTGGCTCGGCACCGATCTGCTTGGGCGCGATCTGCTGTCACGGGTTATCTACGGCGCGCGGATCTCACTGCTCGTAGGCGTAATTGCCAACGGTGCGGCGGTCATACTCGGCACGCTTGTTGGTGTGCTAGCCGGTTATTTTCGGGGTCCGGTTGAGGCTGTCCTGATGCGCTTCACCGACCTGATGACGGCTTTTCCGGCGCTGGTCTTAGCCATCGCGCTCGCGGCGATCTTGAGGCCGAGTCTGTGGATTGTCGCCCTAGTAATCGCGCTTGTAAATTGGGTATGGGTGGCTCGAGCTGTCTACGCTCAAGTCCTCTCGATCGCTAAACGCGACTTTATCGAGTCGGCGACGGCCCTTGGCGTATCAACCCCGCGTATGCTGCGGCGTCACGTCTTGCCCCACCTCACCTCGACGCTCCTCGTCTTCGGAACCTTGGGTATCTCGACGACGGTGCTGCTAGAGGCGTCTCTGTCGTTCTTAGGTGTCGGCGTCCAGCCACCGACGCCGTCGTGGGGCGGCATCATCAACGAAAGTCAGTCGTACTTTCTGAACGCGCCTTGGCTTGTCTTCTTTCCGGGTGCGGCAATCTTGCTGACTTCGCTGTCATTTAACCTGCTCGGTGAAAGTCTGCGTGACGCCCTCGACCTGTCGGAGCGGCGCTAAATGCTGCTTAACTATCTGCTAAGGCGATTCTTGCAGGCGCTCGGTGTCCTCGTCGGGATCAGCTTCGTCACTTTTTTGCTGCTCTACTTCTTGCCAGCAGATCCAGCGCGGATGGTTGCTGGCCGTAGTGCAACACCCGAGACCGTTGAGCAGATTCGCCGCGAACTAGGTCTTGACCAGCCTTTCCCGCAGCGCTACGCGAGCTATCTGTGGGGTCTCGTCCAGGGTGATATGGGTCGGTCATACGTTCAAAAGGCAGCAGTTAGCGACATTATTGCCTCGCGGTTTATACCGACGTTGCAACTCGCCCTCGCAGGAATTTTGTTTGAGCTGCTGATCGGTCTACCATCGGGTATCATCGCTGCCCTAAAACGGGGAACATGGGTCGACCAACTGTTTATGAGCACGGCATTTCTAGGCGTGTCGGCACCACAGTTTGTTGTTGGTTTACTTTTGCTCTACCTTTTTAGCTATCTGCTGCCTATCTTTCCGCTTGGTGGCTACGGTAGCGTTGCCCACATCATCCTGCCTGCAATTACCGTCGGGCTAGCGGGCGGCGGCTGGTACGCCCGGGTGACGCGTTCGGCGATGATCGATGTACTGCGGCAAGACTATGTCAAGACAGCTCGGGCGAAAGGCGTCTTTCCGCGTCGCCTACTCTTCAAACACATCCTTAAAAACGCAACCTTACCGGTCGTCGCGCTCGTTGGGCTAGATATCGGTGTGTTTATGGGTGGCATCGTCATTGTCGAGTCGGTGTTTGGCTGGCCCGGTATCGGCCAGATGATCTGGCAAGCGATCCAACTCGTTGACGTTCCGGTGATTTTAGGAGGTGTCCTTGTAACCGCTTGCTTTGTCGTCGTCGGCAACCTTGTCGCCGACCTTATCTACCCTCTGCTAGACCCGAGAATTCAGTACGGTTAACGCTCTAGGAGGAGCTATGAAGCGACTGCTTTTAACGCTACTAATCACCCTTACCCCCCTCGCTTTCGCGCAAGGTGGCAGCATGACGGTCACCTTTCAAGACGATCTCTCGACGCTTGATCCGGCAGTCGGCTACGACTGGCAGAACTGGTCGATTATCAAGTCGATTTTCGACGGTCTGATGGACTACGAGCCGGGAACGACGACCCTGGCTCCGAACCTCGCCGAAAGCTACACGGTCTCCGAAGACGGACGGACCTACACCTTTTCGCTTCTCCAGGGCGTGACCTTTCATAATGGTCGCGAAATGATCGCCGACGATGTCAAGTACTCGTTCGAGCGGATGTTCGATCCGGCGACGCAGAGCCCCGGACTAGGCTTCTATCTCGGCATTGTTGGTGCGCAGCCCTACGTCGCCGGTGAGGTCGATACGGTTGAAGGTATCGAAGTTATCGATCCATACACTGTCGTCTTTCAGCTCATCGAGCCCGACGCGTCGTTTCTCCATAAGCTCGCCCTAAACTTCGCGCACGTTGTCCCGCAAGAGGCGGTCGAGGCGAGCGACGATTTCGGTCGCGAACCGGTCGGAACTGGCGCCTTTATGCTGAGCGAGTGGGTGCTCGGCCAACGGGTAGTGTTAGAGCGCAACCCCAACTATCACGTTGAGGGTCGTCCCTTTCTAGACGAAATTACCTTTCAGGTCGGAGTCGATCCAAACGTCGCTTTCTTGAGGTTGCAACGTGGTGAGGTCGATATCTTAGGTGACGGTATCCCGTCAGCCCGCTTTAGCGAAGTGATGAACGACCCCGAACTCTCGCAGCTTGTTGCGCAAGGCGATCAGATTCAAACTGGCTACATCACCATCAACACCGAAATCGAGCCCCTTAACAACCCGATGGTGCGTCAGGCGATCAACATGGCGATTAACAAAGAGCGGATCGTCCGGGTAGTTAATAACCGCGCGACGCCAGCAGTGCAGATTCTACCGCCCCTGATGCCCGGTTACGCTGATGACTATGAAGGCTACGCGTACGACCCAGAAGCAGCCAGGCAGATGCTTGCTGATGCGGGTTTCCCCGATGGATTTAGCACCGTCCTTTACGCCTACAACGTCGCGCCTAACGACCGGATCGCTCAGGCGATTCAGCAAGACTTGTCGCAGGTTGGTATCGACGTCGAACTTCGGACCCAAGCTCAGAGCACCGTGATTGAAGCGGGCAGCTCGGGTGAAGCGCCGCTACTGTGGTCGGGTGGAATGGCTTGGATTGCTGACTATCCCGACCCTAACAATTTCTACTGGCCGATTCTTGCCTGCGCGAGCGCGGTGCCGGGGGGTTGGAACTGGGCGCGCTACTGTGACTCTGAGATCGAAACGATGGCGGCTGAGGCCGACACGATGGTTGCCGACGATCAGCGCGACGAGCGGATCGCGATCTACCGCGACTTGTTCGTGCAGATTATGGAAGAAGACGCACCTTGGGTACCGGTGTTTCACGAGAGGCGCTTTACTATGCACTCGGCGCGTGTCGGTGGCCCCGAAGCAATCTTTGTAGACCCCATTCATATTCCGGTACACTACGAACTCGTCCGTGCCACCGAGTAACTACAAAACCATCCACCACGACCACCACCACTTCGGGTGGGACAACAGCCTCGCGCCGTACCTGCGCGCCGAGCCGGACACGGCGCTAGAGATCGGGATCGTCGACGCGTCGGGAGGACAGTTGACGGAGCGTTCTAGCACTCCCGACGTCACCACCCTAGACTTTGCCCGCATCAACCCGGTCACTGGCCCGGTCTACGTCGAAGGGGCCGAACCCGGCGACGCGTTAGAGATCGAAATCCTCGACTTTGACGAGAGTGGCTGGGGCTGGACCGCCATTATCCCCGGCTTCGGGCTGCTCGCCGACGAGTTTTCCGATCCGTTTTTGCACATCTCGCACTACGACCGCGAACGGGTCGCGTTTACCCCCGACATCCATCTGCCGACCCGGCCTTTTCCCGGCACGATCGGCCTCGCGCCCGCCGAAGTGGGACACCATTCGGTGGTGCCGCCCCGTCCGGTCGGGGGTAACATGGACATCCGCGACCTGACGCGGGGGACGAAGCTGTATCTGCCGGTCGCGGTGCCGGGGCGCTGTTTTCGGTCGGCGACACCCACGCGGCGCAGGGAGACGGCGAAGTGTGCGGGACGGCGATCGAGACGCCGATGACGCTGCGGGTCAAGATCGGCCTCAAGAAGAACGCCGGTATCACCCGTCCGCAGTTCGACACGGTGGGGGAGACGCGTCCGCAGAGCGAGAGCAAAGGCTACTACGCGACGACTGGGATCGGGCCGGATCTGATGGAAGCGAGTAAGGATGCGGTGCGGGACATGATCGAGCATTTGGGGAGGGAGTATGGGCTCGAGCCCCACCTCGCCTACACCCTCTGTAGCATCGCCGTCGACCTCAAAATCAGCGAAATCGTCGACGCGCCGAACTGGGTTGTGTCGGCTTATCTGCCTAAAGCGATCTTTCGGTAAACGCCCGAACAAAGCGCAAGGGCACGGCAACGCGCCCGAACAGGTGTAGGCCGCGTCTCGTTTGTCATCCTAGTCCTCGCTGAGCGTCGAGGGCATAGCAGTACAGCAATTTTGCAGGCGCGTGGGGGCTCGAGCCCCACAAACAACCAACAAAAAGCGCGGCATCCTCATCGGTGCCGCGCTCGTCTTTTTAGGCCGCTCTACATCGGTCGTTCTAACCCGGCGTTTCCGCCTCGTCGTTCGTGGATTCGCTCGGCGTCTGCTCCCCACCGACTTCTTCCAGAATCATCACGTCTAAATCGACGCCCTTCGTCGACACGCTGACCAGGCGGATGTCGGACACTAAGCCTGCGACGGGGGCTCTCACCCACTGCTGCTGACCGCCTACTCATCCTGCTTAGTCTACGTCTGTTTTTGGTATCTGTTTGGTACACTAGCGTTTGCATTTTCTACGCGAGTAACAACGTTTCGAGAGGTGGGGGAAGGTCTAGTTAGGGGCTCGAGCCCGCTCCCTCTAGCACCCCGCCCATCACCCCCCAGAATGCTACCGTACCCCCATGCACTTCATCGGTCTCGGCGGCACAGACGAAGTCGGTGCCTCTAGCTACCTCTACCGCCTCAACAACCTCAACCTCCTCGTCGACGCCGGTCTCCGCCCCACCATGATGGGCGAAGCCTCGTTGCCCTCGCTCGACCTGCTCGACACCCATCCCCCCGACCTGATGGTCATCACCCACGCCCACCTCGACCACGTCGGCGCGTTGCCCAGAGTCAAAGCGAAGTTCCCCAACCTCCCCGTCTACGCCACCCGCGCCACCCAACGCATCGCGTTAGAAGTCCTTAGTGACGCCGTCCGCGTCGGCGAAATCCAAGGTGCCCCCCTCTACGACGCGAGCGAAGCGCTCCGCGCGGCTGCCGACATCAAGACCCTCACGCCCTTCGAGCCGTTGTCTTTTGCGGGCGGCCAGATCACCTGCTACCCAGCAGGGCATGTTTTGGGGGCGGTCGGCCTCCTTATCGAGACTGACGCCGGGCGGGTGTTCCACACCGGCGACTTCTCGAACATCGCCACCTTAACGACCGAATCCGCCTACCTCCCCCCGCAACCCATCCCCGTCGACGCGGTCGTGAGCGAAGCGACCTACGGCGACACCCAACTGCCGGGCCGCAAAGACCAGATCAGCGGCTTTATCGAGGCAATCGGCCAGGTCGTCGGTCGCGGCGGACGGGTACTCGTGCCGACCTTCGCGCTAGGCCGCGCGCAAGAACTCGTACTGCTGCTATTGAATCACCAGGCCAGCGGGGTGCTGCCGCCCACGCCTATCTACCTCGACGGTCTGGTGCGGACCCTCACCAACGCGTTCGAGGAGCTGCTCGAACTCCTCCCCGCCAAGCTGCAGAACTTCGTCAAGTCGAGCGGTCAACCGCCGTTACTCCGCGAGGGGGTGCACGTCGTCAAGAACAAGCGGGAGCGGATGCGGATCGCGGAGCGTAGTGAGCCCGCTGTGATTCTGGCGAGTTCGGGGATGCTGTCCGGCGGGGCGAGCCCGGTCTACGCCCGCCATATCCTACGCGAGGTCGACTCGGCGCTGTTCGTGGTGGGGTATCAGGACGCCGAATCACCCGGTCGACGGCTGTTAGAGCTGCAACGGGGTGGCGAGGTGATGCTCCCCGTACAAGAGCGTGACGTACAGGGCTTCGAGCCAGTACCCGCCTTGTGCGAGGTGTCGCGTTACTACCTCTCGGCGCACGCCGACCGGGGCGGCATCTTAGCGCACTTATCGCGTTATCCGAGCCCGCGCGTGGTGTTGATGCACGGTGAGGGGGGTGCGCGTGTGGCGTTGCTTGAATCACTCAAGAAAGACCGGCAGGTCGACCTACCAAGCAACGGCCAGGAAGTCGACCTGCTTGCGGAGACGCGCTTCAGCAAACCGAGCAAAACAAACCGGCCTGCTGCGGTAGCGCCGCCTACCCAGGCAGATACAGAAGATGCTTTGCAGGTGCGGAAGTACCGGCACTTTAAGACTGACGCTGCTGCGACTGTTGACGGTCAGCGTTTGGTTTTGGAGTTTGACGAGGAGATCGACCTCGCACACCTCTTCCCCGAAGGGCGCTACCGGGTCGAGATTAGTAAGGGCGCGGTGACGAAGGTCAAGTTGCGGGAGTTGCCGGGCTTTACGGGCGGACGTGGTGGGTCCGAGGATGCCGAGCGTGGCGAGGACGGTGTCGACGGGGAGGATGCCGAAGACGACGATTCCGAAGAGGTTAGCGCGGGGTAGGCGGCGCAGACGACCTCAGTCGGTGATTGCTGCGACAGGACACGTCACAGCACAAGCTCTAACGCCTCCGTCAACGTCACCACTGTTACCCGATCGAGCGTTTGGCCGTACAGATGCCCGAAGTGTCGCCGGTCGCCCGTGACGAGGTGACTCGCGTCGCTCGCGGCGGCGGCGGCCAGAATCGGTGCGTCCTTAGCGACGACGTGTGTACGGGTCCACGCCAGCAGAGTGGGCGGAGCTTCAGGCACGGTCGTTAGGCGCGGTAGCAGGTCTTGGAACGCCGGAAGATGCTCGGCGTACTTGACGCTGATGTTGCGACGGGCCTCTTCGGTAGCGTAGGCCGACGTAAGCAGGACACAGTAACCGCCACGGGCGAGGTCGAAAAGCGCCCTGGCCTGGCCACGCTTGCTAAGGCTCGCCGAAAAGATCACGTTAGCGTCGACGAAAAGAGTCAGCATAACGTTTAGGCGTTGCGGTTTAGCTTCTCCTCGACCCGTCTCGCCATCTCCGGACTCATCTCGTCGGCAGCGGCGAACTCCGCGAGGCGTTCGTCGCTATAGATTTCGATCGGGTAGACGCCCGCCGGACGAAGGATAAGTGCGCCGTCTTCGGTCGTCTCGACGATCAGCAGCGATTCGCTCTCGATGCCGAGCTCGTCGATAATCTTTTTGGGGATACTGACCTGGCCTTTTTTACCGAGTTTGACAACGTCCATAACAACGATGATACCAGAATCCGGCGAACCGGATACCGACTCTAGCGAAGAGCCTTACGAGAGCTTCGCGTCCGCCTCCCACAGCACCGCCCACGTCACGGCGTCAAACAGGGGCCGCTGCCCACCCTCGATCTCGCGCCGATGTCGACGCAGGATGCGGCTCTCCGCGTGCTTTTCGAGGTCGTAGACCAAGTGGCAGCGCTGACACAACGCCGCGAGATTCTCGCCGCGGTTGTCGCGGGGGTCGTGATTCAGGTGCGCGGTCGTCAACACGATGCGGGTCAGCTTTACGTGCGGGTACGCGGCGATCTGCTCGGCACTCCACACCTCGAAGCTGCCGTCTTCCTGCCGAAGTCCCCGAGCGTCGTGCGCTACACCGCAAGACTCGCACCGCCCACCAGCTCGCCCGAAGCGGATGCGGTGGCTGATCGCTTTCCAATCGCGTGAGTAGAGATGTTTGAAGTCGGGGCGGATTGGCATGTCAACCTCCTCTAGGAGCTACATCATAGCATTTACTTAACTAAGTATATCTCTATTTAGATATATGTGTATTTATGTCTTTCACTACTTATGTTGTAGAGGACGCCCTGGTTACAGACGTTGCGCCTCGAGCCCAGCACACCGGACACGGAGAGCACCCTTAGAGACTCGCTCTTCCACATTTCACTAAAGCACGAAAGTCATATATCGCTACATGTTGCTTTATGTTTATGTGTATTTATATTTTTCGCTATATAACTATATAGCGAAAGCAGTAAATCTTTATATCACTTCTTATGACTATGGCGATATACTCTAGAAATGCCAGAAAAGATTATTGTTCTCGCCAACCGAAAAGGGGGGACCGGCAAAACGACCTCGTCGGCCTACCTCGCAGCTGTGCTCTACGAACGCGGTCATAAGGTTACGGGCGTCGACACCGACCCCGACCAGTCATGGCTCAAGTGGGCTCGAGCCGGAATGCTGCCCTACGACGTCGTCGAGGGCGACCGCGACAAGCTCATCGAGCAGGTCGAAGTGATGGACGGCTTCGTTTTGATCGATACACCCCCGAACGACGAAGCCGTGATCTACCGGGCGGGCTCGGTAGCAGACGAAGTCATCGTGCCGCTCGCTCCAACCGGCCTCGACGTAGGACGCCTCGGCACGACGATTAGGCCGATCGCTGACCTCGAACGGATGCGGGGCGCTCCCCTGGCCTCGGTCTTGCTCACGCGCTGGAACAGCAGACTCAACCTAAGCCGGGATGTCGACGAACTTCTCGGCGAGAAGCAGATGCCCTTACTCGACGCGCGGATTCGGCAGCTCACGCGCTACGCCGAGTTCGCTACGCCGACCTATCTCGAAGAGTACGAAGCCGTCCTAAAAGAATTGGAGATTATCTGATGCCGAAAGGGAAAGGCGTCGCACAAGCCTTCGAACAAGACTTGCAGCAGCTCGGTAAAGGAGACGCACAGCCAAAATCGACCGAAAGCGAGACAACTGTGGCCGACCAGGAGTCAACAACGCACGACAAGCGGACGCCGTCCACACCACGACCACCCCGACCGAAAGCGACAAAGCTCAGACAGAACGCCCGCGGCGAAGAGCGGGGCGACGACTTGCAAAGGCTTAACATCACCCTGCCGAGCGACGTCCTCAACCGGGCCGATACGGAAGTGCTGCGCCGCAAGCAGAACGGCGACCGGGCTGCTAACCGCAGCAGCCTTATTCAAGAGGCTCTCGAAAAGCTCTTGGGTGACGCCGCACGTCGCTAGTGTAGACACAAACTCCCCTTGGCTAGTCACGTACAGCTTCGACGCTTGCTTGGTTGTCGCTCGGTTCGGGCTCTATCGGTCGGTGATGCCCTCCCTTTCGGCGAGTTTTATCAGACCTTCGAAGCTTTTGGCTTCATCGCTCTCGGCCAAGCGGAGCAGGTCCTGGGTGCGGGTGGCGACTTCATCGGGTAGCTCACCCCGCATCAGACGCTCTAGCAGCTTGTGGATAACTTCAGGAGTATCATCGGGGACGAGCTTTTCGGGCTTTTTCGAGTCGGGGACATTTCTGCTTGAAACAATGTTCTCTAACGGAATTGTCCCTCGCTTCTCGATAACGCCGAGCGTCTCCCGAACGCTCTCCGGGCGCAGCGTGTACGTACCCTTAGCGTTCTTCCCGATTCGCCTGTGGTTAAGACCGAGCTGCCGCAACCACGTGCCGATGTAACGGATGATGTTCTCGTCTAGCTTCTGCTTCGAGGGTAGCGAAATCACTCCTGCTAGCCACGTCCGGTTCTCCTCTATCCACGCGGTAAGGGTCTGGATGCTCTCGTCTTCCCTGCGGTAACGCACCTCCTCGCCCGCGGCGGCCCGCTCGAACCCGACCGCCTTAAGCACCTGCTGATAGAAGTGCTGACGGGTCGCTAGAAGGGGGAGGTCCTCGACGAAGTCGCGCTGCTCGATGAGTTGCTTGGCTAAGTCTGCGAGTTGATGGGTAGGACTCAAGGTGTACTCCAAACTCTCGATCTGCTGCCGGTACTGACCGCGCCGGTCGCGCTCGAGCCATTGCTTCACCTCATCGTAATCGTACGGGTCGGCAACGTAGAAGCTCGTGAGGTTATAGCGGTCGAGAGCGTAACGGTCGAGGGTGGTGAGTTCCCACGAGCTTTGGAGGGCGTCCGCCTGGTCAGTGTCGAGGACGGGGGCGTTCAAGCGGTTCTCGGCGTAGCGCCGGTCGCCTAGCTCCCGCGCTTCCTTCTGGAGTGACTTGTAACGCTCGAACTGCTCGTCCTCCCGGTCGTCGACGATCTCGATGGTGTAGCCCTGCAACGCGAGTAAACGCAAGACGTTCATGCGGTACGCGACGCGGCCCCGCTGGATCTGCTGCTGCGCGAGCTTCTTGAGGGTCGTGTAGGTATCGTTGCTCTCGTGCCCCTCGGTGAGGTCGACGCCGAGCAGCTCCTGCTCCTTGTCTAGCGTGACGCCGTAGCGAGCATCGAGGTCGATCGCGTCGCTCGCCATTACGGGATCGAGCCAGAGGTGGTAAGTCTTGGCCTTCCGCACCCGCGAGATAGCCTGCACGACATCCTCGGGTGTGCCGACGTTGCGGTAGAAGATGCCGCACACACGCTCGAAGCGGTCGTGGTCGATGCTGAGGCCGGTCGATCCGGACGGGCTCATCGCGAGGTGGTCGAGGTGCCGGCTCTGCTCGTTGATGTTCGCCATGAAGTCGTGCTGCTCGAAGCTCGTCTCGCCGTTCACGAGTTTGCCGTTCGAGCCGTGCTTGGTTAGGAAGGCGTCGAAGCGCTCGCTCTCCTTACGACTGTTCGTCGCGACAAAGGTAGGGCCGGATAGCGCGGCGTCGTAGACCGCGCCGGGGTGACTGTGAATGTAGATGGTCTTGCCCGCGCCCACGGCGTAGTGGTGGTTGATGCGGTGGGTTTTCTCGCGGGGTCGCCACTCGCGAAGCATCTGGCGCGTCATCGAGCCGATGTCCGCATCCATGAAGACGAGCTGGTCGGCCCGCTGCATCAAGACTTCGAGCACGTCTAAGTTGAGGCGCTTACTCGCGATATGCTTGCCGCTTAACGCCCGAGCGAACTGCTCGGACTCGTCGAGGATAATCATGTCGAAGGGCTCCACGGTGCCGTCGTCACGGCGGAGCTTGTAGAGGCTGTTGACGCACATCGTGGCGCTGCTGATCTGGCGCAGCTCGGCGGCGCTATACGCGTCGTAGCACTCCACACCTAAACGAACGGCGGCAGCATTGGCTAACGAGGTGCGGTGGGTTAAGTAGATGACGCGCTGGCTGGCGTCGAGCGCCTTACGGACTTGCTCCTCCATCACGTACGTCTTGCCGGTGCCTTGCGGCGCACGAATGACCGTCACACCTTCCGGGAGCTGCTCGATGGCGGGGAGGTACCGCCCGGTCGTCGCGCCGATGTCGCGGAGCTTCTTGTCATACTTGCGGAGGTCGTCCGCGAAGGCGAGGTCGATCTGGGGGAGAATGGCGTAGGTAAGCTGGGCCCTTAACCGCTCTAAGCCGCCCAACACGTGCAGGTCGTTAAAGTCGGTCGGCTTCGAGGCGCATAGCTCGACCCGAAACGAGGGCGCGACCACTCGGCAGCTCCGCGCGAGCGCGACGCGGTGCGCCGCTTCTAAGCCGGGGTTGCCTTTCTTCATGCCCTGGTGCAGCTCGTCGGCTTTCCAGCGGTCGTTATCCGCCGCGATGGTGATAGCTAACCGGCTGGGTGTACCGACGCGACGCCGCAGCATACTCACGACCGGGCCGAGGTTGCCCTTATCGAACGCGACCACGACCGGCTCGCCGGACGCTAAACAGACAGACGCGGCAGTCGCGAAGCCTTCTGCCACATAGAGGTGCTTCGCCTTGTTAGGGAGTCCGCCGACCTTGAGGCCGCGTGCGGTGGCCGCCACAACCACGTACGCGCCGGTCTTCTTGAGACCCCAGGTGAACTTCTTGCCGCCGTCGTCGTAGATGCGCTGCAACCCGACGGGGCCGTCCTCGTTAAACAGTCGTAAAGCGACGAAGGAACCGTGCTTGTCGCGACCGAACCGTACGCCGTGAGGGGTGGGAAGTCCCTTACGCGTGAGGTAGTCGCTGCTGCCGGTCGGGTCGAGGTCGCTCCACGAGGCGAGGTCGCGGGCGACGTTCGCGGCTTTCTGCTGAGCTTCGGTCTGTGCTGCTTTGCTGGCATCACGGCGTCGAGACTGTACGCGGGCTCGAGCCCTAAGTCTCGAAACCGGGTCGTTCGTCGCGAAGCCCGCCTCGGCTAAGAGCAGCTCTGCCGCGTCCCGCTTCTCGTAACCCGCCACGGTCACGAGCCAGGTATAGGCGTTACCGCCCTGCTCGGTCTTGAAGTCTTTCCAAAACCATCCGTCGGGGCCCCGCTTGAGGCTTACGGAGTAGTCGTCGCCGCCGCGCCACACGGCTTTGAGTCGGTTCTTCGGCCCGGAAAACACTCGCGCATCCGGGTAATGCGCGTCGATCAGGGCGGGTAAGTCGGCTATAGAGACGGCTTGAGTGAGGTATTCCGCGTGTGTGCGGCTCATCGGAGGTGTCCGTTAAGAACGCGACGAGCGTCGTCTAGGACGTATCTAATTCGATATAAGGAGTAGTTAATGTAGTTCGCACGTCGAACGCTAGACACAATATCGTGTCCTCCTTCATTGGCTACACAGCCGTTGTGCGTTAGACTAAGGCTTGATTTGGGAGCCCTGCTTTTAACGCAGTTAATGGATTTCCCTCGGTGTGGCGCCGAGGGATTTTCATGTTATACCCCAGACGAGGG
>JAXHMC010000045.1:0-206158 GCA_034521635.1 Trueperaceae bacterium | reverse complement strand
TAGAGGTTGCTCAGCCGTTTGACCTGGTTTTTCTTAAGACCGGTAAAGCTTTCCGTGTACTTTCTCGATAGTCGTATCTCCTTTACGAGAGGATAAGAGGATTGTCGACACCTAACGACGCGACCCTAATAGCGAGCCAGCGTGTCGGGCGGGTGCCGCCGCAGCGTCTGTGCCGTGCCGCAACTTTGCGCGAAACGACAAGACGCCCGCCGAGCAGACCAACAGACCTGACGACCCACGAGGTCTGACGACGACGTGAGCAGAGACTGCTAGATTGTCGGGGGTGCGCGGATGAAGGTGTGCGGATAGAAGAGCGTAGCGTCGCCCGTGCGGGCTTAGCCGACAGTACGTTTTGTCCGAGCCGATGTCGCTGCTGGGACGAGCCGATGTCGCTGCTTTTCTGCGCCGATCTGCCGCGCCAACGTCGCCGCGCTGATCTGCCGTGCCGTACGAGCTCGCGCAGTGTCGCGAAGGGCAGAGATCGCCGCAGCAGCGTAGGCTAGCAAGCCGACCCCATCAGGCTAAGCGTCACCGGACAACAGACTAAACAACGGGCTAAAATTATCGTTCATAACGTACTCGTATTATAGCGCATCGGCGGGCTCGTTGCTAGCAAAACGTTACGGTTTTACGGTTACGGTCGTGGAGGGGTGCCCGAAGAAGACGAGCCCGCCGCGCTCTGCTGTCGGCGGTTATTCATAAACTGGATAAAGCGCTTGACCGCAAAGGCGATCAGGGCGATCACTGAAACTGCCGCAATAATCGGCACGGCGAGCGCTAAAATCGACATAAGCGCCGCACCCGCGTTTTCGGTGGTCGACACCACCGGGTTGCCGAGCCCGCCGGTGGTCGCCGACGAGGTAAGCCGCGTAACGGTCGTTAGCATCTGCATGCTGCCCGCACTGCCGCCACCGACGATCGCCGCAAGTACCCAGTACAAAAACTCGTCGCCGCCGCCGATGTAGGCGCGGTTGATCAGCGTTCCGGCGACAACCGAAGCCGGTCCGGCGAGCGCGTCGAGCGCGTTGTCGACCCAGGGGATGTAGTAACCCGCTATCTCGACAAAGACCGCGATGGCGAGCACGCCAAACACGAACGGGTCCTCGAGCCACAGCAACCGTGACGGCAGGTCTGTCTCGCCGAACAGCGCCGTGCCGCTTAGAATCATCGGCGGGATAAACACCCGAAAGCCGCAGGCGGCACTCAGGCCGATAGCGACGGCGAACGCAAAAATATCCTCCATAACAACCCTCCTCGGCGCAGAGACGCGAACACCGTCTCGGTCACTGCTCTTATCAAGATAGCGGACACGCCATCCGTCTTTGCGGGTTTTGGCTTAACAATCGTTTCATCATCGCAAGGTCGAGCGGCTTTTCGCGCGGGTCGCTCCGGGTGAGGTGGCGGTATGTCGGTCGTAAGGCGTGTTGGTGACGTCGTCGAGCAGGGCACGTCTTTGTTTTGTGCTGGAAAACTTTGTGCTGGAGAACTTTGTGCTGGAAAACACTACAGTCAGTGTTTTAAGCTCACCATACTTAGTAACGAACTGTGGCAGAGTGACAAGAAGTCGCCCTCCAACCTGCGAACTTATCAAGAGCGAGGTGTGAAAGGACGTAACTCCATGCGCGTACTATGGTTCATCCTGCTGCTGACGAGCAGTTATAGCTCGGCCCTCGCCCAAGCCGACCTAGCGGATATACGAGAGCTGGGCCGTTTGGAAGGGCATACCGATGGTGTGTACGGTGTAGCTTTTTCGCCCGATGGTAGGGCGTTAGCGTCGGGCAGTTGGGACTACAGCATCATCTTGTGGGATGTTGCGAGCGGTTCCGAGCGAGCCCGTTTAGAAGGTCACACCAGTGGTGTGTACGGTGTAGCTTTTTCGCCTGACGGTGCGACGTTAGCGTCGGGCAGTGATGACGAGAGCGTTATTTTGTGGGATGTTGCGAGCGGTTCCGAGCGGGCTCGTCTAGAAGGTCATACCGATTCTGTGTACAGTGTGGCTTTTTCGCCCGATGGTGCGACGTTAGCGTCGGGCAGTGATGACAACAGCATCATCTTGTGGGATGTTGCGAGCGGCTCCGAGCGAGCCCGTCTGGAAGGTCATGACAATGGTGTGTTCGGCGTAGCTTTTTCGCCGGACGGTAGGGCGTTAGCGTCGGGCAGTGATGACGAGAGCGTTATTTTGTGGGATGTTGCGAGCGGTTCCGAGCGGGTTCGTCTAGAAGGTCATGCCTGGGTTGTATACAGCGTAGCTTTTTCGCCCGACGGTAGGGCGTTAGCGTCGGGTAGTGGGGACGATAGCATCATCTTGTGGGATGTTGCTAGCGGTTCCGAGCGGTTTCGTCTGAAAGGCCATACCGATTGGGTAAGAAGTGTAGCTTTTTCGCCCGATGGTGCGACGTTGGCGTCGGGCAGTGACGATAGCATCATCTTGTGGGATGTTGCGAGTGGTTCGGAGCAAGCCCGTCTGGAAGGTCATACTTCCCCTTGGGTAAACAGCGTAGCTTTTTCGCCTGACGGTAGGGCGTTAGCGTCGGGCAGTGGGGACGGCACTGTCCGCACCTACGCCATTCCCGACAACTGAGCTGTGTTCGGCACTCCTGCAGTCGCCGCCGGTACACGTCAATCCTGCTGGGTAGAAAGCACGCTGCGGCGCACTTGTTGTGGCGAATACGGGTGCTGGAGACAGTGAGGTGTGCACGGCGCACTATATGATTCGGATGAATGGTACTGACTCACTTGGTGACATCGGCAAGTCGGGATGGTATAAGCTAGACAACTGTGAAGCGCTACAGCTATATTTCGCTCGTTTTTCTACTCGCCGCTCTGTCCGGCGCTACTCTGTTCGGCGTCGGCCTAGCCCAACCGCAGAGCGTGCCCGGTTTGCGGCTCGCCGGAACGACCTACGTGTCGCTGTCGGAGGTGTCGCGGCTGCTCGGCTACAGCGTCAGCCAGGACGGTAACGCGCTTACGGTGCGTAGCGATTTGGGCATCCTGACGGTGTTCGACGGTTCGCCCGACGCGCTCTGGCAGCCGAACCGGAGCGCGATGAACACGCGCGACGGCGACTTTATTCTGAGTGCGCCGGTGGTGCAGCAGGGGAGTGTCTGGTTCGCGCCCGAAGAGCTGTTTCCTCGTCTCGGGGTGGCGGTTCGGGGCGAAGAGCTGGTACTGCCGGGGCAGCGGACGGTCGCGTTGTCCTTTCCGGCGGCGCCCTCGAGCACACTGCAAGGAGACAACTGGGACGCGGTCGCGCTCGGCAACGACGTCTACGGCCTCGCCCTCTACAGCAGCGGTAGCCTCGGCCCCGACACGGTGAGCCTGATGATGGTCGACGTGGGGCTGCTCGGTTTGGCGCGGCCCGAACTGCGGGGCGAACTCGACGCTATCGTGCGCGACTTTCCGGCGGGCAAACCGCTTTATTTTGTGGTTACAGGGCTCGAGCCCACCCCCTGGCGCGCCGAGGTCATCTTTCAGCAGGATGGCCAGTCGGTAACCGTTAAGGCTCCGGCGCGCCTGAGCGTCCTGAGCGGCGATACCGGACGGGCTCGGCCCGGACAGCCCGGCACTCGGCGTGATGCTGCTGCCCAGTGGGTCAACCTGCGGCAGCCGCTTAACGTAGAGTGGGCCGGAATCCGCGCGACGTTTCAGTTCCGGCGCTAATCTCTGGTGCGAACCTCCGGACTTAAAGCTAGCCAGATCGGCTACTTGAGGCTGCCGATGGTAATGCCGCGAATAAAAGCGCGCTGAAAGAGCAGAAATAGGATAAGTTCGGGGAGCAGCACGAGCGTCGAGGCGGCCATGAGCAGCTGCCACTGCACCTCGTAGGTCGACTGGTAGAAGCTAAGGCCGACGGCGAGGGTGTACATGTTCTGGTCGTAGAGGTAGATGAGCGGCCCTAAAAAGTCGTTCCAGATCGTAACCGAGGTTAGCACCGAGGCGACCGCGATGGCGGGCAGCGACAGCGGCAGCACGATAAAGCGGAGCACCTGAAACTCGTTGGCGCCGTCGATCTTGGCGGCTTCGGACAGCTCGAAAGGGATCTGCATCAGAAACTGCCGCAGCAGAAAGATGTAGAACGGGTTGCCGAAAAAGGTCGGCACGATCAGCGGCAGAAAGGTGTTGGTCCAGCCGAGGCTCGCGAACAGCGTAAAGAGCGGGATCATGGTGACCGGGTTGACCGGAAACTGGATGTAGATAAAGATCGACGCGATGACGATGTAGAACACGAGTTCGCGACCGGGCCAGCGGATGCGCGACAGGCCGTAGGCGATGATGAAGCTCGAGCCCACCGTCCCGACCGTCCCGAACAGCGTAACGATCAGCGAATTGACGAAGTAACGCCCGAACGGAATAAACTGCACCGCGTCACGAAAGTTCGCCCAGCGCGGCGCTTCGGGCCACACCGTCGGCGGAAACGCGGTCACCTCGGCGGGCGGTTTGAGCGCCGTCGACAGCATCCAGAACAGCGGTACGAGCAGCAGCCCGCACAGCGCGACGCAGCACCAGCCGTCCGCCGACCTGCACCGCCAACCGACGCCACCATCGCCCCGTCATCACGCGCCGACCTCGTAGTTGACCTGCTGGTTAAAGTACCGAAACACCCCGACCGCGACCACGAGCGTCAGCCCGAACAGAATCGTCGACAGCGCCGCCGCGTAGCCTAGCTCGCTATACGAAAACGCGTTGCGGTAGAGGTAGAGCGCGTAAAAGAGCGTCGCGTCGGCGGGGCCGCCGCCGGTCATGATGTAGGCCGGCGTAAAGATCTGCAAGGCGAGACCGAGCCCGACCACCACGTCGTACAAAAACACCGGCGTCATCAGCGGTAGCGTGATCCGCACAAAGCGCTGCAAGACGTTCGCCCCGTCGATCCGGGCGGCGTCGTAGAGCGTTTTTGGAATCGCACGCAACGAGGCCAGAAAGATCAGCGCGAACTGACCGGCCCCCATCTGGGCGAGCAGCACGATCGAAAACTTCGCCCAGAACGGATCACCGAGCCAGTTGATACTTGGCAGACCGAGCGCGATAAGGGCGCGGTTGACAAGACCGTAGCGCGGGTTAAGTAGCCAGATAAATACAAACGAGAGCGCGAACGCCGGTAGCACCGACGGTAGTACGATCGCCGCTCGGTAGATCGGCATCTCTTTGATCGGCAAGTTCATGGCCGAGTGCGAGCACGAGCGCCGCAACCACGCCGATCGGTACCGCGAGCAGGGTGTAGTAGAGCGTGTTGTAGAGCGAGCGCCAGAACAGATCGTCTCGAACGAGCCGCTCGTAGTTGTCGGTGCCGATCCAGGTCGGCTCGCCGAAGCCGGAAAACTCGGTAAAGCCCAGGTAGATGTTGTAGACGAGCGGATAGATCACAAACGCGGCAAACCCGATCAGCCAGGGGCTGACAAACAGCAGTCCGGTACCGAGCTGCTTCCAGCGAAACCGCGAACGCGGTAGCTGTTTCATTGTGGGGTACGCAGCTGCGGAGCGCGCAACCGTAGTGTGCGCGACAAAAGAATCGGGTCGGTTGTCATCAGAGAAGTCCGTTCGTGTGTGTCCCGGCTAGCTCGAACGAATCTGCTAGCTCGGATCAAGGTCGTAACAGGCTTTAGAAACAGCAAACAGCCCAACCGAGTACACCACAACAAATTTCGGGTGACGCGGCGGGGCTGCCGAGAAATGCTGGCGCAGAGATAACAGACGCGTAAATGGTGGCCATCTGGTGGTGTGTAGCGATCCCGGATGGTGGAGAGCGTAAACGCGTCATCCTACCCACTACACTGCGTTTATTGCTTCACGCCTCTTGCATCGCCTTTATTGCGAGCAGACGTTTATTGCGAGCAGACGTTGTCGAGGCGGGGCTGGACGCGGGTTTCGACCCGTTCTAGTGCCGAAAGGGGTTCGCGCTGGTTGAGTACGACCGCTTCTTGCGCGCTGGTCAGTTCGTCCCAGTAGCGGGCGCCGACCGGGAGCGAAAAGCGCGAGTCGGAGACGGGGAGCAGTTCTAGGTAGAAGTCGCGCTCGCCCGGAATCAGGTCGGGCTCGCCGATCAGGCTCTCTAGGGTCGGTAGCCGTCCGGTGCTACCCGACCAGATCCGCTGACCTTCGGGGCCGGTCGCGTAGCGGATAAAGCGGTAGGCGGCTTCGGGGCTGTCGGCGCCGGACGGTACCGCGAGCGAAAACCCGCCCGACCAAGCTAAACGGCTCGCCCGTCGCCGAGGGGATGTAGGTCACGCCGTAGTCGAGGTCGGGGGCGTACTCGGTAATCGTCCCTAAGAAGAAGTCGCCGGTGATGGTCATCGGCATCCGTCCGGACAGGAACGGGTGCTGCTGCGGCGGTAGGCCGCGCGGGATATAGGTCTGTTCGAAGGCGGTCGCGCGCTGCGGTTCCATCGCTTCGGACCAGTCGTAGAGAAACTCGAACGCGTCGACGACCCCTTCGTCGGTCGGGGTGACGTTACAGCTCCCCTCGGCGAACGCGCCGCCGTAGGCCAGACCCCAGGTCACGTGCCAGCCCTGGTCGGTCCAGGGGAGGTTGCCGACGCGGGTGTAGGCGCCCGACTCGTCGGTTTCGTTAAGCGAAAAGGCGATCTCCCGAAACGTCTCTAGATCCATCGGGCCGTTGGCCGGGTCGAACAGGCTCGAGGTCGACGCCCGCGTCTTCGAGGATGTCGCGACGGTAGTAGAGGGCGCGGGTGTCGGTGTCGAACGGAAACGCCCAGACGCCGCCGTCGTAGCTGACCTCGTCCCAGGCGAAGTCGAGGTACTGGTCGCGCAGGTCGCTTACGCTAACGCCTGTTTCGGCCTCGATAAGGGGCGCTGAGGTCGGTAAGGAGGCCCGCTTCGGCACGTTCGGCGGCGGTAAAGCGGTCGAGGTAGTAGATGTCGGGGCCGGTACCGGCGGCGACGGCGGTCATCAGCCGGGTGATCTCGGTTTCGGAGCCGGGCACGAGCTCGAAGGTGACGTTGATGTCGGGGTTTTGGGCGTTAAAGTTTTCGGTGATCTGTTCTAGGGTCGCGACTTCGTCGGGGTTAAAAAACGCGCCCCAGAATGTGACTTCGGTTATGTCATCCTGGGCCCAGGCGAGGGCCTCAGCCCACCACAAGCAGACCCCAGCCGAGCGTGCGAAACAGCTGCTTCATCGTTCCTCCTATACCGTTCGTCTATCTGCTTTGTCTATCTGTCTACACCGTCTGTCGCCGATACGAGGCGATAGGTAGCGATATCTAGCGCACCGGTCGCGCGCTCACCCGCCTACCTCAACCTACCGACCGACAGGGGACGAGCGGACGGGCTCACGATCGGCGGGGGCTCGGCGTCGCCTGCGAGCGCTTCGATCAAGCCGCGCGGTGCGCTGTTGTATAGCGGGGCCGACGTCCGGACCATCGCGGGCGGTAAGCGGTGCGTCGTACACCAGCCGGACGACGTTGTCCTGGTAGCGCTTAAACATGACCTGCAGGGTTGCGGCGAGCCAGGCGCGGCGCTCGCGGCGGCGCAGGTAGGTTAGTGGGTGCGCTGCGACGGACGGATGC
Organism: Trueperaceae bacterium; assembly: GCA_034521635.1. Lineage (GTDB taxonomy): Bacteria > Deinococcota > Deinococci > Deinococcales > Trueperaceae > JAXHMC01. The sequence goes on along the minus strand of JAXHMC010000045.1, from coordinate 198,637 downwards.
ACCGTCCCGCTGACCAGGCTCGGTACGACCGACAGACCGGGCACGAGCCGGGCGAAGGTGTCGAGGCTGCGCGACCAGCGGATGAGGCTCGCGGTCGCGGCGGCGGGGTAGAGGGCTGGGTCGGGTTCGATCTCGCCTGCCGGAAAGATCAGCACGGCGCCGCCCTGCCGAAGGTGCCGGACGAGTTCGCGGAGTGCGCGCCGCCGCCCGTTCGGGTCGCCGGGCAGAAACACGAGTGCAGCGCCGAGTCGGGGCATGGCCCGGAGCAGCGGGTTGTCGCGGGTGACGATGCGCAGGTCGGATCGGGGGATGGTGCCGATCAGGGCGAGTGTGTCGGTAAGGCCGGGGTGGTTGGCGGTGACGAGGAGCGGGCCGTGTGCCGGCAGATGGTGGAGGCCGGAGGGCTCGAGCCCGCCCGTAAACCGCGTCAACGTGTCGCGTAGCGCCTGCTGCACCCCCACCACCGCGACACGCTCGTCACACCGCGCGACGTCTTCGGCGAGGCGCCGCGCTGCCGGGTAGAGGAGCGGGGTGAGCAGCGGTCTGAAGCCACGAGTCGCGGGTTGCAAACGCTTCGAAGGCGTCGCCGAGGTTGGCGTCGGTCAGGGCCCGAAGCTGTGCCCGAAGGGCTCGAGCCGAAGAGGAGGCGGGGCGAGCGTCCATGCCTAAGCCTACCGAATCTTCGGGTGAGATGACTGTTGCGCGCGGTTCGGGGGTCTGCCGTATTAGGTTTTTTCGTTTTAGGAAACCGCCCTCGGCAAACGTGATATAACCGTCGCTACTCGCCCTGTGTCTCACCCCCTTCTTGCGCCCTAGCGTGCCCCGTCACGGCGGCACCGCCCCGACGCCCCTAACACCGGAGGATCTATGACCTACGACGAACAGCGTATCGCAGAAGGCTTTCTGTTTACCGATATGTATCAGCTAACGATGGCGCAGCTCTACTTTCGCGCCGGGCTGCACGAACGGCGGGCCCGTTTCGACCACTTCTTTCGTGACAACCCCGACTACGGCACCCACCAGGCGGGCTACAGCGTCAACGCCGGGCTTGGCTGGCTGCTCGACTGGATGGCGGGAGCGCGGGTGACGGACGCCGACCTAGACGTGTTGCGCGCGCAGCGAGGACGGGGCGGCGAGCAGGTCTTCGGCGAGGACTTTCTGACCTGGCTCAAAGAGCACGGCGACTTTCGTCAGCTTACCCTCCGCGCGGTGCCCGAGGGCCGGGTGGTCCATCCGCACACGCCGGTCACGGTGGTCGAAGGGCCGCTCGCACTCGGCGCAGATCCTCGAGACGGCGCTGCTCGCACAGCTCAACTTTCAGATTCTGGTCGCGACCAAGGCGGCGCGGATCCGCGACAGTGGGCGCGGACAGCTGCTGCTCGAGTTCGGGGTGCGGCGGGCGCACGACCGGGGCGCGAATGCGGGGGCGCGGGCCGCGCTAATCGGCGGTGCTGACTACACCTCGAACGTCGGCATCTCTCTACGTACTCGGCTTTCCGCCCAAGGGGACGCACGCCCACAGCATGGTGCAGGTCTTTCTGGCGCTCGGTATGGGCGAGCTCGAAGCGTTTCGGCACTACGCCGACAGCTATCCCGACGAGTGTCTGCTCCTCGTCGACACCGTCAACACGCTCGAAAGCGGCGTCCCGAACGCGATTACCGTTTTCGAAGAGCTGCGCCGCAAGGGCTACGAACCGGTCGGCATCCGCCTCGATTCGGGCGATCTCGCCTACCTCAGCATCCAGGCCGCGAAGATGCTCGACGATGCGGGCTTTGGCGACGTGTCGATCGTGCTAAGCAGCAACCTCGACGAGCTGGTTATCTGGCAGATCATCACCCAGATCGGGCTCGAAGCGCGCAGTTACGGGGTCGACCCGGACCAGCTGATCGGGCGCCTGGTGTACGGGGTCGGTACGCGTCTGATTACCTCGCAGGGCGACGCGGCGCTCGGCGGCGTCTACAAGCTGGTCGGGATTCAGGACGAGGCGCGCGGCTGGCAACCGGCCATCAAGCTGTCGGATTCGCCCGAAAAGGTGCCGAACCCGGGCAGCAAAAACCTCTGGCGGGTCTACGACGACGAGGGCTACGCGACCGCCGACCTTGTCGGGCTCAGTCGGTGAAACGCCCGATCCGGCACAGCCCCTGACACTGCACCACTACGCGGCGAGCGGCAAACAGCGCACCCTGCAGCCGAGCGAGATGTCTGGGCTCGAGCCCCTCCTCGTCGACATCCTCGACGAAGGCAGCCTCGTCTACGAACAGCCGAGCATCGCCGCGATGCGCGAACAGCGCGAAGCCGACCTCGCCCGCCTTAACCCCGGCGTCAAACGGCTCGTTAACCCGCACATCTACCACGTGTCGCTCACCTCTGCATTGCGGCAACTCAAACAGGACCTCGTCGCGTCGGTGTCGCGCGTGTACGCCGTAGAACTGCACCGTAGAACGCAGTAGCAAACGTGCTAAAAACTTGGTAAACCTGTCCGCCCCCCTTACCGTTTTAGCCGCGTTGTTTCTAGCTGTGGTGAATGTCGGCTAACCTTATTGCTATCGCTACCACATTCTTGCTACCGTTAGGTTATCGCAACTTGTTTACCGTACTCTCTGTCAAAGACTCTATGTCTAAGGAGGAATTTATGAACGTCGTTATCGCATCTGCCGTCGACCCTTTCGGTTCGTTTCAGGGTGTGCTCAGCCCGCTTAAAGCCTCGCAGCTCGGCGCGTCCGCGATCAGAGAAGCAGTCCGCCGCGCCGGTCTCGAAAGCACCGATGTTGGCACCGTCTACATGGGCAACGTGCTCCCCGCCGGAATGGGCCAGGCCCCCGCCCGTCAGGCCGCGATCTTCGCTGGTCTTGACAAGAGCACCCCGACCGTCGGAATCAGCAAACTCTGCGGAAGTGGTCTCGAATCGATCATTCCAAGCGGCTCAGGCCGTCGCGCTCGGCGACATCGATCACCGTCGCCGGCGGGATGGAGTCGATGAGCAACGCCCCCTTCCTGCTGCCCGGTGCGCGGGCGGTCTGCGCATGGGCGACGCCGAACTGCTCGAGCTCGATGGTCCACGACGGCCTCTGGGATGTCTACAACGACAAGCACATGGGGTCGTGCGCCGAGTTGTGCGCCTCTAAGTACAACTTTAGCCGCGAATCGCAAGACCAATTCGCGATGACCTCGTACCGCCGCGCCCACGACGCTACCAAAAACGGCGCTTTCGACGACGAGATCACCTCGGTCGAAATTACGGGCCGTAAGGGTGACGTCACCGTTGTCTCCGAAGACGAAGAGCCCAAGCGGGTCAACTTCGACAAGGTCGCCTCGCTCCGCCCGGCGTTCGGCAAGGAAGGCTCGATTACCGCCGCCAACGCCTCGTCGATCAACGACGGCGCCGCTGCTGTGGTGGTCTGCACCGAAGAGACTGCGAAGGCGCGCGGCATGCCGATCCTGGGCAAGATCACCGGCTACAGCGCCAACGCGATCGAGCCCGAGTGGTTTACCGTCGCCCCGGTCGGCGCCATGAAAAAGCTCTACGACCAGACCGGCACCAAGCCCGAAGACTACGACCTTTACGAAGTGAACGAGGCGTTTTCGGTGGTGAGCATGGCCGCGATGGAAGAGTTCGGCGTCGACCACGACAACCTCAACGTCCACGGCGGCGCCGTCGCCCTCGGCCACCCTATCGGTACGTCGGGCACGCGGATCGTGGTGACGCTGCTCCCACCGCCCTCAAACAGCGCGACAAGTCGACCGGTATCGCCTGGACCAATCTGTATCGGTGGCGGCGGCGCATCGCGATGGCGGTCGAGCGGGTCTAAGCGCTTTTTGCGACAAACAGATCACAGACGAACAGACCACAACAGAAGAGGCCGGGTGTATGTCGCCCGGCTTTTTTTAATGATGTCGGGTGATGTTGCGCCGAGTCTCGATCGGTAACGTGTACCGATCAGTGCAGACGATGTCGCAGCTATTCTGGTTGTAGCGATTCTCAGACGTCATGTCTGTACCGGGAACACACGCGGGGGGTCGTTACGATACGGGCTCGCGCTAAGGACGACCTGCCGGAAGCAGCTTTTGTGGCGACGCTGCTGTGTGTCGAGGGCTCAGGCCCCTACCACCCTCCAGCTCGCTCGGCACGCGCGTTCCGCCGTGTCGCAGCAATACGTAACTGTACGAAGATCCGTTAAAAACAGTTACGTATTGCTGCGACGCGGCGGAACGCGTGCCGAGCGAGCTGGAGGGGTGGTCAGGGCTGAAGCCCTCGACACACAGCAGCGTTGCCACAAAAGCTGCTTCCGGCAGAAGTTCTTGTCCTAGCGCGAGCCCGTATCGTAACGACCCCCCGTGTGTTTCGTACAGACATGACGTCTAGAATCGCTACAACCAGAATAGCTGCGACATCGTTGCACGAATCGGTACACGAATCGATCGAAACCGGCGCAACATCACCCGACATCATTAAAAAAAGCCGGGCGACATACACCCGGCCTCTTCTGTTGTGGTCTGTTCGTCTGTGATCTGTTTGTCGCAAAAGCGCTTAGACCCGCTCGACCGCCATCGCGAGCGCTTCGCCGCCACCGATACAGATCGAGGCCATACCGGTCGACTTGTCGCGCTGTTTGAGGGCGTGGAGCAGCGTCACCACGATCCGCGTGCCCGACGTACCGATAGGGTGGCCGAGGGCGACGGCGCCGCCGTGGACGTTGAGGTTGTCGTGGTCGATGCCGAACTCTTCCATCGCGGCCATGCTCACCACCGAGAACGCCTCGTTCACTTCGTAGAGGTCGTAGTCTTCGGGCTTGGTGCCGGTCTGGTCGTAGAGCTTTTTCATGGCGCCGACCGGGGCGACGGTAAACCACTCGGGCTCGATCGCGTTGGCGCTGTAGCCGGTGATCTTGCCCAGGATCGGCATGCCGCGCGCCTTCGCAGTCTCTTCGGTGCAGACCACCACAGCAGCGGCGCCGTCGTTGATCGACGAGGCGTTGGCGGCGGTAATCGAGCCTTCCTTGCCGAACGCCGGGCGGAGCGAGGCGACCTTGTCGAAGTTGACCCGCTTGGGCTCTTCGTCTTCGGAGACAACGGTGACGTCACCCTTACGGCCCGTAATTTCGACCGAGGTGATCTCGTCGTCGAAAGCGCCGTTTTTGGTAGCGTCGTGGGCGCGGCGGTACGAGGTCATCGCGAATTGGTCTTGCGATTCGCGGCTAAAGTTGTACTTAGAGGCGCACAACTCGGCGCACGACCCCATGTGCTTGTCGTTGTAGACATCCCAGAGGCCGTCGTGGACCATCGAGTCGAGCAGTTTGGCGTCGCCCATGCGCAGACCGCCGCGCGCACCGGGCAGCAGGAAAGGGGCGTTGCTCATCGACTCCATCCCGCCGGCGACGGCGATCTCGATGTCGCCGAGCGCGACGGCCCTAGCCGCTTGGATGATCGATTCGAGACCACTTCCGCAGAGTTTGCTGATTCCGACGGTCGGGGTGCTCTTGTCAAGACCAGCGAAGATCGCGGCCTGACGGGCGGGGGCCTGGCCCATTCCGGCGGGGAGCACGTTGCCCATGTAGACGGTGCCGACATCGGTGCTTTCGAGACCGGCGCGGCGGACTGCTTCTTTAATCGCGGACGCGCCGAGTTGCGAGGCTTTGAGCGGGCTAAGCACGCCCTGGAACGAACCGAAAGGGGTGCGGACGGCAGATGCGATAACGACGTTCATAAATTCCTCCTTAGACATAGAGTCTTTGACAGAGAGTACGGTAAACAAGTTGCGATAACCTAACGGTAGCAAGAATGTGGTAGCGATAGCAATAAGGTTAGCCGACATTTACGACACAGCTAGAAACAACGCGGCTAAAACGGTAAGGGGGGCGGACAGGTTTACCAAGTTTTTAGCACGTTTGCTACTGCGTTCTACGGTGCAGTTCTACGGCGTACCGCGCGACACCGACGCGACGAGGTCCTGTTTGAGTTGCCGCAATGCAGAGGTGAGCGACACGTGGTAGATGTGCGGGTTAACGAGCCGTTTGACGCCGGGGTTAAGGCGGGCGAGGTCGGCTTCGCGCTGTTCGCGCATCGCGGCGATGCTCGGCTGTTCGTAGACGAGGCTGCCTTCGTCGAGGATGTCGACGAGGAGGGGCTCGAGCCCAGACATCTCGCTCGGCTGCAGGGTGCGCTGTTTGCCGCTCGCCGCGTAGTGGTGCAGTGTCAGGGGCTGTGCCGGATCGGGCGTTTCACCGACTAGCCCGACAAGGTCGGCGGTCGCGTAGCCCTCGTCGTCGTAGACCCGCCAGAGGTTTTTGCTGCCCGGGTTCGGCACCTTTTCGGGCGAATCCGACAGCTTGATGGCCGGTTGCCAGCCGCGCGCCTCGTCCTGAATCCCGACCAGCTTGTAGACGCCGCCGAGCGCCGCGTCGCCCTGCGAGGTAATCAGACGCGTACCGACCCCGTACACCAGGCGCCCGATCAGCTGGTCCGGGTCGACCCCGTAACTGCGCGCTTCGAGCCCGATCTGGGTGATGATCTGCCAGATAACCAGCTCGTCGAGGTTGCTGCTTAGCACGATCGACACGTCGCCAAAGCCCGCATCGTCGAGCATCTTCGCGGCCTGGATGCTGAGGTAGGCGAGATCGCCCGAATCGAGGCGGATGCCGACCGGTTCGTAGCCCTTGCGGCGCAGCTCTTCGAAAACGGTAATCGCGTTCGGGACGCCGCTTTCGAGCGTGTTGACGGTGTCGACGAGGAGCAGACACTCGTCGGGATAGCTGTCGGCGTAGTGCCGAAACGCTTCGAGCTCGCCCATACCGAGCGCCAGAAAGACCTGCACCATGCTGTGGGCGTGCGTCCCCTTGGGCGGAAAGCCGAGTACGTGAGAGATGCCGACGTTCGAGGTGTAGTCAGCACCGCCGATTAGCGCGGCCCGCGCCCCCGCATTCGCGCCCCGGTCGTGCGCCCGCCGCACCCCGAACTCGAGCAGCAGCTGTCCGCGCCCACTGTCGCGGATCCGCGCCGCCTTGGTCGCGACCAGAATCTGAAAGTTGAGCTGTGCGAGCAGCGCCGTCTCGAGGATCTGCGCCGAGTGCGAGCGGCCCTTCGACCACCGTGACCGGCGTGTGCGGATGGACCACCCGGCCCTCGGGCACCGCGCGGAGGGTAAGCTGACGAAAGTCGCCGTGCTCTTTGAGCCAGGTCAGAAAGTCCTCGCCGAAGACCTGCTCGCCGCCCCGTCCTCGCTGCGCGCGCAACACGTCTAGGTCGGCGTCCGTCACCCGCGCTCCCGCCATCCAGTCGAGCAGCCAGCCGAGCCCGGCGTTGACGCTGTAGCCCGCCTGGTGGGTGCCGTAGTCGGGGTTGTCACGAAAGAAGTGGTCGAAACGGGCCCGCCGTTCGTGCAGCCCGGCGCGAAAGTAGAGCTGCGCCATCGTTAGCTGATACATATCGGTAAACAGAAAGCCTTCTGCGATACGCTGTTCGTCGTAGGTCATAGATCCTCCGGTGTTAGGGGCGTCGGGGCGGTGCCGCCGTGACGGGGCACGCTAGGGCGCAAGAAGGGGGTGAGACACAGGGCGAGTAGCGACGGTTATATCACGTTTGCCGAGGGCGGTTTCCTAAAACGAAAAAACCTAATACGGCAGACCCCCGAACCGCGCGCAACAGTCATCTCACCCGAAGATTCGGTAGGCTTAGGCATGGACGCTCGCCCCGCCTCCTCTTCGGCTCGAGCCCTTCGGGCACAGCTTCGGGCCCTGACCGACGCCAACCTCGGCGACGCCTTCGAAGCGTTTGCAACCCGCGACTCGTGGCTTAGACCGCTGCTCACCCCGCTCCTCTACCCGGCAGCGCGGCGCCTCGCCGAAGACGTCGCGCGGTGTGACGAGCGTGTCGCGGTGGTGGGGGTGCAGCAGGCGCTACGCGACACGTTGACGCGGTTTACGGGCGGGCTCGAGCCCTCCGGCCTCCACCATCTGCCGGCACACGGCCCGCTCCTCGTCACCGCCAACCACCCCGGCCTTACCGACACACTCGCCCTGATCGGCACCATCCCCCGATCCGACCTGCGCATCGTCACCCGCGACAACCCGCTGCTCCGGGCCATGCCCCGACTCGGCGCTGCACTCGTGTTTCTGCCCGGCGACCCGAACGGGCGGCGGCGCGCACTCCGCGAACTCGTCCGGCACCTTCGGCAGGGCGGCGCCGTGCTGATCTTTCCGGCAGGCGAGATCGAACCCGACCCAGCCCTCTACCCCGCCGCCGCGACCGCGAGCCTCATCCGCTGGTCGCGCAGCCTCGACACCTTCGCCCGGCTCGTGCCCGGTCTGTCGGTCGTACCGAGCCTGGTCAGCGGGACGGTGCACCCGTCCGTCGCAGCGCACCCACTAACCTACCTGCGCCGCCGCGAGCGCCGCGCCTGGCTCGCCGCAACCCTGCAGGTCATGTTTAAGCGCTACCAGGACAACGTCGTCCGGCTGGTGTACGACGCACCGCTTACCGCCCGCGATGGTCCGGACGTCGGCCCCGCCATACAACAGCGCACCGCGCGGCTGATCGAAGCGCTCGCAGGCGACGCCGAGCCCCCGCCAATCGTGAGCCCGTCCGCTCGTCCCCTGTCGGTCGGTAGGTTAGAGTAGGCGGGTCAGCACACGACCAGTACGCTAGATATCGCTACCTATCGCCTCGTATCGGCGACAGACGGTGTAGACAGATAGACAAAGCAGATAGACGAACGGTATAGGAGGAACGATGAAGCAGCTGTTTCGCACGCTCGGCTGGGGTCTGCTTGTGGTGGGCTCGAGCCTCGCCTGGGCCCAGGATGACATAACCGAAGTCACATTCTGGGGCGCGTTTTTTAACCCCGACGAAGTCGCGACCCTAGAACAGATCACCGAAAACTTTAACGCCCAAAACCCCGACATCAACGTCACCTTCGAGCTCGTGCCCGGCTCCGAAACCGAGATCACCCGGCTGATGACCGCCGTCGCCGCCGGTACCGGCCCCGACATCTATTACCTCGACCGCTTTACCGCCGCCGAACGTGCCGAAGCGGGCCTCCTTACCGACTTAGCGCCCCTTATCGAGGCCGAAACAGGCGTTAGCGTAAGCGACCTGCGCGACCAGTACCTCGACTTCGCCTGGGACGAGGTCAGTTACGACGGCGGCATCTGGGCGTTTCCGTTCGATACCGACACCCGCGCTCTCTACTACCGCCGCGACATCCTCGAAGAAGCGGGCGTCGACCTGAGCCTGTTCGACCCGGCCAACGGCCCGATGGATCTGGAAACGTTTCAGAGCGTCGCCTTCTCGCTTAACGAAACCGACGAGTCGGGCGCCTACACCCGCGTCGGCAACCTCCCCTGGACCGACCAGGGCTGGCACGTAACCTGGGGTCTAGCCTACGGCGGCGCGTTCGCCGAGGGGAGCTGTAACGTCACCCCGACCGACGAAGGGGTCGTCGACGCGTTCGAGTTTCTCTACGACTGGTCCGAAGCGATGGAACCGCAGCGCGCGACCGCGTTCGAACAGACCTACATCCCGCGCGGCCTACCGCCGCAGCAGCACCCGTTCTTGTCCGGACGGATGCCGATGACCATCACCGGCGACTTCTTCTTAGGGACGATTACCGAGTACGCCCCCGACCTCGACTACGGCGTGACCTACATCCCCTCGGCGACGGGCGAGCCGTTTAGTTGGTCGGGCGGGTTTTCGCTCGCGGTACCGTCCGGTGCCGACAGCCCCGAAGCCGCCTACCGCTTTATCCGCTACGCGACCGGCCCCGAAGGTCAGCGGATCTGGTCGGGTAGCACCGGACGGCTACCGACCTCGAGAGCCTGATCGGCGAGCCCGACCTGATTCCGGGCGAGCGCGACTTCTACCTAGAACTGCTCCCCGTCTCCGACTCGCGCTTTTCGCTACCGGTCGGCGCCCGCTACTGGGACGAACTGACCAGCGCCCAAGAATCAGTCGTTCTCAACCAGCGCGAACCGCTCGCCGCTCTAGAACGGGTCGAAACCCGCGTCCAGCCCCGCCTCGACAACGTCTGCTCGCAATAAACGTCTGCTCGCAAATAGATGCAAGAGGCGTGAAGCAATAAACGCAGTGTAGTCGGTAGGATGACGCGTTTACGCTCTCCATCCTCGGGAACCCTTACACACCACCGGATGGCCACCAGTTACGCGTCTGTTATCTCTGCGCCAGCATTTCTCGGCAGCCCCGCCGCGTCACCCAAAATTTGTTGTGGTGTACTCGGTTGGGCTGTTTGCTGTTTCTAAAGCCTGTTACGACCTTGATCCGAGCTAGCAGATTCGTTCGAGCTAGCCGGGACACAGCGCGAACGGACTTCTCTGATGACAACCGACCCGATTCTTTTGTCGCGCACACTACGGTTGCGCGCTCCGCAGCTGCGTACCCCACAATGAAACAGCTACCGCGTTCGCGGTTTCGCTGGAAGCAGCTCGGTACCGGACTGCTGTTTGTCAGCCCCTGGCTGATCGGGTTTGCCGCGTTTGTGATCTATCCGCTCGTCTACAACATCTACCTGGGCTTTACCGAGTTTTCCGGCTTCGGCGAGCCGACCTGGATCGGCACCGACAACTACGAGCGGCTCGTTCGAGACGACCTGTTCTGGCGCTCGCTCTACAACACGCTCTACTACACCCTGCTCGCGGTACCGATCGGCGTGGTTGCGGCGCTCGTGCTCGCACTGGCCATGAACTTGCCGATCAAAGAGATGCCGATCTACCGAGCGGCGATCGTACTACCGTCGGTGCTACCGGCGTTCGCGCTCTCGTTTGTATTTATCTGGCTACTTAACCCGCGCTACGGTCTTGTCAACCGCGCCCTTATCGCGCTCGGTCTGCCAAGTATCAACTGGCTCGGTGATCCGTTCTGGGCGAAGTTTTCGATCGTGCTGCTCGCCCAGATGGGGGCCGGTCAGTTCGCGCTGATCTTTCTGGCCTCGTTGCGTGCGATTCCAAAAACGCTCTACGACGCCGCCCGGATCGACGGGGCGAACGTCTTGCAGCGCTTTGTGCGGATCACGCTGCCGCTGATGACGCCGGTGTTTTTGTACGACGTGGTGGTCGGGCTCGGGCTCGCCTTACAGATCTTTACGCCGGCCTACATCATGACCGGCGGCGGCCCCGCCGACGCGACGCTCTTTTACGCGCTCTACCTCTACCGCAACGCGTTTTCGTATAGCGAGCTAGGCTACGCGGCGGCGCTGTCGACGATTCTGTTCGGGCTGACGCTCGTGGTCGCGGTCGGGGTGTTTCGGTACTTTAACCAGCAGGTCAACTACGAGGTCGGCGCGTGATGACGGGGCGATGGTGGCGTCGGTTGGCGGTGCAGGTCGGCGGACGGCTGGTGCTGCTCGCGCTGTGCGGGCTGCTGCTCGTACCGCTGTTCTGGATGCTGTCGACGGCGCTCAAACCGCCTGCCGAGGTGACTGCGTTTCCGCCGACGGTGTGGCCCGAATCACCGCGCTGGGCGAACTTTCGTGACGCGGTGCAGTTTATTCCGTTCGGGCGTTACTTCGTCAACTCGCTGATCGTTACCGTGTTCGGGACGGTGGGGACGGTGGGCTCGAGCTTCATCATCGCCTACGGCCTGTCGCGCATCCGCTGGCCCGGTCGCGAACTCGTGTTCTACATCGTCATCGCGTCGATCTTTATCTACATCCAGTTTCCGGTCAACCCAATCACCATGATCCCGCTCTTTACACTGTTCGCGAGCCTCGGCTGGACCAACACCTTTCTGCCGCTGATCGTGCCGACCTTTTTCGGCAACCCGTTCTACATCTTTCTGCTGCGGCAGTTTCTGATGCAGATCCCTTCGAGCTGTCCGAAGCCGCCAAGATCGACGGCGCTAACGAGTTTCAGGTGCTCCGTTTTATCGTGCTGCCGCTGTCGCTGCCCGCCATCGCGGTCGCCTCGGTGCTAACCTCGGTTACGATCTGGAACGACTTTTTAGGGCCGCTCATCTACCTCTACGACCAGAACATGTACACCCTCGCCGTCGGCCTTAGCTTCTACCAGTCGACCTACGAGGTGCAGTGGCAGCTGCTCATGGCCGCCTCGACGCTCGTGCTGCTCCCCGAACTTATCCTATTTCTGCTCTTTCAGCGCGCTTTTATTCGCGGCATTACCATCGGCAGCCTCAAGTAGTCGATCTGGCTAGCTTTAAGGCCGGAGGTGCACACCAGAGACTAACGCCGAAACTGAAACGTCGCGCGGATCCCGCCCCACTCTACGTTAAGCGGCTGCCGCAAGTTGACCCACTCGGGCAGCAGTATCACGCCGAGTGCCGGGCTGTCCGGGCCGACCCGTCCGGTGTCGCCGCTCAGGACGCTTAGGCGCGCCGGAGCTTTAACGGTTATGGATTGGCCGCCCTGCTGAAAGGTGACTTCGGCCTGCCAGGGGGTGGGCTCGAGCCCTGTAACCACAAAATAAAGCGGTTTTCCCGCCGGAAAGTCGCGCACGATAGCGTCGAGTTCGCCCCGCAGTTCGGGCCGCGCCAAACCGAGCAGCCCCACGTCGACCATCATCAGGCTCACCGTGTCGGGGCCGAGGCTACCGCTGCTGTAGAGCGCGAGACCGTAGACGTTGTTGCCAAGCGCGACTGCGTCCCAATTGTCTCCTTGCAGTGTGCTCGAGGGCGCTGCCGGAAAAGACAACGCGACCGTCCGCTGCCCCGGCAGCACCAGCTCCTCGCCCCGAACCGCCACCCCGAGGCGAGGAAACAGCTCTTCGGGCGCGAACCAGACACTCCCCTGCTGCACCACCGGCGCACTCAGAATAAAGTCGCCGTCCCGCGTGTTCATCGCGCTTCGGTTCGGCTGCCAGAGCGCGTCGGGCGAACCGTCGAACACCGTCAGGATGCCCAAATCGCTACGCACCGTAAGCGCGTTACCGTCCTGGCTGACGCTGTAGCCGAGCAGCCGCGACACCTCCGACAGCGACACGTAGGTCGTTCCGGCGAGCCGCAAACCGGGCACACTCTGCGGTTGGGCCAAACCGACGCCGAACAGGGTAGCACCGGACAGCGCGGCGAGTAAAAAAACAAGCGAAAGATAGCTGTAGCGCTTCACAGTTGTCTAGCTTATACCATCCCGGCTTGCCGATGTCATCAAGTGAATCAGTACCATTCATCCGAATCGTAGGGTGCGCCGTGCGCACCGCACTGCCTCCAGCACCCGTATTCGTCACAACGAGTGCGCCGCAGCGTGCTTTCTACCCAGCAGAATTGACGTGTACCAGCGGCGACTGCAGGAGTGCCGAACACAGCTCAGTTGTCGGGAATGGCGTAGGTGCGGACGGTGCCGTCCCCACTGCCCGACGCTAACGCCCTACCGTCAGGCGAAAAAGCTACGCTGTTTACCCAAGGGGAAGTATGACCTTCCAGGCGGGCTTGCTCCGAACCACTCGCAACATCCCACAAGATGATGCTATCGTCACTGCCCGACGCCAGCGTCGCACCATCGGGCGAAAAAGCTACACTTCTTACCCAATCGGTATGGCCTTTCAGACGAAACCGCTCGGAACCGCTCGCAACATCCCACAAGATGATGCTATCGTCCCCACTACCCGACGCCAACGTCCTACCGTCGGGCGAAAAAGCTACGCTGTATACAACCCAGGCATGACCTTCTAGACGAAACCGCTCGGAACCGCTCGCAACATCCCACAAAATAACGCTCTCGTCATCACTACCCGACGCTAACGCCCTACCATCGGGCGAAAAAGCTACGCCGAACACACCATTGTCATGACCTTCCAGACGGGCTCGCTCGGAGCCGCTCGCAACATCCCACAAGATGATGCTGTTGTCATCACTGCCCGACGCTAACGTCGCACCATCGGGCGAAAAAGCTACACTGTACACAGAATCGGTATGACCTTCCAGACGAGCCCGCTCGGAACCGCTCGCAACATCCCATAAAATAACGCTCTCGTCATCACTGCCCGACGCTAATATCGCACCGTCCGGCGAAAAAGCTACGCTGTACACACCACTGGTGTGGCCTTCTAAACGGGCTCGCTCGGAACCGCTCGCAACATCCCACAAGATGATGCTGTAGTCCCAACTGCCCGACGCTAACGCCCTACCATCGGGCGAAAAAGCCACACCGTACACACCATCAGTATGCCCTTCCAAACGGCCCAACTCTCGCATATCCACTAGGTCGGCTTGGGCGAGGGCCGAGCTATAGATGCTCGCCATCAGCAGGATGAACCATAGTACGCGCATGGAGTTACGTCCTTTCACACCTAGCTCTTGATAGGTTCGCAGGTTAGAGGGCGACTTCTCGTCACTCTGCCACAGTTCGTTACTAAGTATGGTGAGCTTAAAACACTGGCTGTGGTGTTTTCCAGCACGTTTTCCAGCACAAAGTTTTCCAGCGCAAAAAAAGTTTTCCAGCGCAAAAAAATGACTTGCCCTGCTCGACGGCGTCCCCCTAACACCTTAAAACTGACATACCGCCACCTCATTCAAAACAAACTCAAAAAACAGCCCGCGCGAAAAACCACCCGACCGCACCGATGATGAAGCGATTGTTAAGCCAAAACCCGCAAAGACGGGTGGCGTGTCCGCTATCTTGATAAGAGCAGTGACCGAGACGGTGTTCGCGTCTCTGTGCCGAGGAGGGTTGTTATGGAGGATATTTTTGCGTTCGCCGTCGCTATCGGCCTGAGTGCCGCCTGCGGCTTTCGGGTGTTTGTGCCGCCGATGATTCTAAGCGGCGCGGCGCTGTTTGGCGAGACAGACCTGCCGTCACGGTTGCTGTGGCTCGAGGACCCGTTTGTGTTTGGCGTGCTCGCCATCGCGGTCTTTGTCGAGATAGCGGGTTACTACATCCCCTGGGTCGACAACGCGCTCGACGCGCTTGCCGGGCCGGCTTCAATTATCGCCGGAACGCTGATCAGCCGCGCCTACATCGGCGGCAGCGACGAGTTTTTGTACTGGGTACTTGCGGCGATCGTCGGTGGCGGCAGTGCGGGCAGCATGCAGATGCTAACAACCGTTACGCGGCTTACCTCGTCGGCGACCACCGGCGGGCTCGGCAACCCGGTGGTGTCGACCACCGAAAACGCGGGTGCGGCGCTTATGTCGATTTTAGCGCTCGCCGTGCCGATTATTGCGGCAGTTTCGGTGATCGCCCTGATCGCCTTTGCGGTCAAGCGCTTTATCCAGTTTATGAATAACCGCCGACAGCAGAGCGCGGCGGGCTCGTCTTCTTCGGGCACCCCTCCACGACCGTAACCGTAAAACCGTAACGTTTTGCTAGCAACGAGCGCTCTGATGCGCTATAATACGAGTACGTTATGAACGATAATTCTAGCCCGTTGTTTAGTCTGTTGTCCGGTGACGCTTAGCCTGATGGGGTCGGCTTGCTAGCCTACGCTGCTGCGGCGATCTCTGCCCTTCGCGACACTGCGCGAGGCTTCGTTACGGCGCGGCAAGATCAGCACGGCAACATTGGCGCGGCAAGATCAGCACAGAAAAGCAGCGACATCGGCTCGTCCCAGCAGCGACATCGGCTCGGACAAAACGTCTGTCGGCTAAGCCCGCACGGGCGACGCTACGCTCTTCTATCCGCACACCTTCATCCGCGCACCCCCGACAATCCAGCAGTCTCTGCTCACGTCGTCGTCAGACCTCGTGGGTCGTCAAGTCTGTTGGTCTGCTCGGCGGGCGTCTTGTCGTTTCGCGCAAAGTTGCGGCACGGCACGGGCGCTGCGGCGGCACCCGCTCGACACGCTGGCCCACTATTAGGGTCACACTGTTAGGTGTCGACAATCCTCTCATTCTCTCGTAAAGGAGATACGACTATCGAGAAAGTACACGGAAAGCTTTCCGGTCTCAAGAAAAACCAGGTCAAACGGCTGAGCAACCTCTACCGGCGCAAGCTCGACCCGGACATGCCCGCGAGCCTAGAACTCGGGCGGGCGATGGGCGAACTCGCGCTCGACATCAGAGACGGGGTGTCGGTACTCGTCGATAGGCGTGGGCGGGTCGTGACCGTTTCGGTCGGGGACGCCCAGGACACACCGCTACCGCCGCTCGCCGGCGAGGCCCAGTCGCGGCTGTACGGCCTGCGGCTGCTGCACACACACCTCAAGACGGGCGGGCTGTCGCAGGGCGATCTGTCGATGCTGTTTCTAAACCGGCTCGACGCGGTGGTCGCTATCGACGTGTTTAGCAACGCGCAGGGCAACACCGAACTCGGCAACGTCCACCTCGCGCAGATCGCGCCGCCGACCGCCGAAGAAGAGGACTGGCTGATCGAAGCGCCGATGAGCATGCGCGCGCTAGAGCAGGTCAACATCCTCGAGCGGATCCGCTCGCTCGAAGAAGAGTTAGCGCGTAGCGCCCAGGCCCGCGAAGTGACCCGGAGCAGCGAAGAACGGGCCGTGCTGGTCGGGCTAAACACCGGCGAAGCGGCGTTCGAAAGCGAGTCACGGCTTACCGAACTCGCCGAACTCGCCCGGAGTGCCGGGGCGACGGTCGCGCACATGAGCAAACAGCAGCGCTCGAGCCCCGACCCCAAGACCCTGATCGGACGCGGCAAGCTGCAAGAACTCGTCTCGAAGGCGTACCACGAAGACGCCGACCTGCTGATCTTCGACCGCGAACTCAACCCGGCCCAGGCCCGCGAAATCGAAGAGGCGACCAACCTCAGGGTGCTCGACCGCACCCAGCTTATCCTCGACATCTTCGCCCAGAACGCGCGCGGACGCGAGGCCAAGGCCCAGGTCGAACTCGCGCAGCTAAGCTACCAGATCACCCGGCTCGCCGGACGGGGCCGCGCCATGAGCCGTCTCGGGGGCGGTATCGGGACGCGCGGACCGGGCGAGACCAAGCTCGAGGTCGACCGGCGCCGGATTCGCGACCGGATCACCGCGCTAGAACAAGAGGTTGACGCGATGAGCACGCGCCGGAGCGAGAGCCGCAAAAGCCGCACCAAGTCCGAGGTGCCGGTCGTCGCGCTCGTCGGCTACACCAACGCCGGCAAGTCGACGCTGTTTAACACGCTCGCCAAGTCCGACGTGCTAAGCCGTAACCGCCTCTTCGCGACGCTGCGCCCGACGACCCGCGAGGGCTGGCTGCCAGCCTTAGGCGAGTGGGGTGGCAAGATCCTCTACACCGACACGGTCGGCTTTATCCGCGACCTGCCCGACGAGCTCGTCAACGCGTTTCGGGCGACGCTCGAAGAGCTGCACGACGCCGACCTGCTGCTGCACGTCGTAGACGCGGCGACGCCGGGAGCGCCGGATAGGGTCGACGCGGTGAACCGGATTTTAGACGAGTTAGGGCTCGAGCCCCCCCGCCACATCGTCCTCAACAAGTGCGACCTCGCCGACCCCGACACCTGCCGCCAGCTCGGCGAACGCTTCGAAGCGCTCGGCGTCTCCGCCGTGACCGGCCAAGGGCTAGACAACCTCAAAGCGCTGCTCGCCAAAACCATCGAGGGCCCCGACCACATCCCGCTCCCCGAAGATCCGGCCGCCGCCTACGGCATGGTCAGCGACACCGGCGACTAGGTATAGGTATCGGCGACTAAACGTCTACGACTAAACAGCAGCGACAAGCCGCCTTTTATCGAGACACGATCTTCGCGCCCGGCTTCTGGTACAACACCCGAAGCCGGGCGTTCTGCTTGGCTCATCTTCGGCCTAGACACTGCGTTAAGCTAAACGACGTGGACTTTTACGCCGAGGCGTTTCGCGCCGCGCTGCTGCTGTTACGCGACTTCAACCCCGACGTTCGTGACGCGCTGTTTCGGTCGCTCCGCATCGCGACCATCGCGACCTTTTTCGCGGCACTGTCGGGCATTCCGGTCGGCGGCCTGATCGCGCTAAACAGCTTTCGCGGCAAACGGATCGTCATCTCGACCTTTTCGACGCTGATGGCCGTGCCGACCGTCGTGGTCGGGCTGCTGCTCTACGGGCTCTACACGCGGCGCGGCCTGCTCGGCCACCTCGACCTGCTCTACTCGGAGACGGCCATTATCAGCGCCGAGTTCGTACTGACCTTTCCGGTCATCGTCCGGCTGACGATCGCGGCGCTCGGCTCGGTCGATCCACGGGTCGGACAGACGGCGCTAACGCTCGGGGCGAACCGGGTGCAGGCGCTCGCCCTCTACCTGCGCGAAGCGCTCACCGGGATCGCGGCGGCGACGATCGTCGGCTACGGACGGGCGATTAGCGAGGTCGGGGCGGCGATGATCGTAGGCGGCAACATTCGCGGGCAGACCCGGACGCTGACCACGGCGATCGCCCTAGAGTCGTCGCGGGGCGAGTTCGCGCTCGGGCTCGCGCTCGGCGGGCTGCTGCTCGGGGTGTTTCTGATCATTAACGTGGCGCTGCTGAGGGTGCAGGATTCGTCGTGAGCAGAGACGTGAGTGTGGACGTGGATAGACCAGAAAATGTTGTGGTTGAAGCGGTAGGGCTCGAGCACCACTACGAGTCTCGCCCGGTCGTCCGGGCCGAACACTTCGCCGCATACGGGGGCACGATTACCGCGATCGTCGGGCCGAGTGGGGCGGGCAAATCGACGCTGTTACGGCTGTTGGCGGGGCTCGAGCCCCCCAGCTACGGCACCCTTCGCGACGGACAAGGGCACGCCCTCACCCCGACCGACCTGCGCGCACGCACGAGCCTGGTCATGCAGCAGCCGCTCGCGCTACGCGGCACCGTCCTCTACAACGCCGCGCTAGCGCCTCGGCTCGCCGGAGCGTCGCGGCGACGAGCGAACGAGACAGCAGAACAGATGTTGACGAGAGTCGGTCTAGCGTCGTTGGCGCAGCGGAGCGCCCGCAAACTCTCCGGCGGCGAGCTGGTCAGGCTCGCGGTAGCCCGGGCACTCGCCAAACAGCCCGCCCTGCTGCTGCTCGACGAAGCGACCGCTAACTTAGACCCCGGCAACATCAAGCGCCTCGAAACGATTATTCGCGACGTCGCGAACAGCGGCACCGCCGTCGTGATGATCACCCACAACCTCCCGCAGGCCCGGCGGCTTAGCGACCAGACCGCCCTCGTTCTCGGCGGTCAGCTCATTGTCCAACACGACACCGAACAGTTTTTCGGCGGCGACCACGACGACCCGCGCGTGTGGGCGTTCGTAAGCGGCGAGATGATCTTTTAGCGGCGTACTCGAACCGCCCGAAAACTGCTAACGACACAAGCACACGGGGCGCTATA
This sequence comes from Trueperaceae bacterium, assembly GCA_034521635.1. Classification (GTDB taxonomy): domain Bacteria; phylum Deinococcota; class Deinococci; order Deinococcales; family Trueperaceae; genus JAXHMC01. The sequence goes on along the minus strand of JAXHMC010000045.1, from coordinate 179,455 downwards.
ATCGGGCTATGAAACCCGACATCGATCCTATCTATCACGAACCGCCCGAAAACTTAGACGACAAGCTCGGCACGCCCGGCGAGTTTCCCTACACGCGCGGCGTCTATCCGCAGATGTACAGCACCGGTCGCCTCTGGACGATGCGCCAGTACGCTGGCTTCGCCTCTGCCGAAGACTCGAACCAGCGCTACCGCTACCTGCTCAGCCAGGGCACGACCGGCCTGTCGGTCGCCTTCGACCTGCCTACCCAGCTCGGCATGGACCCCGACGACCCGCTCGCGAAGGGCGAGGTCGGTAAGGTCGGCGTGTCGATCGCGACCCTAGACGATATGCGCACCCTGTTTCACAGCATCCCGCTCGACAAGGTCACCACCTCCATGACCATTAACGCGCCGGCCATGATGCTGCTCGCACTCTATATTCTGGTCGCCGAAGAGCAGGGCGTCACGAGCGACAAGCTCGGCGGCACCGTCCAGAACGACATCCTCAAAGAGTACATCGCGCGCGGCACCTACATCTATCCGACCGAACCGTCGATGCGGCTCATCACCGACATGTTCGCGTACTGCGCCGAGCACGTCCCGAACTGGAACACCATCTCGATTAGCGGTTACCATATCCGCGAAGCCGGCGCGACCGCCCCGCAAGAGGTCGCCTTTACCCTCGCCAACGCCCGTGAATACGTTCGGGCGGCGCTGTCGACCGGGCTCGAGCTCGACCGTTTCGCCCCCCGGCTGTCGTTCTTTTTCGCGTGTCACAACAACATCTTCGAAGAGGTCGCCAAGTTTAGGGCGGCGCGGCGGATGTGGGCCAAAATGATGCGCGACGAGTTCGGAAGCAGCGACACCAAGTCGCAGACGCTCCGCTTTCACACCCAGACCGGCGGCAGCACCCTGACCGCCCAGCAACCAGAAAACAACGTGGTCCGCACGGCCTACCAGGCGCTCGCAGCGGTGCTCGGCGGCACCCAGTCGCTGCACACCAACGCCAAAGACGAGGCGCTTGGCTTACCGACCCAAGACTCGGCCCGCACCGCGCTCCGCACCCAGCAACTGCTCGCTTACGAATCGGGCGTCGCCGACGCGGTCGACCCGCTCGCCGGCAGCTTCTACGTCGAACACCTGACCGACGCGGTCGAGGCGCAGGCGAGCGACTATCTGCGCCAGATCGAAGACTTGGGCGGCAGCGTCAAGGCGATCGAGGCGGGCTTTATCCAGGAAGAGATCGAAGAGGCGGCCTACCGCTTTCAGCGCGAAATCGAAAAAGACGAGCGGGTTGTCATCGGTGTAAACAAGTTTAGGCTCGAGCAAGACCCCCCCACCCCCATCCAGGCGATCGACCCCGAACTCCAGGCCCAGCGCGAACAGCAGGTCAAAGACTACCGGCAGCAGCGCGACCAGGCCGCGACCGACGCCGCCCTATCCGAACTGTGCGGGGCCGCCCGCGGCGACGCCAACCTGTTTCCGCCCGTGCTCGGCGCGTTTCGGGCCGGCGCGACCCTCGGCGAAATCTGCGGCGTGTTGCGGCGCGAGTGGGGCGAATACCAGGCCTAAGTGCGTCGGCACACCCTCGGTAGCGCTTTATCGACCCCTTCACGAGCGTGCTAGACTCCCGGTACGGTTTGTACAAAATCTAGCTGTCCGGGGTCTGGCAACACAGGATCTGACGGGTAGCGTCCGCACTTGTAGAGGGGTGGCACCATGATAGCGATCACGCAGTTCGCGCAGCAGCAGACGGTTCGGGTCAGGATGATGGACGACCCGATGCCCGGTTGGGGGATGGGCTGGGGGATGGGTTTCGGGCTGCTCTGGATTATCCTGCTGCTCGTTATTGTCGTCTTGCTCGGCGTCTGGCTGGTTCAGCGGGCGAACCAGCGCGACGGCGCGGCGGGAGGTTCGGAGGAAGCCGGAGAGAAGGACGACCCGTTAGAGATCGCCAAACGGCGCTACGCCAAAGGCGAGATCGACCAGGAGGAGTTCGAGCGTCTCAAGCGCGAGCTAGAGTAGGTAATGGGGTATGTCGCTAGCTGCCGCCTCGATGTCGACACAGTTTCGGAGGGTGGTTATGCCGTCCCGACGCGCCTATATCACCACGCAAGCCACAACCATTCATCCGAATTGTAGGGTGCGCCGTGCGCACCGCACTGCGACCAGCATCCCTATTCGTCACAACGAATGCACCACAGCACAGAGTGCTTTCTACCGGACGACATCGACGTGATGAGTGTCAGGGGGTGGGCTCGAGCCTACCCCACACGCTCGCCTTCTTCTCCGTCACCAGGTTCTCTACTCGGTTCGTCACCCGGTTCGTCACCCGTTTCGTAATCGTCGCGGATATGGGGCGAACCAGCAGCGATGCACGCGACCATCGTGTCTAGGGTCAGCTCGAAGTAGCTCCGTCCGTCCGGTTTCGGCAGGTAGCTCTCGGCGTCTAGGTAACCGCCCTGTCCGCTGTGGACGGGCGGCCCCATATCGATAAGCTCGATCACGCCGCGCTTTTTGGCCTGGTTCCAGGGCGAGTAGGGCAACACCGGCCAGCGGCCCGGAAAGAAGATGCTCCCGAGCCGTTCGACACGGTCGTTCTGGCTGTAAAAGTGGTGTAGCTTGTCGAGACTGAGCAGACCAGGGTCCGAACTCATCACCCCGCCGAGCGAAATGACCCGCACCGGCGCGTGCATCGCGTCTCTGAGGTAGGGCGCCGCGCCGGTCGCGATCTGGCCGCCACCGCTGTAGCCGATCAGCGTGATCGGGATGCTGTCGCCGAGGTTGTAGCCCTGCTTTTTAAGGCCGCGCAGGATAAGCGAGGCCGAGCCTTGGTTGTAGATCGGGCCGTAGCGCCGATCCGCCGACACCGCGACCTGCCAGACGTTACGGAAGTTGATCAGAAAGCCCGCAAAGCCGGCACCGCTAAGCTTGTGCCGGTAGGCCCAACGCCACACCCGAGCGAAGATACGCTGGCCGGTAAGCGCTCGGTTGGTGACCGAGTAGGGAAACAGCTCGACCGTGGTCGCGCCGGGTAGGCGGCGGCGGAGGTGCTCGAGCAGCTGTATCTCTCGCCGCGAATAGGTTTCCGACGACACGCTGTGAATCCCCGACAAAAACACGATAAAGTGCCGCTTCTCTGCCGGTTTCGGATCGGGCGCAACCGTCGGCGGTTCGGGGTGCTCTACTTCCGCCGCGACGTCGAGGTCGTCACCGTACCAGCCCGCCCACCAGCCGAGCGTTTCAAAGGGCGCGAGCGCTCCGAAGAAGAGAAACCCGACCACCACCACGAGTATCAGCACTGAAGCATCAGCGAACGGCACGGTCGTCCTCCTCGGCGGCGCGGTTTTCTGCCTCTGCGTCGTCGTTCTGACCCGTTTCTTGGCCTGTCTCGGGCTGGTTTCGGCCTTCGCTGTTTCGTTCGGGGCGGTCGCGGTTAGACATAAAGGTCGCGCGGATAGCGTCGCGTAGCTCGTCGCGGTTCGTAATGAGCTGCACACCCGAAATCTGCCGCCGTAGCCACTTGGCGAGCGCCACGACCGGGCGCCCGATCGTCCGCTGTATCACCTGGAGCAGCAGCCAGCCGAGCGCGCTACAGAGCAGCGCCTGCGCGAGCGCTAGGTCGAAGCTGATCCGCACCGCGAGCACGATCGCGAGCAGGCTCCAGACCGACAACAGCGCCGAGATCGGGTTGCCGAAGTAGGGTGTAAGGATAAAAAAGCTAAACAGGTAGGGGCTGTAGCCGAGCCCGACCGCCTTGGTCGCGACCCGCAGACTGCCGACACTGTCGAACAGGTAGCGGCTGACCAGCCAGATGCTCGTGGTCAGCAGCAGAAACCCGAACGCATAGATGCTCGCCGACAGCAGCAGGCTCGCTACAAAACGGTGGGGCCGAACACGGTTAGCGAACAGCACGATGCTCTGGCCGAGCGCCTGTGACAACCCCGCGAGCAGCACGATCAGCAGCACCGGCCCGACACCCTGCGGCGCGGTCTGCACCGCCACGAAGACCGCTTCGTTAAGAGACAGGGCGTTGCCGACCGCGTCGGGAAGGGTGCGTAGCGACAAGCCGTATTGGGCGATATCGGTTAACACACGCTAACGGTAGCGCCTCGGCAGGCCGGACGTCGCGCTGACAGACATCGCGCTGATAGACGCCGTTCTGGTAGACGTTACTCTGATAAACGTCGTTCTAGTAGACGTCGCCCTAGTGATGGTGGGCATGCTCGAGCTCCCCCTTACGCATCGGCAACGTGTCACCCCGAAACATCAGCCCGGCGACCAGCGTCGTAAACGGCACCGCCAGAATCAGCCCGATCGATCCGACCAGCGTGTGCACCACTTCAGCAGCGACCAGCTCTAGGTTAAGCGCCCGCGCCACCGTAAAGTCGTTGATGCTGAGCAGCACCAGCAGCGGCAGCGCCGCCCCGGTATAGGCGAGCACCAGCGTGTTGACCAGCGAGCCGATATGATCGAGACCGACGTTCATCCCCCGCGTGTAAAGCTCTCTGAGACCGAAGTCCGGGTTGACGTGGGCGAGTTCGCGCACCACGCTCGCCTGGACGATGGTGATGTCGGTCAGCGCGCCGAGCGCCCCGATCAGCAGCCCGGCGAGCAGCAGCCCTTTAAGGTTGACCTGCGACGCACCGATATTGATCATCATCGCCTCTTCGCTACCGAAGCCGGTCAGGTAGGCGAGTTCGGTAAAGAGAAGGCCGAGGCCCATCGTCACGATCACCGCGACAAAGGTGCCGATCATGGCGGCGGTCGTGCTCCAGTTCACGCCGTGGACGAAGTAGATGGCCAGAATCAGGATGCCGCCGACGCCCAACAGCGACACGAGTATCGGGTTCCAACCGTCGAGGATGCGCGGCACGATAAAGCCGATCGCGATGTAGAGGCTCGTTCCGGTCGCGATAAACGCCCGCAACCCCTTACCCCGCGCGACCAGCACAGACACCGCCAGAAACAGCCCGACCAGACCGTAGAGCGCCGGACGCCGCACCCAATCGGTGACAACGTACTGCTGGGTGCCGTCAGGGGCGGGCGAGTAGTAAAGCTCGACCCGTTGCCCCTCCCGGAACGAGGGCAGCTCGGCGCCGCCCATATCTTCGGACAGGGGTAGACCGATTTCAGCCTCGATGGTGTCGCCGCTCTGGGTTTCGACGATCGCACGGCGGCCTTCGGAGCCGATGTCGAGGATACGTCCTTCGAGGTAGCCGAAAGGCTGGTCACCGGGACTACTTTGGGCGAGCGCGCCGCCGAGCAGGCCGAGCAGAACGAGCAGGCCGAGGAATAGGCACAGCGGTGTACGGCGTAAGGAACCGGGAAGTGTAGACATAACAGACATTCTCTCTAAAGACGCGTCTGAGTTAGGGTGAGAAGACACGTTAACAGTACCCGAACATGTCGATATCTCGGTATTATCTATATCTGCCGACAGCTTTGACGAGCCGTGGAGCGACGTCGGGCTTACCGTTGCCGGGCTTGCCGTTACTGACATTCGGGGCAGAGACCGTAGAGGGTGAGGGCGTGGTCTTTGACTTTGTAGCCGCCCGGTAGCGTCACCCCTTCGAGGATCGCGACCGGACAGCTCGAGCCCAGCTCGAACACCCCGTCACAGTGCTCGCAGCGAAAGTGATGGTGGTGTCCACGGCCCGCCGGTTCGAAGCGGGTGGTATCGTTCGGCAGGTGCACCGCGACGATCTCTCCTTCGGCTTCGAGGCTGCTAAGGTTGCGGTAGACGGTCGCGAGGCCGAGCCGGTGCTGCTCTTTGCTGGCACTCTCGAACACCTCCTGCGGCGTAAGCGGCCCCGGCGCGTCTTGTAGCGCCTGCATAATGGCGCGACGTTGCGAGGTTTGACGTGTCATGAACGTTAGTGTAGCAGGTTCGGCAGCGAAGACACGCAGCGCTCGGCGCTAAGGTTCAGCAACGATTTAAGCGTGTGGGCGACGATCAGAAAACGTAGCGAGCGTCATGGCCGATCGTCGTCGAGACTTACTGTCATAAGACTTGCTGTCATGAATAGTCTGTTGTGTAGTATTGTTGCTATTAGTGTGAAAGGTAAGGACTCTGGTTTGCTGTATTCCGCAGCCCTTTTTCTGATACATTTCGAGTTCGAGAAAACCGTTTCTTTAAATGACGCTCCTGCGAACAGCTACCCTGTGAACAGCCGCTCTATAAACGATGGCCGCAACCCGGCGCGAAAAACGTGTTGCGATTTGTCGCGCATATTCGCGTGTAGGCACGACCGACCGAGCCGTCCCACACAGACAGAACGCGCGGCGACAACCCGAACAAAACGTGCGCGGCGACAAAATGATAGCGAGGAAAAATACTATGTTGGCTAGAGCGACGGCGAACGAGATACGCGAACTTATCGAGCCGATTGCGAACCCGGTGATGGTGCTCGAGCCCCACCTCCCTTCCAAACAGATGCGCTTTTTTGTCGTCAACAGCCAGGCGGGCTTCATGTCTGGCTACGACCGTGACGAGCTAGAAGGGCGCTTTCTAGGCGACGTGCTGCCGCAAAAGGTAGCGCGGCGGATTACAGGACTCGGCTGGGAGTGTATCGCGAGCGGCAAAGCGCAGATCTACGAAGACGTCGGGGTGCTGCCGAGCGGTGTGCGGTCGTGGCGAGGATCGGTCTCCCCTCTCGTCAACCGCGACACCGGCGCAGTTACACGGCTAATGCTAAACATCACCGACTACGCCCGCGAAACGAAGCTGCTCAACCGCTACAACCGCTTCTTCGAGCTATCGCAAGACCTGATCGCTGTCATCGGTCCAGACGGCTATTTTCTCGAACTCAACGAGTCGTGGGAGCGCGTCTTAGGCTGGTCTCGCGAAGAACTCCAGACACATCCGTTCGCGCACTGGCTTCACCCCGACGATGTCGAGCGGTCGCGTAAAGAGGCCGAACGGGTCATGCAGGGTACCAAAGCGATCGCCTTCGAAAATCGTTACCGGCACCGTGACGGCTCGTATCGCTGGCTACAGTGGCACGCCGACAGTACCGACGACGGCCTGCTGTTTTGCATCGCCCGCGACATCACCGAACAGAAAGAGCACGTCGCTACGCTACGCAACAAAGCCCTTATGCTCGAACAGGCCGAACAGCTCGCTCAGTTCGGTCACTGGCGCTACGATCTCGAAACCCAGACGATCGAGATGTCTCGTCAGGTACACCGGCTCTACGGTCGTAACCCCTACCGCCAACCGACGGAGTCTCAAAACAACCTGCGCGCCATACTAGAGGCATATAGCCCTGACAATCGGGCGCTTCTGGAAGAGCTTTTTAACCGTGCGATCGCCGAGCAGAGCGGCTTTAGCTTCGAGACGCCGATCACGCTTCCGGACAACACAACGCGCTACTTAGCGATGCGTAGCTATCCCGAACGCGACGGCACGGGCGACATGACCGCGATGTTTGGCGTCGTGCAAGACATCACCGAGCGCAGAGAGGCCGAGCGCGAACTCGACAGACAGCGCCGTTTTACCGAGCAGATTCTAGACGCGCTCCCTATTAGCGTTTTTGTCAGAGACGACATGGGGCGGTTTCGCTTTCTTAATAAGGCTGTGAGCGACACGGTCGGGTTAACTAAGCTCGACGTATTGGGTCGCGACAGCTTCGATCTGTTTGATCCTAAGATAGCCGAGCGCGTACACACCGAAGACGAAAACGTCCGGCTTGCCGGTATACCCCTTGTGCACGAACAGCAGAGCGACCCTCAGACATGGCTCCTTATCGGAAAGATGCCGATCGAACGGCTCGACGATAGACCGGGTGACCCCTGGGTGCTCGGCTACGCACTCGACATCAGCCAGCGCAAACGGGCCGAGCTAGAACTCGATAAGCAGCGCCGCTTTACCGAACAGATCATCGACGCACTACCGATGCACATCTATGTCAAGGACAGTGCTGGGCGGTTCCGGTTTTTTAATCAGCGCGCGAGCGACGCAGTTCACAGAGACAAGCTCGGCGTGTTGGGCAAAAACGATTTTGACATCTTTCCCGAACCGGTCGCCACGCGGATCCGCGCCGAAGACGACGCGGTGCGGCAGCAGGGCGTCAGTACCCTCCACGAAGAGCACGTTGCGGGCGGCATTTGGCTACTGATGGGCAAACACCTTATCGAGCCACTCGACAACGACAACGGCGACGCTTGGCTGCTCGGCTTCTCGTTTGACATCAGCAAGCGCAAGCAAGCCGAACTAGAACTCGCCGCACAACGCGACTTCGTGCAACGGATTCTGGACAACGATCCCAACCTCATCTTTGTCAAAAACGCGGAGGGAGACTTTGTCATGGCGAACCAAGCCGTCGGCAAGCTCTTTGGCGTCAGCCCCGAAGCGCTCGTCAACGAGAGCAACTACGAGGTCCATGAAAACGAGACCGACCAAGACGTGATCGAAACCGGCGCGACAATCCAGATCGAAGAGACCGCGACGTTGCCCGACGGCACCGTCAAGACGTTTGCCACCACCAAGATGCCGTTCGTCCGGCAGGACGGCGAGGTGCAGGTACTCGCCATCGCCGTCGATATCTCCGAGCGCAAAGCGTACGAGGAGAGTCTGTACGAGGCCAAAGACGCCGCCGAAGCTGCCACCCGTGCCAAGTCGGCGTTTTTAGCGACGATGAGCCACGAGATCCGCACGCCGCTAAACGCGGTAATCGGCATGACCGGGCTACTGCTAGACACCGAACTTAACGCCGAACAGAAGGGCTACACCACCGCCGCAAAACACGCGGGCGAGCACCTCTTGCAGCTTATTAACGACATCTTAGACGTCAGCAAGCTCGACGCGGGCAAGGTCGACCTAGAAGTCCATCCGTTTAGCCTCCGGCAAGAGGTCGACACGGTCGCCGATATGGCACGGCTGACCGCGAAACGCAAAGGTTTAGAACTCGTCACCCAGCTAAGCCCCGACCTCGCCCCTTACGTCCGGGGCGACGCCGCGCGGCTGCGGCAGGTGCTTCTAAACCTCGTCGGCAACGCGGTCAAGTTTACCGAAGCGGGCGCGGTTCGCATCGAGGTAGGTCGCGACGACGACGCGCGTTCGGGTGACACCCAAAGCGTCCATATCCGCGTGACCGACAGCGGTATCGGCATTTCTCCCGACGCGATAGATGCACTTTTCGACGAGTTTAGCCAGGCCGACTCGTCGACCACGCGGCGCTTCGGCGGTACCGGTTTAGGTCTTGCAATTAGCCGCCGTTTGGTCGAACTGATGGGCGGTGAGATCTGGGTCGACAGTAAGGTCGGCCAGGGAACGACCTTTCACGTCCGCCTACCGTTACCTGTAAGCGACGTGCCGGTCGACGAAACCGTCGGCACCTTTGATATGAGAACCGCGAGTGGACCACTGCGTATTCTGGTCGCCGAAGACAATCACCCTAACCAGCTGCTGATCCGCACACTGCTCGGCAAGGCAGGGCACAACGTCGATGTGGTCGGTAACGGCCTCGAGGCGGTCGAGGCGGTGCAGAGCATCCCTTACGACCTGGTGCTGATGGACGTGCAGATGCCCGAACTAGACGGTATCGACGCGACGCAGCGTATCCGGGCGTTAGGAGGTGCGGTGGGTAAGATTCCGATTGTCGCGCTGACCGCAGAGGCGTCGTCGGGAACACGAGAAAAGCTGTTGGCGGCGGGGATGGACGACTACCTCACGAAGCCTATCGATAGGAAGAAGTTGGCTCGAGCCCTCCACCAGTGGGGCCACCCCACCGAGCCGCCGACCGCCAACACTCCCAATCTTCCACCCGAAACGGCTCTGGCTCGCGAATCTTCACCAGCCGCGCCCCCGTCTGACGCGCCCCTTATCGATAACGACACCATCGACGAACTGCGCGACATCCTCGGGGCGGAGATGGTGGTCAGTCTGTTTGAAGAGTTCGACGCGTCGCTAGACACGGTCGCCGACGACTTTGCAGACGCCCACGACAGAGCCGATCTCGACCAGATCAAACGGCTCGGCCACAGCCTTAAAGGGTCGGCGGGAAGTTTGGGGGCGCAGCGGCTTAGCGAGCTCGCAGCGACCATCGAACAAGCAGCACATCGGGAGTTAGGGCTCGTCACCCCCCACCTCGCCACGCTCGCGACGACCGTAAGCGAAACCCGCGACACGATCCGCCAGAACATCACCCAAACCGTGTCGCAGTCTTCCTAAGTCTTGCTGACCTAAGTCTTGCTGACCTAAGTCGTTCTGAACAGAGCCTTATCGGCGTCTCCGTACGCGGCTAAAGCGACGCGAGGTGCGCCTCGAGCCAGGGCAGCGCTACCGAGAGAACGTTCTCATCACCAGAAAGCTATTCGGCCAGATCGCCAAGGTCGCCCGGTGTGACGCCCGCATCGACGAGCGATTCGGCGAGCTGCCAGCCCTTTGCGACGTCGTGATCGTCGAGCCAGTCGGTCATCGCGTCTTCGCGTTCGCCGCGCTCTAGGGTCGAAAGCATGGCCGGTTCTCGTCTGCTCGATGCGTCAGCACAACGCCGCACTCCTCTCTGCTTCGCGCCCCACCGCAACTAACACACCGCGACCAGCGCGCACGGCTTGACAGCCCTCTGGCCCCCGTCTATACTCTTCTAGGTGAGAATTTATTCTCATTAAGACTAGGAGGTCTTTGATGAACGTTCGCTCGCTTATCGTAACCGCCGCGCTGCTGTTTAGCACCGCGTTCGCCCAACCAACCATCGTCACTTCGGTTCACCCCTACTACGACCTAATGCGCCAGATCGCCGGCACCGACGCCGAGGTTGTCCGTGTCTTACCGCCCGGTGCCTCGCCGCACACCTTCGACCCGACCCCGCGCGACGTCCGCCAAATCGCCGGTGCCGACCTCGTGGTGATTAACGGCGGTCTCGACGAGTGGCTGCTGGGGCTTGTCGAGGCGAGCGGCACCGACGCCCCGGTCGTCGAAGTCTTCGAACTGCTAAGCTTTCAGCCAATCCAGGGCGAAGACCACGATCACGGCGAAGACATGCACGACGACGACACGCACGACGACGAGCATCACGATGATGCCCTGCACGATGATGCCGCGATCGACGCCGGACACGCCTGCGCGCACATGGAGGCCGGGCCGATCGACGAGGTGACGGCGGTCGCTAGTACCGACGCTCTCGGCACAAGCCTCAGCGGGATCCACCGGCGTCTCGACGTGTCTCTAAACGGAGGCGAGAACTACATCCGTTACCGAGCCGACGAAGCCGAGACGTACGTGTTTTTTGCGGACCGAGCGCTGTCGCTCGCATACGGGGAAGTAGCAGATGGGCTCGAGCCCCTCACCGCCCAAACCACCAGTAACTGTGACGCCATCACCACCGCCTTCACCGTCGACCTCGCCGCCGGCGACTACATCTTCGCGATTAGCGACGCCGATGATAACTTCGCCCGTCTCGTCGTCGAACACGCCGACGAGCACGACCACGACGATATGCACGACGACGAACATCACGACGAGCATCATGACGATATGCACGACGACGACGACGCGCATGACGAGTCCGAACACGATGAGTCCGAGCACGACGACCACAGCCACGAAGGCGAAAACCCGCACGTCTGGCTCGATCCGGTCCTGATGATTCAGGCGGTGCCGATGCTGCGCGACGCCCTGATCGACGTCGATCCGGCCAACGAAGCTCTCTACACCGCGAACGCGGACACCCTCGTCGAAAGCCTCGAAGCGCTGCACGCCGAGCTAAGCGAACAGCTCGCCGCCGTCGCGGGAGCGCCGTTCGTACCGTTTCACGACGCCTGGCCCTACTTCGCCCGCCGTTACGGCCTCGACCTGGTCGTCGAAATCGAGCCGTTTCCGGGACGGGAGCCGAGCCCGCGTTACCTCGCCGAGGCGCTAGACCTGATCGCGGCGAGCGGCGCGACGGTGATCTTTAGCGAGCGGCAACTACCCGAAAACTCGGCTCGCGTCGTCGCCGACGCTGCCGGCGTCGACCTCTACGTCCTCGACCCGATCGGCGGCGGCGACATTGAAAGCTATCAGGACCTGCTCCGCTACAACGCCGACGTCATCCTGAACGCCTTTAGCGACAGCGCCCGTCGATGAGCCGTCCGCCCGCGCTGCACTTTCACCACGTCGACGTCCGTTTCGGCGAGGTCGACGTGCTGCAAGACATCAACTTCGACGTCGAGCCGGGCGAGTTTGTCGCCATTATCGGCCCGAACGGGGCGGGCAAGTCGACACTGATCAAGGTCGCGTTCGGGCTCGTCACGCCCCGGCGCGGCCACGCGGCGATCTTCGGGCGCGATGCGGGCGACCAGCCGGAGCGGATCGGCTACGTTCCGCAGCTTAAAACCTTCGACCGGAGCTTTCCGGCCACGGCGCTAGAACTCGTGGTGTCGGGGCTTAGGAGGCGTTGGCCAGCCTGGATTCGTACGGCGGAGCGGGAGCGGGCTCGAGCCACCCTCGCCCAGGTCGGCGCCGAAGGGCTAGCACAGCGTCCTCTGGCAAAACTGTCGGGGGGTGAGCTGCAGCGGGCGTTTCTGGCGCGGGCGCTGATCCGCCGCCCCGACATCGTACTGCTCGACGAACCCGCGACCGGCGTCGACTTTCTGGCCGAACACGACCTCTACGACCTGCTAGAGAAGTACCAGACCGAAACCGGCGCGACCATCGCCATGATCACCCACGACCTCGCCGCCGCCCGCTACCACGCCAGCAGCGTTGTGGCTATGAACCGCCGCGTCCACGGCTTCGGCCTGCCCGAAGAGGTGCTCTGCGAGTCGTGTCTGCGCGAAGCGTTCGGCCATATCGGCCACAGCCACGAGGTTATCGTCCTGTGAGCCGGGTCTTATGAGCTGGCTTAACGACCTGCGCGACATCTTCGGCTTCGCGTTTATGCAGCGGGCGCTGATCGCCGGGCTGCTCGTCGCGCTGACCAGCGGCCTGCTCGGCGTGTTCGTCGTCCAGCGCGGGCTCTCTTTTTTGGGAGACGGTTTGGCGCACGCGTCGTTCGGCGGGGTCGCGTTAGGGCTGCTCGTCGGTTTAGAACAACCGCTCTGGGTCGCCCTCCCCTTCACGCTCGTCGCCGCGCTCGGCATCGCCTGGGTGCGCGAACGGACTCGGCTTAGCTCCGACACCGCGATCGGCATCTTCTTCGCCGTTTCTGTAGCGCTCGGCGTGCTCTTTATCGGTCTGCGCCGCGAGTATCAGGTCGACGCGTGGCACCTGCTGTTCGGCTCGATTTTAGGGATTGGCCAGCAAGACCTCTACCTGATCGCCGCCGTGACCGTGCTCGCTTTCGGGCTGATGATCCCGCTCTGGGGCCGGCTCGCCTACGCGACCTTCGACGCCGAACTCGCCCAGACCGACGGCGTGAAGGTAGGTCGCCTCGAATACCTGCTGTTCGCCCTCGCCGCCGTGGTCATCGTCGCGAGCGTGCAGGTCGTCGGTGTCATCCTTATCGCGGCCTACCTGGTCATCCCCGCCGCCGCCGCACGGCTCGTATCGCCGTCGCTGTCGGTGATGAGCCTGCTTAGCGTGCTGTTCGGCGTGCTAAGCACCAGCGTCGGTCTGGTCGCGTCGTTCTTTTTAGACGTGCCGAGCGGTAGCACTATCGTGTTGACGCAGGCGCTCGTGTTTGTCGTCGCCGCGCTCGCCATGAAACGCTAGTCTGCGTAGCACTAGTCTTGCGTAGAAGCGTTCCATAGGCTACTGCACAGACATTTCGGCGGCGCGGCGCTTAGGCTAGAGACATGAACCGATATAGCAGAGATGATTTTAACGCCATGAGCATAGAACGTATCGGGAAGATTACGGGGCTCGAGCCCCCCGAACTCCTCCCCTTAGCCAACACCGCGACCATCGGCGGCGTCCTCCTCACCATCCTCAGCCCCCGCCGCGACCTCGGCGTCTTCACCACCCTCTACGGCCTCGGCGCGACCCTCGTCAATCGCGACCGCGAACAAGACTTTCGCGACAAAGCCTGGCGCAGTTACGAGCAAGACGTCGAGCTAAGCATGGAGTGGGGCACCGCGACGCAGAGCACCAAGCTGCCTAAGGGCAACCCGTCAGAATCGCTCTAGGCGGACCTTTTACACGACCTGTCCAACGTTCGAGCAGACCCTTTGGCCTAGACCTTAACGGGGGGACACCATGAAGGTACTTATCAGCGGCGGGGGCATCGCCGGATGCGCCCTAGCCAACTTTTTGCGCCGCCACGACCACCACGTCGACATTATCGACAAGGCGAGCAGTTGGGAGCGGGCCGGGTACGGCATTTCGCTCTGGACGAACGGTATCCGCGTACTCGAAAAATTAGGTCTAGACCAGCGCTTCTTCGATATCGGGGAGGCGATTCACACCTGGACGCTCCGCGACGACGACGGCGAGGTGTTAAGCACGCTCGACCTGTCCGGAATGGACGGCCCGCCCCTGACCGCTATCCACCGCGCCGACCTGCACCGCATCGTCCGCGAGGCGATTCCGGGCGTGCCGCTCTCTATGGACACGACGGTCGAAAAGCTAGAACAAGACGACGGCGGCGTCGACGTCACCCTCTCGGGCGGACGCCAGGAACGCTACGACCTCGTGGTCGGTGCCGACGGTATCCGCTCGGGAGTGCGCGAACTCGTCTTCGACGACTGGCACTTCGACGACACCCACACCGCCGTCTGGTCGTTCTGGATTCCCGACGACGTCTCCGTTCCCGAAGGGTTTACCGAACTGTGGGGCGAGCGCGGCAAGGTGCTGCTCAGCGCTCCGGTCGCCGGACGCCACATGGCTTCGTTCGCCGCGCCGGTCGACGACGAGATTCGGGGCGACGCGCTAGACTCGCTCAGAAGACGGGTCGAAGGAGACGACTGGCTTATTCCCGATATCGTCGGACAGCTAAGCGACGACGCTGCTATCTTTCACGACCGTCTGCTCCAGGTGAGCGCCCCGACCTGGTCGCGGGGCCGGGTCGTTCTGGTCGGCGACGCCGCGCACGCCCTGCACCCTATCGTCGGGATGGGCGCTTCGCTCGCGTTAGAAGATGCCGACGTGTTAGCCGACGCGTTAGCGAATCACGACCGGGTCGAGGAGGGGCTCGAGCACTTCACCAAACAGCGCCAGCCCCACGTCGCGAGCGTCCGCCGCGAAGCCTACCTCACCCGTAAGATGACCTTCACCCGCTCGGAACTGCTTAGCGGGATGAGAAACCTGCTCGTGAGGCACACGCCGGTGCTCGAGCTCTTCTTCCGCTTCCAAAACAGCCGCCTAAACGCTTAGCGGCTCGTACCGACGTCGTACCTGCTACAGGCGTCTCGATACGCTCGCCGCTACTACAACGTCACTACAGCGGCGCCGGGTTAGCGATAATTTCGGTAGTACCGCCGGGCAGAATCTCGAAATCGGTAACGAAGGTCTGGTAGCCCTGGGTGACGATGGTAAGTTCGTGCTCGCCGACCGGCAGGTCGCTGATACGCCCCCGACCACTTTCGGCGACGGTCCCGTAACTCACGCCGTTGACGAAGATAACCGCTCCCGGAACGTTGACCTCGACGACGAGGGCGCCGGTCGGCGGGGCGATCGGGGTGAGCTCGGCGCTGACCTCCTGGTTGATGCTCCCGCTCACACTAACCTCGACGGTCGCCTCTTCGTACTCGCTAAGCAGGAAGCGGGCCTGATAGGTGCCGGGGCGTAGCGTGACACGCTCGGTCGGGGTGGTGCCGACGTAGTCACCGCTGACGAACACGTCGGCGCCGGGCGGCTCGCTCGTAAACACGATGCTGCCGCGGTGGTCTCGTCGAGGCGTCGTCTGCGCCTGACGGCTCTGCAACGCGCCGCCCCGGACGCTGGTGGTCGTCTCGAAGGCGTCGTAGCGCTCGAGCTCGAAACGGACCGTGTGTTCGCCGGCGAGCGTGCCGTAGCGTAGCGGCGTGTAGCCGACAAAGCGGTCGTCGACGAACGCGAGAGCGCCGCTCGGGTTAGAAGTAAGCGCGAGTGTGCCGTAGGGGAGCGTCTCCGGGCGCGGCCCCACATAGAAGAGCGCCGTATCGCTCACCCAGGCGTTTTGGGACAGACCGCGCAGCAGCGCGGCGAGCGTGTCGGCAAAGCCCTGTTCGCCGAGGCTGCTCGTCGCGAAGTTCGGATCGTTGACGTAGCGGGCGAGTTCGAAGGTGTTGAGCTCTTCTTTGCTCGCGATGACCGTCACCTTGTCTAGCCCGATCGGCCCGTCCACATTAAAGGTGTAGCGGGCGTTACGGGGCGGAAAGGTTTTGGTGTCGTTGGCGAACAGAAAGTTGTTCTGGCCCGGCTGATCGAGACGGTTGGGAAGCAGCTGCACCACTTCGCCGTTCGAGCGGACGTTGTAGAGGTAGACGTAGCTGTCTTCGCTCACGGTCACGCTGATGCGGATTTCGTCGCCGATACTGTAGCTCGGGGCACCTTCGCCCGACACATCTTTGTCGACGTAAACCTCGGCGTCGAAGGTCGGTAGCGGATTGAGGACGATCGACTGCGGGCTGATCACCACGTCGCGGGGCTGGGCGAGGCCGGTCGTAAGCAGACCGAGCAGCGCGAGCCAAAAGAGTGTTGCCACCACAGTGCCGCGTGTGGAGTCTGTAGAGCGCGCTCTGACGTTACAGCTTCGCGCAGCGTCGACTACTTTTTGTACTGTTGTTTTAAGAGCAGCTTCGAGCCTATCACGCGGGCGTGAGGGCGTGTGTGACAGATTTATGACAGGTTTGCGTATTTATGACAGGTTTGCGTAGGGTTCGGACCAGGTCTATGTCTATACTCTTGTGTCTCGATATGTCTTGCGCGGATATGTTTGTGCGAGAGCTGCGCAGGGGCTGTAGGGGACGGGCAAGAAGTTCGCGTGGCGTCTTAACAGTGCTTCACGTCCGGCTTACGCTTTTCATCGCTCCTCTGTTAGCCTACAAGACCGGTAGCGAGGCGCTCCGCGCGGGGCGCACGGCTACTTAAGCTATAGCAGTCAGAAAATGGTAGCCAGAAAATGGCGGCCACAAAGGAGTATCTTTAATGACGTACACATTATCTCGCCGCCTTATCGCCGTGTTGCTTATCCTCCTCACCGGGCTTACCGGCGCCGCGAGCGCTCAGGAGCTAAGTGCCGACGAGATCGTCGACCGCCTAGAGACCCGCGCCGAAACCGCCCGCGACGTCGATTTTGTCGCGACTGGCGCGATCTATAACCCCGACGGCGAAGTGATCGACCTTAACGTCGAGGTGCAGCTTATCCCCGACCTAGAACTCGCCCGGCTCTACTTTGTCGAGCCTGCCGAACTCGCCGACAACTTTATTATCGTCGACGGAAACGTGGTGTACAACTATCTGTTTCTTACGAACCAGGTCACGATCCTAAACGCCGACGACCCGGACGCGCTCGGCGGGCTGTTTCCGCAGGTCGATGCCGAGCAGGCCGAGGAGGAGTTCGGGCTCGAGCTCTCCCTCGACCGCCTCTTTTTAGGGTGGAACATCACCAAAGAGGGTTACAGCGAGAGCCCGCTCGGTAATGTCTACGAGCTGCGCCTCAACAACGAAGACCCGAGCGAAGAGATCAGCACCATCAACGCCGAGGTGCTCGACGGTTCGTGGCTACCCTACCGGCTCGAGTTCGTCCAGCCGGACGGAACGGTGCTCGCCGAGCTGACCTTTGTCGACGTGATGGTGAACGAGGGGCTCGAGCCCGCCAACCTCCGCTTCTTTCCGACCAACGCCGAAGTAATCGACGAACGCTAGACGCGACCGTACCCCGCCCACGACGCTCCGGTGCCGCGACGCTACCGGAGCGTTTCTGTGCCGTCCTCCGAGCGCTGGCTCCGCCTACCGTGAACACACCTTCATGAACCGCCCTTTATCCTTTTCTTGTCAGCCTACAACCCCGACCGCGCTACCGTAAGGACACGAAAGGATTGTGTTATGAACAGAACAGCCTTTATCCTCTTCGCCCTTACGGCGTCTCTACTCTTCGGCCCGGCCTCGGCTCAAGGCGGTATCAGCGCGCAGTCGATCGTCGTCAACCCGAACCCGTCGTTCGGCGCCGAGGTGTTTGTCGACAAGGACGTGTCGGGTCGCAGCACCCCGACCTACCAGATCGGCGAGACCATCCGGATCGGCGTGCGGGTGAGCCGCGACAGCTACGTCTACCTCTACAACGTCCGCTCTAACGGCCAGGTGGTGCAGATTCTGCCTAACGCCCTCGACAGCGGACGAGACAACTACCTGCTCGCCGGCGAGACCCGCTACTTTCCGCGTCGGGACGCGGGCTATACGTTTCAGGTCGACGGCCCGAGCGGCATCGATCAGGTCGTCGCGGTCGCGAGCACCCGACCCCTAAACACCCGCGAACTCGGGCAGTTTCGCCGCGAGGGTGACTTCTATACGGCGGGCCAGTCGGGCCAGCAGAGCTTCGCGCGGACGCTGTCGATCGTGGTCAACCCGTTACCGCGAGACAGCTGGGTGACGGACACGGCGCAGTTTAGGGTGCAGGCCCAGAACCGCCCCCAGCCCCGCCCGGTGCGGGCGTTTTTAGAGGTGGGCTCGAGCCCTAGCGGTGCTGCTGTCTACCTAGACGGCCACTACATCGGCCAAACCCCGCTCCGCTACGGCACCACTCCCGGCAATTACCACGTCCGCATCGAACTCGGCGGCTACAACGTGTTTACCACCCGCGTCGATCTGTATCAGGGCGACGTCATCGACCTGTTCGCGAGCCTGCGCCGCTCGTCATACTGAGGAGGCCCATAAGTACATGAGATGTGGACGGCTGCAGTCGTCCACTCTTCTACCGAGTACACTGCTCTTCAATAAATTCGATTACTTTGACAGCACTCTCGTAATACTGCTTGATTCGAACATAAGTGATTCCACTATCTTGTCCGTGAGAAATCGAATTTCTGACATCGACAATGCTGTCAACCGCATCCTTTAGTTCACCTTCTGTAAAAGCTCTTAACTCGATTTCCCAATCTTTATTGAACGCTCCCGCGAGATCAAGAATTTTATTCATCTTCGGATTTTGAATTTTTAAACCCTTTTCGAGGAAGCCGAAGACGGAGGAGTCAACTCTCACTCTTAAATACTCACTATAAATAGCTCGAACGGACACTTCTAAGAAACCAGAAGTGAGCACACAAAGGTATCGCGCCCAGTGGGATCGCATCTCCGTCTCAACGTCAAGGCCTTCGAGCTGTTTGATTTTGTCAAAGAGGCTATTCAATCGATCGTAGTGTTTTACAACCTCTCGGTTTTTCATTTCACACTCTGGAAAGCCTCAGTTGCCAATCTCAATCTTTCACGAAGATTAACCTCATTTGCTGTCGCTTTCTTGGTTGCGTCAACAAACTTTGAGTCCTGTAGCAAATCTCTGTAAGCTTGAACCATAGCTTCACAATCTTTGACCGGCCCATCCTTAAGGCGCTGTGCCAGACCAAACATTACAGCGTCAAAGATCGCAGCGTTGAGTGCTCCTTCGGGGCGAAATGGCTTTTCCGGAGAAATACACGTGTTCACTACTTCGACCGTACTAATAAAAATTTCTTTTATTTCGAACTTAGAGATGGAATCAAGATTTCGGTGTTTTCCCATAAAAGCATTCAAGAAAGACTTCATGGGAGCCTTGTAGCTATCCACATCAAAGTAGAGAGCGAGAAATCTCAAGATCAGCTCTTGATCTCGGAGACGCGGGTTGGGCTTCTTTCCAAATATTTCCCTCCAATTCTTATCCTTATTAAGCTCGCTCAACAAATCGCTAAACTGACCGTGGTAAATCGCAGCACGGATTTCCTGAGGTTGAAGCAGCTTACCTCCTGCATTTAGACGTTCGAAGATATGGTAGATGCTGCTAAGGTCTTCTGAAGGTTCGTCTTGCCGTACAACTGTCGCGTGAATTATTGAGTCGTCTAACCGCAGTCGGTCTTCAGGCGCTAAAGTCTTATATGTTTTCCCTTTGTATTCAGAATCGACACCAGTCAATCTAAATTCTTTTCCGCCGAATATCCCATCGTAAAAGTAAAGTAATGAAAGAAGTCTTTGCTGGCCGTCAATAACTAATAACTTTCCGGTATCAGATTCCTTAGAAAAGAAAACGCCGGGCACCGGTAAACCTAATAGCAAAGACTCGATGAACCGAGACGCATCCTTTATTGACCAGACGTACTTACGCTGAAATTCTGGAATAAGAATTGCCTTATCGCGTAGTCGCTTAACAATACTATCGACAGGATAATCGGCACCATAGCTTGTTATAGAGTATTGGAAAGGAATTGTCTCATTTTCATGAAGCTGTGTAATTTCGAAATCTGCCATTTCAAATACTATAACACACGTTCCGCACCCTAATCTCCCAATCTGTAGAGTTTTCGAACATGATGGCCAAACAGGTCGATAATCTGCCAGCGGACATCGGTCATGTTGAGCAGCCATCGTCGTCGCAACCCCGCCTGCTCGGTGATGAGCAGGTCGACCCCCTCCATCATCTGGAAGATACGGCGCATGGTGGGGCGCTGCGTTGGTTTGCCGGTCTGGTCGGGAACGCTCTCGTCGCGCGCGGCGAGCTGGGTGCGGACCCGGTGCTCGGCGAGCGCGTACACCAACAGACTTAGCCCCATGACCATCAGCAGCGCCATGATGCGGGCGGGTTTCTTGAGAAAGAGGCTGTCGGCGAAGAACAGCGGGTCTTTGAGGAAACGGAAGCCGCGTTCGACACTGCTGGTTTGTGATTTGTAGAGGGCGAGCATCGCTAGCAGACCGAGCTTGCTCTCGTCTAGCTCGTTGCTGGCGATGATGTACTTGCCGTGGCTACGTCGTAGCTCTCGGATAACGGTCTCGTCCTCGTGTACGGTGCCCCGAAAGCGCCACACCAACTCGAAAGGGGCGTCCGCGGCAGGGCGTCCGGGGTGCTGGTAGCGCTTCTGGGTGTAGAGCGTAAGGTCGACGCGGTGATAGCGCCACGTTTTGGTGCGGGCGGCCACCGCCTTGTGAACAGCGTCGGCACAACCAAACTCCTTGTTTTGCAGCGTGTAGAGGGTCTTCTCGGCGCTTAGGCGCTCCTTGTCGACGCGTCGTTGCAGGTTCTGGTCCTGCTTGAGGCGTGACGGGTCGTGCAACACCAGCAGCCAGCGCTGCTTGACACCCGCGTAGTACGCTCCGAACTCCAGGTAGCGCGTCTGTTCGTCGGCGACCCACAACGCTTCATCGTCGACCTGCGCATAGAGCTCCTTGACCGCCCTGAGGGTCGCGGGCACCCGGGTCACAAAGCGACACGTAGCCGCTAACTGCTGGAGGGTCTTCTCGTTGTAGAGCGCCGCGTCAGCAACAAACATCGGCAGCGTATCCTCGGCGCCGAACTGGGTCAGGTAAGCCCGAACCGTGTCGGCAAAGCTCGTACTGTCCGAAGCATTGCCGTCTAGAACCCGCAGCCACACGGGTAGACTGGCCTGGTTCGCGCAGATCAGGCTGAGCATGGCCTGTTTGAGGTCGGGACGCTTGTCGCGCGAGTAACCGTGCGTGATGTGAACCGCGACGGGCTCGCCATCTGGGGCCGACATATCCGACACATCCGACGCGTCCGATACACCGCATTCGTACGCTCCGTGCACGCTAATACTCGTCGAGTCGAGGTGGGCGAACTTTGTGTCGATGCCGAACGTCCATAAAGCCCTAGCACTAACGGCGGCGAACACTTCGGTGACCCCCTGCTTAAACAGCTGTTCTAGGGCTCGTCCCAAACAGTCGTCGTTAAAGTCTGCGGCGTCGAGTCCGGCACCGACCAGGAGTTCTGTCGGCTTGTTGTGGAAAAACTCTGGCGAGAGATATAGCGGTCGGCTCACAAAGCCTAAGCCGTTCAACACCATCGCCTGAACCGCTTGACCGACGCTTACCTTGCGACCGGTGTCCGGTCGCTGAGCGTCTATCGTCTCGATGAGGCCGATTTCGTTGCAGATGCCCGCCACGATGCCCAGATGATCGAGTCGTTGGCTCTGTAGGGCTTGGTTATCCATGATGCTGCTCCTGTTGGTGCGGTTTCCAAGAGCTTACCTGATTAATTCTGCGTTCGCTTAGGTGGGGGTGCGGAATGTGAGTATAAAGCAAAAGATACAGAGTTTGCTGAGTGAATACGCATATTTGGAGAAACAACGCGACGTGCCGCACGGCACCGGCTAACGCGTTTCGCTACACTTTAGACATGACGCGCCTTATTTTACGAACGTTAGCCGCTATTCTGGTCGTCGTTTTTATCACTGCTACCGCTCAGGAGGCGAGCGACGACACCGTTCTTCGGCCCGACTTGCAACCCTCGACCGACCTTGCGCCCGAAGAGGTGGTGCGGATTCAGCTCGAAGCGCTCGCCAACAACGACGACCCCTACCCCGACGCCGGTATCGAGCTGACCTTCCGGTTCGCCTCGCCCGGCAACAAGCAGGTCACCGGCCCGCTCGAGCGCTTTATCCCTCTCGTCAAAAACCCCACCTACCGTGACATGATCGACCACGTCGCCGCCGACTACGGTCGTATGCGGGTCAACGGCGACCTCGCCCAACAGGTCGTCACCCTGACCACCCCAGACGGTCGCCGGGTCGAGTACACCTTTACGCTCACCCGCCAACGCGGCGGCGAATTCGACGGTATGTGGATGACGAGCGGCGTCGCGCCCACCCGCCAAAGCTCGCCTACCGACGTCGTTTAGCGAGCCCGCGTCGGGGAGCGCCGTCTGCGTTCGCGTACGGTTGTGCTGTAGACGTTGTGCTGTAGAGAAAGATTTGCGGTGTGCCTGACGACGCCGTGGTTGGCGACGCCGTGGTTGACGCGGCGGAGCAGCGGCAAAGAAAAAACCCTCCCGGCGTGAGAGGGTTCTGCAGAGACGAACCTTAGTGCGGTAGCAATACCATCCCGACCTATGTCACCATGTGAATCAGTACCATTCATCCGAATCATAGGGTGCGCCGTGCGCACCGCACCGCCACCAACACCCGTATTCGCGACGACGAGTGCGCCGCAGAGTGCTTTTTACCCAGAAAGATCAAAGTGATATAAGGAAGTCAGCTTAATACAAGGTTAATCCTGTCCGGCGACACCGGGCTCGGTCTGGCTGCGCAGGTCTAGCGCGGCGTCGAGCTGGTCGGCGGGCAGCACTTCGTGTTCGTGGGCGAGTTCGCGGATGGTTTTGCCAGTTTCGAAAGACTCTTTGGCGAGTTTGGCGGCGGCGTCGTAGCCGATAAGCGGCGCGAGCGAGGTGGCGAGCGAGAGCGAGTTTTCGTTCATCGAGGCGATTCGCTCGGTGTTGGCCTTTAGACCTTGGAGCAGCTTCTCCTCGAACATCTCCGAGGCGTGGGCGGTCAGGTTGATCTGCTCGAGCACGTTCCGGGCGATCACCGGCAGCATCACGTTTAGCTCGAAGTTGCCGTACAGTCCGCCGATAGTCACCGCGCTGTCGTTACCGATCACCTGCGCGCAAACCATAATCATCGACTCGCAGATGACCGGGTTGACCTTGCCGGGCATAATCGACGAGCCGGGCTGCACCGCCGGAATCTCTAGCTCGCCTAAGCCGAGGCGCGGCCCCGACCCTAAAAACCGAATGTCGTTCGCGATCTTCATCAGGCTGGCGGCGAGCGTTTTGAGCGCTCCGCTAAGCGCGACGGCGGCGTCTTGGGCGGCTTGAGCTTCGAAGTGGTTAGGTGCCTCGACGAAGTCTACGCCGGTCATTTCGCTAAGCTTCGCGGCCATCCGCGCCCCAAATTCGGGGTGGGTGTTGATGCCGGTGCCGACGGCGGTACCGCCCTGGGCGAGTTCGGAGAGGTGAAAGCGGACGTTTTCGACGTGGCGGATGCCGTGGGCGACCTGTGCGGCGTAACCGGAAAACTCTTGACCGAGCCGGATCGGGGTGGCGTCCTGGAGGTGCGTCCGACCGATTTTAACGATATCGTCGAACGCTTCGGCTTTCTTCTCTAGGCCCTGCTGCAGCAGTTTGAGCGACGGAAGCAGCTTTTTTTCGACGGCGACGAGCGCCGCGACGTGGATCGCGGTCGGAAACACGTCGTTGCTCGACTGGCCGAAGTTGACGTGGTCGTTGGGGTGGACCGGGATCTTGGTGCCGACCTCGCCGCCTAAAATCTGGATGGCGCGGTTGGCGATGACCTCGTTAGCGTTCATGTTGCTGCTCGTGCCCGAACCGGTCTGAAACACGTCGACGGGGAAGTGATCGTCGTGGACGCCGTCGATAACCTCTTGGGCGGCCTCCATAATGGCGTCGGCGAGTTCGGGGACGACGTTGCCCAAGTCCTTGTTGACGCTCGCAGCGGCATACTTGATCAGTCCCATAGCGCGAATCATCTCACGACCGATGCCCTGGCCGGAGACGGGGAAGTTTTCGAGGGCTCGAGCCGTCTGTGCTCCGTAGAGCGCCGTTTCGAGTACCTCGAACTCTCCCATCGAATCTTTTTCTATCCGAAAGCTCATAAATCCTCCTGTGCGGGCACTCAAGCGCGCCCCTCTAAACGAGATGTAGACAGTTTGTCTCGGTTAAGGTAACACAAGAGGATTACGCGTAGCAGCGTTGTATTTGTCGCGTCGTAACCGCGTCGGTAGATTGCTTTCTTGACTCACCGACCGCCACTTAACCGACCGCCCATCAACCGACCGCTAATCAACCGACCGCCGAGGTGATTTCGTACTCGCCGGTTACCTTACGCACGAGGCCGAATTGTACGCGGCGGGTCGTCCCGTCGTAGAGCGTGACCTGGCCGCCTATGGTGACGTCGCCTAAGCCGCCGAACTCGACCGTGGTAATGGTGATGGTGTCGATGCTATTAAGCCGAGCGAACTCGCTCGCGTCGCCCGGGCGTCTCGGCAACGACTGATCGCCCGGTGCCAAAATCGCTTCGCGGATAAACTGCGCGTCGCTGATGCCGAATTCGCGGGTCTGAATCCGGTACGGTTCTTCCTCGAAAAAGGTCACGACCACCGGCCAGCTCTGATACTCGACGGCGGCGGTAAACTCGTTTAGAAAGTAGACGAGCAGCGCGTCGTCGGCCACAATGCGGACGCGGTCGTTGTAGGGACGGGCGACCTGCTGTTGGGCGAGCCCGAGGCTCGAAAGCAGCATCAGGACGAACATGCATCTTGCGAATAAAGAATTCATAGCCAGAGTATAGCGTCTAGCACAGCCTGTTAGCACCACGTCCTTCGTCTATCTTACGCTTAGGACGAAGGACGTCTAAACAGCGCCGCTAACAGAAACCCGACGCCGACCACGCTCGCGAAAAAGACCGCGCCGACGACCATCACCAGCAGAATCCGCATCAGGTCACCGGTCGGTTCGGCGAGATAGATCACGAGCGCCGGAAGCGTCCAGCTCTGTAGCGGCGGCGGGTTGAGCAGCAGAATGGTGACCGAGGTAAGGGCGACGAAAAGGTAGAAGAGCTTTTCGAACGGGACGTCGGCGAGGTGGTCGCGGTAAGCGACGGCCAGAAGCGTACCGGCGACGACGACAAGCGTGGCGAGTAGTGGCTGAAGCGTATCCGGTGTCAACATAGGGACGACACTACCGTCGTAAACATCTCCGTCATACGTGGTTAACCTCCGTTCGCGCGACGTAGGAGCCTCTCAAACTCTGTGAGCGCACCTCTTATTATTATTATTATGAAAAAATATCGGCGAATAGGAAAGTGTGTACGGCTAACTCTACGAGCTTGTCTACGCGACACTGGTGCGTCGAGACGTCAAATTATCATTGCGAAACGTCCGTCTAAACCAGAAAACACACTGCGGCTCGATCTCGTTCGCATACCGTTTTCAGACGGATGGCCCACTACGGTGCCGCACGGTGGTGTCGTGTCGGGCAGTAGAGAGGTGTAGCAAAAAGACCTTTAGAGAAGACTCGGTTTATGATGGGGGCGCGGCTGGTGCTGGTGTTTACGAGGCCGGTGTATACGACGCTGGCGTGTGCGAACCGGCGTATCAAGACAAGCGAGCGAGCGGATTCGGCTCGTACAGACGGGGCGACACCGACAGAAGGAGGACGAGCGTGAGCGAACAGGCTGCGAAAGGACCGGACGACGCCGTGTTGCGGCACAACGAGGCCTACAAACGGTTCGAAGCACAACTCGGCAGCGAGACGGCGGTCGCGTCGTATATGCGGGTGCGCGACACCTACATCTTTACGCACACCGAGGTGCCAGACGCGTTCGAGGGACGCGGGATCGGGAGCCGGTTGGTGCGGTACGCGCTCGAGCACGTCAAGGCGGAGGGTCGCTCGGTCGCGCCGCTCTGCCCGTTCGTCAAGGGATATATCGAGCGGCACCCGGAGTACAAGTCGCTCGTCAAGATGGGGATGTAGCGCTAGGGGTAGAGCCGGGCGTAACGCTGGGCGAGGTCGTTCGCGATCTGTGTGTAGGCGGCTCGGTCGTCGTTCTGGTCGTGACCCGTCATCGTGTTCTCCGCTGGGGTGCTGGAACGTTTTGTGGTGAGCAGAGGAAGTCGGTAATGGCTCGGGCGATGGTGGGGGGGTGCTCGAGCCACGGCGCGTGTCCCAAGCCCGGAAAGCTCCGCAACTCCGCTCTAGGCAACAACCGCACCAGCTCTTCTTGCGTTTCGCGTCCGAACAGCATATCTTCCTCTCCCCAAATCAGCAGCGTCGGCACGTCTAAGCGCGCGAGTTCGGCGCTGTGGTCGTCGCGCAAAATCGCGTCTAGCTCGGCCCGCCACACATGCACCGGCACCTTCGCGCTCTCCCGGGCGACGGTATCCATCACGTCCGGATCGAGCAGCGGCGACGTCGACTGCAAGCTTTTTACGAACGCGACGCTAACGGGGTCTTGCAAGTCGTCTACGGCTTCGCGCAGCGCGAGCGCTCCCGGATTGCCGACGGAGTGCGGAGCGGAACCGATAAGAACCAGCCGGTCGACCTTTGTCCCCACCAAGACGGCTTTGCGAGCGACGAAACTGCCGAGCGAATGTCCGACGAGCGTCACCGTCGGCGCGTCGGTCGGGCGGACGACAGTCTCGACAAACGCTTTAACGTCGCTAGCGTAGGCCTCGACGCTGTAGCTCTCGGTGTCGCTCTCGGCAGGCTTATCCGACTCGCCGTGACCGCGTAGGCTTAGCGCGTAGATCCGGTAGTTGTCAGGGAGTCGGTCTAAAAGCGGAGCGAACACGTACCACGAGTCGGCGTAACCGTGGACGAACACGAGTGCGGGGCCGTGCGGGTCGCCCTGCACCGCGTAGTGGAGCGTGACGCCGGTCGGCAACGACCGAAACACGAACGAACGTCGTCCATCAAATGAAGATCCGTCGGCAGATGTAGGGTCGGTCATGTCGTCAGTCTAATCCGGACGCTCGACCAGTTTGAAGTACCAGGCGTAGTAGCCCGACCGCCCCCGTTCGCGCCAGTAGTCGGCCACCCTAAACAGTCCGTCGTAACGGTAGCCGCTAGCGGGTGCGTAGGGCGAAGGCTGCCGCGCACCCCGCACGACCCGAATCGGAAGGTCGCGAGCGTGACTTAGAGCGAGTGCCTGGTTGCCGCGTACGAGCGTCTGGTGCGCGACCTGCTTGCCGGTGTCGGGGTCGCGTCCGCCGTGACCGGTGTAGATGACGACGTCGCCGTAGTCTCGCGAGTCTTCGTAGCCGCCCGACAACACCACCGATTCGGCACCTTCGTAGGCGCTGCCCGCGATGCCGGCGACAAGAGGACGGTGGACGCCAGACCGAGACAGTTCGCGGCGGTTCGCGAAGTGAGCGCCGGGCGGATAGCCGGGGACGTGACCGAAGATGCGCTCGGGCATGGTTAGAGGTTGCGGCTTCGTCTTACGCTGACCATCATGCCCTACACCTACACCAATTCACGCGGCGAGACGTACTATCTGCACTACCTAGAGCGCGAACACGACGATACCGGTACGCCCTACGTGATCTACTACTTCACCAAAGAGCCGGGCGACAACACCGCCGAGGCGTTACCGGACGAGTACACCATTACCGAGAGTGACGGCGGGCTGCCGCTGCTCGAAAAAACGGCGTGATACCGGTTTCGGTCTAGAGCAGTTCGAAGCCGAGGGTGCGGTTGATGGTGTCGGTCACCGCACCGAGCGCGGCGTTTAAGACCCGCTCGGCGGTCAGCAGGGCGATCCCTTCGAGGGTGAGGAGCACCGTGCGGCTCGCGTTTTTCTGGATGTCGAGCAGAAGTCGGGCCTGTTCGTCGTCGACGGCGCCGGTCGCGCGCAACTCGGCGATCAGGACGAGCGTTTCGGCGAGTTTGCGAAATTCGGCGGTCGCGTACGGACGGACCGCGTCAAAGCTGTCGCCGAGAATCTGCTGGGCGGCGGCAAGGAGGTCGGTCACGAGCCGGTCGGTGTCGAGCATAGAGGTCTCCTAACGGGGTTAGCGGCGTTTGGCGAGCTCGAGCCGTAAGATCGCCGTAAAGCTGGTGTCGAACTGTCGCTGCAATACCTCGATCTGCCCCTCGGGCAGACAGCCGCTACGCTGGTGTAGCGCTTCGAGATTGTCGAGACTATCGCCGAGCAGTCGCAACTGCCGCACGGTGAGCTGATTCTGCTCGCGCGCCTCGTTACGGATCACGAGGCTCCCGAGATCGACGTCTAGCGCGTCGTAGAAGCCGACATAGTTGTCGTAGTCGCACACGGGCGGGTCGGTCCGCTGCTGTTCGGCGAAAAGAGTGCCGAGCTGTTGCTGCACATTCGTGACCGCCGAGTCGGTCGCCGGGTCGTAGGGGGCGACAAACTGGGGCGCGCAAGACGCGAACAGCAGCACGAGCGATAGCGTTAGGTAGACAGAGCCTGATCCACGTCGATTCGTTATCATGTCGAAACCACCTCGTCAGAGGAGTATAGCCTAGGGCGACGCCGGGCGCGAGTGTGTTTTTGCGCCGCGCTCACCGAACACCAGAGCGGTAACGTAAAGAGTATGTCCTACCCTAACCTCCAGCGTTTTCTGGCCGAGCTCGAGCGTCGTGGCGAGCTGCTGCGCGTCACCGAACCGGTGTCTCACGAGCTAGAAATCACCGAGATCGCCGACCGGATGGTCAAACGGGGCGGCCCCGCACTGCTCTTCGAAAATATCCCCGGCAAAGACTTTCCGCTCGCGATCGGCCTCTACGGTACCCGCGACCGGATGGCGCTCGCGCTAGGCGTCGACAGCCTCGACGACATCGCCGATCGGATTCGGAGCCTTATCGACGTCAAGATCGGCGGCGGTCTTATCGGCCTCGCCTCCAACCTGCCCAAACTGCGCGAACTCACCTCGCTGCCGCCCAAACGGGTACGCAAGGGGCCGGTCCAAGAGGTCATCTGGCGCGGCGACGAGGTCGACCTGTCGCGGCTGCCGGTGCTAAAGTGCTGGCCCGGCGACGGCGGCCCCTTTATCACCTTGCCGCTCGTGACGAGCAAGGACCCCGACAGCGGCGACGTCAACGTCGGGATGTACCGGATGCAGGTCTACGACAAAAAGACGACCGGCATGCACTGGCAGCGCCACAAGACCGGTGCCCGGCACCTCGCCAACGCCAAAAAGCTCGGCCAAAAGCTCGACGTCGCCGTCGCGCTCGGTGGCGACCCGGCTCTGACCTACGCGGCGACCGCCCCGCTACCGCCGATTCCGGGCATCAACGAGTATTCGCTGACCGGCTTTCTGCGCGGACGCTCGATCGAACTGTGTAAAGGTGTTACCGTCGACCTCGACGTGCCCGCCGAAGCCGAGTTCGTGCTAGAGGGCTACATCGACCCCGACGAGCCGTGGCGTCTCGAAGGCCCGTTCGGCGACCACACCGGCTTCTACACGCTGCAAGACCTCTACCCGGTGTTTCACGTCACCGCCATCACCATGCGTAAAGACCCGGTCTATCCGGCCACGATCGTCGGACGCCCGCCGATGGAGGACGCCTACCTGATCGAAGCGTCCGAGCGGATCTTTCTGGTGCCGGCGCAGCTACTGCTGCCCGAACTCAAGGACTACCACCTGCCGCCTGCCGGTATCGCCCACAACCTCGTCAACATCGTGATCGACAAGGAGTATCCGGGCCAAGCCTACAAGGTCGCTAACGGGCTGCTAGGTCTCGGTCAGATGATGTTTGCGAAGGTCCTGCTCGTCAGCGACGAAGACGTCAAGCCGCACCAGCATCTCG
This sequence comes from Trueperaceae bacterium, assembly GCA_034521635.1. Lineage (GTDB taxonomy): Bacteria > Deinococcota > Deinococci > Deinococcales > Trueperaceae > JAXHMC01. The sequence goes on along the minus strand of JAXHMC010000045.1, from coordinate 149,367 downwards.
ACTTCTGGCGCACCGTCCTCAAAAACGCCGTGCCCGGACGCGATTCGCAGTTCGCCAAAGGCCCGATCGACGTCTTAGACCACGCCAGCCGCGCCTGGAGCTACGGCAGCAAGCTGATCATCGACGGCACCCGCAAACACCTTGAAGAGGGCGACGAGGTGTTCTGGAGTCCGAACCCGGAACGCAGCGAAGACGAACTGCCGCGCCACGCCGAAATCGACCGGCAGCACCAGATCGCGGGCGGATTCTGGTTTATCACCACGACCAAAGACCGCCCCGGCCAGGGCCGTCACCTCGGCGAATGGGCGGCGCAACAGCCTCAGGCCGACGGCGTCCGGCTGATCGCCGTACTAGACCACCAGACCGACCCGACCGACTTCGAGGACTGCATCTGGACGCTGCTTAACAACATCGACCCCGAACGCGACGTGATGGTCTACGAAAACCCGTTCGAGGACGGCGGCGTCGAAGGCCCCATCTTCATTATGGACGGGACGCCGAAGCTCGCCGAAGAGGGGTTTAGCCGCGAGTGGCCCGACAAGATTACGATGAGCGACGCGGTCAAAGCCCGAGTCGATACGTTGATGCCCAAGATTACCGGCGACGAGGTCGGCGCGGAGGCAGCAGAAGAGGCCGAAGAAGAGAAGGTGCCGAGCGGGTCGTAGAGCGTCGGTCGTAGCGGGCGCACACCCACACCGCGCACGGGCGATATCCCCCCTTGTCCCCCTTATCGATGGTCGCGCCATAGATGACCGCGCAACGTCTGTAACGTCTGTGTAGGGAGATGCAAAACACATCCGCACCTCAGCTCTGTTCCCGACATCATCTGAGGGACAGCGTCAGTTTAGGACAGACGAGATTCTGCAGCCATCACCACCGTTGGCGGGTCGTGCCTCGTCGAACGGGCGCCAATGTCTCCCGGCGTCTCTACCCTCTCTCCCCTAACGACGCGGAGGTCGTTTATGGACACGAATTCTTCTGCTAACCCCCGACCTGTGAGCGCGGTCATCTTAGGCGGGGGCGGGCGCGACGAACTCGCGCGGCAGGCGGGCGTGCGCCACAAGGCGTTTGTACCGGTCGGCGGGAGGCCGATGGTCGCTTACGTTTTAGACGCGCTGCTCGGCAGCCCGCTCGTCGCGTCGTGTCTGTTTGTAGGCGACGAAGCAGGGGACGAAGACGCTGTGCTAGGCGAGGCCGGGGTTCGGGTGGTGCCGTCTGGGGGGAGTTTTGCCGAGAGCATCCGGCGCGGGGTGGAGGCGTCGGTAGGGCTCGAGCCCCACCGCACCGTCCTACTCGTCACCGCTGACCTGCCCTGGCTAGACCGGGCGGCGATCGAAGACTTTATCGGCCAGGCCAACGGCTACGACATCGTCTATCCGGTCGTCAAGGAGGGGGTGTTTCGGCGGCAGTTCGGCGAGCAGCCCCGCACCTTCGTCCGGCTCGCTGACGGGCGCTTTACCGGCGGCAATCCGGTGCTCGTGCGGCCCGCGGCGCTACCGGTGCTGCTCCCCTTTATCGACCGGGTCCACCGCGACCGCAAAAACCCGCTCGCACTCGTGCGGCTGCTCGGGGTGCGCTCTGTGTGGCGGTTGCTGACCCGGCGCCTAAGTATCGCCGACATCGTCGGGCGGCTCGAGCAGGAACTCGGGCTTTCGGTCGGGGTCTACGCCAGCCCGTTCGCGAGCCTCGCCGCCGACATCGACAAGCCGGCGCACCTAGACCAGCTCGACGTTACGACGCTGCCGCGAGCCGCGACTCGGCCTGGTCTAGCAGCGCCCGAAGCCGGGGCAGACTCCGGGCGATAACCTCTCGCTCGCTCCGCCACGAGAAGAGCGGGCCGACGCCGCCGTATTCTAGGGCGATGACGTCCGGGCGCGACCAAGCGTGGCCGAGGTGCTCGAGCCCCCACACCAGCAGCGCCCAGTCCGCGTCGCTCATCGCCAGATGGTCGCGCCAGCGCCCCTCGTGCTGTCCGGTACCGGTCACGTGCAGTTCGCGGAGCCGCTCGGTCGGTAGCGCCGCGATGTAGTCGCGCGCGTCGCAGCCGTAGTGGAGCGCCGAAATCCGGGCGTGGGCCAGGTCGAGCAGCAGCCCGACCCCGCTGTCGCGAAGCACCCGGCTGATCAGGTCGGGGTCGGTCGCCGCCGCCGCCGTTTTTCCGCCCGGACCGAAGTAGATGATGTTTTCGGCGACGACCCGCTCGGCCCCGAAGCGCCCGCTTAGCAGCGCCAGGTCGGCGAGCCAGCGCTCGGCGAGGGCGTCCGGGTCGGCGGCGTCCGGATCGGCGTGTAGGTGGACGTTGACCAGCCCGGTCGCACTCTGCTCGAGCAGCGTTTCGAGGCGGAGCCAGTCGGTGTCGGCGAGCGTGCCGCGCCCGGCAACCAGCGGAAAGTGGACGTAGATAGGGCGGTGATCGAGGGCCGCCCCCATCACGTCCGGCCAGTCCGGGCACTTGAACAGATCGACCTCGACCGCACCCTCCGCGAGCAGCTGCGCCGCTTCGGGCGAGTAGTTGATCGCTAGCCGGGTCTCGCTCATTCGAAGATCGACACAATTTCAGGGTAGGCGCAGAGACCGAGCGTACGCGGCCCGAGGTGGCTCCCGATCACCGGCCCTAACAGCTGCACCCGGCCACTGACGATGTCGAGCCCGGCCTCTTCGGTCGCCCGTTTGAGCTGTTCGATGCTGTCGCGGTCCTGGCCCGCAAAGAAAAGGGTCAGGTGGATGGGCATTTCGGCGAAACGCTCGCTTAGCTTCGACACCAGCGTACGTATCGTCGCGCTGTGCCGCGTCCGTCCGGCGGACGTAACCGCCCCGTCGTCGATCGTGATGATCGGGCGCACCCCGAGCAGGTTGCCCATCACCATCTGCGTCCGCCCGATCCGCCCGCCCGCAAGCAGCCACTTGAGCGAATCGGGGCAGATAAGCGTGTAGAGGCTGTCGCGCATCCGGTTGATGTGCCAGACGATCTGGTCGACGTCGGCGCCGTCGGCGGCCTGGGTCGCCGCTTCGATGACCATTTCGGCGAGCGGCGCCGTCGCCTGACGCGAATCGACCACGGTGATGCGGTCTTCGGCGCCGAGCAGCGCGACCGCCTCACGGGCTCGAGCCACCGTCTCGGAGAGCGCCCCCGAAAGATGGACCGAAATGATGACGTCGTACGCCGCCAGGTAACGTTCGTAGACCAGCACAAAGTCTTCGGCGTCGGGCGGGCTCGTGACCGGCATCACGTCGTTGCTCTCCATCTGCTCGTAGAGTGCCGCCGGCTCGATATCGCGCCAGTCGCGGTGGACCTGTTCGCCTAACCGGACCCGGAGCGGCACAGCAGCCACCCCGAGCCTAAGCAGCGTCGCTGCCGGAAGATCGCAGGTCGAGTCGGTGACAATGCCAACACGCATAGCGAGAGTGTATCACTTTTCGCCGCCGCGCCCCCGCGTCACGTCTCTCATTGGGGCGCTAGCGCCGAACGCGCCCACACACGACGCCGCCACACCGCATCGTTTGGTAGGGTCAGCAGGTCGATACTTCATTCGGTCTCACGGTCTACGCCGCGCTAAACGGACGCGCGCCGCGACAAACCGATACGCGTCATCGTAGTGGCGCGACCACGCTAAAACAGTGCATTGCAGACATCCTCTTAGAATCACAGGATATTCGTCTGAGACGCGAGAACACATCGACATCGAATCATGTCTCGTGCACTATTTTAGGCTGAACGGCTCGGTAGGGTGCGCCATGCGCACCGAACCACCACCAGACCCCGTATCCGCCCCCGTATCTGCGACTAAAAAAGACGTGTCGCACCACGCTCAAAGACACCCTTGTAACACAGAGATGTCGTCACGCCAAAGAGCGGTTCCAGCTGATGCTACAACGATCGCATCTGACCGATATCAACTCTGACACGACGTCTGACACAGTGTCTGGTACAACGTCTGATACGACGTCTGACACAAGATTTGTCCAGGAGGACGCATGAACATCGCAGTGTTGCTCCATAGCGGCGCCGGCGGGAGTGGCGTCGTCGCCACCGAACTCGGCTTGCAGATGGCCCGGCACAACCACAACGTCCACTTTGTCGCCGACCGGGTTCCGTTTCGGCTGACCGAGGTCGGGCACCCCAACGTCTACTTTCACCAGGTCGGTAGCACGACCTATCCGCTGTTCGACACGCCGCTTACCACGCTCGCCGAAGCCTCGAAGCTCGCCGAGGTGATCGAGGAGTACGGCGTCGACGTCATCCACGCCCACTACGCCATCCCGCACGCCGCCGCCGCGATTCTAGCGCGCGATATGTGCCGCCGCTCGCCCTGTCCGGCGGTCGTGACCACGCTGCACGGCACCGACATCACCCTCGTCGGCTTAGACCGCACCTACCTCCGCACGACGCAGCACTCGATCAACAGCTCCGACGTGGTCACGGCGGTCAGCGACTACCTCGCGACGTATACGCAGCAGGAGATGGGGATTTCGCGCGACATTACGGTGATTCCGAACGCGGTCGACTCGGCCCGGTTTCGGCCTCGGCCAGACCCTGACTTGCGGCGTCGTTACGCGGCGCCGGGCGAGAGCCTGCTCGTACACGTGTCGAACTTTCGGCGCGTCAAACGGACCGACGACGTGGTGCGGGTCTTTGCGAAGGTCGCTAGGCGGCAGGCGGCGCGGCTGCTGATGATCGGTGACGGCCCCGAACGACCCCAGGCGCTCGAGCTCTCGGCGCAGCTCGGCGTCGGCGAACGGGTCTCGTTTCTAGGCAGCTTTCCGCGTATCGAGTCGATTTTGGCGGTCAGCGACCTGTTTCTGCTGCCGAGCGAGCAGGAATCGTTCGGACTCGCCGCGCTCGAAGCGATGGCCTGCGGGCTACCGGTCGTCGCCTCGAACGCGGGCGGTATCTCCGAAGTGATCCGCCACGGCGTGACCGGCTACACCCACGACATCGGCGACACCACGAACATGGCGGCGTCGGCGCTGCGGCTGCTTGGCGACCCCGAACACTATCAGGCGCTGTCGGCGGCGGCGCGCGAACGGGCCAGCACGGTGTTTAGCGAAGACAGGATCATGCCGCTCTATCTAGACGCTTACGAGCGGGCGGTGTCGCGCTTATCGCTCGCGAGCGGGACGTAGGGAGCAGCGTCGCGGCCCCAGTCGCTGTCGGCGAACGGCTGCCGTAGCCAGGCGGCCAGGGCGATCATCGCGCCGTTGTCGGTTGCGAGTGCCGGGGGCGGAAACACGGCGCGCAGGTCGCTCGCGGCGAAGCGGGCGCGTAACGGTCGGTTGGCGGCGACCCCGCCCGCGACGACCACGGTGTGGCGACCGGTCGCCCGGGCCGCCCGCTCGGTGACCCGAAACAGACTGTCGACCACCACCCGCTCGAAGCTCGCCGCCAAGTCCGCCCGGTTTAGGTCGGGGTTTTTTTCGACGGTGAGCGACACCGCCGTTTTGAGACCGCTAAACGAAAAGTCGAACCCCTCCTGCTGCCGGAGCGGTAGGGGCAGGTCGAACGCCTGCGGGTCGCCGTCTACGGCGGCCTTGCTAAGTGCCGGCCCGCCCGGATAGCCGAGACCGAGCAGCCGCGCGACCTTGTCGAACGCTTCGCCCGCCGCGTCGTCGCGGCTTTTGCCGAGTTCGCGGTAGTCGCCCCAGGCCACAACGTCGAACAGGCTGGTGTGCCCACCCGATGCGATCAGGCAGAGGAAGGGGGGCTCGAGCCCTCCCCCCACCGCCAGATCTGCCGCCAGACTCGACGCCAGATGGCCCTCGAGATGGTGGATCGGGACAAACGGCACTCCGCGCGCCCAGGCGAGCCCCTTGGCGTAGGTCAGCCCGACCAGCAGCGCCCCGACCAGGCCGGGGCCGTACGTCGCCGCGACCGCCGTAACGTCGTCTAGGCTCGCGCCCGCCTCGGACAGCGCGTCGTCAAGAACCCGGTCGATGACCGAAAGGTGTTCGCGGCTCGCCTGTTCGGGCATGACGCCGCCGTATTTGGCGTGCAGCGCGGTCTGCGCGGCAACCACGTTCGCGACGACCGCGCCGTCTCGTACCAGACCGATACCGGTGTCGTCACAGGAGGTGTCGACGCCCAAAATAAGTGACATGGAGCCAGCTTAGCACGCGCCAGCCTACCGGACCCGGGGCGCGTGGGGCGGTACACTGTTCGGGTGACGTTAGCAGAGTATCACCGGCTCGAGCCCACCCCCATCCGCGTCGACGACGAGACGTTTCGCTACACCGTCAAACCCGGCGTCCGCGACCACGACGCGGTGCACCCTGCGATCAGGCTGATGCTAGAACGCGCCGAGCTAGGCGGCGAACACCTTATCGACGCGACCGGCGGGTTGGGGGTGCTCGCCCTCTTCGCCGACGCCGAGCGTGTCACCGTGCTCGACCCGTCCCGAGCAGCGCTGCGCTGCTCGCAAGAGACGTTCACCGGCGACGACCGGGTGACGATAGCGGCGGGCTCGAGCTGGTACGCCCCCCCGACGAGCGCCGACCGTATCTTTCTGTTACCGGCAACCGACCGGGGCAACGCGCGCGTCTCTGCCGACCTGCGCGGCGCTCACGCAGCCCTTAGCGGCGGCGGCGTCGCCTACGTCGCGATGCACAAAGACCAGGGCGCGAAACGCTACGAAAAACAGCTCGCGGCGCTGTTCGGCGAGGTCGACGTGCTCGCCAAAAAGGCCGGCTGGCGGCTGGTGCGGGCCAAAAAGATAAAGACCGAAACCGAAGCGGTCGAAGCCCGGACGTTTAACGCCGCAGATCTGACGCTAGAAGCCGAGCCGGGCGTGTTCGCGAGCGGCAAGCTCGACCCCGGCACCGCGCTGCTCCTCGCCACGCTCGACCTGCGCGAGACGGCGGGCCAGCGGCTGCTCGACCTCGGCTGCGGTTACGGCGTAATCGGCCTCAAGGCTTCGCTCGCCGGGGCGGCGGTCACGGCGCTCGACGACGACGTGCTCGCGGTCAAAAGCACCCACCGCAACGCGGCCCGCTACGGGCTCGACGTCCGCAGCCTGCACTCCGACGTCGATTCGGCCCTCAAGGACGACGCGCGCTTCGACGTGGTGCTCAGCAATCCGCCCTTTCATGTGGGGAAGCAGGTGCGGCTCGAGCTCCCCCGCGTTTTCATCGCCGCCGCGCGTAAGCACCTCGTCCCCGGCGGCGTCTTTACACTCGTCGCCAACAAAGCTCTCCCCTACGAACAGGAATTATCGACGTGGGCGACGGTCGCGACGATCGCCGAGAGTCCGCAGTACAAGGTGTTGCAGGCCGTCAAACACAGCTAATCAGTCCCAACATCAGACCCGGCATCAGGCCCGACATCAAGCTCGGCTCAGGGTGTAGCCAGCGCTCGGAGACAGTTCGAGCACCCGTCCCTCCTCCCCGACAAACGTCTGCATCACCGCTCGGCACGCCTCGGTCGCCTCGTCGCCGACCGTCACCGCCGCGAGGGTCGGCCCCGCCCCCGACAGATACGCCGCCGCCGCACCCGCCTCGGCGAGCGCTGTCCGGCACGCCCTAAGACCCGGTACGAGCGGTTCGCGGTACGGTTCGTGGACGCTGTCCTGCGCGGCAACAAAGAGCAGGTCGGGTTTGTCGAGCGCGACTGCCGCCGTCCAGAGCCCGCTCCGGCTGGTGTTAAAGATGACGTCGTGGCGCGGGTAAGTCGCGGGCAGCACGGCTCGAGCCTTGGCCGTAGACAGCTCGAAGGCGGGCACCGCGAACAGGAGCCGCCACCGCGCCGGAATGTCGAGCGTCTGGCACAGGTAGCGCCCGTCGTGGAGCGCCGACACGGTAAAGCCGCCGTAGATTGCGGGCGCGACGTTGTCGGGGTGGCCCTCGTGTTGGGCGGTGAGCTGGAAGACGGCGTCGCGTTCGGGCGGGTTGTAGGGGGAGTTGGAGAGGGAGGGCTCGAGCCACCCCCACGCGAGCGCCGCCCCCGCCACCAGCGCCGCCGACGACGACCCCAACCCCCGCGCGAGCGGAATCGGATTGTCGACCTCGAACCGCACCGCCGGCGCCGCCACCCCGCACAGCGCGTACATCTGCCGAAACCCCAAATGGATGAGGTTGTCGGGCGTGTCGAGGATGCGCCCCTCACCCCGGTAGACGAACCGGTCGCGCTCGTCGGGGTACGCCGTCACCTCTAAATAGAGCCCGACCGCGAGCCCCAGACAGTCGAAGCCCGGCCCCAGGTTCGCACTCGTCGCCGGAACCCGCACCGTGAGCGGCGTTAGGGTTGCCGGGTCTGTCACATCTGCCGATGACGCGGGCGTCACCCTTCGCCCCGCACTAGCTGTTGCCACACCGCTGGAAACAGGTCGATCAGGTCGCCCGCCGTCAGGCCATCACCGTAGGCGCTCGCCGCCCGCTCGCCCGTCAGGCCGTGAGCCAGAACACACGCCGCAGTGCGCGAAAAGATCGCCGCCTCGTCGGCTTCACTGTCTTTTGTGCCGATGTTGTTTAGCCCGAGCAGCCACGCACCGAGCAGGCCCGACAGGACGTCTCCCGCCCCCCCCGTCGCCATGCCCGGATGACCGTACGCGCTCACCGCACACCGTCCGCCGGGCGCCGCGATAACCGTGGTAGCCCCTTTCAGGACGACGACCGCACCACTGTTTTGGGCGAGCGCCGTCGCTGCGCCGATAGGGTCTTGTAGGATGTCGCCCGCCGCGCGCCCAAGCAGCCCGCTCGCCTCGCCGACGTGCGGTGTAAGCACACAGCGACCGTGTTGTTTGACCGCCGCGAACCACGCCTCTCCGCCGGTTAGCGCCGACGCGTCGAGCACCGTGACCGCCTCGCGCTGCGCGATGATGTCGGGCAGCAACTCGAACGCGCGCGGGTCGAGCCCCGGCCCGATCACCCGCACCTGCGCCCGTTTGGCCGGAATATCGGCGAGGGTCGCGAGCGCGTTGTGCCAGTCGAGCGGCGCGAAGATAATTTCGGGCCAGCCGCCTCCTGGCGCCTCCTCGCCGGCGAGCGTGACCAGTCCGGCCCCCGCCCGCAACGCCCCACGTGCCGCGAGCTGTGCTGCGCCCGAATACTGCGGCGAGCCCGCAATCACCAGCACCGTCCCGACCTGATATTTGTGCGCGTCCGGCGCCCGCGTCGGCAGATACGGACGCACCCCTGCCGGTGTTAGCACCTCCACCGACGACTGCGCCGCGACCAGACGAGGCGGGATGCCGACGTCAACCACCGTTTCGACCCGCCCTAGCTGCGACGCCGCAGCCCCGACCGAAAAGAAGCTTTTAGCCGGATAAAACGCACTCGCCCGCTTCGGCCCAGCAAGCTGCACCGTCCGCGTCGCTCGGACCGCCGGACCGATAGGCTCGGGCTGGTCGGCGCTTATCCCGCTCGGTACGTCGACGCTCAAGACCGGCGCGTCACTCTGGTTAAGGTGCTTGACGACATTAGCGAGTTCGCCCTCTAACGGACGGCTCAGACCACTTCCGAACAGCGCGTCGACCACCAGTGTTTTCGCGTCGATTCTTTTCGCGAGCGCCTCGACTCCGAGAGATTCGGTGCACCCCTGGCTGTGAGCGAGCCACGCCGAACGCATCGTCTGGCTGTCGTCGGAGCCGGGTTCGTCGCTCATCTCGAAGATCCGTACTCGCCAGCCGTGCTGGTGCAGGTAGCGTGCGACCGTGTAGCCGTCACCGCCGTTGTTGCCTTTGCCGCACAGCACCACCGCGTCGCGCAGGTCGGGCCACTCGCGCAGCGCGAACTCGGCGATACCGCGTCCGGCGTTCTCCATCAGGATTAACGAGGAGACGCCCGCGTCCATTGCGGCCTGGTCGGCGGCGCGCATCTCTTCGGCAGTAAATAGTTTCATCCGTCTAGTCTAAATCACGATTTGTGGTGGGCGCTGCGGGTCTTCGTATTGTCGGGGTCGCTGCCGGGTAGACAGGAGGGCTCGAGCCCCCCCACAGCACAAACAGAAAGGGCAGGGTTCTCCCCCGCCCTCACCGCTATCTCAGACTCACCAGCGACATCTCACCAGACTAGCGACAACGCGCCACGGACCGCTACAGCTCACTACCTGCCGTTTACTAAGACGCCAAAATCGTATCGATCCGCTCGATCTGATCGTCGGACAGTTCGACTTCAGCGGCCTGGATGTTGTCTTCGATCTGGCTCACCTTGGTCGCCCCGGTAATCACACTGCTAACGCCCGGCTGCCGCAACACCCACGCGAGCGCGAGCTGCGCCCGAGTGATACCGAGTTCGTCGGCGACACCTTTCAGCTCTGTGACCCGGCGGGCGTTCGCCTCCGTCATGTAAAGCTCGGCAAAGTGGTCGTTCTGCGCGAACCGCGTCCCTTCGGGGACACCCTCGTCGTACTTGCCGGTCAGCATCCCCATCGCTAGCGGGCTCCAAACCACCAGCCCGATCCCCTTCGGATGGGTCGTCGGCAAGATCTGCTCTTCGACCCGCTCGCGGTAGAGCATCGAGTACTGCGGCTGCTCGACGATCGGCGCAACCAGCCCGTTAGACTTCGCAAAGGTGTACGCCTCGGCGATCTGCGTCGCGCTCCACTCCGACGTGCCCCAGTAGAGCGCCCGCCCCGAACGCACCACGTCGCTAAACGTCTCGACGATCTCCTCCATCGGCGTCTCCGGGTCGTAGCGGTGCGCGAAGTACATATCGACGTAGTCGGTCTGCATCCGCTCGAGCGACATATCGATCGACTCGTGGACGTGTTTGCGGCTAAGCCCCCGGTCGTTGACGTCCTCGCTCATCGGCCAGAACACTTTGGTCGACAGCACCAGGTGGTGCCGCGTGTAGTCTTTAAGGATCTCGCCGAGGTAGCTCTCGGCCTTACCCTTGGCATACATGTCGGCGTTGTCGAAGAAGTTGACGCCGCCCTCGACGGCCTTTTCGATGATGTTAGCGATCAGCTTCTTGTCTTCGACGCTGCCGCCGTAGGTGGTCCAGGCTCCGAGGCTGACCGTGCTGACCTTGAGGCCCGAATTTCCGACTCTGCGATAGTTCATGATGTTCCTCCTGCTCAAACAGTAACGCTAGGCCCGTTTAGAGAGCGTTCTGTGAGCCACGGAGTTGTCGTGACGTTATCGGCAACTGCGCTGCGTCGTCTAAAGTCGTAGCTGTTCAGCAAAGATACGAGCAGAGACAATCGGAATGTGCTGCACTTTACCGAGAGAAAGCAAATCTCCTCGGTCGCCAGAGACGAGCACATCAGCGTTACCAGAAAAAGCAGTCGCGATGATCACGTTATCGTCAGGGTCAGAAGAGATGTTAGGGATTGTCGACACGTTTACGATGATACCTTTTGTTCGCATCTGCTTGACAGTTCTACCAACTAGATGAGGTTTGAGGCGCGTCCGCAATCGTGGGTAACGGCTAATGCGGCGAATCTCTTCTAATTGCCATTCGGAGCTAACTAGCGTAAATCCACCTTCTAGCCAAGCGTCAAGCACTTGTCCTGGCGGCGTCAAGTCAGTGAGGAGCCCCGAGACGATGATGTTTGTATCAAGAACGACTTTATGTGATGGTTTTAACCGCTTCGTTGACGAGATCTTCGAGTGCTTCGCTAGACAAGTCGGCATTCGCCTTCCGAGACTTGGCGAGCACCTCTCTCAACAACTTTTCTTTAACCGCCTCATCTACGAGACGCGTGAGATCATCCTCTGTGAGACCATTTACGGCGCTGTAACGACGCAGGTCGCGTTCAGTTTCGCGGGAGATTTTAATAGTTCGTTCGGCGTCCATAACTGTAGTGTAGACGCTGTAGCCAAAGACATATACGCCGCATAAGACGTTGGTCGGTACTGTTTTAGAGTTACCTAACGGCAAGAGCAAATGGACGGCTAGCAGGTATCGCGACAAAATGTCTGGTGTAACGACCGACAGACCTTCGTCAGTCGTTGATGTTTCGTTTGTGTGTTTAGCGAATATGTGTGTTTAGCGGATATCGACGCGCAGGGTGTAGGGGCTCACCTGGCCATCACCGAGGGCGTTTATGATGCTTGATGTTGATACACCTGCCTGGGGTGCGGGGATGGTCATGGTGGTGGTGGTGTCGACACTTAGATCGAGGTAGTCCCAGTCGCCGCCTTCGCCTTGGTCGCGGTAGCTCACGATTTCGGAGCCATACTTTGCGGCGAGGTCGAGGTCGGTGTCGGCGTCGAAGTTTGAGCGCTGCAGGCGCGCTGGGCGGCACCTCGACGGTGTAGGTGTGGTACGCCACGCCGGTAGCGCTTCCGGCGAGGGTGGCGCTAAGTGTTTGGCCCGGTGGTGCGGCGCCGATAATACCCGACGGGGTGGGGGTGGTGCGGGGCTCGAGCCCTACCGTAAGCGTGTAGTCTTGGGGCACGGCGTCACGGTTGACCACGTCGATATAGACCGGCCCCGACGGCGGGTTGTCGTAGCGGTAGCTCGGGTTCGGCGTGTTGCTAAAGTCGATATGGTCCCAGTCTCCCCCGGCGTCCTGCGCCCGGTAGCTCATAATCTCCGAACCCGCTTTTACCGCGAGATCGAGGTCGCCGCCGCGACCCGTCACGCTGATGTCGAGGCTCGCGGTGCCGGGCGGAACCTCGACGGTGTAGGTGTGGTAGACCGCGAAGACGCTGTTGGCCTCGTCGGTCGCGGCGAGTCTACCGGTGCGCGGGGTGGCCGGGCTCAGGGTGCCGTAACTACCGCTCGGCAAGCCCGGCTCGGCGGCGACGGGCGCCATAACGCTCAGGGTGTAGGTGAGGGGTTGCTCGAGCAGGTTGACCACGTCGATGTAGAGCGGACCCGGCGGCGGGTCGTCGTAGCGGTAGCTCGGGTCGGGCTCGGTACTAAAGTCGAGGTAATCCCAGTCACCGCCCTCCTCGCGAGATCGGTAGCTCACAATCTCCGAACCCGCCTTGATCACCAGGTCGACATCGTCGCCGTTACCGCTCAGGCGGATGTCGAGGCTGTCGGTGCCGGGCAAAACGTCGACGACGTAGGTGTGATAGACCGCCGCGATGTTGGCCGCGTCGTTTTTAGCCGCGATCGTCGCCGAGCGGGTCGCGCCGATCGGAATGGTGCCGAAGGGACCGCTCGGCAGACCTACGACGGCCCCGGTCGTGTCCGGATCGTCTGGCGTGACAGGATCTGTGACAACAGGGTTTGTGGTGATGGAGTCTGTGGTGGCGGGGTCCGTGACGGTGGGGTCGGGCGTTTCGGTGCCTGCCGAGGACGGTAGAAACAAACGGTCGAGTGACTGGATCGTCACCACGTCGCCAACGCGGACCTGCTCACCGTCATCCATCGCGACCGCGACACGGCTGACCTGCGGGCCGATCTGCGTGACCTCGAAGGTGCCGATCTGTTCGCTAAAGGTGAGCCCGGCGATCCGGCTGTTACGAAAGATCGCGCCGGTCGCGTCGGCGTTGCTTAGCCCGGTCTCGTTGCCGAGGTTGATGTAGACCTGGTCGGCCTCGACGGCGACGACCGTGCCCTGCGGCGGAAACTCGCGCGCGGCACCGCCGACCAGCTCGCGGGCGAGCCGCGCAAAGTCGTCCGGGCCCGACCCCGCCAGGGTAATCGCGGCGGCGACCTCGCCACTTTCAACGTCGATAAAGTTGGCCGTTACCGACAGCCGTTCCGGGCTCGTGACGATAATAGTGCCGGTCACGATCACCTCGACGCCGGTCAGCTGGCCGACCCGCTGCGCTTCGTCCGGATCGATAATCCCCTGCTGGTTAAGAGCGAGCTCGTTTAGCACCGCGTCGAGCTGGTCTCGCGTGAGCACGGTAAAGCGGCGCGACTGTACGAGCGGCGTCTGAAACGATACCGACATCGCCCGCCCGAGGCTTGCCGGGTCGGCGACGCTGCCGGTCAGGTCGGTCACCGAAAAGTCGAGCACCGCGATCCCGTAGCGGCTCGGTGTACCGATATCGGCGGACTCTTGGGCCGTAGCCCCTGCCGCCACCACGACGATCAGTAACAGCAAGGTTGATCGTTCGTAACAGCTCGCTCGTCGGCACGTTACGGGATATCGACGCGTAAGCTGTACGGGTTGGTGCTGACGTCTTCGAGAGCGTAGAACACATCGATGTACCAGCGCCCCGGCTGCGGGTTCGCGACCAACATCTCGGTCGTGGTGTCGACGCTAATGTCGCGGTAGTCCCAGTCGCCGCCCTCGTCCTGGTCGCGGTACGTCATAATTTCGGCACCGTACTTCGCGGCGAGATCGAGGTCGGTGTCGGCGTCAAGGAGGATGCTCAGGCTCGGCGTGCCCACGGGCACCTCGACGACGTAGGTGTGAAACGGAACGCCCTCGGTACTCCCCTGCAGGTTGCCGCTGACCGCCTGGCCCGGTCGCAGAGTGCCGATAATGCCCGAAGGCTGGGGCGCGCTCGGCGTCACGACAGGCAGCCCGGCGGCGCTCGCACTTAGCGTGTAGCCGAGCGAGGTGTCGAGCAGGTTGACCACGTCGATGTAGATCGGGCCGGCAGGGGGGTTGTCGTAGCGGTAGGTCGGGCTCGGGTCGGGGCTAAAGTCGAGGTAGTCCCAATCGCCGCCCTCGTCGCGGGGGCGGTAGCTCAGAATCTCCGAACCGGCCTTGACGGCCAGGTCGATGTCGCCGTCGCCTTCGAGGCTGATGTCGAGGCTCGCGAGACCTGCCGGAACGTCGACGATGTAGGTGTGGTAGGTCGCACCGTCGGAGGTCGGGGCGATGGTGTTGGCCAGGGAGCTGCCGGGCTCGAGCCCCCCCAACACCCCGCTCGGCAGCCCGGCACTCGCACGCGGCGGGTTCGGCGCGACCGGTAACGACGTCTGCACCGGCACTCCCTCGGCCCGGTACACGTTGGTGACACTCGGCCCGATCAGCGCCCACGCCAGACTGATAGGCCGCACGTAGAGCTGCTCTTCGTAGACGTCACCCTCTAACAGGTGCAGGCCCGCCGTCGGCACGCCGATAAGCTCGCCGCGACTGTTAAACGCCGCGCCGCCCGAGTTGCCGCCGGCGATCTTCGCGTCGGTCTTGATCCACTGCTTACCGCCCGACACCAGGTCTTCGCCGAGCCAGCCGCTCATCAGCCCGGCAGTAAAGGTGATGGTCGACCCCGAAATGCCCGGATAGCCGACCACGGTGATCAGGTCGCCCGGAAGCAGGTCGTTAGAGTCGCCGACCGGCATCCCTACAAAGCTGTAGCCGTCCGGAAGCGGCGTTTCGTCGGCAAATTCGACGATCTGGATAATGGCGAGGTCGTAGCTCGGATCCGACGCGACGTGCCGCGCCCAGTATTCGAGGGTCGGCTCGCGGTCGGGCGCACCCGGATCGGTCATAAAGATCCCCTGCCACTCGCTGTACTCGCGGGTGTCGGTGTCGCCGATCACGCTAAAGCTCGGTCAGGACGTAGTCCGTCGGGGCTGAATCGCCCGTGCCCGAAACCGGACGGGCGGCAGGCTGCCCGTTCGGCGCTGTCGACCGGAATGACCTGGACGACCGCTTCGAGAATCTGGGTACGCACCTCGCGCGGCAGGGTCTGCGCCTGCACAGACGTAAACGCTAGCATCACCGAGAGTAGACCGAGTAGACCGATGTTTCGCATAAGCGCCTCCAAAGGGCTTCTGTTGTGACGTACGCCGTAACATCTGTGATACGTGCTGCACGACATCTGTGATGACGCTACAACTGCGCTGACGTTACAGCCGCACTGACGTTAAAACTGTGCTGACGTTACAGCGCTTACTTTAGCACCGTAGCGACGTCGCCACTACAAAACAGAGTGTAGCGGTTCTTCATCTTATTTATGAGCGTTGGCACACCTAAAAACCGACCGGGGCGCCCCGGCGCATAAGCTCGAGCAGGTCTCGGGTGAAGCGGACTTCGGGCTCGAGCCCCCCCTCTGCTAGCGCCGCGACGTCCGCCTCGAACCGCGCGAGCGCCCGCGTCACCCTGTCGACCGCGCGTTCGGCGGCTCCTACCCGGTAGTCTTCGGCAGCCTGCCGCAGATTCGACACCAGCACCGCTAATGCCACCGACTTGGCCACGCTCGGCTGTGCGAAGTACTGCCCGCGCGAATCGAGCGCCACCCCGTCGTAGCTCGCCTCGAAGGTGCCGCTGACCGGCAACCCGTCCGGCGTGTCGTAGGCGATCAGCCCGGCCACCGCAAAGTTGTTTAGCTCACCACTCGGCGGCGGCGTAAAGCGCACCAGCAACGCCCCGCGCCGCTGGCTTAAAAAGACCGTCGCGACCCGCAACGCCGCCTCGTCGTCGCCGACCGGAAAGCCGTAACCCTCCGCCGCCGCAAAGCCGCCCGCGGGCGCTAGCGTGATGTCGAGGTCGTAGGCGATCGGAACCGCGAGGTAGGGCCAGTCCTGTGCCATGATGCGGGTGATGTCTGCGCCGTCCTGGAGCGAAAACGCGTTACCGCCCCGAGTTCTGGCCATTACGTCGAACAGTTCGGCGCCGAGCGTGTTGCCGATCCCGAAGATAGTCAGGCCGATTCCGGCTCGAGCCCCCTCGGCGATCAGCGCTTCGAACGCGGTCGGGCTGGTCGCGCCGACGTTGGGGCGCTCGTCGGAGAAGAGCATTAGGCGCCGTTCGCCCGCGCCTTCGGCCTCCTCCATCAGGCTGTAGGCGGTGCGCAAGCCCGCTTCAAGGCTGGTCGAGCCGCCCGGCGACAGTCTGCGGACGACGCTCAGGATCTCATCCTGCTGGTCGCCGGGCGTAAAGCGCAACACCGTCTGGGCGCTGCTGCCGAAGGTGACGACCGCGACCTCGTCGTCCGGGCCGAGTTCGGCGACGAGTTTTTCGATAAGCCCCTGTGCGAGTGCCAGGTAGGTCGGGTAGTCGTTGTCGCCGGTACCGCCGCCCATAGAGCCGGAGACATCGATGACGAGGACGAGGGTGAGGCTCGAGCCCTCCAACACCGCCGGGTCGACATTCGACGACAGCCCCACCTGCATCCACCCCGACGCCAAGTTGTCGAGTGTCGGCGCGATGCCGAGCGCCCCCCGCAAACAGAGCGCCCGCTCGCACGGCGCGCCGCTAATCGGCAGGTCGTATTCGGAAAACATCGCTTCGACGAGCAGCGCTTCGGGCGGCGGCACCCGGCCCTGCGCGACGAGTTCACGCGCCAAACTCATGTCCTGGACGCCACCGGGCGTCGCGCCGAGATCACCACCGGGCGGCGCACTTACCGGCGACGACAGCTCGCAGCCCGCCGCCACCACGACGAACAGCAGGGCGAGTGTTAGGGGACGAAAAAATAGACGTATCATAGTCTCCTCCTTATGCAGTAGAGACTACAATACGCCCCGGGCGTCACCTAGGCGTCACAATGCCGCGCGTCGCAACCTCGCGCGTCACAACAGACCCGCGTTCTCGACGAGCGAAACACCACAAAGCAGAGGGAGCAGATCGCCCCACTCCCTCGACGTTACCGGGCATTTTCTTTTTGCGCCGCCGTCGCCAAACCCTAGCGAGCATCTTCTGTTTCGGCACCTCGGTCTGCTTGGAGACAGCGCTGAAGACAGCTTTAGAGAATGCTTAGGACGACGCCGTCTGTGCCTCCGACGTAACCCAGTGGTCGATCAGGCCGCGGTAGTGCGCGATGAACTGATCGTGTTCGTGTGGCGGAAAGGTAGCGCGGACGGTGTCGACCAGAATCCGGTCGAATTCGGGGCTCTGCACCATGTCCCACATCACCGCGTCGAGATCTTTAAGCTCGGTCGCCCGAAACTCCTCGAACTTTTCGGTGTCGAAGTGTTCGTCGGCGAGCGCCTCGTAGGCGTCGAGCTTTTCGTCGTAGCTCCGCTCCGAATCGGCGATCTCGAAGTAGCGGTCGAAGTCCATGGTGATCTGCATCTCGCGCTCGGTCGCCACGCTAAACAGGCTCCAGGCTAGCAGCGACTTGATCGCCCACGGAAAGTAGTAGTGCAGACTCGTAATCGCGATGTCGGGGCAGGCGTTCGCGAAGTCGATCGGCCACAGCACGTCGTCTTTGAGAATCGCCTCGCACGAGTTAAAGTCCCAGCGAAAGATCGCGTTGATGATTTTGGTGATCCGCTTCGCTTCTAAGCCGTGTTTGGCATCTAGAAAGTCGTGAGTGACGCTGTAACGACCATGCAGCGGCTGTTCGGGGTCGTACTTGAGGCTAATCACCTGCGGCCCGATCCCGAGCGAACGGACGAACACGTCGTAGTCGTCGAGACCCTTTTGCAGGTGCATAATCATCTGGCCGGACGTGTCGTAGGCGTGCATCAGGTCTTCTTCGTTTTTGATGTGGCTCACCCCGCGCCAGCCGCCGCCGTCGTAGGGCTTCATAAAGAGCGGGTAGCCCATCTCCGCCGCGATCTTGGGCAGGTCGAAAAAGTCGTGGTATTTGGCGGTGGTGCGGCGATACTTTTCGGTGTCGGGGCCCTCTTTCGGCGGGATCAACCGGGTTTCGGGGATGTTTAGCCCGAGGCGAATCATCGCGCAGTACGCCGAGTGCTTCTCCATACTCTGAAACGTAAACGGGTTGTTAAGCAGGTAGACGCCGTTCATAAGCGCCACCTTTTTAAGCCACTCGCGCGGGTTAAAGTGCCAGTACGCGAGCCGATCTATGACCAGGTCGTACGAGGTCTCGGCGTCTAACGCGAACGGATGGATGCGGACCCGCTCGACGTCTACCGACAGCCCCGAACTGTTTTGCTGAAACTTGGGAGCAAACTTTTTGGCGAGCAGCTCGATCGCGGACGGCCAATCTTCCTCGTCGCTAAGCAGCAGGCCGATCTTTTTGCGGATGTCTGGGGCCATGGTCTGTTCTCCTCTGTGTAGAGACTCGTGTAGAGATTTTGTGTGGAGACGTGTAGAGATGTGTCGAGACGGGGGTGCGAGGACAGAGAGCGTCCACAGTATCGGAAGACGCAGCGCAGTGACGCGCTGTGGGAGCAGGCGCTTACGAGGTCGGTACATTCGGTCGCAACATACTAGGCACCGGCGCGTGCCGCTCGAGCACTACCCCTAGAATAACAAACAGGTCGCCGGAGCAGCCGCCCCCTAAATCTAACGACGCCACACGAGAGCCGCGTACACATCGTGCCTAACAGCGCCCTCCGGCACAAGCTCCGGCACAGGGCGGTAATACCGGATGCCTCGTCATAGCTACATCATAAACATCTGTAGAATACTCGGTTGCGAAAGTTATCTTTGCGGCCTAGCTCAGAGCGCGGTCTAAGTGGTGGGCGAACTGCTTACGCCACCAGTGCCAGTGATGTTCGGCGTCGTGGCCCCAGATGTCACGTTCGTGGCTGATCCCTTTATCGTGCAAGGTATCGGCGAGGCGGTGGGTGTCGTCGAGACACTTCCACTCCCAGGCACCCTGACCGCAGACCAGCACGATGTGGGCGTGGTGGCGGACGTGTTCTAGGTCGCCGCCGCCGAGGTTCGGCAGGTAGCCGAGCGGGTTGTTAAAGTACACCTCGGACGAGTCGCTGCGCCCGCCGAACGCGGTCACGTTGTAGCGCCCGCTCATACAGAGCGCGTACGGAAACAGGTGCGGAAACTTGAGGCCGAAGTTGGCCGCGTGAAACGCGCCGATGCTGCACCCGGTCAGGCCGATCTGGATGTCGCTGTCGTTGCAGTCGTGTCGGATGGCCGGAACGAGGTCTCGGGTCATAAAGTCCTGATAGGCGTGGTGGCGGACCGCTTTCCAGTGCGGGTCGATGTCGCCGCGGAGCCACGACTCGTTGTCGAGACTTTCGGGACAGTACAGCTTGAGCTTGCCCGCTTCGATCAGATGCGCGACCGCCGCGACCATGCCGTTATCCTCGAAATCAAAGTACTGCCCGCCGCCCGACGGAAACGCGATCATCGGCGTGCCGTAGTGACCGAAGGCGAGCACGTTGACGTCGCGCCCGACCGCTAGGCTCGGCAGCGTAAAGTGGCGTCGTTGCATCAGGGCTCCTCTGTTGTATGAACTGGATTAGATGATGTGTCGGCGTCATTACCAGTAGAATTTTTGGTAGAAATGTCGGCAGAGCTGTCGGCAGAGCTGTCGGCAGAGACACCGGCGGAGGTCGTGGTGTGGGCGGGAAAGAGGAAACCGAGTACCTGGTCGAAACGCGCTGCCCACGACCCTTCGCTGTGGGTACCGTCTTCGAAAAGATGGTAGACGAAATCGACGCCCTCGCGGTAGCCGTTCGCGATCAGTGCATGTCGGGCGGCGATCGTCTCGAAGCGGTTGTCGTCGCCGGGGCCGGGGGTGTCGCGGCCCCCAGTACCACTGTCTAGCCAGACTCGGAGGTCAGGTTTGGGGATCGTCGCGAGGCGCTCGAGCACTTCCATATCGCCACTCGCGTTTTTCGTCGCCCAGTACGACGGCGACAGGATACCGTGGTGACGGGCGAAGTCGGGGTGGTTCCAGGCGAGATAGTGCGAAAACAGCGCACCCATCGACGACCCACAGGTCGCGGTGTGGTCGCGTCCGGTTAGGGCTCGGTAACGCGCGGCGATAAACGGCGCGACGTCGTCTTTGTAATATGCAGCGGTCTGGTCGGCGGCTCCGACCACTATCTCGTAGCGGTCGGCAAAATGTTTGAGCTTACGCAACAGTAGGCCTTGCGACGATAGCGGGGGCGCCACCGTCTGATAAAACCGCGTGTAGGGCGGCAGATACTCGCGCATCCGCTCGGCCCCGCCGTTCGCGACCCCGACGATGATGCACTCGCGCGTCCAACCCGCCGCGATGGTCCGGTCGGCGGCTTCTTCGGCCCGCCAGGTGCCCGCAAAGCTGTCCTCGACGAACGACTCGAAACAGTTCTGGCCGTCGTGCATGTAGAGAACCGGATAGAAACGGTCGGGGTGCTCGTCGTAGCCGCGCGGCAAGTAGACGTAGAGCGGACGGGGCGACAGACGACCGGTAAAGTCGGGGATCTTTTCGGTACGCGACGACGACACCACGGGCGCGGGCGGGTAGCGAAAAATATCGCCGTCCTGAACCCAGAACTGCCGCAGGCGGGTGGCGTGAAACGCCTCGGTCGGAAGCGCGTCTAGGCCTTCGGCGCGAAATCGGAACTGCCAGCGGGTGTCAGGCGGGACGCTAAACCGAGCCTGGAGACGGCGTTCGGCAGGGTCACGTCCGGGGCCGACGTCGTGACCGACGAGGTGATGCTGCTCGTCGCCGATCTGTACGTCGATAGCGGGCCGAGGCGCGCAGCTTAGCCAGTGGACACAGACCTCGTGGGGCTCGAGCCCTACCGGCCCATCTGCAAACACGCTCGGCGAGGGAGAAAAAGAGTCGGTCATCTAAGTTGCGATTCTACCCCATCCCACGGCCTAGACCGGCAGCGCGAACTGGAGCGCGGTCCGAAAACCGTTACGCCAGTTGACCCAGTTGTGGCCCGCCGAACGCTCGGTGTAGGCACAGTCGTATCCTTGGTCGGCCAACACCGAGGCGATGTCGCGGTTGACGCCGGTCAGCCATTCGAGCGTGCCGACCTCTAGGTAGACCCGGAGCGGTTGGGTGGGGGTGGTGCGGAGGTGCTCGAGCCACCACGACGCCTCCGACCCGTAAAAGTCGGGCTGCTCCGGCGTCCCTAAAAACGCGCCCGACTGCGCGACAACCGTCCGAAACAGGTCGGGGTTTTTCCAGGCTAGCGTCGCGCTGATCAATCCGCCTAGACTCGCCCCCATCGCGATCCGCTGCTGGTTCGTCACGAGTCTGTCCTCGGCGAAAGGCAGCACCTCGTCGGTCATAAAACGGCGGTAGTCGGGGTTGTAGACGTACTCGGCGGTGCGGTCTTTCGGTTCGACAAACACGAAGTGCGCCGGCGCGATAAGCCCGTCGTCGATAAGTTTCTGGGCGACCTGCGCGAGTTTGGCGAGTCGGTGGTAGGCGGTGCCGTCCTGGACGTAGACGATCGGTAGGGGCGTCTGCTCGACACCGCGCGGCGTATAGAAAACGAGCCGCCGGGTCTGATCGAGCACTTCGGAGTCGAGTTTGTGGCGCTGCGTGTCGCCCTCCTCTATGTTGTCGACGCGAAAGTAGGGGTCGGGATGGTAGTCGGGGCCGGTGAGGGCTCGAGCCGCCGGATACCACGGATTTTCGGCGACCGTGTCGTTGTCCGGGTCGGGCCGCTGCTTACCATCCGCATCTAAAAAGGCGTATTCGAAATAGGCGTCGTCGGGCAGTTCGTAGACCTCCGGTGTACCGTCGACCGGCTTCGGATTACGGTCCCAGTCGGTAAGGTCGGAGAGGATGTGGGTCGCCCAGTCGGGCGGGGTGATGGTGACTTGCATAGCGACAGTCTAACAACTCTGCCCCGTAACGACTGACGAGAGGCACCCCTCTGTCGCCTCGGCAGGCGAGCAATGGAGCAGTGAATGGTCGCGCAGACGCAAGCTGTCTCCGAATCAGACGACGTGGACAGATGGTGTAATCAGACGACATAGACAGACGACTTGGACAGACATCCTCTGGTGATCCTCGTTTGGGCGTTTCGTTACCGCGAGGTCGTTCGGAGTTGTCCGGTCCAACCTTTCGAGTTATGTGAGCAGGCTTGCATTTTTTTAGGAGAGGGCGCATGATAAGAGCCGCCTTCTGCACAATGTTTCGGCTCGCCTCGCTGTTTGTGACGGGTTGTTGACGCGCCGATTCTAGAGTAGTGGACAAACTGATCGAGAGAGGAGCTCAAGCGGTCGTCGTTTCGTCCTAAAGCCCCCTTCTGACTTCGCAGGTACTGTCTTAGGGTGACAGTTGGGGCTCGAGCCCCTCCATAAGCAATCCTTCGAAGCACATTTAGCAGAAAAGGAGCACACATGAAAAGCTTTTCTCGCCCGCGCCGATTGTCCCGCTATATTAGCTGGTCTCTTAGCGCTCTCGCTATGATCACCGTTGTAGCCTGTGGCGGCGGTGGCGGCACCCCACCTGCGGCAAACAGCTCGTTTTCGGGCCTACTGATCGCGCCCGGTAATGTCGGCGGCCCTAACGCTACAGCGACCGCAGACACCCTACCGATCCTAGATCTTCGCAACGACCTCGGTAACGGCCCGGTCGAGGTCGTACCGGGCGAAGTGTTTATCCGGTTTCAGGACGGCGTTCGGGCGCAGCAGCTAGGCACGCTGTCGGTCGGCGGCGTCACCCTGCAACGCGTCGACACGCAGCCCGCGCGGCTTTCGCAGCGCTACCGGAGCGAAGGGCTCTCGCAGGCACAGACGCGGGCGCTCGTCGAGACGCTCAACGCCCGGCCCGACGTGATCGAGGCCCACCCGAACTGGATCCTGCGTGCGTTCGCCGAACCTAACGATTCGTTCTATCCGGCGCAGTGGCACTACACGGCGATGAACCTGCCCGCAGCCTGGGACATCGAAACGGGCTCGAGCCCTGTCCGCGTCGCCGTCCTCGACACCGGCATGGTTGCCCACCCCGACCTCACCAACGCAATAGCGGGCTTCGACTTCGTCGCCGACGTCGCGAACGGAGGCGACGGTAACGGTTACGACAACGACGCGACCGACGAGGGGGGCGACTCCGGCTTCCACGGCGCTCACGTCGCCGGAACTATCGCTGCAACCACCAACAACGCCCTGGGTATTGCGGGGGTTAGCTGGCGCGCCGCGATCGTCCCGGTGCGCGTACTCGGTATCGACGGAACGGGCACGTTCGACGATATCTTTAACGGCATGCTTTGGGCGGCGGGCCGCAGCGTACCCGGCGTCGTCGATAACCCCAACCCGGCCTCGATCCTCAACCTTAGCCTCGGCGGCGACGTCGGCGGGGCGTGTCCGACCGACTTTCAGAACCTTGTAAACGACCTCGTCAACGACAATGTCGCGATCGTGGTCGCCGCCGGTAACGAAAACACCAGCACCGCGACCGTCTTTCCGGCCAACTGTGCCGGGGTCATTACGGTCGGCGCGACCGGGCCGCAGGGCAACCGCGCCCCCTACTCCAACTTCGGCACCGAAGTCGACGTGATGGCACCGGGCGGCGACACCAGCCAGACCTTCGAGTTTCAGGGTCAGACCTACGTCGCGGGTGTGCTTAGCACCGTCCAGGACGACACCGGGGGGTTCGGCTACGCGTTCTACCAGGGGACGTCGATGGCGGCGCCGCATATCGCCGGGCTCGCCACGCTCATGCGCAGCCAGGACCCGACTCTGTCTCTCACCGATCTCGTCACGCGGCTACGCAACGCCGCGACACCGCTATCGCAAGCAGAGTGTGGCGGCGTTGCGAACGGTTGCGGAGCGGGCTTTGTAGATGCGGCGCAGGCGCTCGGTAGCAACAGCACCCCGACACCACCACCCCCACCACCCACTCAAGAGATTACGACGTTCGTGGTAGCGTTCTATTGCACCATCGCCG
Source organism: Trueperaceae bacterium (assembly GCA_034521635.1). Lineage (GTDB taxonomy): Bacteria > Deinococcota > Deinococci > Deinococcales > Trueperaceae > JAXHMC01. Next base: position 125,077 of record JAXHMC010000045.1, on the reverse strand, counting down.
ACCTGGGCAGGTGCTTAGACGAGGACGACGGTATCGACTTCGACCGCTCCAAGCTGATCTCGGTCACGCAGACCCAGGACGAGACCAACTACAACGTGACGGGGCTCGAGCCCGGCAACTATATCGCCGCCGGGTTTCAGGACCTGAACGACAACGGCGACTTCGACGGCACCGAGCCGCTCGGCCTCCACCCCCGGCTCGTCGCGCTCGACTCCGGTCAGAGCATCGGCGGTATCGACATCCGTCTCGAAGCGATCACCACCTCCGCCCTAGAAAGCTCGCGCGCGCTCCCCTTCGCCCCGCTGCTAAACCGCTAGCGAACAATGCTCTAGCGCCCGGCCCGACACAAATCGTTTGGCTAGACCAGCCCCTGTCCACCACGGCAGGGGTTTTCTGGTGCGTCGTGCACTCGGCCCGCTCGGAGACGGTGTACAGTCGTATCTCGCGGTGCTAAGCTGTCGAACATTACGGACTTGGCAGAGAGCCTTCGGTGAACAGCATTTGGTAGAGCGTCGTGTAAACACAAATAACATACGAAACAGAGTTTCAAATGGGGTCATCTATGGATATCGGTCTGGTTTTAGGCGGCGGCGGCGCGCGCGGCTACGCCCACATCGGCGCGTTGCGGGCGCTGCTCGAGCACGACTGTCAGCCGGTCGCGATGAGCGGCTGTTCGATGGGCGGGCTGGTCGGGGCGTTTTTCGCCGCCGGTTACAGCCCCGACGACATGCAAAAACTTATCGAAGACACCCCTAAAGTCTCGCTGCTCGAGGTCGGCGCGCGGGGAGGGCTGATCGGCGGCGGCGGCATCGAACGGTTTTTAAGCAAACATCTACCCGAAACCTTCGAGGAGCTGTCGTTGCCGCTCGCGGTAACCGCCGTCGACGTTCAGAAGGGCGAACTCGTGGTGCTGCGTAGCGGCCCACTCGTTCCGGCGTTACGGGCGACGAGCGCGCTGCCGGGCATCCTGACGCCAGTCAAACACCAGGGACGCTACCTGATCGACGGCGGACTGCTTAACAACCTACCCGTCGACGTGATCAGCAGTATGACGCTCGAGCCTATCGTCGCGGTCGACATCGCCGCACCCCCGAACCGCAAGCTCGACTTTGGCGACGACGAAGGCGGGATGAGTTGGCCCGACAAACTTCGCAACGTGTTATCGAGCGACGTCAGCGAATTAGGCGAACAGGTACAGAACGCTTTTTCGGGCGCGACGCCCGACCTCTTCGCTCGGTCGCTTACCATAGAGCTATTTATGAAGTCGTTCGACATCCCCCAAACGATTCTGACCGAAACCCGGCTGTCGCTCCACCCGCCCGCCCTGCTCATCAGGCCCGAACTCGACAGTCAGTTCGGCGTCGAAGATTTCGAGCGCTTAGACGAGGCCGTCGAAGCAGGATACAGAGGTGCGACCGAGCGCCTTAAAGAGTTTTTATCGTCGTCCGACGGTGAAAAGAAGTATAAGCAGACCGCAATCGACAAGGACCACAGCGCCTAGCTTACGGCGCTTTAGGTGGCGGCGCTTATCGTCTCCGCAGACGTCTCTAGAGCATTTTCGAGACGCGATCTACGACGCTGACGCAAACCGCTGGCGTATCTCTTCGACGTACTTGCGGTTCGCGCCCATGTCGCCCTGTCCTAACCGGGCTGCCGAACGGACGTGGATGACGCCGGGTTCGGCAAAGTACAACTCGGTATCGTCGTAAAACCCGAGTGTCGGCGAGCGAAAAATGACGTGGACGTAGTCGTCCTCGGTGGTTTCGACGAAGCTGCGCGGCATCGACCGGACGGCGCCGAGCAGGCGGTCGCGAGCGTCGGCTTGTGGGCCTTCGTAACGGATCGGTTCGATCGCGTGTTGTTCGTCGTCGGCGTAGCTGCTCACGCAGTTGGGCGTGTCGGGACAGGGGGCGAGGCGCCCGTTCTGGACGCCGATCGTTTCCGGTTCGGGGCTAACCCAGGTCACGACAAGCTGACGCAAGATGAGCCAGGCGCCGAGCGCGACGAGAAGGGTGATAACGATAAAGACGAGCGTAAATCTCATAGCGGTTAGTGTGTCATAGCGCTACCCGGCAAACCTCAGCCTAATGCACGGTAGTTTCGGCTAACTTCAGGACTGCTATCTTCAGGACTGCCGACCTCGAGACTGATGGTGCCACTTAGAGAGCAATGCCTGCTCGCGGTCCCGGTCGATTCCGGCGGTAAGCGGTTCGTCGCGTTTCGCGTCCCAGGAATAGGTGTCGGCGACGGTGTCGCGCACGGGGCGAGGGGTCAGACCGAGGGCTCGAGCCCGCTCGTTACTCACCCGAAAAAAGTTCGCCCGCTCGCCCGGCAACCAGAGCGGCAGATCCGCAAACGGCTTGACGCCCTGCTCAAGCAAAAAATCTTCGCTCACCCACGTCACCTCGGCATCACTTCCGCTCGCCTCGCGCGCGTGACGCACCACGTCGCCAAAGCTGACCGTGTCGGGCGTCGTCACCGTGTTGTAGGTGCCCGCCGTTCGCGCCTCCACATTCGTCACCACCCACGCCCCCAAATCCCGAGCGTCGATGTACTGCACCACTTTTTCGGGGCCGCCTGGGGCCAACACCTCGCCGCCCTCGGCGACCCGCCGCACCCAGTACGTAAACCGGTCGGTCGGGTCGTACGGGCCGACCACGATGCCCGGACGGACGTTTAGCGCCGCGTCGCCGTACACCTCGTTCACCACGTCTTCGCAGAGCGCTTTAAGCGCCCCGTACGTCTCGCTGGTAACCTCTTCGGTGTCGCGCTTTAGGGTCGCGACGGAAGCGTCTTCGTCAAGATACGGCGTCGTTCGGTCGTCGTAGACGGAGATACTCGAAACAAACGTATAGTGACCGACGCTGTCTCTTAACAACTCCGCCGAATCGCGCACCACCCGGGGGACGTAGCCGCTCGTGTCGATTACCGCGTCCCACTGCTTCCCTTCTAGCGCCGTTAAATCACCGTCGCGGTCGCCGATCAGGGTGTCGACGTTCGGAAACACGCTCGGGCGGGTGCCCCGGTTAAAGAGCGTGACCTCGTGACCCCGACCTAACGCCGCCTCGACGATATGCCGTCCGACAAAAATCGTGCCGCCTAAAACGAGAATCTTCATCTGCTACCTCCGTTATCTTCTGCTACACAGACTTTTGCGACGCCGATACGACGCAGACACTACGCTGGCGTCGCTACGCCAATCGTCATGACGAACCGCTATCCTAGTCTGGTCTGTATCGAGTAAACTGACGCATGGCACATCCTTTTGACCAGCTCGAGCTCTCCACCCTCCAACAGCGTAAGTCGATGAAGTGGCAACGCTTTGACGACGACATCTTACCGCTCTGGGTGGCCGACATGGACTTTCCGACCGCCCCCGCCATCGCCAACGCCCTCGCAGAGCGCGCGCACAGCGGCAACCTCGGCTATCCGATGGGCTACCTGAGCGGCGGCGAACCGGGCGTGATCGAAGCGATTACCGCTCGGCAGCAGACCAAGCACCAGTGGAGCGTCGCGGCGGACGACGTCTGGCTGATTAACGGCATCATCCCCGGCCTCTACCTGTCGTGTCTCGCGTGCTCGAGCCCCGGCGACGAGGTAATCGTGCAGTCGCCGATCTACCCGCCCTTTATGATGGCGATCAACAACACCGGGCGGGTGCCGCGCTACAACCCGCTGCGCTGGGACGGCGAACAGTGGAGCATCGACTTCGAGCAGTTAGAGACGCTCGTAACGCCCGCGACCCGGCTGCTGATGCTCTGCAACCCCCACAACCCGACCGGGCGGGTCTTTACCCGCGACGAACTCGAACAGCTCGCCGACTTCGCGCTGCGGCACCGCCTCTGGATCGTTAGCGACGAACTGCACAGCGACCTGGTCTACCGCGAAGCCAAACATATCCCGATCGCCTCGCTGGGCGACGAGGTCGCCGCCCGGACGATGACGCTGTTCGGCCCGACCAAGACGTTTAACATCGCCGGACTCAAGATGGGGATCGCGGTGTCGTCGAATCACGACCTGTTAGGGCGCTACAAGCACCACGCCACCGGCCTGGTCAGCCCGCCTAATGTGATGGCCCAGACCGCGATTCTGGCCGCCTACACTGAAGCCGAAGCGTGGCTGGGCGAAACGCTAACCTACCTCGACACCAACCGCCGCGTCGTCGTCGACTTTATCCGCACCCGGCTGCCGCAAGTGCGCGTAGCGATGCCCGAAGGCACCTACCTCGCCTGGCTCGACTTTACCGCCCTAAACATCGACAACCTCTACGACACGCTCGAACAGGACTGTAAACTCGCCCTAAACGCCGGGCCGAGCTACGGACCGGGCGGCGAAGGTTTCGCACGGCTAAACTTCGCGACCGCGACCCACATCGTCGAAGAAGCGTTAGAGCGGCTCGAGCACGGCCTCCGCCCCCACCTCGACTAGCCTTGGACGCCTACCCCCCCGAATTAGAACAGTGCCGCCGCTGTCCGCGTCTCGCCGAGCACCGCGAAGCAGTCGCCGAGACTAAGCGCCGCGCCTACCAGGACGAAGAGTACTGGGGCAAGCCGGTGCCCGGTTTCGGCGACCCGGACGCTCGCATCTTTCTGCTCGGCTTAGCCCCCGGCGCCCACGGCAGCAACCGCACCGGACGGATGTTTACCGGCGACGCGTCGGGCGACTTCCTCTTTCCGGCGCTGTACCGAGCGGACCTCTCCAACCAGCCCGAATCGGAACACCGGGGCGACGGACTAGAACTCTACGACGTCTGGATTAGCGCGGCGGCGCGGTGCGTCCCGCCGGGGAACAGACCGACGCGGCAAGAGGTTGCGAACTGTCGGGGATGGCTCGAGCACGACCTCTCCCAACTCCCTAACCTCAAACTCGTCCTCGCCCTCGGCCAGATCGCTCACGACAGCTACCTAGAACTTCTCAAGTCACGCGGTCACCGCATCGTCAAAAACCGCTACCCCTTCGCCCACGGCAGCCTCCATACCTTCGAGGACCTAGACGGCGCTCTTCCCTTGCTAGACGCCTATCACGTCAGTTTTCAAAACACCAACACCGGTAAGCTGACCCCGGACATGTTCGACGACGTCTTAAAACGTGCGGTTTCTCTAGCAAACTCTAAACCAGACTGATTCATCTCTACTACGCAGAGAGACACTAGCGCCTCACTACAACTCTGCTACCACTTATGTCGCTCGCGCTGCACCCGCCGCCGTTTCTCGACCCACGCCGCGCCGTCTTCTACGTCGAGGTCACACCACCCGCCAGTAAGCCCCGCCTCGACAATCTCGCGTCCGGTCATCGGTTCGACGGTAAGCAGCTCGGCGAGTTCGTCCCTATCCCACGTTTCGAGATTCATCGCTTGTGTACGCCAAGATAGCTCTTCGCACTCCGCCGGACTAAGCGCTTTGACCTGATCCGTAATGTCTTCCAAGATTACCAGTCGCCTTTCCACCAGCGCGTGATTCGCTCTCGACTAGGGTACTGATCTAATTCATCAATGTCTATATCGAGTACGAGAAGATGCTTCACGTTGCCTTTTATAAGCTCACGAATCGTTTCTTCAGGAATTCCAATGTCCTGAAGGTCCAGACCCAAGAATCAAATTCGAGCTTCTGAAAGTTCTAAGACTAGAGTTGCATCTGACGCTTTGCGCTTTTTCTCTTCATTTCCACTATAGTGCGTATAATAATTACGAATGTCCTTGATGTCATTAGCTGTCTTTTCTGTAGCTTCGCTGTCTTTCAGAAAACCTTCTGGAACTGTTTTTCCAGCATCATGAAGCAAATCTTTGAGCCTAGTGTTTAAAGAGTAGCTGTGTGCATACCTAAGACTATCTTTTATCGCTTTCCTGAAATCCTCTTCTAATTCATTTGACGAATCTCCCAGCAGCTTTTCCGGTAAAGCATCTATGAGAGTTTTGTAGATCCCTTTTTTCCACCTATTGTCACTCTGATACTTACCTTTGCTTTCCCCTCGTTCTCTATGATAGGTCTCTGCAGCTTGTGCAAGATTGAGAAACGTAGTCTCAAAAGGCGTTGACTGATAGAATCTGCCAAGCTGAAGTAAATTAATAGTTGATTCCACATTTTTCAGCTTTTCAAACCAAAACAACATGCAGTTCTGAAAGAAATCTTCTATCTCGCTAAACAAGAATAGTCTGTTGTGAACATTGTAAGCACCTTTATTTATTGGCATATCATAATTTGAATATATTTCAACCTCCCTACTATTTTCTGTGTACGCGGATGTCTTCAGTGGAACCACAGCAGTTCTCATAGCAAAACATAAGAAACGCTGAAGCCCACAGACCAAAAACTTAATCTTTTCGTAGCCCGCCTTTTCATCAAACTCCAACTTGAACAAGGGGTCTAAACCTACACGAATTTCTGTTGATGAAAAAAATGTTTTTTCAAGCGCAAGAAGTTTGACCGAGACAGCATGTGGGGGCAAAGATACTTTTGCAAGCTCCAACTCAGGCAGTTTCAGGCGAATGGTTTTGTCCTTCGGAGGCGAGGCTTGGATTGTATGCCCTATCCACTTATCTAAGTCGGAGAAACGAACATTTACCTCTTTTAACGTTATTTCTTCATAAGAGTCAAAATGGCCACCAACCATTACAGTTTCTGCTCTGAATCTTTGTACGATATGAGTGTGACTGCCAGAGCCTGAAAGTATTTCTTTTCTACCTACTCTGTTGCATTTAAACAATGTTATTTCTTTAGCATTAGCAAAACCCTGAATGGTACCCACAAAGCTGTCGATTGACTTTGCTTCAGCTTGAACCATATCTCTTGGATTGTATGTCTCTAAAATCCACTCACCCCTCGTCGAGAGATCTAACCTTCCATGCTGCTGCTCATCTTCTCCCAAAATCCACCAAAAACCATCGTAAATTCTTTCATCCATAAATTTACACGATACACTGGCACGAAAGGCTTTCGCAACTGGTTGATTTGTAATGGCCATGGTGCTTTTCAGCCGTTAGCGTTTTTCTTTCACTCTGTATGAGGCTAGCGTTCTACTCAACAAGTTCCGGATTCTCCTTAACCGCCTCCACATCGCCACCCGGCGCCCACCACACCCAGAGCAGCACCACCGTGTCGTCACCGGCGATCATCTCGTGGGGGACGTGTGGGGCGTGGTAGATGGTGGCGCCGGGCGTGACCTCGAAGGGGTCGCCGTCTAGTTTCCAGGTCGCGTTGCCGCTAAGCACGTAGTAGATTTCGGGGGCGGGGTGGCTGTGGGCGGGGTAGTCGGTGTAGGGGGCGATGTGCAAGACGCCCATCTTGACTTCGTCGTGGGGGATGCTGCCGATGTTGATGTCGCCGCCGACGAGGATCTGCCAGCGGACGAGCTGTTGGAGTTCGCGGGGGTAGGTCGGGCTCGAGCCCCACGGCACCCTATCGGTATGCGTCCAGATCTTCTCGCTCATCTGCACACTTTAAAACCCTGTCGCGGCGACCGCACCGCGCAGCGTGACAAATCGGCGGGGCCGGAGCGGGTAGACTGATAGCTAATGTCTTTAGCCACACTTAACCTCGGCAAAGGGCTCGAGCCCGCCCTGCTGTCGGGCCACCCCTGGATCTACCGCAACCACCTTCCGGCACATCAGCTGCACAGCGGCGACTGGGTCCGCGTCGAAGCGGGCAAAAGCGCGGCGTTCGGCCTGTACGACGACGAGGGCGCGATCGGCTTGCGGCTGTTTAGTCAGCACGACGTCCCGGACGACGCCTGGATCACGGCGCGGGTCGAAGAAGCGCTCGCACTCCGGTCGGGGTTTGACGACAAAACCACCAACGCCTACCGGCTTATCTACGGCGAGGGCGACTTTCTGCCCGGCATCACCGTCGACCGGTACGAGCGTTACGCGGTGCTCAAAACCTACAGCGCGAGCGTCGAGCGGTTGGTGCCGACGGTAGTCAAGGCGTTAGGCCAACAACTGAAGCTGCGCGGGGTGCTGTCGCGAGACGCGTCGGGACTGACGCCGCTCTACGGCCAGAAGCCGCCACCCGAAGTGACCATCGCCGAGCACGGCCTAAAGTTTATCGCGAACCTGTACGAGGGGCAGAAGACGGGGCTGTTTTTGGACCACCGGGAGAACAGGAAGTGGCTCGAGCCCCACACGTCGAACCGCACCGTCCTCAACCTGTTTAGCTACACCGGCGGCTTCTCGCTCTACGCCGCACGCGGGGGCGCGTCTCACGTGACGAGTGTCGATGTTGCCGAGGCGGCAAACGAGGACGCGAAGCGCAACTTCGCCCTCAACGATTTCGACCCCGACGCCCACGACTTCGTGACCGCCGACTGCTTCGACCTACTCGCCCGGTACGCGCAGCAGAACCGCCGTTTCGACGTCATCGTGATCGACCCGCCGTCGCTCGCCCGCAACAAAAAGAGCCGTCACGCCGCGCTGCGCGCCTACCGCAAACTTAACGCCACCGCGCTGACCTGTCTCAGTCCGGGCGGATTGTTGGTCAGTGCGAGCTGCACGTCGCAGGTCTCGCCCGAAGAGTTTCGGCGGGTGTTAGGAGACGCGGCGAGCGAGGCGAAGGTGCGCTTGCAGATCGTCCACGAGGCGGGCCACGCGAGCGACCATCCGGTGCCGGCGACCTTTCCCGAGGGGCGCTACCTCAAGTTTGTGGCGGCGAGGGCTCTCCCCCTTGCCTAGTCCGCGCGCTAAAGGGCGACGAGCCGGACAGCAACCTGTCGGACGACAACCTGCTGCACCCCGCACCCGGCGTCGTCCTCGGCACTCGTTCTAACAACGTAGACACTATTGGCGCAAACATTGTGAGCGACATCAAGGATGAGCGGCATCGACGCGGCGGCCTTTCGTCATCGTACCCTTCGGTATCGTACGCGTTATCACGCACATTGTCGTACAATGACAGGTAGCCTCTAAAAAACACCGCCGAGACCGAGGGAGACCTGTTTATGAGCCAGTCGAACCACTTACCCGAAACCAGCGTTCTGCTCGTGACCGAACAGCAGGACTCGCAACTCGCGAACGACCTCGCAGCGTTTGCGTCGCTCGTCACGCTTAGCGCGCAAGCCGCGCCAGACTATCTGCTCGACAACCCCGTCGCGCTCGCCCTATTCGACCAAGACCCGGACGTCGCCCTAGAGAGCGCACCGAGCATCGTGCCGCTGCTAAACACGTACGGCGCGCCGTTTTTTCTGGTGAGCGACCGGGTCGATAACGACACGCTCGGCGCCGTCTTGGAGGCGGGGGGCGACGACGTGTGGCTGCGTCCGGTCGCGGCGCGTAACACCCAGCGGTTTCTAGCCCGGCAGCACGCCCCCCAAACCATCAGCGATCTCGGACTGTTTAAGGCGGCGCTCGACAACGCGCTCGAATCGATCGTGATTACCGACGCGACGCTAAGCAAGCCGGGACCGCGTATCGTCTACGTCAACCAGAGCTTTCAGAAGATGACCGGCTACAGCTACGAAGAGGCGATCGGCAAGACGCCGCGTATGCTTCAGGGCATCAACACCGACTACGACATGCTCGAGCGGCTGCGCGAGACACTCGAGCGGGGCCAGCGTTTCGAGGGCGAAACGGTCAACTACCGCAAGGACGGCCAGCCCTACGTCGTCGAGTGGAACATCACCCCGCTACGAGACGAAAACGGCACCATCACCCACTTCGCGTCGGCGCAGCGCAACCTTACCGAACGCAAACGGCTGAGCCAGACGCTACGGCAGATTACCGACGCGCTTAACGAGACCCGGAGTGCGTTAGGGCTCGAGCCCCGCTCTCCGGCCAGCGCCCCCGAACTCAGCTTTCGGGTTAGCGACCGCGAAGAAGCGATCGACCTGACCCGGCTCAGCAACACCCTGCAACGGCTGCTGCGCCGCGCCAAGATGAGCCGCGAACTCAAGGGCCGGATCGAAGACAAGGGCGGCGCCCGCGACCTGCTCCACAGCCTCGGACTGATCGAGCCGCGAGCACGGCGCGCTCGCACGCCGTGGACGACGAAGGCGTCGGTGCACCTGCTCGGCGTGGCGGCATTCGTCCACGTCGTCCACACCGAAAAGAAAGGCCGCGAGGCGCTACGGGCGCTGCTTAGCGTTAACGAGGGTACGTTTCGGCTCGAGCCCAACGTCACCCCGCCGCGTCAGACCCTCGACCTCAGCCTGCTCGGCTTCGTGCTCGAACAGGACAAGGAGGAGAGCTACGACGAGCCCAACCCCAAACAGCGGATTGTGGTTCCCTCCATAGAGGCGGCGCTCGCCCTTATTACGAGTGCCGGACGCGACGAACACTTTCGGGTCGAAAGCGAGTACGACCCCGACGACGACAAGACCTACGTGGCGTTTAGGAGCGACGGCGTCTCGGTGATTTCGCTGACCGGCACCGTCACCGACGTTCCGAAAGACGCCCTGCAGACGTAGTCGCGCGGCTGCTACACGCTAGTCGTCGTTAGGCTGTGCGACCTCGTCGCCGCTAAACACCGGGCTTGTAGCGATGTCGAGGTGCTCGAGCCCCACCTCTCCCCCCTCGACCCGCGCCCGGTACGTGCCGTACAGCGTGTGCGGCAACAGCGCTTCGGTGCCGTGGGTCGTCTCGATCTGAAACGTCGCCCGGCCCGCGACCAGATAGCACCCCTCGTCGTCAGCACGAACCTCGGTTTCGTCTAGGTCGACGGTAACGCTTTCGAGGCTGGTCGTACCGGTCAGCGCGTCTAGGTCGGCGAGGCCGTCGTCGGCGTGACGCCGCCGCAGCGCCTGCCGCAACCGGGCTGCAAACTGCTCGGCGCTAAGACCGGCCTGTTCTAAAAAGTCCTGAAACGTAATATCTGCCATACGCTATTGTGACCAAGACAACGTCCGCAGGTCTGTATCCTCTTCTAATGTCTCGGTTTACAGGCTATTGCCAAACGCGGAGCAGCGGGGTACACTGTGTAGCGCTTGAGCTTAGGGCTCGAGCCAGTGCGCCGAAGTGGCGGAATCGGTAGACGCGCACGATTCAGGGTCGTGTGGCCGCAAGGCTGTGTGGGTTCAAGTCCCATCTTCGGCACCAAAAATTTCAAACCCTGCAAAGGCGGCGGCGCTCCAAATGCGTGCGCCGTCTTTAGTATGTGGGCGGGTCAAACCTCGTTTCGCGCCGACACGCGCAACCATGTCCTTATCCCCAGCAGTTTGTAGACACTAACCTAAGCGCCCACACATCAAGACCTTCGACATACAGTTTTTTCGGTAACAGCTGTTTCGGCGCAGGGTGTTGCTAACGGTGCTTTGTCCGAGTGCTTGCCAGAGCGGCTTCGGGATCGGTACGTTGTACGACTTTACAAATAGCAATTCCAGATGATGCTGCAACAATCACATCCGACGGATGTCGACGGTGACGCTTCATGTGGAGCAACGTTTCGTGGAACTGCTAAAACATCTGCGGCAGAAACCGCTATCGACAGAGAGCAAGAACTCACCAAGCACCCGCTGATTCGCGCTAAGGTGACGCATGGCAAAACTTTTAGCAGCGGCTTTACGCTACGGATTCGTTAGCGTCGTTTTCGTCTGCGGCTTCGCACTCGCGCAGACCGGCCAGGACGTCGAGGTGATGAGCGACGGTCAGGCCTACGCGTCTTATCTCGCCGCACCCGAAGAGGGTGGTCCCTACCCCGGCATCGTCTTGGTGCACTCGTTTAACGGCCTCGAAGAGGGCTACCGGACGATGACCAACCGCTTCGCGAGCGAGGGTTACGTGGTGCTCGCGGTCGGGTGGCAGACCTTCGAGCGCGGGCCCGACGTGGGCGTGGTCGAACAGTTGATGCGCGACAGCATCGCGTTTTTGCGCGAACGTGACGACGTCGTCGCCGAGCAGATCGGGTTGACCGGCTTCTGTGCGGGCGGGCGCTACACGATGCGCTTTATCCCCTTGGTCGAAGACTTTGCGGCGGGCGTCGCCTGGTACGGCTTCCCCTATAGCGGCAAACCGACTCCGGCTTCGCTCGTCGACCAGATCGAAGACCCGCTTCTCATCATCCACGGCACGGCGGACAATCCGAGCCCGATCGCGGATATTTACGAGTACGCCCAGGCGCTCGACGAAGCGGGCGCGTACTTCGAGTTAAAGGTCTATCAGGGCGAACCGCACGGCTTTATGTTGGTCGACGGGCAACTGCGGACCGATCCGGTCGCGGATGACGCCTACATGGAGATGGTCGACTTTTTCGACCGGACGCTAAAAGGGTCGCTGTAGGCGATGAAGCTGCTCGGGCGCCGCGAGGCGCTCAGATACATGCTGGTAAGCAGTTCGTGTGCGGCTTTGGGTGTTTGCTCGTTTGCAGACGCTCAGGGCCAGTGCACCGTCACGGAGGATAACCCGCTCGGGCCGTTTTACCGGGCGGGGGCGCCGTTTCGGCAGCAGCTCGCACCGGCGGGGATGGCGGGGGAGGGGCTCGAGCTCCTAGGCACCATCTCCCACTGCGGCGAACCGCTCGCGGGCGCCACCATCGAAGCGTGGCAGACCGACCCGGACGGCAACTACGCGCGCGACTTTACGCTGCGCGCCCAACAACAGAGTGACGCGGACGGTACGTACCGTTTCGACACGGTGATGCCGGGGCGCTACCGGGTGGGGCCGAGCTTTCGGCCCGCGCACATCCACCTGCGGGTCACCCACCCGGACATGCAGACCCTCGTCACGCAGCTCTATTTTGCGGGCGATCCGTTTAACGACCGCGACTTTCTGATCCGGCCCTCGCTGATCGTGGGGCTAGAAGCGACGTCGTCCGGCACCCTACGCGCCCTTTTCGACCTCGCTCTGCGCCGCTCCTGAAGCCTCGCCCTCACCTTCCGGCCTGTCTCGTGACGAGGATTCCGATACGGTGTTCTTTGCATCACCCGCCTCGGCCTGGTCGGGCTCGGCACGACCGGGTTGGTCGGCCCGTTGCAGCACCCAGGGCCGCACCGCGAACAGAATCACGACAATCACCAGAAAACAGAACCCGAACCAGAGTGCTAATCCGATCGCTTCATCTCCCATAATTTTATGGTAACTTTCCGCTTGTGCCCAAACTGCAACGGCCTACCCTAACTCCCGCCGCGACACCCTGTACCACGTCGCCGCCGTGGCACCTTACCGGCAGAGGATTTCTGCTGCTCTACGACATTCCGAGGCGCGTCGGGCTCGCCGCAAACTGGGTGCCCGCAGCGCTGCAAGGCCGCTACCGGGGTGGGCCGGGCGCGGTGTTACTCCTCGACTACCACACGTCAGACGTCGGGCCGTATCGGGAACTGCTGTTTATCCCCGGACGCTTCGACGTTAACGGACGGCGGTACTTTCGAATCACCAAGATCTACGTCTCGACCGAAGCGAGCGTGGTGTGGGGTCGGCGTAACTGGGCGATCCCTAAACAACGGGCCGAGTTCGACTTCGGAGCGCGGCACGTGCGGGTACGGCGAGGTAACGACACCGTCTACGAGGCCCACTTCGAGCTAGCCCGCTGGCGACTGCCGGTTCACGCCGGGCTCGTACCGCCCGTGTGGCGGACGCTCTGGCAGAGTCGGGCGCAGACCGAGCCAGACGAACACCTGCTCACCACGCCGAGTGCGCGAGGTTGGCTCGGAGGTGCTACGAACACGGCGCTACGCAGCGCCGCCGACTTCCCCGACCCGTCACAGCTTCGGCCCCGCCTGACGCTTCGCCTCGAAGACGTCACACTCTACTTTCCCGTTCCGCGTCGCGTCATTAGCTCGGCGGACATCTCGACCGGCAGCCCGGCAGAAAATCCGGCAGATAACCCGACCGATGACGTTCCGACCAATAGCGCCGAACGAAACGAGCAGGCCTTACGTGACGTTTACCGGTAAGACTATCGTCGTCACCGGCGCGGCTTCCGGCATCGGACGGGCGCTCCTGGGGCAGCTGTCGCGCTACGTCTGCACGATCGTCGCCGCCGATATCGACGAAAAAGCGCTCGACACGGCGGTCGCCGAGCTTATCCACACACCCGCCCAGATCTCGGCGGTGGTCGCCGACCTCGCGACGCCCGAAGGCACGACCGCCGTTTTAGACGCGGCAGCCGAGCGCAAACCTATCGACCTGGTCTTTGCCAACGCCGGGTTCGGACGCTACGGCACCCTAGACACGACCGGCAGCTGGGACGACCTCGAAGCGATGTTTCGGCTAAACGTGCTGGCACCGATCTGGACGGCGAAGCTGCTCCGCGAACGCTATCCCGATCACCCTTACCGACTCGTCATCACGGCCTCGGTGATGAGCCTGGTGGGGCTGCCCGGTTACGCGGCTTATGGTGCGACCAAGGGCGCGCTGCACCGCTTTGCCGACGCCTACCGCTACGAACTCGGCGACCGGGCGGCGCTGACCCTCGTCTATCCGGTCGCGACCGAGACGCCGTTTTTCGAGCGGGCCGACGGTGCCCCGTTGCCGTGGCCGCACCAGACAGCAGAGGAGGTGGCTCGAGCCACCCTTCGTGGCGTCGAGCAGGGCCGCGCCACCATCTCTCCGTCGCGCCTCTTTAGCGTCTACCGCCGCGCGGGGCCGCTCCGTCCGCTGATCGCCCGAATCATCCAGCAGCGCGAAAAATGGCGGCTTAACGCCTGGCTTAGAGCGCGGGGCGAGCCGCCGGTCTAGCGTGTTCGGGACAGGTCATCGAGACAGGTTAGCGGGACAAGTTATCAAGACAGGTCAGCTGCGAATCTGTCCGTCACCCTCGATCAGGTACTTGTAGGTCACAATTTCAGCGAGACCCATCGGCCCCCGAGCGTGCAGCTTCTGGGTGCTAATCCCGATCTCGGCCCCGAAACCGAGCGCGAAGCCATCGGTAAAGCGCGTCGACGCGTTGACGTAGACCGCCGCCGCGTCGACCTCCTGCTGAAACTGTTTCGCGTGAGCCATCGTCTCGGTCAGGATCGACTCGCTGTGCTGGGTGCCGTAGCGGTTGATGTGGTCGATAGCGGCACCGACGTCGTCGACGACCCGGACGGCGAGTTTGTAGTCGAGATATTCGGTCGCCCAGTCCTGTTCGGTCGCTGCGCCGATACCGCTCACGAGGCCACGCGTCCGGTCACAACCGACAAGCTCGACGTCGTGTTCGCGAAGCTTCTCGACGATCGTCGGCACGAAGTCGGCGGCGATGTTGTGGTGGACGAGAAGCGTTTCGACCGAGTTGCAGACACCGGGGCGCTGAACCTTAGCGTTGAGGACGACGTCAGTCGCGCTGTTTAGATCGGCGGTTGCGTCGACGAAGAGGTGACAGTTGCCGGTACCGGTTTCGATGACCGGCACCTTCGCGGTGTCGACCACGTGGTTGATCAGCGACGCGCCGCCTCGGGGGATGACCAGATCGACCTTGCCGCGCGCGCCGAGCAGTTCGGTGACGAGGGCGCGGTCGGGCGAATCGATAAGCTGGATGGCGTCTTCGGGCAGGCCCGCCGCGGCGATCGCGGCTCGCATCACCCGCACCAGTACGCGGTTGCTGTTCAGGGTGTTGGCCGAACCGCGCAGTACAGCGCTGCTACCCGCTTTGAGGGCGAGCGTTGCGGCGTCGACGGTCACGTTCGGACGCGACTCGTAGATCATGCCGATTACACCGAACGGCACCGTAACTTTGGCGACCCGGAGCCCGTTCTCGGTCGTCCAGCCCGACAGCGTTCGGTTGAGCGGGTCGGGCAGTGCAGCGACGAGGCGGACGGCGGCGGCGATATCGGCGAGGCGGGTTTCGGTGAGCCGGAGCCGGTCGATAAGCGCCTTCGAGGTGCCCTTCTGCTCTTCGGCGCTGACGTCTTGGGCGTTGGCGGCGAGGATGTCGGCGCTGTTGGCGGTAAGAGCGTCGGCGATGTGGTGCAGGGCGCGGTCGCGGTCGGCGCGGGCGAGGGTGCGGCTCGAGCCCCGCGCCCTCTCTAACAGCGCGTCTAGGTCTACAGAAAGAGGTGCGATCGTCATAGGGTCAGTATAGCCCCCGCACCCGCCGCACGTCGTCCTAAAACACGTCGTCCTAAAGTAGAGCCTACGTCGGTTTATCCCGCACCGCACGGGCGCTACAATCACCTAGAAAACCGTGTAGACCCGATAGACATCTATCTTTTGTAAGCATCATCTTTTTTTAAGTCACCTCGTAACGACCGAGCATCTCAGGAGGACACCGTGGACAACACCCCGATCGATCAGCTTTCAGACACGATGAACAACCTCGCCGACCAGGTCTCGCCCGACCGCGTCGCGATCATTACCGGGGCCGGAGGCTCGCTCGCGAGCGCGGTCATCCCGACCTTCGCCCAGCAGGAGTGGCGGCTCGGCCTGTTGACGCACGGCAGCGACGACGCCGAACGGTTGCAGCAGAGCTACGCCGGCGCCCTCGCCCTAGACGTCGACCTGACCGATTACGACCAGACGGTGCAGGCCGTCAAGCAGATCGAGACCCGCTTCGGCAAGGTCGACGCACTTATCAACCTCGTCGGCGGTTTCGGTATGGCCCCGGCGACCGAAGAGACGCTCAGCGGACTAAACAAACAGCTGCACCTCAACCTGATCACGGTGTTTAACGCGACGCGGGCGGTCTTGCCGGGTATGCTCGAGCGGGGCGACGGCTTTATCCTCGGCACCTCGGCGGGTGCGGCACTTAACGGCGGGGCCAAGATGGGCGCCTATGCGGCGGCCAAGGGTGCGCTCACGGCTTATCTCAAGTCGGTACACGCCGAAGTCGCCTCTCAGGGCGTCGACGTGACGGTGCTCTACCCGATGGGGACGCTCGACACCCCGCCGAACCGCGACGCCATGCCCGGCACCGATCCGGAAACGTGGATTTCGCCGACCGAACTCGCGGCGAGCATCCTTCACGCGGCGACCCGAGGGCCCCGAGGCCGCATCCCCGAACTGATGGTCTATCCGCCAGCCTAGCGGTGGTGCTCGGACGGCTGCTTGCGGTACAGTGGCTGTAACGTTATACACTAGAAGCGTGTGACGCAACCAGGCAACGGCGGGCGACATCTCCCAACAGGTCGTGCGTCACGGCCAGCTCGCTCGCACGGATCGACCCGTTCGCAGCGACCCGTCCGAACCGACGAGCCTACCCCAACCCGAGAGGTTTCCCCGATGGATTACGACAGCAGCCCGACCGACCACGACCGTAACGAGCACAACCGTAACGACCAGGCCCAGACCGACGCCGCCGACACGACCAGCGCCGACACAACCGAGGTGCAGACCGATCTCGCCTCGGCGCGCAGCATGGAGAAGGTGCGCGACATCCTGTTCGGCACCCAGATGCGCGATCAGGAGCGCAAGCTCAACCAGCTCGACGCGCGGCTCCGGCGCGACACCGACGCCCTCCGCGACGAGGTTCGCAAGCGGCTCGACGTGCTCGAAGACTACATCCGCGAAGAGCTAGAAACGCTCAGCACCCGTATCAAGCGCGAAGAGGGGAGCCGTACCGGCGCCGACGACAACCTCGCACAGCAACTCGACGGGGCGGTCAAAAAGCTCGAGCGTCGTCTGAGCCAGCTTAGCGACCAGAGCAGCGAAGAGCAGCGCGGCCTGCGCCAGCAGCTCCTCGACCAGTCGCGAAGCCTTAACGACGACCTGCAGCGCCGTTTCGACGAGGCGATCGGCCACATCGACCAGTCGATCGGCAAACAGCGGCTCCAGCAAGTCGACCGCAGCACCCTCTCGACGATGCTGATGGAAACCGCGATGCGTATCAGCGAGGGCGGTCGCCGCGAACTGACCGACGAGGAGGGGTAGTGTCGTCCCCGTCGCCTAACTCTACTCCCGACGACACTCGGCGTAGCGGCGGCGGGGCGGAGGTTGCGGGCGCGTTCGGGCCGGAGTTAGAGCATCTGCGCCAACTGTTGCTCGAGCCCGAACAGCGCCGCTTACAAGCGTTGCAGGCGCGTTTCGATAACCCCGACGCGTGGCGCAGCCAGCTCAACGACATCTTGCCGGGCGCGTTTTACGAACTGTTGCAGCGCGACAACAGCTTCGCTCAGGTACTCGCACCGGCGATCGAAGAGGGTGTGCGGTCGTCGGTCGAACGCAACCCGGAGGCGCTCGCCGAAGTGCTTATGCCGACCATCCGGGTCGCGGTGCGGCGCATCTTCGAAACCACGATTAGCAGCACCGTCGAGGCGATCAACCGGACGCTCGAACACAGCCTCAACGTTCGCTGGCGCGTCGAAGCGTGGCGCACCGGCAGACCGTTCGCCGAAGTCGTGATGAGCCACACCCTCATCTACCAGGTCGAGCAGGTCTTTCTGATCCACCGCGAGTCGGGGCTGCTGATCCAGCAGGTCGGTCAGGACGACGAAAGTATGCAGGACGGCGACATGGTCTCGGCGATGCTGACCGCCATCCAGGACTTCGTACGCGACTCGTTTAAGATCGGCGACGAAGAAGCGCTAAACGTCGTGCAGGTCGGCGGCCTTACGGTGATGATCGAACAGGGCAGCCAGGCGATTTTGGCGGGCGTGGTGCGCGGCACCCCGCGTAGCGAACTGTCCGACATCTTTCAGGACGCGCTCTCGCTGGTCCACATCCAGTTTCGGAAGGCGTTTCGGAGCTTCGACGGCGATACCGAACCGTTCGACGAGGCCCAGCCCGCCCTTAAAACCTGCTTGCAGTCGACCTTTCAGGCCACCTCGAAAAGCCCGAACCGGCTGCTGCTCGTGCTGATCGCGCTACTCGTACTCGGTGGCGCGTTCTGGATCGTCCGTGACGTCCAGCAGAACCGGCGCTGGTCGGACTATCTCGCCACGCTCGCGGATACGGACGGCATCGTTGTGACTGACGCCGCACGCGGATGGTCGGGCTACCGCGTCGCCGGACTGCGTGATCCGCTCGCCGACGACCCGCAGCAGATCTGGGCGGAGCAGGGGTGGTCGCGAGCGTTACAAGCGTCGTGGCAACCGTATCAGGGGCTCGAGCCCTCCCTTATCCGCCGCCGCGCCGCCGATCTTCTTGGCCCACCAGACGGCGTTAGTCTAACCCTAGACGGCCCGACTCTTAGCCTGCGCGGCCTCGCCGCCGACGCCTGGACCGAACGCGCGACCCTCATGGCGAATACTGTCGCCGGTATCGACCGGGTCGACACGAGCGGCCTGGTCAGCACGTCGCAGCTCGCCGCCGTCACCGAACAGATCGAGGCGGTCGTGGTGCGGTTTCAGAGCGGTAGCAGTCCTGACATCACGGCAGGGCAGGACGACAGGTTCGAGCTCCTCCGCAACAGCCTCGCCGAGCTGTCGCAGCTTAGTGACCGCGCCGGTATCTCGGTTCGCGTCGAGGTTATCGGCCACGCGGGCGCCTTCGGGTCGGTCGACTACCGCGAGGAGATCAGCCGGGCTCGAGCCGAACGCGCCGCCGAAGTGCTCCGTCCGAGCGCCCCTAACCTCCCCTTCAACGCCGTCGGAATCGGTTCTCAGGATCCCGTCCCTCGAGACGCCCAGGGCCTAGCCCCGACCAGCGTTTCGTTTCGCGTAAGCATAGGTGACCCCTCTTGAAGCAGAAAAAAGTCTGTATGCTCGGCGCCGCAGCGGTCGGTAAGACCAGCCTCGTAGCCCGCTACGTCCGCAGTATCTTTTCGGAAAAATACCACTCGACCATCGGTGTCAAAATCGACAAAAAGACCGTCCAGCACGGCGACAAAGCCGTCAACCTGATCCTCTGGGACATCTACGGCGAAGACCAGTTTCAGCAGGTCCAGACCTCGTATCTGCGCGGCGCTTCGGGCTACCTGCTCGTCGCCGACGGCACCCGCCCCGACACCCTCGACACCGCGCTCGTCCTGCGCGGACGGGTCCACGACAGCGTCGGCGACCTCCCCTTTCGGCTGCTTATCAACAAGAGCGACCTTACCGACCAGTGGGCGCTAAGTGAGGCGGTGCTCGAGCCGCTGCGCGAACAGGGCTGGCAGATTATCCGCACGAGCGCCAAAACCGGCGAAGGTGTCGAAAAAGCCTTCGTATCGCTAACCGAGGAGATGCTCTCCTGAGGGCGCCGATGCTGCGTTTGAAGCGGCGTAGCGCGCTCCTTTCAGGCAGACGAACAGACTCAGGGGAGTCCTTATGACCCAGCCCAATTCCGACCACACCCTACTGCTCGAACTTATCCGCAGCCTCGACCTCGCGATGCTGGTCGAGACAGACGATGACTACCTGCGCACCATCAGTCCGGCCCCGACCTGGTTATCGCGGGTGTTACCGGGCGATCCGGAACAGCTTCGCAAGGACGATGCCTGCGATTTTTTAGCGAACTTTCTTGTCGACGCACACGCTTTTTGGCAGATGGCGCGCCCCGGCAAGCTCCGCTCCGGCTTCTGGATAGAGCGCGACGACAACGACCGCGAACAGGTCTTCGAAGCGTCAGCGTTTCGCCTCGAGGCGGTGCCGATACTCCTCGTCGAACGCGCGCCCAACGCCTACGATGACGCCCAAAAAGTGATTCAGACCGGACGCGAGATCATCACAAAGCTAAAGTAGCCACAAAAGTAGCCAGAAGATAGTGTGAGAACCGGTTATGACGCATCGGAGCGCGATCGCTACAGATCCGCACCCTCGTCTGTCACGCTGCCAAGCACTACGACCTCGTGTTCTCATCCCGACTCGCCGACGTCGCCATAAACGTCAACACCATTTTCACCAATTGTAGGGTGCGCCATGCGCACCGCACTACCCCCAGCACCCGTACTCGCCGAGACAAGTGCGCCACAGCGTTCCTTCTACCGAGCAGCAACGTGACGTACAAAAGTCAGCCTAGTGGTACAGGTCGAAGAAGACCAGCACTTCTGCGCGACGTCGCTCCTGGTAAAGCATTACCGTACCGTCGATATCCGTCAGACGTGCTTGTTGCAGCATCATCCAGAACCGCTAAGACAGACCGAAATGGAGAGATGGGGGCTCCCTTCCTCACCTGTTTTCGTGGTTAGGACAGCGGCAGCGTCCACATCCCAGCGACCATCGTTCCCTCCACCGACAGCGCGTCGAGCGACACGAGCGGGTTGTGCGACAGCACCGTAAAGTCCGCGTCGAAACCGGTCCGTAACTGCCCCGAGCGGTGTTCGCGACCGATCGCGTAGGCCGCTCCCCACGTGTAAGCGGTCAGCGCCTGGTCGGGGGCGAGGCTTTCGCCGGGCGACAGCGGTGCGCCGTCCGGGTCTAGGCGACGACACGCCGCGCGGAGGCTTTCGAGCGTGTCCGGCTTAGCGACCGGCGTGTCGGAACCGAACGCGAGGTGGACGCCGGCGTTGAGCAGCGAGCGTAGCGGGTAGGCGTGGTGGACGCGGTCGCCGAGTTTGTCGCGGATCCGTTTGGCGTCGAAGATGAGGTGGCTCGGCTGCACCGACGCTACCGCGCCGAGACGGGCGAAACGGCTCACATCGTCGGGGTGGAGGTGCTGGACGTGTTCGACGCGGGGCCGCAGGTGTTTAGCCTGCCACTGCGGCAGCGTCGCTTCTAACGCGTCGATAACCGCCCGGGTCGCGGCGTCGCCGATGGCGTGCACGACCGGCGTCAGACCGGCGTCGATCACGATAGGGAGACGTTCGGCTAAGATGTCGGGGCCGTGGACGAACACGCCGGTGGTGGTGGTGCCGAGGTAGGGCTCGAGCATCGCCGCCGTCAAACTACCGAGCGCGCCGTCTACAAAAAACTTCGCCCCGCCCACACAGAACCGCTCGCCGCCCTGCCCCGTCGCCAACCCGATCGCCGCGGCAGACTCGGCGTCTTCTTGCGGCACACACGCCCACACCCGCAGCGGATAGTCTTCCCGGCTCGCCCGCAGTCCGAGCGCCCGCCAGTACGAGGCCGGTTCGTAGGCCATGTGGTGGACGGTGGTTACGCCGAGCCGCGCCAAATCTTTCGCCGCAGCGTCGAGGGCGTCGGCGAGCTCGGCAGCGCTCGGTTCGGGCACCGCGTTAAACACGAGTTCGACCGCCCGCTCGAGCAGCAGCCCGCTCGGGTCGCCGTCCGGGTGTCGTTCGATGGTGCCGTGTTGCGGATCCGGCGTGTCGACGTGGACGTTCGCGAGCCGCAACGCCGCGCTGTTCGCCCAGGCGCTGTGGTGGTCCTGAGACTGGAGCAGTACCGGATGTTCGGGGGCCGCGCGGTCGAGGTCTTCTTTGTGGAGCGTGTCGACGTTCCAGCGGCTCGTCGCGAAGCCCGACCCTAAAATCCAGCTTCCGACCGGCAGGTCGGCGGCGCGTTCGGCGACCTGTTCTAGCGCCCGCGCCTGGGTCGGCGTGCTGCTAAGGTCGAGGCGGGAGAGCTCGAGCCCGTGCCGCGTCAGGTGGACGTGGCTGTCGTGAAAGCCCGGCAGCAGACAGCGCCCGTCTAGGTCGACCCAGGTGGTGTCGGGCCGCGCCATGTCGGCGAGTTCGTCTTTTGTCCCCCGCGCCAAAATACGCCCGCTCCGCACCGCGAGCGCTTCGACCTGCGGCGCGTCCGGGTCGATAGTCAGTATGGTTCCGTTATAAAAAATAATGTCTGGCATGCCTTCTAGCCTACCTTATCGGCTAGACCGAACAGCTACACCGACACAAACGTGTATCGTCCCCGTCCGCTACAGAGCAGGCAGAGGACGCTGTGACAGTTCGACAATCAGCCCAAAGTTGTCGGGTTGGGCCGCATCGTCGAGCGCCGCCCGGTTACGCCGCGTGTCGCCGCACCCTTCACAGACGCTGACAATCATCCAGCCCTTGTTGCCCCGGTGCTCAACCCCGACCGGGCGGAGCAGCCCGCCGCAGTCACTCGCCCGGTCGCCCGGATTAACATCTAGGTGACGCGAGTAGAGACAGAACGGGCAGTGGTTGCGGTAGCTGCCGTTCGCGAGCGGCGGCACGTCGCGCCCGCAGTGGTCACAGACAAAGCTGGTGTTTCGGCCCTGAGCGATAAAACGTTTCACGCCCGCTAGTGTAGCGCGCCGCTAGCCGTCGTCGTGTTGTGGTTTTTGCACGAAACACCAGTCACAATGTCGTTTAGAAAAAGAATGTCGTTTAGAAAGAGAACACCTCAGCGACCTCGAACGTGTCGTCGGGGGGCGAGCCGCGTTCGATCAGGCTGACGGTGTCACAGCGAAAGGTGAGCGGTTTCCAGTCGGCCTGGAGCTTTTCTAGCAGCGCCATCGCCTCGTCGTGCCCCCGTTGTTGACCGACGCTAAGGTGCGGATTAAAGCCGCCTTGGTGACGGCGGGTGTCATCGTAGTCGCGAAAAGCCTGCCAGAGTCGGGTTTGTAGGTCGATAACCCTGTTCTCCGGCTCCGGTCTTAGCCACAGGGTGTGGTTGTCGTGGCGGTGGCGAAAGTAGCCGAACGTAGCGAGGGTGAGAGAAAAAGGCGTTAGCTTTTCCACCACCTTCCCCATCCTCTCCCCTACCTCCTCGAACCTCCGCTTCGGCACAAACGGATAGAGCAGCGTGATGTGCGGCATCCACCGCCCGACCTTGGCGTCGTAACGCCGCCGAATGTCCTGAATCGGCTCCCACACCTCCTCCAGCGGAATAATCACCAGCGCCGTGTGGTGACTTTTAGGCGTCTGGTCCGCCACTAGCGGATAAGCTCCTCGACCTTCGCGACGTATTGTTCCGGCTTAGTCTTCCGTTTTAGACCGCTCGCCGCCATGTAGCGCACCTTGCCGTACACTGCCCGCTCGGTCCAGGCCCGGTCGTGCAGCCCGAACACCCACGCCACGTTTCCGAACGAGTTCGGGTCGCGCCCGTCGAGAAAATACTTGTTGTTGATGTCTAACGTCCGCCGGTACGCCTCGCGCGGATTAGGGCTCCACTCTAAAATCTTTTTGCCCCAGTACATCCGCATATAGTTGTGCATGTAGCCGGTGTAGCGCATCTCCTTCATCGCCGCGTTCCAGTACTCGTCGTGTGTCTCGGCGTCTTCGAGTTGCTGCTGGTCGTAAAGATACTCGCGCGCGTCGTCGTCGTGTTCGCCGAGCGTCTTCTGCGCCCAGTTCGGCAGACAGTCAAAGCTGTCGTAATTGTCCGGCGTAAAGTAGACGAAGTTCATGGCGAGTTCGCGCCGCACCGTAAGCTCTTCGATGTACGAGTCGATATTCTCCTTGCCGACCCGCTCCGCACCCGCCTCCCGAATCTGCATGGCGAGGTAGACCGGCGAGATCTGCCCGAAGTGCAGATACTTGCTCATGTGCGACACGTCGTCGGTGTGCGGCTGATTGCGGTTGTCGTCGTAGGTCGCGAACTTTTCGTCTAAAAACCTCCGCAAAATCGTCTTCGCCTGCGTCGTGCCGCCCGTAAACATACCGACCGCGCCGACACTCCGGTCGAGTTTGAGCGTGTCGGTCAATGCCGCGATATCGCTAAGGTCTAACCCCGACACATCCATCTCTAGCGACGCGTTCTCTAACGGCGTCGTCGTAAGCTCGACCAGAAAGTCTTCGAGATGTTTGTGAATCTTAGGCCGAATCGTCCGCGCCGCGTACTCGGCCTTGTTCGACGTCGTTTCGACCGGCACCACCACGTCGCTTTCGACCTGCACCACCTGACACGGCACCTCGTTTGCAACGTTCTCGCGCCACGCCCGCTGGTGCCGCAGGTAGCCCCGGTCGCACACCACCAGCGCCGCCTCGTGTGCGTTCTTAATCGCCACCTCGTCCGGCTTGCCGTGCTGCACGACCATCTTGATGCCGCGCCGCTTTAGCGCCTGCTGCGTGTCCTGCAAGCCTTCGAGCATAAACGTGTAGTGCCGCAGGTTCGCTTCGGGATAGTCGTCCATCAGCCCGAACACGACGAGAAGCGGCAGGCCGAGGTCGTTCGCCTGTTGGATAGCGTATTCGAGCGCGTGGTTGTCTTCGGCCCGTTGCGACTGCTGCATCCAGTAGAGGACGTGCTGGCCGTCCTGAACCGTTTTATCGTTAAGGGGTTGGATCCGTTCGTCGGAGATGAGTTTGCTGGCCATAGAGCTATGCTAACGAGATAGCGCCAGAGTTTCCGTCAGTAATGCTAAGAACGTCAGGGTCGCCGTCGGTTTTAGGACGTCAGTTTTCGGACCTTATCGTGTAGGCCAAAAGATTACGAGCCCCTCTACGACAGAAAGGCTCGCAGCGAAATCTTCGAAAACGCTACATCTCTTCGGGTGACGAAATCCCTAACACGCCCAAGCTGTAGGCGAGCGTGTCTTTCACCCGCCGCACCAGCGCCAGACGCGCCTCGCGCAGCCCCGGCTCGGACTTAAGCACCTGCGTGTCGGGCTTGCCTTCGGAGCTGCGGTGGTTGTAGTAACCGTTCCAGGCGGTTGCGAGGTCGAGGGCGTACTGCGCGACGTAGTGGGGGGCGAGGTCGCGGGCGGCGGTCGCGACGGTGTCGCTAAGGCGGCTGATCTCCCGGGCGAGTTTGACTTCAAGCGGGCCGACTTTCGACCAGTCGGCGCCTTCTTCGCTAAGTTGGGCGGCTCGAGCCCCCCGCAAAATACTACACGCCCGCGCGTGCGCGTACTGCACGTACGGCGCCGAATCGCCCTGCAGAGACAGCGCCTGCTCCCAACGAAAGTCGATGATCCGTTTCGCTTCACTTTTAAGCATGCTAAAACGGAGCGCGCCGATCCCGACGTCGTTAGCGACCTGGTCGATGTTGGCCAGGTCGGGGTTTTTCTCTTCGACGACGGCTCGAGCCCGGCGGGTCGCTTCGGCGATGACTTCGTCAATGGCCAGGGTGATCCCTTTACGTCCGCTCATCGCCTGGCCTTCTAGGGTGACCACTTCGTAGGCGAGGTGGTGCGAGGCGTCGTAGGCTTGCTGGCCTTCGGGCGTGTTAGACAGCGCGAGTGCGGTGCGGACGATGGTCTGCGGGTGCGACTGGCGGATGTCGATCACGTTGATGATCCGCTGACCGTGCGCGAAGTGTTGATCGTCGACCTCTTCGGCGCCTGCGGGGTCGCTGGTGTAGAGCGGTTTGCCAGAGGGCTGACGGTCGAACAGCGTGTAGGTTAGCCCCTCGAACAGACCCGCTTTCCAGAACTGGTAACCGATATCTTTAGCGACGTACATGGCGTTACCGCTCGAGCGGACCAGTACCACCTGCGGCTCTTCGAGGCCGGGCATAAACTCCGACACGTCCATCACGAGCGCACCTGCGAACTTGCCGCTGGTCGGGCGCGACACCGAAGGGCTCGCCTCTAGAACATCGAGGCCGCGCTGCAAGAAGCCACTGCTTACCACGTCGGACTCCCACACCAAAAGGTCGTACTCGACGCCCAAGGCGTAGCTCGTTTCGAGTTGGGCGCGCACCACGTCGGCGACCTTGCTGCGGAGTTGGCCCTGCTCGAGCCTATGCATCACCTCGTTGACACCTTCTTCGATCCTCTCCACCTCTTCGGGCGAGTCCTCTTTGGCCTGACCTAGCCGGACGTAGAGCTCGCCTAGCCAGTGGTCGTACTTCTGGCTGCCGTCGTACTGGGCGTTAAAGTACTGCACCGCGTAGATCGACTCGGCGGCCTGCCGTCCGGTGTCGTCGATGTAGTTCTGCACCTCGACCGGGTACCCCGCCGCCCGGAGGATGCGCGCACAGGCGTCGCCCAACACGATGTTGCGCAGGTGCCCGACGTGCGCCTCTTTGTTCGGGTTGACGCTGGTGTGCTCGACGATCACCTTGTCATCTTTGGCGGGAAAGCGGAGCGTCTCTGCGGTCACGGCCCCGACGAAGTGTCCGGCGTCGACGTGGACGTTGATGTAGGGGCCGACCGTCTCGGCTTTGGCGATCCCCTCGGGCAGCTGTAGGTTATCGACGATCTCTTTGGCGATGATGGCGGGGTTTTTGCGAAGCTGTTTGGCGAGGCTAAACGCGACCGGCGAACCGTAGTCGCCCGGTTTGTCGTCGGGAACTTCCTGCACCGCGACCTCGTCGACCTCGGCGCCTAGGGCGCGCACGGCGTCTTCTAAAGCGGCTTGTAGCTGTTGGCGTAAGTCCTGCATAGGGTCTACGCTATCACGGTCGGCGCGGCAGACGAAGGTGTAGCCGAACGCTCGGGCGGATGTTACGTTCGGGCGCCGATGCAGTCGGACGACAATGTGGTCGGGTAACGATCGACGCACTTCAGCTTTATGAAGACAATCTTAATTGTTCGATAATATACTCCGGCGAACCGTATCGACCGTGCTGTCAGATGCTCGGCGCGGCAGTAGCTCTTCTGAAACGGGGACTCTGCTAGACGCGCTTTCGGCCTTCTCGATGGGGAATCGGTAGGGCGAAGTTTAGCGTCCAAAAAATAGTTTGGAGTATCGCTAGAAAAGACGTCTGTTTCTAAATCTGGTTGCGTTTTTTAGAGTAATCTTACAAAATATGTGAGGATTTAGTCTATGATAAGCGTGAGAGGAAAGGGGTTATCATGCATCGGCAGGAGGCTCGAGCCACACGACAACGAGCCACACGACAATATCGACCAACAGCGGGTCGGCACACACCGGGCCAGCAGCCGTCAGGGACGACATCAGGGACGACACTGTGGCGGCTACTCGGGGGCATCATCGTGGGGGCGATGCTGCTCTTGGTCGCCGGGTGTAACAGCGGCGTCAAAAACGAGCCGGCCAGCACGCCGCTACCGAGCGAACGGGTCGCGCGTATCCTCGGCACCACGTTTGCCAACAGCACCACCCAGACCGCCCGCATGGTCGCGCACGGCGACGAGAGTGCGCTCCTTCCGGACTATATCGAGGGGTTCGCGCGGCGGCTGAGCGACGACTGCCCGGTGACCGAAGGTGACCTGACCGACCAGGACGGCGACGGCTTTGCGGTCCGTCAGCAGATCGTCTACCGCGAGGACGACTGCCGGTTTTCGGTCGGTGAGATAGGGCTCGAGCTCAGCGGCACCATCCTTAGCGAAGACGACGACGACACCGACGCCGCGAGCGGTTTCCGTTTTAACACCCTGCCCGACGCACCGCTCGTACTCACCCAAAACGACACCGAGATCTTTCGGGCCGCCTACAGCCTCGCGACCACGCCGAGCGAGATGGGCTTTGCGGTCAGCGAGCAGACCAGCCTCCGCTACGCCAACATCGGCAGCTTCGATTACGACCTCGCCTTCGACCTGCTAAGCGACGTTCCGGGCGAGCGCGGTAGCGGCCCCGTCGAGATAACCGGCAACCTCGCGTGGGGCTATAACGACGACGACTACGCGCTTACGGTAGGCTCGAGCGACCTGCTCCTCGACGCCGGCTGCACCTACGGCTTCGCGAGCGGCACCCTGACCCTCAGCGACAACGCGGCACCGCCCAACCTCGTCACCATCGAATACCGCTGCAACGACTACCGCGTCGCGACGGAGGGTCTTAGATAACGCCCGCCTCTTCGGGCTGGTCGGGCTAAAGACTCGGGCTGAAAACAACGTCCGGTTCGGATAGCTTCGGGGTCGCCCTAAATCAGCCGCGGAAACACCACAATCCCGATAGCGATCACGATAAGCACCTTCGCGAGCACCCCGCCGAGCGTGCCGACGAACGCGCCAAGCCCAGAGCGAACCGCGTCGCTAACCTCGCGTTCGGCAATCAGTTCGAAGGCGATCGCCCCGACGAGCGCCCCGACCAGAAAGCCGAGCGGCGGAAAGAAGAACAGCCCCACGAGCGAGCCGACCACGCCGCCCCACACCCCGGCCCGGCTCGCGCCGTAGTAGCGCGACCCCAGCACACTGCCGAGATAATCGACGACCTGCGACAGCACTGCGAGCGCCGCGACAATCACGAGCGCTGTAGGGGTGAGCGACTCGAAACCGGTCAGCAGACCGGCGAGCAGTGCGCCGAGCGCCGCGAGTGGAACGCCGGGCAGCACCGGTACGATAATTCCGGCGATACCGAGTAGGTAGAAGAGGCTAAAGAGAAGAACCGCGCCGGTCGTGGTGAGTATCTCCATCTCCCCTATTAAACGCTAGGTGCACGCCCGCGCTCCCCACCACACATCACCAAAACCGCATCGTCCGCGCGCCGCGCCGCACACTCTCACGACGTCTCTAGCGCGACGCCAAGCGGGCGAACATCGGACACTAAAATGGGGGCGAGTCGGTACTTTCGCCGCGCCCCGCCGCCGTAAGCTAAGTTGAGATGTAAGCTAAATCGATAAGACGCCACGCCCGTTACGAGCCCAGCCAAGGGGGAACGATGCCAGAAGCCAACGTTGCTAAGCTAAGCGACCTTCGAGACGGCGACATGATGCAGGTGTCGGTCGGCGATACCGACGTCCTGCTCGCCAAAGTCGCGGGTCAGGTCTACGCGACCGGTGCCTACTGTACGCACTACGGAGCGCCGCTCGCGGAGGGGGCGCTGTCGGGCGAGCGGGTTATCTGTCCGTGGCACCACGCCTGTTTTCATGTCGGGAGTGGCGATCAGCTCGAGCCCCCCGGCCTCGACTCGGTCAGCCGTTTCGACGTCCGCATCGACGGCGACCACGTGTTCGTGAGCGTACCGGACGACGCAGATAACGACCGGGTGCTTCCTGCGGTGCGTAAACAGGCCGACGACGAGCGCGTATTCGTGGTGCTCGGGGGCGGCCCGGCAGGTGCCTACGCCGCCGAAACACTGCGCCAGGAGGGGTTTTCGGGGCGGCTCGTGATGATTTCGCACGAAGACTATCTGCCGTTCGACCGTACCAACCTTAGCAAGCACCTCAGCATGGTCGCCGAACCGGACGAGCTGGTGCTGCGCGGCGAAGATTTTTACGACCAGCGCGATATCGAACGGATCCGCGACGTGGTGCGCGAGGTCGACGCCGGAACACAGATGATCCACTTCGCCAACGGCGGGGCCGACGACGGAGCGCTGCACTACGACAAGCTGCTCGTCGCGACCGGGGGGGTTCCGAAACGGCTCGAGCTACCCGGTATGGACCTCACCAACGTATTTACTCTGCGCCACATCGGCGACGCCCAGCAGATCCTAAACCAGGCGGGTGACGGGGTGCGGGCGGTGGTGGTGGGCTCGAGCTTTATCGGCACCGAAGTCGCGATGAGCCTCGTCAAAAACGGCTGCGGCGTTACCGTCGTCTCCCCCGACTCGGTTCCGCTAGAAAACGTCCTCGGCGACGACCTCGGCACAGCGGTCCAGAACCTCCACGAACAGGGCGGGATCGGCTTTCGGCTCGGTCACAAACCGGCCCGTTTCGAGGGCGACGGCGCGGTCGAACGGGTCGTGCTCGACAACGGCGACGTCATCGAGGCCGATCTTGTGGTCGTCGGGGTGGGGGTGCGCCCCGCAACCGACATGCTTAAAGGCGTCGATCTCCAACCCGACGGCGGCGTCCGGGTCGACGCCCACATGCACGCCCAGCAAAATCTCTACGCCGCGGGCGACATCGCCTCGTTTCCGCACCGCGACGGCTTCGTCCGTATCGAACACTGGCGCGTCGCCGCCCAGCACGGACGCGTCGCCGCCAAACGGATGCTCGGCCAGGACGCCCGCTACGACGGCGTGCCCTTTTTCTGGAGCGAACAGCCCGGTATGCAGCTCGGCTACGTCGGCTTCGCCCCCGACTGGGACGAGGTCATCATCGACGGCGACCCCGAAGAGGCTGACTTTCTGGCCTGCTTCGTCAAAGATAACGAGGTACTCGCCGCCGCCGCCTCCGGACGCGACAGCGACCTCGCTGCGATCGAGCACCTTATGCAGCAGAACAGGATGCCGAGCGCCGCAGAGGTGCGCCAGGGCAACGTCGACTGGGCCGGGCTGCTTTAGCCCTCAGCGTTACCGCGACACCGTCGTCACATTATCGGCGGCTCGACGAACGACCGTGCAACGCTATCAGAACGTCGAGGGGGCTTACGCTTCCTCTTCGTTCGGCTCTTCTACTGGTGCCAGTCCTCCGGCGAGCTGCGTTTCTCACCAGCCATAATGTCGATCGCGTGCGGGATCACTTTGATAATCGCACCGAGCGACTCTTTCGCCCCCTTGGGGCTACCCGGCAAATTGACGATAAGCGTCTGGTTACGAACCCCGACCAGACCGCGCGACAGCGACGCCTTGCGGTTTTTTTGCATTCCTACAATCCGCATCAGCTCGGCAAGACCGGGCACCTCGCGTTCGATCACGTCGGCGGTCGCCTCCGGGGTTCGGTCGCGGAGCGCCAAGCCGGTACCGCCCGTCGTCAAGACTACGTCGACGTTGCCGTTGTCCGACCACATCCGCAGCCGCGCCCGGATCATCGCCTGTTCGTCAGGGACGATCTGGTAATCGACCTCGGTGAACGGCCCCTCGGCGAGCAGCTTGCGGATCTCTTCGACGCTCGTGTCGACCCGCTCGCCCTTCGAGCCCTTGTCACTAACCGTTAGAATTGCCGTACGAACCATATCGCTAGAATACTAGAATCGGAACGTTTCGCGCCGAGATATTGCCACACGCTTACGAGGCAGGTATTGCGAGATAGACGTCGAGGTAGATGTTGCGGTCTGATGGGAGCGGCACTGCCCGTCTCGGATAGGCCGAGACCCACCAATCGCTTGTCAACCAACAACCGTGTTCTATCGGCTCCGCCAAGACATTACAAGGGTTCGTGTCTTAGCGTCATTCCAGATGGTTTCATCTTAAAGCGTACGTAAACAAGGTTCGACGGCGACGCGCTCTGTAGCGCTCTGTACGGACATTTCGAGACTGACTTTTTGATGTCGCCGCAGCTTGCCCCTCGCAGGCAGTCGCATCCAGCGACCGAGACGACGGACGATCGGGGGAACGATAAGCCGTGAAGCGACTACCAGACAGCCGGGGTCAGCAGGCTGCTTGGCACAGTGTTAGCGCGGTGGACGACACTGTCCGAACGCACTAACTAGCGCCGTTACCATCCGCTCACCCTCCCGTGACACCCCTCTGACACCCACAGGCCACACTATCTGCGTTAGACTCTGCTGTCGACACGACAAAATCTAGCGAAAGAAGGTATTTTATGACCCGTTTGGCCTATCTGTCCCGTTTATGTCTCGGACTTGCTGCGACACTGCTCGTCGCTAGTCTCGGTGTAGCGGTCGCGCAAGACGCTCCGAGCAGCCTTAACCGCATCGACCTGGTGCGGCCCGACGCGCCCGAACTCACGCCGTACGGTGACTACACCATCGGGGTGCGCACCCTCGAACTCGTCGACGAAGGTCGTCTCGATATCGTCAACGCGACCGAAGGCGAGCCGACCCCGACCTACGACCGGCCCCTCACCGTCGAAGTCTGGTATCCAGCAGCGCTTCCCGAGGGCACCGACCCACGCGGCAGCTACACCGTCATCACCCGCGACGGCGAAACCGAAGCGACCATCACCGGACGCGCCATTCGCGACGCCGAGCCGCTTATGGCCGACGCGCCCTACCCGCTCGTCATCATCTCGCACGGCTATCCGGGCAACCGCTACCTCATGAGCCACCTCGGCGAAAACCTGGCGAGCAAGGGCTACGTTACCGTCTCTATCGACCACACCGACAGCACCTACAGCGACCAGGCCGCGTTCGGCAGCACGCTGCTCAACCGTCCGCTAGACCAGCTGTTTGTCCTTGACGAAATGGACCGTCTCTCGCAAGCGGACAGCGGCAGCTTTTTAGCCGAACTGCTCGACGCCGACCAGACCGGCATCGTCGGCTACTCGATGGGCGGTTACGGGGTCGTCAACCTGCTCGGTGGCGGCTTTACCGAGGCGAGCGTCGACTTCGGCTACGCGCCCCCCAACGACGCCCTCGCTGTGCGCAGCGCGAGCAACCCCGACTACCAGGCGCAGTACCAGGACGGTGCCGACCCGCGCATCCAGGCGGCTATCGCGATCGGGCCGTGGGGGATGAACACCGGTTTCTGGGACGCGGAAGGTCTTAGCGGCGTCCGCACGCCGATCATGTTTATGGCCGGCGGCTCCGACGACGTGTCGGGCTACGAGAACGGCATCCGGGCGATCTTTGAAGGGGCGGTTAACGCCGAGCGCTACCTGCTGACCTTCGAAAACGCCAACCACAACGCCGCCGCGCCGATGCCCGCGCCCGACGTTACTTACGACAACGGCACCTTCGACCACTACGGCGACGCGGTCTGGGACACGGCCCGGATGAACAA
Organism: Trueperaceae bacterium; assembly: GCA_034521635.1. GTDB lineage: Bacteria > Deinococcota > Deinococci > Deinococcales > Trueperaceae > JAXHMC01. The sequence goes on along the minus strand of JAXHMC010000045.1, from coordinate 92,105 downwards.
CATCGCGCAGCACTTCGCGACCGCCTACTTCGGGCTGCACCTCAAAGACGACGCGGCGATGCAGGCCTATCTCGACCTCGTCGAAGAGTCAGAAGTCGGGGTCTGGTCGGTCGACGACGCGGGCGTACCGACCGACGAACACAGCTACTGGAACGGTTTTCCGAACCGGACGGCGGTCGGTCTGTCGATGCGTTACGGGGCGGGGCAGGAGTAGCCGAGTCACCGTTAGCGGTATGTCGGTCTACAGCTTATCGGCCTAAAACCTGAAAGATGATGCGCCCACCGATAACCCGGTGGGTGTTTTGTGGGGGGCTCGAGCCCCCCACACACGTGTGTACTCTAAGCGCTAAGCAAGCGCCTTGGCTAGCACCTACCAAACGGGGTAGGCTAGGGCGTTACCGATCAGGAGGTTTACCTTGAAAGTACACGAATATCAGGCCAAAGCGCTGATGAAAGACCGCGGCATCGCCGTCCCGATGGGGCGCGTCGCGACCACACCCGACGAAGCGATGCGAGCGGTGCGTCCGCTTATCGAAGAATCGGACAACCAGGTCGTGGTGGTCAAGTCGCAGATTCACGCGGGCGGGCGCGGCAAGGGCCGCTTTAAAGAACACCCCGACTTGGGCGGCGTGAACGTCGTAACCGACGGGCTAAAAGGTGGTGTCGAAGCTGCCGAAGCGAAGGTCAAGGAGCTGGCCGAGAAGATGCTCGGCTCCACCCTCGTGACCGTGCAGACCGGCGAAGAGGGTAAGGTCGTCAACCGGCTCTATATCGAACAGGGGATCGACATCGAGCGCGAACTCTATCTGTCGGTCATCCTCGACCGGGCGCAGGGCCGCAACGTGCTGATGGCCTCGACCGAAGGCGGTATGGAGATCGAAGAGGTCGCCGCCGAAACACCCGAAAAGATCTTGCGCGAAACGATCGACCCAGCAGTCGGCCTGACCGACTTTCAGGCGCGCGAGGTGGCGTTCGGGTTAGGGCTGTCGGGTGACGCCCTTAAGAGTGGCACCAAGTTTATGAAGTCGCTCGCGAACGCGTCTGCCGACCTCGACGCCGACATGGTCGAAATAAACCCGCTCGTGGTCACCAAAGCGGGCCAGGTTATGGCGCTAGACAGCAAGATGAGCTTCGACGCAAACGCGCTCTACCGTCACCCAGAAGTGACCAAAATGCGCGACGAGAGCGAAGAAGACGCCGCCGAGGTCGAGGCGAGCCAGTACGACCTGTCGTTTATCAAGCTCGACGGCACCATCGGCTGTATGGTGAACGGGGCGGGGCTCGCGATGTCGACCATGGACATCATCAAGTACTTCGGCGGCGAGCCGGCCAACTTTTTAGACGTCGGCGGCGGCGCGACGACCGAAAAGGTTACGGCGGCGTTTAAGATCATCACCAAAGATCCGAGCGTAAAGGGGATCTTCGTCAACATCTTCGGCGGCATCATGAAGTGCGACACCATCGCCAACGGCGTCGTCGAGGCGGTCAAAGAGGTCGGGCTAGAAGTGCCGCTCGTGGTGCGGCTAGAAGGGACCAACGTCGAACTCGGCAAGCAGATTATCGACGAGTCGGGCCTAAACGTGGTGAGTGCCGCGGACATGAAAGACGGCGCCCAGAAGATTGTGGAGTTAACCAAGTGAGTATTCTCGTCAACAAAGACACCAAGGTTCTGATCCAGGGGCTCGGCAGTACCGGGCGTTTTCACACCGACAAGGCGATCGCGTACGGCACCCAGATGGTCGGCGCGGTGCACCCCGGACGGGGCGGGCAGACCGAGACGTTCGAGGGTGAGACCGACCACAGCGGCGTACCGGGCCGGCCCGACAGCTACAAGGTCGAGGTGCCGATCTTTAACACCGTCGCTGAAGCGGTCGAAGCAACAGGGGCGACGGCGTCGGTGGTGTATGTACCGCCACCCTTTGCGGCGGACGCGATTATGGAGGGGGCGGCGGCAGGGCTCGAGCTCGTCATCACCATCACCGAAGGCATCCCGGTCGCCGACATGATCGTCGCGAAGCGCTACCTCGAAAACAAGCCGACCCGCCTCGTCGGCCCGAACTGCCCCGGCGTGATCACCCCGCACGAGTGCAAGATCGGCATCATGCCCGGCTACATCCACAAGGCGGGCAAGATCGGCGTGGTCAGCCGCTCGGGCACGCTCACCTACGAAGCGGTCCACCAGCTGACCAACAACGGCCTCGGCCAGACCACCGCGGTCGGCATCGGCGGCGACCCGGTCAACGGCACCAACTTTGTCGACGTGCTCAAGCTGTTTAACGACGACCCGGCGACCGAAGGCGTGATTATGATCGGCGAGATCGGCGGCGCCGCTGAAGAGCAGGCCGCGGTCTGGGTCAGAGAAAACATGACCAAACCGGTCGCGGGCTTTATCGCCGGTTCGACCGCCCCTCCCGGTAAGCGGATGGGCCACGCCGGCGCGATTATCTCTGGAGGTCAGGGCACCGCCGAAGACAAGATTCGCGCCATGAAAGAGGCCGGCATCGTGGTCGCGCCGACCCCGACCGATATGGGTCCGGCGATGATGGAGGCGATGCAGGCGGCGGGTAAGGCGTAAGCGCGTCTCTACCGCCTTCGGTTGCTGTTTGACCGCCAACGATTAACTGTCAACAACTATCAGCGATTAACTGTCAACGATGGGGTTCTTTAACGGAGCCTCGTTGTTGTCTGGTGTTACCGTAGATTTGTTTGCAACGGGTGGCGTTCTTGGCACCACCGTCGAGACATCTATCCCTAGACAGCAACCTCGTTTTTGTTAAGAATGCAGACAATCAGCAACACGGCGCACGTCTAGGTCCGCAACTTATCTACCCGAGGAGGACGACGATGTACGACAAGATTCTGATACCGACCGACGGAAGCGACTGTAGCGATAAAGCAATCGGGCATGGGCTCGAGCTCGCCCAAATCACCGGCGCTACCCTGACCTTTCTCTACGTGATCGAGTCGATCCCGCCCGTGATGATGGCCGAGGCCTACAACTACGCCATGTACTCCGAACAGCTCGCCGAAGACCTGCGCAACGCTGCCGATCAGGCACTCGAAAGCGCGCTCGCCCAGGCCAAACAGGCGGGCGTCGAGGCCGAAGGCAAGCGCGTCGAGTTCGCCCGGCCCATTAACAGCATCGCCGAACAGGCCCGCGAACACGACCTGGTCATTATGGGCAGCCACGGACGGACCGGGATGGGGCGGATTATCCTGGGGTCGGTTACCGAAGGGGTGCTGCGCGAGAGCCAGACGCCACTTCTGGTGGTGCGCTGCACCAAAGACGAACAGGCTTAGCGCCCGGTCGTCTGTAACGGCTTGGGCACCACAACAGCGTCCGGCCCGCTTAGATCGAGCACCAGCGACGCGAAGACGTCGATGCTCTGGCCCTGGCGGATGCCGATGCGGATGGTCGCGTCTTGCGACGCGCTCGGCACGGTAAAGTAGAGGTCGTTGCCGTTCCAGTACGAGGAGGCGAGCTGAGACACGTTGCTGTTGGGGGGCTCGAGCCCTACCGCTACAAGCTCCGCCGAACTCGGCGCGACCGGGTCTGCAAACGTGACCACGACGTCGTAGTAGCGTAGTTCGACCACCCGCGTTGCGACCTCCCGCACACTTACCGCGTCGCGTATCGGCGTCCGGTCGGGGCGAAAGTCTGCGGCGGGAAGGTTCAGCCAGCCCGCGTCCTCCATAATAAAGCCCGCGTTGTTCGCCGAGCGGGTCCACACCGAAAGGTGCACCTCTTCTAACTCGGTCGTCTCGGTCTGAAAGCTAAGCACGTGTTCGCCCGGAGCGAGCGACCGCGGCGCAAACCGCCGGCTCCCGTAACCGAGACGTACGTCGCTAGCGCGGCGCAGCGCGACGCTCACGTCTACCTCGTAACCCTGCTCGCTGCGCGTAGTGACCCCGGCGTCCGACAACACGAAGGGCTGGACAGCGAAGACCTGTACGACGTAGAGCCTGCCGTCAGCTATCCACGCACCGAAACCGACGTGGGTGAAGTCTCGGTAGAGCAGGTTGACGCGGTGACTCGGACTGTCGAGCCAGCCGGTAATGGCTTCCTGGGCGATAGCGGGGTCGTAGTCGCGCACCGCCGCCTTCGAAAAGAGGTTTTCGGCGACTTCCTGCGCCGCCGACCCCGCCGCGAAGACCCGCTGACTTAGCCGCTGCCGACCTGGCGTAGGCGATTCGTGAGACAGATAGTCGAGTTCGGCCATCTCTTTGGCGTGGTGACGCGCGGCGAGGGCGAGGCGATCGTCGGGCTCGAGCCTTCCCACCCCGTTCGCCGCGCGCGCTCGGTTGGTCGCGTCTAGCATTGCTGCTTCAAACACCGGCTGGCCACCGAGGGCGGGGTACTCCGCGCCGAACTGCGCGACCGCCAACGAACACACGCCTAAAGCGAACACGCTCAAAACGAGACGGTGCCTTAGTTCGCGCACGTACGGTAGACAGACAGAGAGTCGATACACGAGGGTCGACATAAATTTACTCCTGGTCACTTAGGGGGCTAGTTTTTTAACCTTTGTCAGAAAGGTCACGTGCTGAGTGGTGCGGGTCTACCTCCAAACGGAGCGACAGTGTCGTCTCAAAAGACTTTCGGCATAGGCAGCACAGGTATCCGAAGCGCTTCGGTAACAAGATATCTTTTTAGATAAGTGGTTCACCGTATAGAGAATCACCTTTAAAATTCAACAGACGTGCGCATTACGGCGTCACCCGGAATTGCTAAAACGTAGCGATGATAGCCCCTAGCAGTTCCACGAAACGTTGCTCCACATGAAGCGTCACCGTCGACATCCGTCGGATGTGATTGTTGCAGCATCATCTGGAATTGCTACCCCGTACCGCCTATCGCTCGTCGAGTGTAGACAGGCAGCGTCAATTTTCCGTCAATCCCTAGAATCTGCGTATAGGCCCACAAAACACCACACCAAGGATTTCGTCGCCGTCGGGTATCACATCTCTGATGCGTAGGCGACCTTGCCGTCCTCGGCTTAGCGCACACCTTTCGCGTAGACGTTGCTAGCTTTGCAGTCCTGACGTGCCAACCCTGGTAGTCTCACCAAGAGATGACCCATCAGGCTCGACGCGGACGCTACGCCCCCTCCCCCACCGGTTTTTTGCACCTCGGCAACGCCCGTACCGCGTTGGTCGCGTGGTGGCGAGCGCGGGCTACCGGCAGCCCCTTCGTGATGCGCGTCGAAGACCTCGACGGACCGCGTACCGTCGCCGCAGCGCTGACCGGCAACCTCGCCGAGCTGCGCTGGCTCGGCCTCGACTGGGACGAGGGCCCCGACGTCGGCGGGCCGTTCGGGCCGTACCGGCAGAGCGAGCGGGGCGAGCACTACGAGTGGGCGCTCGGCGTGTTGCGCGACCAAGGCTTGATTTTCGAGTGTTATCTGTCGCGTAAAGACCTGCGCGAGCTAGCCTCGGCGCCGCACGAACAGATGCCGGTGTACGGTCCTAGCGAACGGGCCGCAAACGCGGCGTGCGAGGCAGAGAAGCGAGCGGAGGGAAAGATGCCAAGTTTGCGGGTGAGGCTCGAGCCCCAACAGATCACCTTCACCGACCTATTAGCCGGCCCCCGGAGCGTCGCCGTCCACGACAAAATCGGCGACTTCGTGGTGCGCCGCGCCGACGGCCTCTGGGCATACCAGCTCGCGGTGGTGGTCGACGACATCGCGATGCAGATCGGTGAGGTCGTGCGGGGCGACGATCTGCTGACGAGCACCGCCGCACAACTCGTGCTCTACCGGGCGCTCGGCGCGAAGCCGCCGCAGTATCTGCACGTGCCGCTGCTGTTAGACGACACGGGCGAGCGGATGGCGAAGCGGCGTGGGTCGTTAACGCTAAAAGCTTTGCAGGAGGACGGGGTGCGGCCCGAGCGGGTGGTCGGGCTGTTGGCGTACACGCTCGGCCTACTCGACGAACTCCGGGAGATAAGTGCGCGCGAGATGATCGCTGCGTTTTCGGTCGATAGATTGAGCCGGAAAGCGGGGCGGCTCGAGCCCCCCCATCTGACCTGGCTCTACAACAGCTAGAGCTCCTTTATCCAGAACACCAGCGGCTTCGCGCTTTCTCCGTCTTCGCCGATCTCCTGCCACGACAGCGTGGTGCGCAGTTCGGGGTGCTTGACGAAGCCGCGTTTGCGCCAGAAGTCATCGAGCGGGCGGTCGTCGTCGGGGCGCTTAGGATGGTCGGCAGGGCGGTCGATAGCGCAGAAGCAGGCGCGGGGGTAGTCGAGGGCTCGAGCCTCCTCCTCCCGTTCGCCAAAAAACCGCTTGCCTAGCCCCTGCCCCCGATACGCCTTTCGCAACACCGATTCGGCAAAGTAGAAAAAATCGTCTACGTCGTAGTCGTGTTCGGCAAAGGGTGCCCGCAACGCGTCCGTTTCGTCGCGTAGCGGTAGCGCCGTCGATGCTCCGACCACCTCGTCGTCGTCCCAGACAAGCACCGCGACCGCCTCGCCTGAGTCGGCGTAGGTCTGCAGGTAGCGCCGCTCGTAGTCTAGATCGCCGTCGTACAGATAGGGAAACTCGCGAAAAACCTCGATACGAAGCTGCGCGATCGCCGGAATGTAACGCTCTAGGGTGTCGCCACGGACGCGTCGAATCGTTATCATAGCGGTAGCTTAACCGACGACGTGCGGAGCGAACATAACATTTGCGGGATAGTTGTGAAGAAGAGTGTGTGGAGAAGAGTGCTCGCCGCGTTACGCCGGCGCCGGTATGCCTGACGCGGGTCGCAGCGGAGCTTAGCGCCGACCTTTCGCGCTGCTAGCCAGACGCCGGTCGCGTAGACTATACTGTCGTGACACTGTGGTAACGACTGCTTTTGTCGACGATATTGCCGACCGATGATGTTGCCGACCGATGTCGCCGAGGACGGTTCTGTACCGCTTTGCACCGACCGACGCGCCCACAGCCCTGCCCCACAGAGAGGACTTTTCGCCCTATGGCCGATTTCGAAACCGTCAAGAGCTACCTGCTCGACGTCAACCTCACCATCCTCGAAGAAAACGACGACGAACAGCTTGTGGTCGTGCAGAACGAAGAGAACGGTATCCAGCACCTCGTGGTCGACTGTCAGGATCCGACGGTGGTGCTCGAGCAGCTTATCCTCCGCCTCCCGAACGCCGACCCGGGCCTCTACAAGCGGCTTCTGCAGATGAACCGCACCCTCGTCCACGGCGCTTTCGCGCTCGACGACAGCGGCGAGATGGTGCTGTGGCGCGACACCCTGCAACTCGCCAACCTCGACCCCAACGAAATCGAAGCGTCGCTCGACGCGCTCACACTCGCCCTCGCCGAACACGGTAGCGAACTGCTCGACTACGCCCACGCGAACGCCTAACCGGAGGAACTATGGGATTTTTTCGCCGTATTTTTAAGGTCGCCCAGTCCGAAGCACACTCGGTCGTCGACCGCTTCGAAGACCCGATCAAGATGACCGAACAGGGAATCCGCGACCTCAAGGAGAGCCTTAAAGAATCGCTGCAGGGGCTCGCCCAGGTCAAGGCGGTGGTGGTGCGGCTCCGCCAGGACCTCGAACGCCAGCGCCAGAGCGCCGCCGAATACGAACGCAAGGCCGTCGCACTGCTGCAACGCGCCCAGAGCGGCGATCTCGACCAGGCCGACGCCGACCGGCTCGCCGGCGAAGCGCTCACCCGCAAAGCCGAAGCCCAGAAACGCGCCCAGGAGATCGGCCAGAACTACGAGCGGCAGAACCGGGCCGCCGAACAGCTACAGGCCAAGGTCGAACAGCTCAAACACACCATCCGCCGCTACGAAAACGAGCTCGTCACGCTGCAGGCCCGGGCCAAGACCGCCAAGTCGATGACCAAAGTCAACCAGCAGCTCGCCGGCGTCGACACCTCGAGCACCGTCGCCATGCTCGAAAAGATGAAGCAGCGGGTCGAACAAGAAGAAGCACTCGCCCAGGCCTACGGCGACATCGGCACCGACATCGGCGGCGAACAGGATCTCGACGCCGAGATCGCCCAGGCGCTCGGCCCCTCGACCGACACCGCCACCCAGGACTCGCTCGCCGACCTCAAACGCAAGCTCGGTATGGAGTCGGGGTCGTCGTCGTAACGCGTACGGCTTAGCGTCGTCAGCACTGTCAGAGCCGCGTTTCCAGTACGGAGGCGCGGTTTTTGTTGTCCCCAACGCCGAGCGCCGCGTCGTCTGTTGCTGACGCGGCGCTCGCTGGCACGGTCGATAAACCGCTGGCGATAAACTGTTGGCGTGTCTACAGGGTGTCTACAGCATGTCTACAGCGTGTCCGGGGTCACTCCGCGGGGGTTAGGCGGATCTGAAAGGTACGGTCGAAGACGAGATCGACAGGCTGCTCGAAGGTCTCGTAGCCGTCTAGCTCGAGCCGCAGCGTCTGCTGTTCGCCCTCTTCGACCGGCACCATAAAGATCGGCGTCGTGCCGATCGGTTCGCCCTCTAACGACACAGTCGCGCCACTTGGGGTGCTGCGCACCGTTAGCGACACCATGCCGTCGGCGGTCGCCGAGCCACCAGAATCGGCGCTGTCCGAACTGACAACGCGCAGGGTGTAGGGGCCGGTATCGCCGCCGAAAAAGCTGGACGCGAGAATCCGGTAACTGCCCGGTTCTAACGCCTCGCGAATCTGCGCGTCAGTGCCGGTCGGGCCGTCGTCGTTTTCGGCGATCGGCGTACCGTCAGCGGTTTCGAGGTAGAGGTAGGGGTCGATAGGGCCGGACATCATGTCGATCACCACGGTGGTCGGCTCGTCGAGGGTGAGGATGTAGAGGTCGACGTAGCTGTCGTCGCGCAGGGCGTCGTCGGTGCTAAGCTCGCCAGTCACTTCGGCAGGCGGCGTGATTTCGGCGTCAGGGACGAGTTCGACCGGCTCGAAAGCCTCGACGCTAAGCGTGTAGGGGCCGACATCGTCGAAGTTACTCGCCGCCAACACGCGGTAGCTGCCGGGCTCTAACGCTTCTCGCAACGTGGCCGTCATCTCGCCAAAATTGCTGCCCATACCGTCGATAAACTCGCCGTCGGCGGTTTCGAGATAGACGTAGGGTTCGAAGCCTTCGGTGCTCATCACGATACGTACCGGCGTCGCTTCGTCTAGCGTGAGCGTGTAGAGGTCGACCAGGCTGCCGTCACGCGTCGCGTCGTTCACGCTTAGCTCGCCGCTTACTTCGGACGGCAAGGTGAGATCGGCGTCAGAGGTGAGTTCGATCTCTTCGAAGGTCTGTACACTTAGGGTGTAGGGGCCGGTGTCGCCGCCGAAGAAGCTCGACGCGAGGATCCGGTAGCTGCCAGGCGCTAATTCCGCGACGATCTGCGAGTCGGTGCCGCGCGGGCCGTCGTCGTTTTCGGCGATCGCGGCACCGTCGGCGGTTTCGAGGTAGAGGTAGGGGTCGAGCGGGTCCGAGATCATATCGATCTGCACCGTCGTCGCTTCGTCTAAGGTCAGGGTGTAGAGATCGACCAGACGACCGTCGTCACGCGTCGCGTCGTCCGCGCTTAGCTCGCCGCTTACCTCGGCGGGCAGGGTCAGGTCGGCGTCGGGGGTGAGTTCGACCGGCTCGAAGGTCTGTACGCTCAGGGTGTAGGCACCGCTGCCGTCACTAAACAGGCTCGACGCGACGATCTGGTAACTGCCGGGCTCGAGCCCTATCTGCAACCGCGAGTCGCGCCCGCTACCACCGTCGTCATCGGTTGAAATGACCGCCTCGCTGTCGTCGCGAAGGGTCAGGTAGCTGTCGAAGATGTCCGAAGAGAGGTCGATCTGCACCATCATCGGCTCGTCTAGGGTCAGGGTGTAGAGGTCGGAGGGTCGCCCGTCGATCACGGCGGCGTCGTCACTAATCTCGCCGCTCGCTTCGGCAGGCACGCTCAGTTCGCCGCTAACGGTAAGCGGCGCGGTTTCGGCGACGCTTAGGGTGTAGACGTCGCCCGCGCCGAACAGGCTGCTCGCGACGATCTCGTAACGGCCCGGTTCGAGGTTCAGGGTGAGCTGCGAATCGGTGCCCATCGGGCCGTCGTCGTTTTCGGCGATAAGATTGTCAGCGTCGTCGCCCGTGTAGAGTTCGAGGTAGGTGTCGAACGCACCCGAAGCCATATCGATCACCACGCGGCGCGCTTCGTCTAGTTCGAGCGTGTAGCGGTTAGGCTCGTCCGAGACAACCCCGGTAACCTCGGCGGGAATCGTAAGAACGCCGCTGTTGGTGACCTCGATCTGTTCGGCTAGCAGGCCGTAGTCGCCGAGCGTCGACGCCGACTCGCCGCTCACCGCGACCACGTAGCGACCCCCGTCGTCAAAGCTCTCGACGAGCGAAAAGGCGGCCTCTCCGTAGAGAGCGCTCGCACTCGTCGCGATCAGGCTACCGTCCGGGCCGAACAGCGTCAGCACCACGCCCACATCGCCACTCACACTAAGGGCGAGCGTCGTGCCGGCCTCTACTTCGAGGCCGTAGAGGTCGTAGCGAGAACCGTCGTTGACGTTTTGGGGATCGCTCTCGGTCAGCGTACCGCTTATCGCTTCGCCGGGTGTCAGGTCGGGGGTGGTTGTGGCGGTGTCCTGAGCGTAAACGAGCGAACCGCAGAGCAGCACGAACAGAAACGCGAGGCCGAGCAGCCCGCGCCGGCGCGTCGTCGTGGTCGCGCCGGAGTCTGTAAAACCGGGGCTCGGCGGGGCGAGGGGCGAAAGATCCGGGGACGGTGTCTGTCGGTGACGTCGTTGCATCGTAACCTCCTAGAAGCAGCACGGTAGAGATTCCTCGTGGCGTCAAAGTGCTCGAAAGCACAACTTATTGGCACGGGGCGTGCGGCATCATGGTAGCAGAAAGTATGAGGGTTCAAACATTAAGATACCTTCATCGATTAGGGTTCTGGCTGCGGCACGACCGAGAGTGTGTACGGCCCGGTTTCGCCGCTAAAGGTGCTCGACGCGACCAGGTAGTAGCGGCCCGGCGTCAGCAGCCGGGCGAGCCGGGCGTTGGTGCCGTCACCACCGTCGTCGTCGTCGGCGATCAACTCGCCGCGTTCGGTGCGGAGCTCGAGCCAAGCATCGAACGCTTCCGAACGCAACGTCGCCACGATCTCGGTCGGCACGTCGATTACGAGCAGGTAGCGGTCTTCGTAGCGGTCTTCGCGTCCACTGTCGTCGGGTCCGCTGTCGTCGGGGCTGAGGGTACCGCCGATCTCGCCCGGAATGCTAAGGGTGAGTTCGGCACGTGGCGGAGCGGTCTGTAGGCTGAGCCGGTAGTCGCCGCCGGCACCGGGGCGGCGGGTCGTAACCACAAGGCGGTAGCGGGCGGGCGCTAACCCCGTTTCTAACAGCGCGACACTTTCGTCGGCAGCGTCGTCGGCAGCGGGCTCCTCACTCGTCGCGACCAACTGTTCGCCACCGTCGCTTCGTTCGCGGTACAACATCAGGTACGGGCCGAAGTCGCTCGCGTTAAGCGCGATATATATCTCGGTTGTTGCAGCAGCGTCACCGGTGTCAGCAGCACTGTCAGCAGTACTCTCAGGAGAAGCGTCCGGGCCGATCACAAAGGTGTAATCATCGTAAAAACGATCGTCCTGCTGTGGATCGTCGTCGCCGAGCGCACCGTCTACCTCGGTAGGTAACGGCGGTAGCGGCGCCGCGGTGTCGCCGAGCGCGCTTAAGGCGAGCGTGTAGACGCCGGTCGCGTCGGGCGTGGTGGTGGTCACGACGAGGCGGTAGTCGCCCGCCGCGAGACGCCGTTCGATCACGCCGGCCCCTTCGGCGACGAGCGTGTCGTTTCGAAACAGCCGCAACGCCCCGTCGAACATCGCCGAGTCGACCGCGATCCGGTAGCGCCCGGCGCTGTCGATCTGCAGGCCGAAGGTGTCGAGGTAGCGCCCGTCCTGCTGTTCGTCGCGGCCACTCAGTGCGCCGGTAAAGGTCGTCTCGGTCTCTTCGCCGAACCCGATCAGGGCGTTGTCGACGGCTTCTAACATCGTCAGGGTCACACTAAACTCGCCGAGATCGGCGGGGCTCGAGCCGCTTAGCGCCAGCACGTAGCGGCCCGTGTCGGGCAGTTCTAGAGCGAGCGTCGTCTCGTTGTCGCGGCGCGCGTCGCTCGTACCGACCAGGCTGCCGTCCGGGCCGTAGAGACTGAGCACGACCGGAAAAGCCGCGCGGGCCCGGAGGTCGATCACGTCGGCGGCTCGAGCCCGCAGCTTTAGCACCGTCACAAACGAGCCGTCCTTAAAGTTCTGGCCGTCGTCGCGCCCCAAACTGCCGTTGTAGGGTTCGCCCGCCCGCAGTTCGGGCGTGGTGACGAGCAGGTAGGTCGGCGGACGTTGGGCGAGTGCGGGGCTTAGCAGCGGAGCGCCTAGCAGCGAGGCACCTAGCAGCGCGACGAGCACCGTCACGAAGACCGGAAAAGAGCCACGTATCACACTCCTTCTGTTAGGCTGCTGCGCTTAGACAGAGCCTAGATGAGCCATAGACTTTCGTAGGGCGCTAGGCGGATAACCTCGTCGGAGATGTCGACAAAGCGCTGTTCGAGCTGGTCGTAGGGTTGCAACACCTGGTAGTCGCGCAGGATGTCGGTGCCGAGCCGCTGGTGGTTTTCGGTAAAGTTGTAGATAGCGATCAGGTTGCCGAGCGGATGGAGGCGGGCGTAGGTAAAGAGGTGCGGGTGCCCGCTCGAAACGATCTCGGTACCGTACTGCGAGTTAAGGTGCGGGGTCCGTTTGCGGGCCCGCATGATGCGCACCGTGCCGCCAAACAGCCGGGCTTCGGGGCTGCCGGGCTCGAGCCGTCGCTCCGCTTTGTGCCAGTCCATGTAGGGGCGGTGCATCCAGCGGTTGTCGCCCGCCGTGTCGGGGTTCTGCTGGTAGCTGTAGTCGTTAAGCAGCCCGATCTCGTCACCCATATAGATAAGCGGGATGCCGCCAAAGCCCGCGATCAGCGTGTGGCCGAGCAGGATCCGTTCGATACTTAGCGCGATAAGCCGTTCGTCTTGCTGCTCGAGCGCCTTTTCGAGCCCCGCCAAACTCGCGAACGTACCCGAAATCCGCCGGTCGCCGGTGCGCGGATTGTACTGAAACACCTCGCCGCGCGCGTGCGAGCCCGGAAACTGTCCCGAATAGTAGTCCGACAGAAAGCTCCGGTGCCCGAAACCGCCCAGCCCGACCGCCGCCGCGTCCTCTTCGGTAATCGCCCAGCCGATATCGTCGTGGACACGGATGTACGTGCCCCACGCGATCGAGGAGGGGGTCTGCGGAAACTCGCCGAGGGTGTGGGTCATAAGCGTGGTGTCGCGGCTCGCGAGCGACGACCAGAACTGCACCATCAGCGAGTTGTGGTAGGCGATGTTCGACACCTTGCCGTAGCGCCGCCCGGTACCGAAGTAGTGGATCAGGTCGTTAGGCGAGACGATCGCTTCGGCCTTGTGCGCGATGGCCGGGCAGGTGATCTTCGAACAGGCCCGGATCGCCTGGAGGATGTCGTGTACTTCGGGCTGGTTTTGCGAGTTGGTGCCGAGCCGCTTCCACATAAACGCGACCGCGTCGAGCCGGATCACCTCGACGCCCCGGTTAGCCAGGAAGAAGAGGATGTCGACGACCTCGAGAAAGACCTCGGGGTTGGTCCAGTTCAGATCCCACTGGTACTCGTTAAAGGTCGTCCAGACCCAGCGGTCGATCTCCTCGTAGTAGCTAAAGTTGCCCGGCGCGAAGTCAGGAAAGACCTCCGGCAGCGTCTCCTCGTACTGGTCGGGGAGGGTGCGGTCTTCGAACATGTAGAAGTATTCCTGGTAGTGCGGGTCGCCGGCGAGCGCCTTTTTCGCCCAGACGTGCTCTTTGGCGCAGTGGTTAAGAACCAGATCGATACAGACACTGATACCGCGCTCGCGCAGCAGCCCGCAGATGTATTCGAGGTCTTCGATACTGCCGAGCTTCGGGTCGACGGCGCGGTAGTCTTCGATCGCGTAGCCGCCGTCGTTTTCGCCGGGGCGCGGCTTGAGGCAGTACATCAGATGGAGGTAGTTCGCGCCGAGCTCTTCGAGGTAGTCGATGTGCTCTTCGATGCCGCGCAGGTCACCGGCAAAGCGTTCGACGTAGAACACGTAGCCGACGGCGTTTTCGCGCTGGAACCAGTCGGTGGTCAGGTCGCGTTCGATGTCGAGCTCTTTAAGCGCTTCGTCACGGTTACGGTAGTTTTCGGCGAGTTTGACCGCGAGCCGCTCCATAAAGTCGTCGAAGTCGCTGCGGCGCACGTAGAGCGGGTAGAGGCCGTCGAACAGGTTCTGAAAGTAGCGCTCGAAGCGGATGAGGAAAAGCTGTTTGTCGCGGCGGTCAAGGCCGGCGAGGGGGGGCTCGAGCTTAGGCCGGAGCCACTCGTAGTAGCGCCGGGCGTCGCTAGAAAGGTAGAGGACGTTTTGCATAGTCTAGGTTATACCAAGCGAGGCGTACGCGTCGGGCGAGAACAGCTTGGCGCTCGCGGGCTCGTTGGGGTAAGCGGGCTACCCGAGCGCGCCGCTACGAAGACGTCAGCAGCGCTCTGGCTGCGAGTACCCGGTCTCGCGCCTCGTCGCGGTTCGGTCCGAGCGCCGTCAGGTGACCCATCTTTCGGCCTGGTCTCGGCTCGGCTTTGCCGTAGAGGTGGAGCTTAACGTCGGGGCGGGTGCTAAGCGCCGCCCAGTCAGGGACGCCACCCTGCCACACGTCGCCGAGCAGGTTTGCCGTCGCTGCCGGTCGCAGCAGTTCGGTACTGCCTAAGCCTAGCCCGCAGACCGCCCGCAGCTGCTGCTCGAACTGGTCGGTCAAGCACGCGTCGACGCTTAGGTGGCCCGAGTTGTGCGGACGGGGCGCGATTTCGTTGACGAGTAGCCGGTCGTCTTGGGTCAGAAAGAACTCTACGCAGAGCACACCGATGAGCTCGAGCCCTGCCGCGATCTCGTGCGCGATCCGCACCGCCACCGCGACGGTCTCTGCTGGTAACAACGACGGCGCGAGCGACAGGTCGAGGATGTGCTGACGGTGCAGGTTGTCGATCACCCCGAAATCGGCGACCTCGCCGCGACCGTTACGCGCCACGATGACCGACAGCTCCTGTTTGAAGTCGACCCGCGCTTCGAGCACCGTCTGCTGGTCTAGCGCGGCGAAGGCGACCTCCGCGTCCGCGAGGTTGTCGACGCGGTACTGCCCCTTGCCGTCGTAGCCGAAGCCCGCCGTTTTCAGGATCGCCGGGGTGCCGAGTGCGGCGAGCGCGTCACCGAGCGCTGCGGCGCTGTCGACCGCCCGAAACGGCGTGACCGGAAAGCCCGCCTCGGACAGAAAGGTCTTCTCGCGCAGACGGTTTTGGGCCACCGACAGCACCAGCGGGCTCGGGTGGACGCGGGTGTATTCTAGGGCCGTCTCTAGGGTCGCCGCCGGGACGTTTTCGAATTCTAGGGTGATGACATCGACGGTTCGGGCGAAGTCACGTACCGCGTCTAGGTCGCTGTAATCTGCCGACACCTCGGCGTCGGCGACCTGCCCGGTCGGCGAGTCGTGGTCGGGCGAAAACACCCGTACGCGGTAGCCGAGCCGCCGCGCCGCTAGCGCGAGCATCCGCCCGAGCTGACCGCTCCCCAGGATACCGAGCGTCGCACCCGGTAGGATCGGCGCCGCGTCGCTCACGACCCCTTCTCCCGACCCTTCTCGCGAAACGTTCCTGGCGGTGCCTGGGGCGGGCGTTCTAGCGTCTCGCCGAGCACCCGGTCGGTCTGCGCCTGCCGGTACGCGACGAGCTTGTCGCGGAGTGCCGGACGTTCGGTTGCCAGGATCGACACCGCGAGCAGCGCGGCGTTGGTCGCCCCCGCCGACCCGATCGCGAGGGTGGCGACCGGCACCCCAGCGGGCATCTGCACGATCGAGAGAAGCGAGTCTAGACCGTTTAGCGCTCGGCTCTGTACCGGCACCCCGAGCACCGGTAGCGGTGTGTGGGCGGCGACCATGCCCGGCAGGTGAGCGGCGCCGCCCGCACCCGCGATGATGACCCGGACACCGCGCTCGGCGGCACCCTCGGCGAACTCGCTTAGCCGTCGCGGCGTCCGGTGGGCGGACACAACCAGGCACTCGTGCGATACGCCAAACTCGTCGAGCACGGTGTCGGCGGCGCGCATCGTGTCCCAGTCGGAGGTGCTGCCCATAATGACGGAGACGAGCGGGGCGCTCGGATTGGCGGTCGCGTCGGGGGCGTCGGAATCGCTCACGGGGTGTCCTCCAGGGTTGTGGGGTGTGGTTCGGGTGATGGTGTGGACGGTGGTGTGGACGACGGGGTGGTCGCGCGGCGCAGGCGGTCGCGTACGGCGAGCCAGGCGGGGTCGTCGGAGACGGCTTCGACGATGATAAGCTCGCACGCGGACGTGTCGAGGTCGCGGAGCGCGGCGTACAGCTCGCGGGCGTAGGCGGTCGGGTCGTCGGGCAGAGCGCGCCAGAGGGCGACGCCAAGGTGAGCGGGTTGGGGGTGACGGGCGAGGACGCAGGCGTCAGGGTGACGGGATAGGTAGGGCTCGAGCCCCCCCTCCCCCACCAACACCGTCCGCGTCCTCGGCGCGTAATGACTCGCTAACGTCCCCGGCGCCCGCACATTATCTCTCTGCTTCTGCTCTAACGCCGACCCGACCCCGACCCTGTCACCAAACACCTCGTCGCCGAGCACCTCGCGCAGCTGCGCCACACTCACCCCGCCGGGCCGCAACACCCTCGGCACCCCCCGCGACAGATCGACGATCGTCGACTCCACCCCGACCTCTGCCGGGCCGCCGTCGAGGATCATATCGACCCGATCGCCTAACTCGGCCCGGACGTGTTCGGCCCGCGTCGGGCTAATCCGCCCAAAACGGTTCGCCGATGGCGCCGCGATACCGCCCTCGAACCGCCGCAACAGCGCGAGCGCGAGCGGATGGCTCGGCACCCGCACCCCCACCGTCGGCTGTCCGCCCGTCACCACATCGGCAACAGTGTCGTGACGGGGCAAAATCAGCGTCAGCGGCCCCGGCCAGAACGCGTCGGCTAAGCTTCGGGCGACGTCGGGAACGTTCGACGCCCAACGGTCTAGCTGTTCCGCGTCTGCTAGATGGACGATGACCGGATGGTCGGCGGGGCGACCCTTGGCCGCGAAGATACGCCGTACCGCGTCCGAGTTACGCGCGTCGGCGCCGAGGCCGTAGACCGTTTCGGTCGGAAACGCGACCAGCCCGCCCTGCCGCAAGATCCGGACGGCGCGGTCGATAGCCTCGACGCTCGCACTATCGAATCCGTCACCAGACGTGTCGCCGGAGCCGGTCGTCTTGTTCAGCGCCTTGTCTGCTGTAGACTTATCCGCTATAAAAATGTCGTCCATGTCGCGCGTCACCGTCTACCAGACTAACGCCTAGGCAATCGCTGCGGGCGTTACGAGCACCACACGGAGGTCGTTGACGTTGGTACGGGTCGGGCCGGTTCTGAGCAGATCGCCGGTCTGGTCGAAGAAGCTGTAGCTGTCGTTGCGGCCTAAGTAGTCGCGAGCTTGGGCGACGCCGAAGCGCGTCAAGACGTCCGGGCCGATCACCGCACCTGCTGCGTCGTCGCTGCCGTCGATGCCGTCGGTGTCGACCGCGAGCGCGTACACGCCGGGCGTGCCGTTTAATTCGATCGCGAGCGAGAGCGCGAACTCGGTGTTGCGCCCGCCCCGACCGTCGCCCCGCACCGTGACCGTCGTTTCGCCGCCGCTAATCAGCGCGCAGGGCACCGCGAGCGGTTGGCCGTAGCGGATAACCTGACGGACGAGCGCCGCGTGAAACTTGGCGGCTTCGCGAGCTTCGCCGGTCAGCGAGTCGCTCAGGATAAGCGGGCGGATGCTCTGTCGCTCGAAAAAGTCGGCGGTCGCTGCGAGCGCGTGTTGCGGAGTGGCGATGAGGATGTTGTCGACGCGGTCGAACAGCGGATCGCCCGGTTTGGGGGTGTCGCCGACCTCGCCGTCGACGCCGCGTTGGAGGTGGGCCCTGGCCCCGCCACCCTCGATCCCGTAGCGCCCCAACACCGCGAGCGCGTCCGCAAACCGCGTCGGGTCGGCGACCGTCGGCCCCGACGCGATACTCGGCAGATGGTCGCCGGTCACGTCCGAGATAAGCAGCGACACCACCCGCGCCGGACTCGCGAGTGCCGCGAGCCGCCCACCCTTGACCCGTGACAGGTGTTTACGAACCGTGTTGATGTCGTGGATGTCCGCGCCCGATCGCAACAGCTGACCGGTCAGCGCCGCCTGCTCTGCGAGCGTTACCCCCGCCGGCGCCGACAGCAGCGCCGACCCGCCGCCCGAAAACAGACCGACGAGCAGGTCGTCGGCTTCTAAACCCCGGACGAGATCGATGATCCGCTCCGCCGCCCGCACCCCCGCCTCGTCCGGCACCGGATGGGCCGCCTCGACCACTTCGATCCGCCCGGTGCTCTGCCCGGTAGTCTGCTCGGTCGGTAGTCCGTGGCCGTAACGCGTGACCACCAAGCCTTCGGCGTCACGACCGAAGCGGTCGCGGTAGTAGTGCTCGGTCGCCCGCGCCATCGCCGCCGCCGCCTTGCCCGCCCCGACCACAACCAAGCGGCCTGGTAGCGGGTCGGGAAGGTGTTGGGGAGTCTGCTCGAGCGGATCGACCGCCCGCAACCCCGCCCGCAACGCCGCCTCTAACAGCTCGCGTGACACATCATCTCCTCGTATGTTTCGACCCTTAGATTTCGGTATATGCCGAGATGTACGCCGACGAGTAGGTCGATGACGTCCCGGACGACTCCTAAGACGCCGCGTCCTTTTCGAACGGGCCGACCGACTCGATCGCCTCGCGGATCACACCGATGCTGTGCTCGAGCGCCTGCTGTTCGCGGTCGTTAAAGTTGAGGTCGAGCGTCGCGATAACGCCCTGACCGCCTAGCACGCGGGGCAGGCTGTAGGCCACCTCGCCGTCGCTCATCGACACGGTCAGCACCCGCTGCTGGTCCTGCAAGATCGACTCGACGATCTGCGAAATCGCCGTCGCGACGCCGTAGTAGGTCGCTTCTTTACGCCGGATAATCTCGTAGGCGGCGCGGCGGACGTCTTCTTCGAGGGCGTTTTCGGTGTCCTCGTCCCACGGAATATGCCGTTTGGTGAAGTAGTCGCGCAGAGCTAACCCGGCGATGTCCATACTGCTCCAGGCGACAAACTCCGAGTCGCCGTGTTCGCCGAGCACGTAACCGTGGACGTTTTGCGGGCTGACCCGCGCCTTCGCCCCGACCAGCGACCGGAGCCGCGCGGTGTCGAGCGTCGTGCCCGACCCGATCACCCGCTCGCGCGGCAGTCCGCTCGCCTCCCAGGCGACGTGCGTCAAGACGTCGACCGGATTGGTAACCACGAGCAGGATAGCGTTCGGCGCGTTTTCGACAATCTGCGGGACGATGCTGCGAAAGATGGCGGCGTTTTTAGCGGCGAGGTCTAGGCGCGTCTCGCCCGGTTTCTGGTTGGCACCCGCAGCGATCACCACGAGCGCGGCGTTGGCGAGGTCGCGGTAGTTTCCCTTGCTTACGCGCACGGGGTGCGAGAAGGGCGCAGCGTGCGAGACGTCCATCGCCTCCCCTTCGGCCTTGGCCTCGTCCTTGTCGATAAAGACCAGTTCGCTCGGTACGTTGTCCATCACCATCGCGAATCCGGCGGTCGCGCCGACAAATCCGGCACCGACAACTCCTACTTTCATAATCGTTCCCCCTTTGCGAGTACACGTTTTGCAAGTACACGTTGTAAGTACACATCGAGCGTCACGTCCAGCTTGTGTTCATAGCTTAGCGTAGGGTGGCGCTCGCGAACCGCGTGGTGTCGCGCTTTTAATGTCTCGCTCCGCGCGTTAGCTCACGTTACGCTTCTAGACGGGCGACGTATGCTGAGAACACTCATCTGGCCATATCTGTTTTCAGTCTCGTCTTTTAGGAGGACGCTATATGGTTCGTGTGACCGTGCTCTACCCCAAACAGGAAGGCACCCACTTCGATTTCGACTACTACACGGATAAACACATCCCGATGCTCGGCGAGGTCGCGAAGCCTTTCGGGCTCGAGCGGGCCGAGGTCGACCGGGCGGTAAGCGGCGCCGACCCGAACGCCGACGCGCCCTACTTCGCGCTGACGCACCTCTACTTTAGAGAGACGGACGGTTTTAGCCTGACGCTACGCGCGCACCGCGACAAGCTTTTAGGCGACATCCGTAACTTTACCGACGTACAGCCGCAGATCGTAACGAGCGAGACACACGAGGTGCTGTAGCGGCGTCTAGCGACCGGCGCGTCGTTTAACGAACAGACAGGAGGGGGCTCGAGCCCCCACCATAAATCATCATGGAACTAAACGACTACCAGCTCGAGCTCTGCGCCACCACCCCCTACAACTTCTCGGATCTGCGGGCACTCTTCTTAAACTGCACCCTCAAACCCACCCCGACCCTGTCACACACCGAAGGACTGCTTAACGTCTCGCAGGCCATCATGGACAGACTCGGCGTACACACCGAAATGCTCCGCCCGGTCGACTACCACATCGCCCCCGGCGTCTACGTCGACATGACCGAACACGGCTTCGAGCGCGACGACTGGCCCGAACTCTACGCCAAAGTCCAACAGGCCGACATCCTGGTGATCGGCACGCCTATCTGGCTCGGCGAAAAGTCGTCGGTCTGCACCAGCGTTGTCGAACGGCTCTACGCCGCCTCTAGCGAGCTTAACGACAAAGGCCAGTACGCCTACTACGGTAGGGTCGGCGGCTGCATCGTGACCGGTAACGAAGACGGCGTCAAACACTGCGCGATGAGCGTCTTGTACGGCCTGCAACACCTCGGCTACGTCATCCCGCCGCAGGCCGACGCCGGCTGGATCGGCGAAGCGGGCCCCGGCCCGTCGTACCGCGACCCCGGTTCGGGCGGCCCCGACAACGACTTTACCCAGCGCAACACCACCTTTATGACTTGGAACCTGCTCCACCTGGCCCGGATGATTAAAGACGCGGGCGGCATTCCGGCGCACGGCAACCAGCGCTCCGAGTGGGAGGCAGGCTGCCGCTCCGACCACCCCAACCCCGAACACCGCTAGCCCCTGTCCTGACCGTTGCCGGTCGAGGCTTCGGTCGACGTAGCGCCCGTACAGCGCGGTATGATGATGTCATGTTCTTTCGCCGTAACCGAAACTTTAAGACCGAGGGCCATTTTCTGCTCGCGCGGGTGCGCACCGACAAGACCGGCGAGATTATTCCGGTCCGTATCTCTAAGGCGAGCGAGCTAAGCCCGACCGCCGACGGCTACTTCGTCCGCAAACCGCTCGTCGGCCCCAAAACGCTCGACCGGGCGACCATCGAGCTAACCCTAAGCCGCCGCACCCAGCGGGTCAAGCAGGCGATCGTCGAGGGCGGTATGCTCGTGCCGGTACGGGAGTGGGAGTAGCGTAACTACCGGCCTCGATCGCGTTCTGGTCGCGACTTCATCTCGGCGTCCAGACCCTGTTTCGTCTGGCGCACAAGCCCCCTCTAGCGTTTCTAGCCGACGCTTTAGGCGACTTCGCGGGCACGCTGAGCGCAGCGGGTGTTGTGGTCACTTTTGGCGACGCGCTGCCGAGACAGCGGCGGTTTTACGATCTGTTCGGGAACAGGCTCGAGCTCCTAACCCCCCACAACACGCCGATACCCTAGTCGATACCGTATCGATAGCTTAAAGGTGTAAGCATCGGCGCGCGGCAGCTTCACCATCCCTGTTAGGATAGGCGCTTAACGATGACCCAAGATGATATCCTTTCGTTTAGCGCCAGCGTCAAGACCACCATGCGGGTCGACGCTCAACCGTCGGGGGTGCTCGAGCTCCTCTACGCCCAGTACTTTCTGTCCAAACCGGAGCTGCGTAGCTACGCGAACACCTTGCCGTGGGTGCAGCAGCTTCTCGACAAACGCCGCGACCTGATCGAGGCGCTCCACACCTTCTGGCCTGAAGAAGAGGCGAGCGGCTTCGAGATGCTCTTTCCGGCGTTTCGGTTCGGCTATATTTACGACACCGACCCCGATCGCTTTATTAACGACGTCGACACGCTTCCCGAGCGCTTTCTCGCCCAGGTCGACCCGAAAGAGATCGAGGGCTACTTCGCAAAGGTGTTCGACCACATAGACGCGCTGCGAGACGGCGAAACGATGGGGCGCTACAAAACGCACCTCACCGAGCTATGGCGCGAACTCGCGCCGCTCTGGAACGGCCACGGTCTAGCAGCGGTCCGGGCCGAGTGCGAGCGCTTTAGCAGCCAGCTCGCGCAGCACCAGGACGTCTTGCGGGCGCTGCCCAAACACCACTTTTCGCAGTTCGAGACGTTCGCCGACCGGGTCAACGAGCACCAGCAGACGGGCCGCATCGTCGTCACGCCGCTCTACTTCGCGTCGGGTGGCGGCTACGTGATCGACTTTAACGACACTCTTTTTATCGGCTACGGCCTACAGAGCGAACCGGCCTACTACGAGCTAAGCGAACGGGTCCAGCAGAGCGCCGCCCAGATGAAAGCGTTCGCCGACCCGACCCGGCTGATGATCCTCACCCTTGTCGCCCGCTTCGAAAAGCTCACCATGACCGTCGGAGATTTGGCCGACCAGCTCGACGTCCGTCAGCCTACGGTCAGTGGTCACCTCAAGGTGCTCCGCGAGGCCGACCTCGTCAGCTTTAAGAAGCACGGCACCCGTTCGACCTACACGCTTAACGAACAGACGGTCGAAGCGACCCTGGCCAGACTCCGCGAACTCCTAATCACGTCGTAGTTCGAAGCCTATTGACTTTTTATCGTTTATCGCCTATATTTAGCAATAGGAGGTAAACAATGTTTCACAACGCTACACTTCACCAGATCGCTAAGGATCGGCACCAACAACTTTTAAGCGAGGCGCAGCAGAACCGTTGGGTGCGCTGGTGGTCGGTCGCCAGGTCGCCCAAACAGGATCGCGTCGGGTAGACGAGTGCAAGCCCGCCCTCAAACCAACCGGACGTTACCTCGCTGTCGTCGCCGGCCTCAGCACAATGCTCCGGTCGGTATGGGCCAAGTAGATTGTCATCGGTGTAACGCAAGAAAGCCGGGCAGGAATGGACGCGCCCGTTTCAGGAACCTCAACGAGCGCGATCGAGCCTTTAATCGACCAGCACTACGCACTAAATAACACTGTTGACGCCCACCGCTACGTTGCAACTCGGCGCAAGCGCGGCAGCGTCGTGGTAGATGTCGTTTAGAAAAACATTCGCTCTCTTAAAGTGGTCGGGCACAAACATCATTCTTTACTGAAGAGATGTTTGTGTCGAAACTGTCGTATGCTGAAAGTCAGCACATAAAAAAAGCGCCCCGCAAGGCACTTGGTCAACGCTAGGCTTGGGGTTAGTGCTTATCTGCAGGGACGAGTCCGAGAAGGATGTCGAGGTCGGCGTCTACATCGTCCCCTGTCTCGAAAACTTCGGGAGCGACCTCGTAACTTTCCCAAAAGACAGCTTCTTGCTCAGACGTCATCTTGGAAAAATCTGGTAGGTCGTTCGGGTTACGAATAACCGTTTTGCAGTCCTGTTTCACGCCTTTAGTCTAGCACTAACGGCGCTTGCGATACGTACGCACGTCGCGTTTAGAAGCTGGGTACGAAGTCACGACGCGAGGTTTGTCCTCCAAGGTGACTCCGAGAATAATGACAACGAAGTCACCCGCACGCGTCTTGCCGATGACGCGATAACGTTTTTTGTCTTCAGCTATCTGCAGTCCGTCGCGTTGACGAGTACGAGTAGTAAAGCGGTTACGGTCAGTCAGCGCTTCTTCGACGTCACTCTTAGTGAGACCATGCTCGGCGATCTTGCGTTCGTTTATGTCATCCCAAATGAGCTTCACAGTTTTAGGTTAACGGGTTTTGAAGACCGTTGCGAGTCGAACGAGGGGGGTGCATTCGACTCGCTTATAGCAAAGTGAGCAGCTACAATAAAATCACTGTGGAGCCACACCAAATCCAGTGCTCCAGAGAAAGGAGGTAAAACAGATGCACAAGAGTGCATATTGGAGAGTAAGCAATGGCAGAAAAAGCACCACGCGAAGGCGAGGTCAAAGTTTTGGCTGAGCTACTTCAAAGCGACTGGACGCATGGCTACGCCCTGAAAAAGCGTGGATTCTCCATCAAAACAGCAAAGCGGGTCTTCGTAAAGCTGTTTGACGCGGGATTCTCAGAGCGCGAGGAAAGGGTCACTAAGAACAACCAGGTCGCCGTTATGCACAGACTCAACAGAGGTGGACGCGGTTACGCGACTCGGCGCATCCGAGAATACGAACTTAACCATGAGATTGACATTCTTAATGATTCAGGATAAACAACATGCCAAGGAATCAGTCCTTAAAGGTAGATTTTTACCGCGAGCTTCTCTTCGAGGACATTCGTAAAAAGATTGCCTTGTTGTCCGGCACGGATCGGATGATCGCTGGCGATTTTCTACAGAACACATATCTGA
The DNA here is from genome assembly GCA_034521635.1 of Trueperaceae bacterium. GTDB lineage: Bacteria > Deinococcota > Deinococci > Deinococcales > Trueperaceae > JAXHMC01. The sequence continues at coordinate 67,616 of JAXHMC010000045.1, read as the reverse complement.
TCGAAGACGGTATCGATGCGCAGATCGCTTGGCTCGAAGAACTTTCGGCGGACGTCGAAGACATGCTTTTAGAAATGCACGGGGGTTTGTAGCACTGCCCCTTCACCTTGTTTCGGTGGCGCACTGACAAGCGCGAACGATTTGCAAGAAGTAACGAGACAGTGACCGACGTTACCTGGGTCAGAGCATGCCGAGTCGTGACGTAAAGGGCGCTGCATGAGGTGAAGCGTAGATAGAATGAGACTTGTCGGCTTGGCGAGTCTTCTCTAAAATCATGATGAACCATCATGATGGACTATTCGTTCTCGCCGTCTTTTCGCTCTAAGGGAGACTCGCCATGATAAGCACCGTCCTCGTCGCACCCGACTGGTTCGTCAACACCAACCACACCGGCTTCTTCGTCGCCGAGCGGCAGGGCTACTACCGAGACGTCTCGTTGCGACTCCAGTTTCTGCCCTATGTCGACCACCCTACCGCCGCCCGGCGGGTGCTCGGCGGCGAAGCCCACGTCGGCCTCGGCCCGCAAGAGACGGTCATCGCCTACGCCGAGCGCGAGGTGCCGCTCGTCGCGGTCGCGGCGGTTAACGCCCACAACAGTTCGGCGCTCGCGGTGCTAGAGAGCAGCGACATCGTGCGGCCCCGCGACCTAGACGGTAAGCGCTACGCGAGCTACGGCGCCCGGTTCGAACGCCACGTCGTCGAGCAGGTGATCCGTAACGACGGCGGCGACGGCGACATCGACGAGCGGGTCTTGCCGAAACCGACCGTCCCCGACGCCCTGCTAACCGACGAGGCCGACTGTACCTGGGTGTTTCCGACCTGGGAAGGGGTCGAGGCGCGGCTTAACGGGCATCCGCTCCGCCACTTCCCTATCGTCGACTACGGTATCCCCGACATGTATACGCCGGTTATCTTCTGCCGTCAGGACACCGCCGACGCACAGCAGCCGTTTTTGCGCGACTTTTTAGCGGCGACCGCGCGCGGCTACGAGTTCGCCGCCGACTACCCCGAACAGGCCGCCCAGATGCTGCTCGAATCGTTCCCGGACGGCTTCGAGAATCAGCGCCTCGTAACCGAAAGCCAAGCCGAAGCGAGCCGCTTCTACCGCGATCCCGGTACGCCGTGGGGCGTGATCGACCCGGACATGTGGCGCGACTACGGCCACTACCTCTACCGCCTCGGCTTTATCACCGACAAAAAGGGTCGGATGGTCGAGCGCGAACCCGACTGGGACGCGATGCACCGCTCCGATCTGCTGCCTGACGCACCTTAGGCCGGCCTCTATAAGGTCTGCCGTGTCGCCTATTCGCGAAGCGATACCCATAACAATTCCAGATGATGCTGCAACCATCACGTTCGGCGAATATCGACAGTGACGCTCTATCTGGAGCGATGTTTCGTGGAACTGCCACCCTAAAGGTACACCCATAACGGGGTAAGCGCGATCTTACCGACGGTCGTGAGCGGACGGTCTGGGCTAGAGTAAAGCCAAGGAGGACAACATTTATGGTTCATCCCTGGCACGACGTTCCGATCGGCGACGACGCTCCGAACAAGGTGCGCGCCGTGGTCGAGGTACCACGCGACACGACGACGAAGTACGAACTCGACAAGGAGTTAGGGCTTATAGGCATCAACCGGATCCTCTATCCGCCGGTGCCCTACCCTGCCAACTACGGCTTTATCCCGCAGACCCTAGACGACGACGGCGACCCGCTCGACACCCTCGTCGTGATGCAGAACTCGGTCGCGCCGCTAACGCTGCTTCAGGCGAGGCCGATCGGCGTCGTGCAGCTTATCGACCGGGGCGAGACCGACGACAAGGTAATCTGCGTCCACGTCGACGACCCTCGCTACGAACATCATCACGAATTTGACGATCTGCCCAAACACGAACAGGAGACGCTGCGCTGGTTTTTTAATGACTACCAGGACATCATGCACCGAACCATCAACGTCGAAGGCTTCTTTGGCGTCGAGCGGGCGCACGAGGTCATCGAGCGTTGTCGTCTTAGCTACAAAGAGAAGTTTGGCGACTAGACCCGCCCACAGCACAACCCGTCGCTACTGCGCGCTGACAAGATCGGGGCGCAATTTTTTTGCGTCGCGCAGATAGATATGTCTGATATCGGCTTGGGATTTTTGGGTGTTGAGTTGGAGCATGATGCGAACAGCCCGAGGCAGACGGTTCGGGACGGGGATCTCCTGGTTGCAGATCAGCGGTACCTGGCTCATGCCGAGTTTGCGCGCCGCCTCCGCTGGGAAAGTGCTGCACAGGTCGGGCGTGGTGGTAAAGAAGATCGCCCCGATCGCTTCGAAGTCGCCGATGTCGTTGGCGTCTAGCATCGTTTCGAGCAGTTCGCGGGTCGCGTCTAGGATAAGTTCGGGCTCGTCGCGTTCGACGGTCGTCGCGCCGCGGATCCCCCGCAGCCAGTAAGGTTTCTCGGTCATGGTCGTTAGTGTAGCAAACTCGCTCTACCGTACGGGAGAGGTCGTGCGGGAGGCGCTTGTCGCTACGGCGCTCTACAAAGCCGTTAGCGTCACCGACAAGTTCTGGTTTTGGGGGATAGCGAAGTCGCCCCGGTAGGTGCGAAAGCCCTCGGCCCGGACCTCGTAGCGGTAGTCACCGGGCGGTAGGCTAAACGCCGCGTAGGGGCCGCGCTGTTCGACCATCGCCACGAGCGCCGCGTTGCTGTCCTGGATGCTGACCACGGCGTGGTTCGGATAGAGCCGAAAGGTGATGGGGTGCAGCGTCGGTGCGTCACCAAACACATCTGACCCGGCGTCTGCGTCCGAATCGTCGCGGCACCCTACAAGGCCCACCAGCAGCAGCGTAACGAGCAGCACGGCGAGCAGTGTTGTAGGGCGGAGGGCTCGAGCCCTCCTCGCAACGACCGAAACAGCCTTAGCGGTCATCATAATATGCACACATCCCCCCGTCGCCCCGCAAGACGGTCGCTATAACGACGCTGTTAACGTCCGCGCCGGTAGAGGCCGGTCGTCTAGCACCTCTGCCGGAACCTGGGCGAGCGCGTCGGTCACGAGCCGCGCGTCCGCACCCGGCTTGTAAGCGTTTTCGCTCAGGTGCCGCCGCCACGCCCGCGCTCCCGGCTGACCGGCGAACAGCCCGAGGATGTGCCGGGTGACGTGTTTCGGATAGATACCGTCGGCGAGACAGGCGTCGATGTACGGGATAAGTCCGAGCGCGACCTCGCGCCGGGTCGGCGGCGGCGTATCGTCTCCGAAAAAACGCTGGTCGGCGGTCGCTAACAGGTACGGGGTTTCGTAGGCGGCCCGCCCGATCATCACGCCGTCGACGTACGCGAGATGCTCCGCAGCCGCGCCTAGCGTCCGGACACCGCCGTTAATCTCGATCTGCAGATGCGGAAAATCGCGTTTGAGCCGGTAGACGTCGGCGTAGCGTAGCGGCGGCACGGTGCGGTTCTGTTTCGGGCTTAGACCTTGCAACCAGGCTTTGCGGGCGTGGACGCTAAACCGGTCGGCGCCCGCCTCGGACACGATCCATACGAACCGCGCCATGTCTTCGTAACGGTCGATATGGTCGATACCGATACGGTGCTTGACCGTGACCGGGAGCGACACCGCCCGCCGCATCGCCGCGACACCGCGCGCGACCGTGTCCGGCTCGGCCATCAGACAGGCGCCGAAGTTGCCGCTCTGCACCCGGTCACTCGGACAGCCGACGTTGAGGTTGACCTCGTCGTAGCCCCACGCCTCGGCGATACGGGCACACTCGGCCAGGTCGTACGGATTGTCGCCGCCGAGTTGCAGCGCGAGCGGGCGCTCTTCGGGCGAAAAGCCGAGCAACCGGTCGCGGTCGCCGTGCAAGATCGCGCCGGTCGTCACCATTTCGGTATAGAGCAACGTCCGCTTGGTGATACGCCGCATGAAGTAGCGGTAGTGGCGGTCGGTCCAGTCCATCATCGGCGCGACGCTTAACGGTGGGGTGGTGGTTCGGCAAAGCTCGGTCATGGTATCCACAAATCTCTACAGGTGTCTATAGTCGCTAATCTCTAAGGACGTCAATTTCTGAGGACGTCACAAGGTCGGGCGCGATCTCGTCGCTCGTCACGCTCGTAGGTTAGGTAGACGGACGATTTACTTACAGCACGCGCTCTGGTCATCTGGCTAACTCACCCAGCCCGCGCACCTAACTCAGTCTATCTGTCCGACTATCCGATTTATACTGTCCCGACTTGCCTATGTCATTAGGCCTACCAGTACCATTCATCTTAATCGTAGGGTGCGCCATGCGCACCGCACTGATACCAGCACCCGTATTCGCCACAATGAGTGCGCCACAAAATGCTTTCTGCCCAGCAGGATCAACGTGACATACAAAAGTCAGCTTAGTAATTAGTCACCCGCGACGGGGGCGGGTACGCGCTTCGGCTTGCGAAAGCTGATGTCTTCCCACTCGCCTTCTTCGACGATTTCGAGCTGCGGGTTTCGGGTTCTAAAGTAGGCCACGATCGACTGTACGAGGTCGTCGGGCGTCGAGGCCGCCGAGGTGATGCCGAGCGAGCGGGCGCTCTCGAACCAGGCCGGGTCGATGTCGTCGACGCTTTCGACGCGGTAGGCGGTGCCGCAGAGGTCTTCGGCGAGTTCGAGAAGCCGCATCCCGTTCGAGCTGTAGTCGCTCGTTACGACCAGAAACAGGTCGACGTGTGGCGCGATCTGACGGACGGCGTCCTGGCGGTTTTTGGTCGCGTAGCAGAGGTCTTCGCGGGGCGGGACCACGAGGTTGGGGAAGCGCTCTTTGAGCAGGTCGATGGTCTTGTGGACGTCGTCGACGGAGAGGGTGGTCTGGGTCAGCACGACGACCTTGTCGGGGTCGGGCACAACGACGGTGCGCGGGTCGGCGAGGTCGGGGTCGTGTTTGCGGTTGCCGACCACGCTCACCACGGTGGTCTGTTCGGGCGCTTCGCCCTTGGTGCCGATCACCTCCTGGTGTTTGGTCGAGTCGCCGATCAGCAGAATGTGGTAGCCGTCGCGGGCGTACTTTTTAGACTCCGAATGGACTTTGGTCACGAGCGGGCAGGTCGCGTCGATGGTGGCGAGGCCGAGGTTCTGGGCCTGTGTGCGAATGAGCGGGCTGACGCCGTGGGCGGAGAAGACGACGGTGTCGTTAAGGGCGCGGCCCTCCGCTTCGATCTGGGCTTTAAGCGCGTCTAGTTCGGCGAGGTCTTCGATAAAGTGGACGCCGTGGCGGTGCTCGAGCCTCTCCACCACCGTATTGTTGTGGACGATAGCGTGGTAGACGGCGAGGTCGCCTTCGGCCCGAAAGTCGCGGGCGGCGTCTTCGACCGCTTCGATGGCCATGACGACACCCGCACAGAAGCCGCGCGGTTTGGCGAGATAGAGCGTTTCGATCATGCCTCTACTATACGCGGCTAGGACAGGTGGTTCGGTAGTCGCGTTCGGGGTGTTTGGAGAAGCTGTTTAGAAGACAGGGTTAGAGGACAGGCTGCTGTTCGTCCTCCTCTTGGCGTTCGCGGATGTGCTCGAGCCACTCCTCATCGATCCAGCCCCGCTCGGCGGCGTGCTCGGCGGCTTCGGTGGTCGTCTCGGCCAGGCTTAGATGGCTCCCCGCCGCCTCGACCTCTCGGGCGAGTTCGTTGATTTGCTGGGTGCGCCGAAACAGCTGCGTGACGTCGCGGATATAGACCCCCAGAATCCGCTCGGAGTAGTCGTGGACGATGTCGCGGTAGATCTCCGGATCTTCTTGGCCGCTGTCGCCGATCAGGATAAAGGGCATGTCCGGATAGGTGTCGAGGATGCCGCGAATCGCTTCGATCTTGTGGTCGCTGTGCGAAGTCGGCAAGATCTCGGTCGGGCTGATCCCCCAGTCGCGCAGCGTAAGCGGCCCGACCGGAATGTCGTTAAGGTCGAGAAAGTCGGCGAGCACGTCGTAGAGGTTCCAGGGACTGCTCGACACGTAGAAGACCGGGTTGAGGTCGCGGTGCAGTGCCTGGTAGAAGGCCGCGACCCCCGCAAACGGCAGCCGCGTCCGGGCGTTACCTAAGATCGCTTTTTTCGCCATACTTAACACGTTGGTCGCACCGGTCTGCAACACGGTGTCGTCCATGTCGCTAATGATGCCGAACTCGGCGTTTCGCTTCGGCACCATCACTTCGCAGAGCGTGCTGTACGGATCCTGGCCACCGCGCAGGGGCGCTTCTAGCGTAATCTCGACCTCCTGAAACGACGAGGCGTCGTCCGGCAGGGGCTCGTCGAGCTGAAACCAGCTTCGAAAAAAGCCCTCGCTGTCGCTTTCTAGCTCGCACTCCTGACCCCGAAAGCTCGCCCGTAGCTTGGCCCCGGCGACCTCGTCGCTCTCGAAGCGGCGCCGGGCGTTACGAAAGTTTTTCCAGAGCGAATCGTCTTCGCCCGCACTCTTAATCCCCTTGTCTTCGAGGATGCGTCCGAGCAGAAAGAGCTTGTCGTGGGTACCGTAACTTACGTAGGGCTGCACCATGACCGGGTCGCGGATCCGGTCGCTGACCAGCTTGTCCTGAAACTTGGTTTTGGCGCGGTCGAGCATTTGGTCGGCGCGGTAGGTGATGCGGGTAGCGACTTTTTTCCATCTCGGCATAGTTGAAAAACACTCCTGTCTGGTGGGGGGCGTGTCCGGGCTCGTCTCGAACCTGTAGCGTTGTGGTCGTGTTTAGGCGAGAACGGTCTTTAACCACTACTTTAGCGCGGACAGCGCAGCGAACACTGCGACCGACACTATAGCAGCGGACGAGGCCGAGATCGGGGCTGATAAGACCGGAGCTGATAAGTTTGTAACGTCTCGGCGTGACCGGGCTGCGTAGAATGGCCGGTGATGGCTACACCGCCCCACATAGCGCTCCGAACCCGGAGGACGGTGCCGAACAAGAAGATTGTCGGCTACATCCTGCTGCTCGTGCTGTTCGCCGCCTGCGCGCCCGGCCCGCGTGAAGACCCCGAACTGGTCGCGCCGAGCCCCGTCAGGCCGAGCCCGCCGCAGGTCGTGACCCCGCCGACCTACCCTACCGTGATCTACCGCTTCGCCCGCGAGTATCCGACCAACCGCCGCGACGTGGTGTTTCTGGTCGACCGGGTCGAGATCCTGCCTAACGACAGGATGCGCTGGTACGTCGGCTTTTTTAACCGTTCGAACAGCAACTACCGGGTCGGCTTCGATACCGGGCGTAGCTACCTGACCGACGAGGCGGGCAACGCCTATCCGCTGCTCGACTCGAGCTACGTGACCAACGAGTCGCTCCGGGCCGGGGTGCGCCGCGACTACTGGCTCGAGCTCCCCGCCCCCCGCGGCCAGGCCGACGAGTTTACCGTCCGGCTCTTTTCGGACAGCAGCGCGGTGTTTAGCGCCGTTACGGTGCCGACCTTCGAGCTTACCCTCCCCGAAGCCGACTAGGGTCGCACCGCTAGAGTGTCGACAAACGTCGTGTAGTACGGGCTTCCTGGCTTTTCCCGAAAGACGTGCCGCAACCTGTTCGCTAGGGGTTGACGAACCCTCGGCACCGGTGATACATTAATTAGCGCTGCTTACGGGCGATTAGCTCAGCTGGTTAGAGCGCGTCGCTGATAACGACGAGGTCAGTGGTTCGAGTCCACTATCGCCCACCAAAGACGCAGCCGACAGATAACACCAACAGACAGCACGACTTCAAAGCCGCTCCGAGGATCATCCTTCGGAGCGGTTGTCGTTATCGGTAGTGTCGTCGCCGAAGCGTAGGTCGCTAAAGCTTAGGTCGTCGAGTCTTAGGTTGTCGGATAGTTGTCGGACCGAGCCCGCAGATCTCCTCGTTGGCAGCGACGAGGTCACGGAAAGATGGCGGGGCTAATCGAGTATCTCTACTCGAACACCTGAGCCTTGGCGCCTAGCTCGAGCTCTAAACGCACCGTCTCGCTACCGCGCTGCACCTCTAGCGTCACGCGCTGTCCGATCTCTTTGCTCCGCACGACCGCGAGCAGCCGGTTAAAGCTGCGGGTGCGTTCGCCGTCGACCGACAGGATCACGTCGGCCTGTACGTCGCGCCCGACCACCTGACCGAGGTCGTTACGAACGAGGCGCTCGTCGAGACTGCGCAGACCGGCGCGGTCGGCGGGCCCGCCCGGCTGCACACGAAACACGACCGGCCCGGCGTTAGCACCCAAGTCGATGTCGGTGTTGCGCGGGTCGTAGTCGAGCTGCCAGGAGAAACCGATCACCGGCACGTCGCGGCGGACACCGCTCTGCAACGCCGCGACCACGGCGCTGTTTAGCTCGACCGGCACCGCGTACGAGGCGAAGCCCGAACCGAGACCCAACCCGCGCAGAAACGGCGGGATAAAGTTGTCGCCCGGTAGCCCCCCGTCGCCCATAAAGCTGATGTAGCTCACCACACCGACCACCTTCGAGGCTTCGTTAAGGACCGGCCCGCCCGAATCGCCCGGCGCGAGCGCGGCGGTAAGTTCGATCGTCCCCGACGCGAAGTCCGCGCGCGAGGCTTCGACCCCCAACGCGGTGACTCGACCGGCTCGAGCCGCCAAAAAGTCGCCCCGGCTGTTCCCTATCGCCACCACCCGATCCCCGATACGCGGCGCCCGGTCGGCGAGCGGCACAAAGGGCACCGAGCCGCGTACGTCGGTACGGAGCAGCGCCAGATCGAGGTAGGCGTCAAAACCGACCAGCTCGAGCGGATAGCGGTCGTCGTTCGGGCCGACCCCGACCAGCGAGCCCTCCTCGTTCGCCCCCTCGACCACGTGATAGGCCGTGAGGATGTAGCCGTCGGGCGAGATAAAGAAGCCGGTACCGAGACCGCGCACAAAGGAGCGAAAAAACTGCTCGCGCGACCGCACCTCGATCCGCAGCGTCGCCGGACGGGCCAGGTCGTACACCTCGGCTAGCGCACCGGTCGGCGCTTCGACATCGGGCGGGAGCTGGGCGACAAAGCTCGAGCGTCCTTCGGGTTGCTCGAGCGGCAAGATAATAAAGGCGAGCAGCGCCAACACGAGCGCGATCACCAGCCAGACGCGCTGGGCAGTAGGATCTCGGGTCACACGGGCCTCCTTCGGCTCGTCAGAACGCACAGCACCAGCCTTCAAAAGGTTGGAGGATAGCGATGCGGGCTAGGGGCAGTACCGTCGATGTCATGTCATCGACACAAATCGACATAAGGGGAACTATCGCTACGCTCCTCAGTGTAGAAAATTTAGCATAGCGCACGCCGTGTCACCCGCTACCCTGCGGGCACCGAAGACGGTGCGAAGACGGTGTCGTGAGGTGTCGCGAACGGCGCACCGCGTCACCCCAACCGGTAAACGAACGGGCGTGTCGGAGCGCGCCCGACCGGCAACCGGTGACCGAGCCTGTCGTCATCCCCGCCCCATTCGGTATAGTGCCGTATGAGCATCTCTGCGAATGACCGTGCCAACAACCGTGTAGACAACCGGGGCGAGACCGACTACGCCGACAAACTCCAGCAGATGGCCGCACTGTTACGCGAGTGGTCGGGGCCGATCGTTATCGTCGCCCACGTCGACCCCGACGGTGACGCGCTAGGGAGCAGCCTCGCCCTCAAGCGCGCACTCGAAGCTATGGGCAAAACTGTCGTCCTACCGATGGATCCGCCGCGCTTCTTAGAGTTTCTGCTCCGCGAGGACGAGCTAAGCGACCCGCTCGACACCCTCCCCGAACACTGTCTGCTCGCCGTGCTAGACGTCGCCGACCGGAGCCGCATCGCCGGAGCGCCCTACGACGGCGCCGAACGGGTTATCAACCTCGACCACCACGGGACGAACGACCGTTTTGGCGACGTGTCCTGCGTCGAGCCGAGCAAGGCCGCGACCGCGCAGATGGTTAAAGATCTGCTCGACACGATGGACATCAGCTGGAGCCCCGACATCGCTACACCCTGCCTGACCGGCATCCTGACCGACACCGGCACGCTCCGCTTCTCGAACACCACACCCGACGTGTTGCAGACCGTCGCCGACCTGATCGGTTACGGCGTGGACTACGCCGAACTTACCGACCGTTTGCAGTGGCGTCATCCCGACTACTACAAGCTGCTCGGCAAAGTGATGTCGACCGTCGAGTTTCCGCTCGGCGGCCTCGTGTCGATGGCGCGGCTCACCGAGCAGATGCGCGAGGAGATCGGCCCGAGCGACGACGATTCGGACGATTTTGTAGGGCTTATCCGCTACGCCGAAGGGGTTCAGGTCGCCATCTTGCTAAAAGAGCGCGGCGGCAAGACCAAGCTCTCGGTACGGAGCCGAGCCCCGGTGTCGGCCCAAGCGATCTGTCTGGCCTTAGGGGGCGGCGGTCACGTGGTCGCGGCGGGAGCGACGATCGAGGCCGGGCTCGAAAAAGCCCGCGACGAAGCGCTTAAAGCGACCCGTAACGAGCTAGAGAAGCACGGCTACACGTTCGAGGCGTAACGTTCATCCATTTTCGGTAACGTTTGGCTCGAGCCGACTCTGTTGTATCTACCGAGTTGCGCCGACCGATTCACAGCCTCCGGCGGCCCGAGCGCGAGAAGCGCGGCAGACGGGGTTGTCGATGCCGAGGTAACACGTCTTACCGGAACGGCACAGCAGGGATGTCGTCTCAGAATCCGGAGACGTTCGTGGGGCTGAGAAAGACCTTGTCGGCGAGCTTCGTAATGTTCCCTTTTCAGGGCGGATGGGGCGGTGCGCACGGCGCACCCTACTGGGCCACTACAAATTAGCGTACTGGTTTGTGTCGGGGTGACGGAGAAGACTGCTGCGGCGCGTGTGTTCTGGTCAGCAGTTTTCTCATCAGCAGCGGGGGAGCGAAAACCCGAAACGGCTTCCGACACCCTGTTCGCTTTCGGCCCAGACCTCGCCGCCGTGGAGTACGACCAGGTGTTTGCTTAGCGCGAGGCCGAGGCCGGTCCCTTCGAATTCTCGGGACAGCGAGGCGTCGACCTGCGAAAAGGGCTTGAACAGCTTGTCCATATCTTCCGGGGCGATGCCGACGCCGGTATCGATCACCTCGACGTGAACCTCGAACGGAACTTCGGAGACGATCACGTCGACGCGGCCTCCGGACGGGGTAAATTTTAGGGCGTTCGAGAGGTAGTTGCGTAACACCTGCTTGATCCGCACAGCGTCGAGGTCGACGGGCTCGAGCCCCCGGCCAACCGTCACCCTAACGTCGATCTCCTTGGCCGCGCCCTCTTCGGTGACGGTAGCGACGACGCTGCGGACGAGCGCGCCGAGGTCGGTCGGCTGCGGCCTGAGCAGCATCTTGTCGGCTTCTATTTTGGAAAGGTCGAGGATGTCGTTAATCAGCTCGAGCAGATGGAGCCCCGCCTTGTGAATATCGCCGACGTACTGCTTCTGCTGGTCGTTTAGCTCGCCAAAAAGCTCCTCGGCGAGCAGCTCGGAGAAGCCGTTGATGGCGGTTAGCGGGGTGCGCAGTTCGTGCGACATGGTCGCCAAAAACGCGCTCTTCAACCGGTTGGCGTGCTCGAGTTCGGCGTTTTTGTGCTCTAGCTCGTGCTGATAGTTTAGCAACGCCCGCTCTGCCTCTTTGCGCTCGCTTACGTCGCGCACCGCGATGACCTGCGCCTTGCCGTCCTGATAGGGGACGCTGCGGCTGATCACCTCGACCGGAAAAGTACTGCCGTCGCGGCGTTTGCCGAGCGCTTCGATCGGGCCGTAGCTCACTGTGTGGTCGGGACGCGGCTTCGCGGTCGCTTCGGGGGTAACGAGGGCGGGCGCGTAGCTACCGACCAGGTCGCGTACGTTGTAGCCGTGCATCTGTGCGAAGCGGGGGTTAGCGTCGAGGATATAGCCGTCTCGGTGCACCACAATCCCTTCGAAGCTCGCGTCGGCGAGGCGGCGAAAGCGCTCTTCGCTCTGTTTGTGCGACGTAGCACTCGCCGCGAGCTTACGCTGCCGCGCTTCGGCCTGCTCGCGCTGGGCGTCGCTCTCTTCGCGGAGGTGCTCGAGCCGTAGCAGCAGCCGCTGTCGTACCCGCTGGATCGCGAGTGCTACCAGAGCGGCGAGCCCGTACGCGAAGGCGAACTCGAAGCTGTAGCGCGACGCCGGAATCGCAACCACCACCCCCGCCCAGATCAGCGTCGTAAGCGCGACCGCAACCGCTAACCACACAAACGACAGCAGCACACTGCCGAGCGCCAGGATCATGATCGCCAGACTGATGGTGTGAAACGGATCCTGCATGAAATACATATGGGCGGCGGTGGTCGCCGCGATCGCAAGCGACAACAGCACCAGAGACGGCTGCACCCAGCGGGTCGGAAACCAGGGCCGCCGTAACAGCGCGTAAACCACCAGGATGAGTGCGGCGTCGATAAGGATGAGGACACCGGTAACGTTGCGGGCGGGGGGCTCGAGCCACACCCACGCCGCAACGCCGACCAGCGCGAAAAACAGCGCCGTCGCGATCATCATCGGCCGTAGCGCCTCTAACAGTTCGCCACTCACGAGCCGCTCCAGGATCTCTACCGAGGTCGCGGGCGAGCGAGGCGCGGTTGCGTCTGGCGGTTGGGGTCGCCTCTTCATCACGCTACTACTATAGCGGACACGTATATAGCTGACACGTAGCTGAAGGGCCGACTCGCTCGGGTACGGTAGTAGCGCTCTGCCGTCTGGGTCTTGTCTCGCCCTACAAAACAGCGCGGCTACGGTCCGCTTCGGCGCCGCCTGCGTATACTAGAGAACGTGTTACGCGCGTTAGAGTTACAAGACTTTGCGATTGTCGACGAGTTAAGGCTCGAGCTCACCAGCGGCTTTAACGTCCTGAGCGGCGAAACCGGGGCCGGTAAATCGATTCTGGTCGACGCCCTCGCGCTTCTGATCGGGGGCCGCGCCGACAGCTCGCTGATCCGAACCGGTGCCAAGAGCGCGCTGATTCAAGGCTTTTTCGACGACGACATCGACTCGGACGCGTCTTCTGCTTCATCTTCTAGTTTGGCTTCTACTTCGGGCACTACCCCGGTCACGACGCCGAATGTTACGCCGATGGTGGTGTCACGGCGGCTCCAGCGTTCGGGCCGGAGCAGCGCCCGGCTCGACGGCGAGGTGGTCAAGATCGGCGACCTCGCCGAAGTCGGCACGAAGCTCGTCGCGATTCACGGCCAGCACGCGTCACAGACGCTGTTAGAAGCGAGCGAACAGCGCAAACTGCTCGACCGCCTGCTCCGCGCCGAAGACCAGCAGACGCTGCGGCGCTACCGCGACGGCTACGCTCGCCTCCAGCAGGTCCGCCGCGACCTCGCCCGGCTCCGAGAGAGTGTTCGCGAACGGGCGCGGCGCCTCGACATGCTCAAGTTTCAGATCGACGAGATCGACGCCGCCCAGCTCCGCCCCGGCGAAGAAGACACGCTCCGCGAACAGGCCGACAGCCTCCGCCACGCCGAACGGATCGTCGCCGCCGCCGGGCGGGCGCAGCAGGCGCTCTCCGAAGACGATGCAAACGTGCTCGAACGCCTCGCCGACGCCCAGCGCGATCTCGAACAGGCCGGTCGCTACCACCCCGGTCTGCGGGCACTCGCCGACGAGCTAAGCGACGCGCTCCTAAGCGTACAGGCGACCGCGAACGAGGTCGAGGGCTTTCTCGCCGACTTCGAGGTCGAACCGGCTCGGCTCGAGCAGCTCGAAGTCCGCCTCGCCAAGCTCGAAACGCTCAAAAACAAATACGGCGACAGCATCGAAGCGGTGTTGCGCTACCGCGACGACAGCGCCGCCGAATACGAACAGCTCGGCCACGCCGAAGCCGACATCGACACCCTCACGCGCGAAGAAGCCGATCTGCACGGCACCCTGCACGACCTCGCCGAACGGCTAAGTAGCGCCCGTAGCGAAGTCGCCCGGCACCTGTCCGACGCCGTGACCCGCGAGATCAGGCCGCTCGGCATGGCCAACGCCCGCTTTAGTGCCGAGGTCGCCGTGACCGACACACTCGGCCCGGACGGACGCGACGCGGTGCGCTTTCTGTTTAGCGCCAACCTCGGCGAACCGCTCGCCCCGCTCGCCGAGGTCGCGTCAGGAGGCGAATTGTCGCGGGTGATGCTCGGCCTAAACGTGGTGAGCGGTTCTGACCTGCCGACGCTCGTGTTCGACGAGGTCGACGCCGGGATCGGCGGTCAGACGGCGCGGGCGGTCGGGGCGCTGCTCAAACGTCTCGCCGCCGACCATCAGGTGCTCGTCGTCACGCACCTACCGCAGGTCGCCGCGTTCGCCGACACGCAGTTTCTGGTCGACAAGCACGAACAGGACGGTCGTACCGTGACCCGCATCCGCAGACTCGGTGCTACCGAACGGGAGGCCGAACTCGCCCGGATGCTCTCCGGTGCGGTGACTGACACGGCAAAGGCCCACGCCAGAGAACTTTTAGACGACGTCCGCGCCCCGTCCTAAGCCCGTCCTCGGTCTATCTTCGAGCTGTCTTTTGGGCAGCTTTTTCCATAGCTTAGCGACTCGGAGCGAGATTGCTATGCAGTTCCGCGAATCATCGCAACATGCTCACATTTGTCACGGGTAATCTCGACGCTTGTCGTACAAAACAGACCGACGTCGGCATGGGGATCGTCACGGGGCAGTAGCAATCGGATTTGCTAGCTCTACCAGCAACGTCCCCGCCGATGTCCGTCAGATGTCCGTCAAACGTAGTTGCGGCGACATCGGCTAGAGGCGCTCTTTAAATCAACTCGTCTAACGCCGCAAAGAGCCGGTCTAGGTCGCTCGCGTCGTTGTAGTGCAGCAGACTGATGCGCACCGCGCCGCCCCGCTCGGCGAGCCCGACGTGGGCCATGATCAGTTCGTAGGCGTAGTAGTGCCCGCTCGCCACGGCGATATCGTGCTTAGCGAGATGCTTGGCGACCTCGTCCGGCGAGCGATCGCCTACGTTGATCGACACTGTCGCGGTGCGCCCGTCGACCCCCGGCAGACCGTAACGGGTAATCCCCCGATCGTCAAGCCCCTGCAAGAGTCGTCCGCACAGCGTCTGTTCGTGACGGGCGAACGCAGCGAAGACCTCGGCCCAGGCGTCGCGTCCTCGGGCGGCGATCCCCATCTCGCTTGCAACTTCGTTTAAATAGTCGAACGTACCGCCGAACGCGTAGATCGCTTCGTGGTTCTGTGTGCCCGGCTCCCAGTTAATCGTCGCTTCGGGGCCGAAAAAGGAGAGTCCCGGCCCGGTAAACGCGTCGCGGGCGGCGTCGCTAAGGTAGAGGACGCCGAGGTGGGGGCCGAACACCTTGTAGGGGCTAAACACCAGCATGTCGGCGCCGAGCGCCTGGACGTCGGGGAGGTAGTGCGGGGCGTAGTGGACAGAATCGACCATCAGCTTCGCGCCGAGCGCGTGGACCCGGTCGGCAACAGCAGCGACGTCGTTAAGCGTCCCTAACGCGTTGCTCGCGGCGGTCATGGCCACTACGCGGGTCTTTTCGGACAAAAGGGGCTCGAGCCCCTCCATCTCTAACGTCGTGTGCTCGCCCTGCGGCGTCCAGGTCTTGAGCACCGCGCCGCGCTCCTCAAGGCGCCGCCACGGGTCGAGGTTGGCGTGGTGGTCCATGCCGGTCACGATGATTTCGTCGCCGGGCTCGAGCCCTCGCCCTACCGCCTGTGCAAGCAACTCGACCAGCGTCGTCGCGTTCGGCCCAAACGCGATATTGTCGGCCCCGGGCGCGTTTAGAAACTCGGCGATCTGCGCCCGCACCCGCTCTTTGGCCTCGGTAATCCGCCGCGACGCAGCATACGCGCCGCCCTTGTTGACCTGCATCGTGGTAAGCGCCTCGACCATGTTAGCGACGACCTGCTTGGGCACCTGCGCGCCCGCCGCGTTATCTAAAAACACCGTCTCGCCTGCCGACAGTGCCGGAAACTGTTCGCGGGCGAAGGCGACGGGGAGGTCGGGGGTGGT
This sequence comes from Trueperaceae bacterium, assembly GCA_034521635.1. Classification (GTDB taxonomy): domain Bacteria; phylum Deinococcota; class Deinococci; order Deinococcales; family Trueperaceae; genus JAXHMC01. The sequence goes on along the minus strand of JAXHMC010000045.1, from coordinate 51,706 downwards.
GGGGTGGTCGGAAGTGGATTGGTGTGGTGTGGGCATGGGGTAGTGTAGCGTGTTGGGGGTGGGTTGGGACAGGTGGGACCAAGACGTAGAATCGAAGGCGGTTATCCCCCCCGGCCCCCCTTTACCAAGGGGGGAGTTTTGTACTGGCTTGTTCTGTTTGCTCGCACTTCTGCAACTCTCCCCCCAACCGCACCTCGACACCTCCCCCCCTCGACTGACAGACATCTCCCCCCTTCCTAAGGGGGGACCAAGGGGGGATTAAAAGGAGACCCAATGCCCTACCACCTCCCCTACAACCGCGCCCTCGTCGACCGCGCCCGCGCCCTCCGCAAAACGATGACCCCCGCCGAAAAGAAGCTCTGGTACGACTACCTTCGCACCCTGCCGGTCCGGGTGCTGCGGCAACGCCCGATCGACAACTACATCGTCGACTTCTACATCGCGAGCCGCAAACTCGTCATCGAGGTAGACGGCGCGGGGCACTTTACCGAACAGGGCCGAGCGCGCGACGCCCGCCGGACGGCGGTGCTCGAAGGGTACGGTCTAAACGTGATCCGGTTTAGCAACCACGAGGTGCTGACGGACTTCGGCGGCGTGTGCGGGCGCATCGCGGCGATAGCGCGGGTCGATGCGGCTCAGTAGATGTCTTTCGTTACGTCTTGTATGTCCTCTATTTTCTCCAAGTTCTTGGGCCGAGATGACGCTTTGGGAAGAGCGTTTTTAGCGGACGCAGCGGCAAAAACGGCTGTGTTAGGCTGATAAACGTAGCGAAGGAGGAGGAGATGGACGACACGAACTACGACGCCGAAGGGATAGCAGGGCTCGAGCCCTGCCCCGAATGCACGAGCGAGCAGACCGTGACCTACGTCTACCGCGAGGGCTTTCGCGAGGTCGAGTGTCACACCTGCGGCTACTCGTCGGAGGCCGAAGAGATCGGGCGGCTAACCCGTTACCGGGGCGACCTCGCCGAGGGCAGCCGGCTAGCGCCGATCCCGCTTAAAAAGATCGAGGCGTAGCCTAGCGGTGGCGATCGTTCGGGGTTTGGCGATACTGATCGGGTTCTATCTGCTCGGCGAAGGGGTGCGGACGTTGCTACCGTGGGTGCCGCTGACCGGTAGTCTGTGGGGGATGCTGCTCTTTTTTGTAGCACTAAGCGTCGGCGCGCTCCGCGAGGCCTGGGTCGAACAGGCCGCCAACGAGATCTTACGGCTGCTCGGGCTGCTCTTTGTGCCGGTCGGGGTCGGCATTTTGGCCTACGAGGCGCTCGTGGTGCGCTACGCGCTCGCGCTTAGCGTGGCGCTCGTCCTTAGCAGCGTCGTAACCATTTTAGTGACGGGACTTGCCGCCTCGTGGCCGAAGCGCTCTTCGTAACCCTCGCGGCGTTTTGGGGCTCGAGCCTCCTCAACACCCGCTTTCGGCACCCACTTACCAACCCGGTCGGCCTTAGCGTCCTCGCGCTTATCCTCTACATCAAACTAACGCCGCTCACCCTCGCGAGCTACCAGAGCGGTACGAGCATCCTCGTGTTTCTGCTCAAACCCGCCGTGGTCGCGCTCGGCTACATCCTCTATCAGCAGCGCCGCTGGGTCGTGCTGCGCGGGGTGCCGCTGCTGCTCGGCGTCTTCGCCGGAACCATCACGAGCCTGACCCTCACCCCCCTGATCGCCCGGGCGCTCGGCGCGAACCAGACCTTGCAGATGGCGCTGTCACTAAAGTCGGTCACCTCGCCGATCGCTATCGACCTCGCCCCGACCCTCGGCGTCGAAGCCGAGCTCGCCGTCCCGCTCATTATCATCACCGGCATCTTCGGCGCGGCCTTCGGCGTCGGGCTGTTGCGGCTCGTCGGGATTCGCGACCCGTTCGTGGTCGGGTTGGCGCTCGGCGTAAGCAGCCACGGTATCGGTACGGCTCGAGCCGTCGAAGAGGGGCCGCTCGCAACAGCGGTTAGCGGCCTCGCGATGAGCTTTCTAGGGCTGAGCACGGCGCTGTTCGCCCCGCTTATCTACCGGTTTTTAGGCTGGTAGAGTGCGGATGGGCGTAGCTACGATCGGTGTAGACATAATGGGTGTAGACGCGGTTGGTGTCGCCAAAAACGTTCCCGTTTGCTTGATGAACCTTTTGCTTGATGAACTAGTCCGGGCCTAGCGCGTCGAAAGCAGATATTGCACCGTAGCGGGTCGTCGGGGTTGTGTCGGTGCGGACGGCTCGAGCCCACGCGCAGCGAAGCACCAAGTGGTGTGGCAGTTGTCGCGCCAAGTCAGCCACGACGAACACGCGTCCGGGCTGACGAGCCCCAAAGCGCTCGGAGCGGCGCCGTAAGCCGGCGACAACAGCGTGGCCACTTAGGCCCAATTTATAACGTTTGCGTCGTCTAGAACGTGCTTCTAGCGAGCTGACACTCCGTTGACACGGTGCCGCACCGCCTCCTATAATGCCCTATCGATCACACCCTAGACAGCTCCTCGATGGGGGGCGTGGGGGCGAGGCCCTGCTACTCGGTAGCAGCGTGCGTAGCGGGCGACGAAAGGAGTGTTACATGGACGTCAAGGTTGTGCTGAGTTTAGACGAGATTCTTCGGGGGCTCAAACACTACCGGCGAATCGCCAAGCAAGACCTCTTGCGCGCCGACGACACCGACGACCCCGAGCGTTTTCGCGCTCACGCCGAAGCCCGGCGCAGCGTCTACGCCTGGCTGACCGAACTCGCCGAAAGCCAAACCCCTAGCGACGTGGTCCGGGAGGCGCTCGAGCACTACCGCACCCTCCCGTTCGTGACCGGCACCCCCGACCAGGAACACGTCGACATCAAGGCGCGCGAGAAGGCGCTCGAAAACTTTTTTCTGATGATCGGGCTCGAGCCCAAAATCCGCCGCGAAGTCCGGAGTAGCCGCCCCAAACTCGCCGACGTCGCCGCGCAGCAAAACACCGGCGCAGGGGGCGCTAACGCGCGGCTAAGCTAGCGGTCTCTACAGTTTTTCGCGCTAAGCATACGTTACCCTAAATTCCGGCGTCCTCGCCGCCGCCCTCTATCTCGGGCGGGTCGAGGACGGTGTTTTGTATGATATCTGACGATTTTCGCTTAAACCTTTACCAGACTCGCCCCCTAACGACCGCGAAGGAGCGCCCCGATGGACTTAGCGCAGCTAGAAGAGCAGGCTCGAGCCTCTAAACCGCCCGCCCTCGCCGATACCGCCGACACCCTCGTCTTCGGTGAGGGCAACCCCGACGCCAACCTCATCATCGTCGGCGAAGCGCCCGGCGAAGAAGAGGACAAATCCGGGCGCCCCTTCGTAGGCCGCGCCGGACAGCTTCTCGACCGCATCCTCGAAAGCGTCGGTCTAGACCGCGACGACATCTACATCACCAACATCGTCAAGTACCGCCCGCCCGGCAACCGCAACCCCAAACCCGAAGAGATCGCCGCGAGCGAGCCGGTGCTCGTCGAACAGATCAAGATCATCCGCCCACAGGTCATCGCGACGCTCGGCAACATCTCCACCCAGTACTTTACGGGCACCAAAGAGGGCATCACCAAAACGCACGGCACCTGGTACGAGTGGCACGGCATCAAAATCTATCCCCTGTACCACCCCGCCTACCTGCTCCGCAACCCGAGCCGCAAACAGGGCAGCCCTAAGTGGCAGATGTGGGAAGACATGAAGGCGCTTAAAGAAGAGCTCGACACGCTAGGCGATAAACCTAGCAAACTCGTTATCGACACCGCCCAGCAGGAGAGCCTGTTCTAAACCGGCACACCCAATCTTTGGAAACCGGTCTTCGGAAGCACTCGCCGGAGACACAGACGACTGCGGAGCGGCAGTGGCGTGTCATGCTAGACCCTCCGGGCGGTACCTAAACGCGTCAGAAGAGGCGCACGCTCACCCGTGTAGCTTCGCCAAGATATAAGTTTTATTAGAACTCTTTATTAGGACGGGGACAAGCCCGTCGGCGACCTCGCGCGCGACGACGCACCGCGCCTACCTCACCCTTTGCAGCACAGGCGGGGTACTACACTGTCTTTATGGCTAACCCTCACTTTATCGGCCTCGTCCACTCGATCCTTAGCTCTGCCGAAGCCGCCCTCGGCGAACTGAACAGCCCGATGACCTCGCGCATCCTTAAAGACGGCGTTATGGGTCGGCGCACCGGCGAGCGGAGCCTGCTGCTCTTAGAGATGCTCCAGGAGAAGACCCACGGCAACCTCGACGAAACCGAGCGCGACGCTCTTATCCAAGCGATTCGCAAGCTCCGCGACAAGCTCGCCACCATGCCCGAAACCCCTCCCTCCGAGTCGCTACCGAACTGATGCGCGCCCTCGTCCAGCGGGTGAGCTACGCCAAGGTCGAGGTAAGCGGCGACACGGTCGGCGAGATCGGCCCGGGTCTGCTCGTCTTTTTAGGCGTTACCGAAACCGACAGCGAAACCGAAGCGCGCTACCTCGCCCAGAAGATCAGCAAGCTGCGTATCTTTAACGACGACGCCGGCAAGATGAATCTAAGCGTCAAGGATATCGGCGGCGGCGCGCTCGCAGTCAGCCAGTTTACGCTGTATGCCGACGCCAAAAAGGGCAACCGCCCGAGCTACGTCCACGCCGCTCCACCCGACCACGCCGACCCACTGTTCGAACGCTTTAAGGCGCTGCTCGCCGACACCGGTCTAACGGTCGCGTCGGGTGTGTTCGCCGCCGACATGAAGGTCAGCCTGCTTAACGACGGGCCGGTTACGATCTGGCTCGACACCGCCGAACTCGTAGCGTAAGGAAGCCCCGTCACTCCAGATTGGTCGAGCTGCGAAGACAGGCTTACCGATGCAGCGAACCACGTACCGGCGGCCTACGACCAGGTCGTTACGGTATCCGCCGCGACCGGCGACCACGAGAGTGACGGCGACGGCGTGAACGACTTCTTCGCGTACTTCACCAACTGGGGTGCCGACGTCGATATCGCCGCGCCGGGCTACGACGTGCTGTCGTCGATTCCGGGTGGCGGTTATGCGAGCTTTAACGGAACGAGCATGGCCTCGCCGCACGTTGCGGGGGCCGCCGCGCTCTACCTGAGCAGCAACCCCGGTGCTAGCCCCGCACAAGTCCAGAGTGCGCTCGAAGCCACTGCGACCAGCACCTCGGGCTTCGCCAACGACTCGAGCGGTGCCCACCCCGAAGGAATGCTTAGCGTCTCCGGGTTCTAAACGAGGTTCTAAACGACCAGACAGAACGTTACGTAGACAGCTATAACGAGAGCGCCACCTCCGGGTGGTGCTTTTTTGCGGCCCGGGTTCGAGCGGACGAAGACGCCGCCCAGAACAGCCGCTAGCGTGCCGTCTCGGTGCCTCGCGCTATTTCGGAGACGCGAGGCGCGGTTAACTAGAGAACAGCGCCTCGCTGCGCTACGTCGTTACCCTAAAACTATTGCAAGTACATACCGCAGGTACACCGTTCGCAACGCTACGAGCACCATCAGGAGGAGCAGCATGGATCACTACGACGCCATTATCATCGGAGCCGGACAGGGCGGCGGCCCTATCGCCGGAAAGCTCGCCCAGGCCGGCCAAAAGGTCGCGCTCGTCGAGCGCAAACACGTCGGCGGCACCTGCGTCAACGAGGGGTGCACCCCCACCAAGACGATGGTCGCGAGCGCCCGCGTCGCTTACCTCGCCCGCCGCGCCGCCGACTACGGCGTCCAGGTCGGCGACATCTCGGTCGATATGGGCGTGGTGCGGCAGCGTAAACGCGACATCGTCGAGATGTTTCGGAGCGGTAGCGAGTCGGGTATTACGTCAAAAGATGGTCTAGACCTCATCATGGGTGAGGCGAGCTTTACGGGCGACAAGACCCTGAACGTCACCCTAAACGAGGGCGGCAGCCGCACCCTTAGCGCCGACACCATCATCATTAACACCGGCCAGCGCCCGAACATCCCGCCAATCGACGGTTTGGACAGCGTCGACTATCTCGACTCGACCTCGATCATGGAGCTCGGCGAGGTGCCGGACAAGCTCGTCGTTATCGGCGGCGGCTATATCGGGCTCGAGTTCGGACAGATGTTTCGGCGTTTCGGTGCCGAGGTCACGCTGCTGCAGCGCGGCGCTTCGGTCGCCAAACACGAAGACGACGATATCTCTAACACCATCGTCGACATCTTTCGCGACGACGGTATCGAGGTCGTGCTACACGCCGACGCCACCAGCGTCCGCCAGGACGACGGCGAGATCGTGCTCAGCGTCGACGTACAGGGCGAAGTCCGCGAGGTGCGCGGCTCGCATCTGCTTGTCGCGACCGGGAGAACGCCTAACACCGACGCGCTAAACCTCTCGTCTACGAGTATTGAGGTCGACCGACGCGGCTACATCGTAACTAGCGCCGACCTGCGTACCAACGTTCCCGGCGTCTACGCGATCGGCGATGTACGCGGCGAAGCGGCCTTTACTCACATCTCGTATGACGATGCGCGGCTGCTCGAAAAGATCCTTATCGACGGTCAGCAGGCCACCACCACCGGGCGGCTCGTCCCCTACACCATGTTTATCGACCCGCAACTCGCCCGCGTCGGCCTCTCGGAACAGGAAGCGCGCGAGCGGGGGCTACCGATCAGGGTCGCGAAGATGCCGATGACGTCGGCGGCTAGGGCTATCGAAATCGACGAAACCCGCGGGCTGATGAAGGCGATCGTCCACGCCGACACCGAGCGGATTTTAGGCTGCGTGATCTTCGGTCACGAGGGGGGCGAAGTGATGAGCGTAGTGCAGGTCGCGATGATGGCCAACCTCCCCTACACCGCCCTACGCGACGGCGTCTTCGCCCACCCGACCCTTACCGAATCGCTTAACAACCTGTTCGCGACCCTCGACTAGGTCGCGGGCGAGCCCGGAGCGACGCCGGTCACGATGCGAATCGCTGTTAGACAGATCGCTGCTAGACTAGGGCTATGGCCGAAACCTGGTTTAGCTTTCTCAATCTGTTACCGCTGCCGATCTGGCTGAGCATGATGCTCTTTCCCAAGCAGCGTTTTACCCAGAAGATGGTGCTGTCGTACTGGCCGTTTATTGTCCTCGGCGGCCTCTACACGCTCTTTGTGCTGATATCGCTCGTGACGAGTCCGGGCGGCCTCGACCTGTCGTTTGACGCGCTGCGCCAGAGCCTCACCCAGGAGTGGGCGTTCGTCGCGGCATGGACGCACTACCTCGCCCTCGACCTGTTTGCGGGCGTGTGGATCTTTCGCGACGCCAAGTACTGGGGCATCACCCCGACCTGGTTTCTGCTGTTTACCCTGCTCGCGGGACCGTTCGGGCTAGCGAGCTACCTGCTCTGGCGGCAGCGTAAAAAGCGCAACGACCCGATTCGGACGCTCAACTAACCGGCGCTAAACGAACCGGCGGAAGCCTCTACAGAAAGTCGTAGTGCCGCAGCCCTTCAAGCACCCCTTTAGCGTAGGGCGCTTCGCTAAAATAGACCCACTTTTTGCCCTCTAGCGCGCTTAGCCGACCGTCGTGGTTGTTTACAACGATGCCGCGAAAGCTGCCGCGTAGCATCTCTTCGTCGCTCTCCGAGGTGCCGGCGACCGCGATCTGTTTGGCGGGTATCGACCATTTGTAGCTTAGATACTTGAGCGCCTTGCCCTTGGAGGCGCGGTGGGGCAGGATGTCGAGAAACTGTCCGTCGGTGACCTGTCTGTGAGTAAAAAGGGTGCTGTAACGGAGCTTGGCGTCGCTAAGGGTCTGGTGGACTTTGGCGAGGGCGTCGGCGTCCTCCTCCAGGTAGTAGCTGATCTTAAACCGGCGCTGGTGGTCGTCTTCTTGCAGCTCTAGAAAGTCGAGCGGGGCGAGCGCTTCTTTAATCGCGTCCGGTTTCCAGCGGTACGAGATGTGCTGGGCGTAGCCGTGGTCGGGGAGCAGATCCTGGCCGTAGTAGATTTCGCTACCGGCGGACGAGACGATGATTTCGGGGGCGGGTAGGTTTTGTTCGGCGAGGACGGCGCTGATGCTTTCGAGCGAGCGCCCGGTCACGACACCGAAGCCGATCTCCGATGCGCGTTCGTTGAGGGCGGTGGTGAAGGGCTCGAGCCCCCCCTCATCTCCAAACAGCGTGTAGTCTACGTCGCTAAACACCAGCCGCTCTACCTTCGCGAGCTGCCGCCCGATCGTGGTGCGCCACCTTTCGTCGACCAACGCCGCCTGGTCTTTGTCCAACACGCTTTCGATGCGCTGCATGTACGTCTCGGCGTGCGCCTCCCAGGCGTAGTGTTCGCGCACCCCGTTAATCCCGTTGTTCGAAAATTCGCGCCAGGTCTCCTGGTCGACGAGCACCCTGGTCAGGGCGTCGCTAATCTCCTGGGTGTGTTCGGTGTTGACCAGAATTCCGCTACCGCAGTTTTCGATGATCTCGCGCGGGCCGCCGTGGTCGGTCGTCACGACCGGCAGCCCCACCGACGACGCCTCGATAATGGTAATGCCGAAGTTTTCGACGAGTGCCGGGTTGACAAACACGCCGCGACTCGCCGCCGCGAGCCGGTACAGCGCCGGAATGTCGGTGTCCGGGTCGTGCTGTTTGGGTAGCGCGAAGCGCCCGTAGAGGTCGTACTTGTCCATCAGCAACAACATATCGGTCAGCACCTCGCGCTCGTTGTCGTCCATCTGGTTGATGTCTTTACGCACACCCGCAAAAACCGCGAGATTGGCGATCGACTGCAACTCCTTGTCTTCGCCGTAGGCCGTGACGAGCCCGCTGATGTTTTTACGCCGGTCGGGGCGGCTGATCGCGAGGATCAGCGGCTTGTCGGGGTCGTTTAGAAAACGCCCGATCTCCTGCTTCATCTTGTGCCGCGCCTGCATCAGCCGCTCGTCTAGCTCGTAGGCGTCGTCTTCGTCGTAGTAGTACGGATAGAACTTGTCGACGTCGATGCCGGGCGGAATCACCGCGTAGGTCGCGGTTTTGTGCGCGTCGTAGAGCTCGTAGCCGCGTTCGACCTCGTGGTGGGTACTCGCGATGACGAGGTCAGCCTTACGCAGCACCTCTTCTTCGACGGCGGTACGGTGTTCGATGTTGTACTGCTTGTCGATCTCCTCGAAGCTAAGCCCCGAGTTTTGCAGCACCCGAATCTTGTTGCGCCCGAGCGAGTGACCGGTAAAGACGAGCGGCACCCCCAAAAAACCGGCCAGTTCGGTCGCGACGTAGCCCGCGTCGGCGTAGTGGCCGTGGACAAGGTCGGGGACGAGGTCGTGGTGGCGGATAAAGCGGAGCGTCTTGTCGATAAACTCGTCCATATGCGGCCAGAGCAGCTCTTTACGCTTGTACTTTTTGCCGCCGCAGTAGAGCCGCACGATCCGGGCCGTGTCGGTGATCGGCTCGATCTGCTGGTTGTAGTCGTCCGACACGCGGTCGTCTTCGATCCGGCGGGTAAACAGATCGACCTGGCGCACCTCCGGGCGCTCGCCGAGCGCGGTCGCGAACTCGATCATGTACTTGGTCTGTCCGCCGGTGTCGGCGTCGCGGCCTAGTTCTAGATTGTGCGAGCGGATCAGCCCGTGGACGCTAAAAAGCTGGATGTAGAGCCCGCCGGTATCCGCGTGCTGCTCGCCCTGCTGCGGATTGTTTTTGTCGGTCTGCTTAGCTTTAGCCATAATTTAAATCGCTTCCCCCCATTGAACGTGGCCTACAGAAGCGGCCTACGATGTTTACGATCAGCTTGCTGTTTAACATTGTTAAGTGGTATGATTAAAGACGGCTCTGTAGCTTGTTAGACACGAGGCTATTTTGGCCGGGTACCAACTGGGTCAAGTACTGGGTCAAGTATCAACCGAGCCGCGAAATCACCAAAAGCATCACGTTTTGGTTTTGGGTGATTACAGTACGGGTCATGACGAATAACAGAATAGGATTTGTGACGCAAGGTGACTGTAAGCTGCCTGAAGTGTCGGGGGCAGCCGTCCTGTCACCCTCCCTGCACCGGCGTGCGGCGATGTTTGCTAGACTTTCTGTTTATAAAGTTACTGGAGGCTGATCGATGTCACTACTTAACAAACCCCCGGCGGTTCTCGCCCTAGAAGACGGTACCCTCTACCGCGGCTACGCGTTTGGCCACAGCGGCAAAACCGTCGGCGAAATCGTCTTTAACACCTCGATGACCGGCTACCAGGAGATTCTGACCGACCCGAGCTACCACGGGCAGATCGTCACCATGACCTATCCGCACATCGGCAACTACGGTGTGAGCGTCTACGACATGGAGTCGAACAAACCCTACGCCAAAGGCTTTATCGTCCGCGAGTTTAGCCGCGTCGCGAGCAACCACCGCTCTAACCAGGATCTGCAGAGCTTTATGGCGCAGCACAACATCGTCGGCATCGAAGGGATCGACACCCGCGCACTCACCCGGCGGCTGCGGCAGGGCGGCGTCGTGAAGGGGGTTATCTACCACGGCGCTACCGACGACGCGCTCGAAGCGGAGCTAGTCGCAGAGGCTCGAGCCCACGAAGATATCGACGGACGCGACATGACGCCCGAGGTCACCACGCTTCTCCCCTACGCCCGGCCCACCTTTCGCGAGAACCCGCGCGTGGTCGTCATCGATTTCGGTATCAAGCACTCGATTGTCTACAAGCTCGAACAGGCCGGCGCCGAGGTCATCGTGGTTCCGGCCAAGACCACGCCCGCCCAGATTATGGCGCTAAACCCCTACGGCCTCGTGCTATCTAACGGCCCCGGCGACCCCGGCGGCCCCCGCTACGCCCACGACACCGTCTGGCAGATGCTCGGCCTCGTCCCGACCTACGGTATCTGTATGGGCCACCAGCTGATGGGCTTAGCGGTCGGCGGCAAGACCTTCAAACTCAAGCACGGCCACCACGGCGCCAACACGCCCGTCAAAAACCTCGTCACCGGCGAGGTCGAAATCACGAGTCAGAACCACAACTACGCGGTCGACATCGACAGCCTGCCCAAAAACCAGTTTCGCGCCACCCACATCAACCTCAACGACGGCACCTTGGAGGGGATGGCGCACATCCGCTACCCGGTGTTTAGCGTGCAGTACCACCCCGAAGCGAGCCCCGGCCCGCACGACGCGAGCTACTCGTTTCGCCGCTTTATCGAAGAGGTCAACGCGTTTGAAGGCGCGACGGCGCTACCGGTCGGCAAAACGACCGCCGAAGTGTAGCGCGCGCGTCCGTCGCGAAACGTCCGGTTCGCACAGAGCATCCATAGCTCTACATCCATAGCTCTAAAAGCGAACACCCCGGCAGCCGTGCAGACTAGGCCGGGGTGTTTTTTAGCTTAAGCGTTGATTTTTGTGCGAACCGCTCTAGATCGTCGGCGATCTATGCGGGTGCCGCGTTTCGAACACTACTGCTGGAGAAGCACCGAAACGCTCGCGGCCCCACTATTGGCTGTCGCCAAGTCGAGCGAGCCATCGTCGTTCAGGTCGCCGCTCGTCACCGAAGCAGGACCGGCACCGGTACCGTAGTTTACCGCCGCTGCGAAGGTTCCGTCGCCGTTGCCAATCAGCACCGAGACGTTCTCCGAGCCGTTGTTGGCCGTGACGAGGTCGAGGTTGCTATCTCGGTCGAGGTCGCTGCTTGTAATCGACTGCGGACTCGTGCCTACCGTAATCGGCGAACTCGACGCGAGCGTAAACTGGCCATCGCCGCTGCCGAGCAGGAGCGACACATTATCCGAACTCGAATTAGCCGTAGCGAGGTCGAGATCGTTGTCACGATTAAAGTCACCCGTCACGATCGACACTGGACCTGTAGCGTTTGTCCCTAAAGCGACAGGCGAGTTAGAAGCATTCGAGAACGAACCATCACCTTGGCCTAAGAGAATACTGGCGCTGTTACCGCTCTGATTCGCCACCGCGACGTCGATAAAACGGTCGCCGTCATTAAAGTAGCCACTCACAATAGAGCTCGGCATGCTGCCTACAGAGGGAGTATTTGCGATACTCGGAAATGCGCCGTTTGTATCGTTAATCAGGATCGAGACATTACCAGAGCTAGAGTTTGCCGTTACTAGGTCGGGGAAACCGTCGCCGTTGACGTCGTCAGTGGTGGTGGCGACGGGATTCGTGCTATCGCCCGTACCGTACGCGTTCACCGTGTTAAAAACGCCATTTCCGTCGTTGAGTAAGATCGCGACGTTGTTCGAATCTCGGTTGGTGGTGACTAAATCGAGATCACCGTCGTCGTCGAAGTCGGCGCTCGCGACGAAGACAGGGGTCATGTTGTTGGTGCCGATCGTGTAGGTGACTTGCGTAGCGAAGGTTCCGTCGCCGTTGTTAAGAAGCACCGACACGTTATTCGTATCAGCGTTCGCTACAACGAGGTCGAGATCACCGTCACCGTTTAGGTCGGCGTTGGTCACGGAAGACGGGTTGGTACCGACCATCGGGGAGCTGCTAACCGTGCTAGGAAAGGTTCCCGACTGAGGGCACGAAGCAGGCGAACTCTGTTCGATGAGATCGTTGCTCGGCGACCCGCTCGAGCCCGCTGTGCGTGTGCGGCACAGGAGCGTCGTCGGATTGTCGACCGCCGAGGTCTCACCGAGGAAACGGATCGGGGTCGTCGCGCCTAGTGCGTCGGCTCTCGTCTCTGCTTGCGTCGTTCCCTGCTCCGGGAAGTCTTCGACCACAAAGGTCTCGCTGTTTTCGAACACGTAGAACCAGAGCGAAAAGCGGCTTGGAAAGTCCACGTTGGCTGGCGCCCGGATCGCGAAGGTCACCGTGCCGTCGTACTGGCCGCTCGCCGGACTGGCCGGCAGCGTGCGCTCACCGTTTTTGTTGCTTACCACGTAGCCGTACGGAAAGTTGGCCGTGATGGTGCCGATGGTGGTGTTCGGTCCGACCAAGCCGAGACCGTCGAGTTCGGGTTCGTTAAAGACCTGCATACTCGCACCGTTGCTCACGACCTCTAGTGTCCCATTCGCTTCCTGGGTCTGGTGGGTCGGCTTGAGACAGTTAGCGAAGTCGATCGCCGTGGTGTCGTCGGGGGGGAAAACGGAGCCGTCCGGACGGCTCAACTCGGCGACAGCGTTGGTACCGTAGTCGGTTCCGTTGTTGTCGACCGCGAGGAAGGTCAGGTTAGTACGCTCGACATTGTAGGCGTTCATGCTCGTGTCGGCGTTACGGATCTCGTAGGCCGCATAGAGGAAGCGGGTGCCGGCGCTGTTATCGCAGTCGTCGTAGCCAACCCCATTAGCGGTGAAGCTACCTTGCCCCGTCGGCGTAGGATTGACCTCTAAACCACCGGTTACTCGCGATAGATCTTGGCCTTCTAGGCCGGGAAGCGGGTGAAAAGTCATCTGGCTTTGCAGTTGGCCGTCGCCGCTGTCGCTAAACGTCACCTTAGCGAGGGCGCGTAGGGAAGGATCGGTCGTCGCGGGTGCGTCGACGCTGTTGCGGCTACACGCGACAAGCAGTAAAAGAAGCGAGATAACGACCAGGATGCTGAATCGGAAGTGACGGGCGGGTTGTAAGAGTTCGGTCTGCTTCATTATTTGTTCCAGCCAAAAGGATCGGATTCGTCCCACCCGAAAGGATCGAAGCCGTTAGGAATGACGACCGTCTGCTGCAAGGTGGTGTCGACGTATTCGGGCAAGTGCTCGAGCCGAGGCTTTTCGTACTCCGGATGTGAACTTTGTCGGTCGTTTTTAGTCTTTTCGAGATTAAACATAGGACCCCCTTATGTATACGTATTTAAAGTTTCTGGCGGACAACGGTGAATGGCAGCTTTACTTGAATAATGAAAAACTGCAGCCTGGTTAGCGTGTTTCTAGATAATCAAACTCTATCTAGAGCTACATCTAACTGTTTATGGTCGTTTTGCGAAAAAATCACCTCTACAAGTCCCAGCATAGTTTATAGTCGACCAAAAAGTTAGGTCTGCTGATCTGTGCCACTATATATGAATGAATGGAGTGTAATTGTAGGTTGACCAGAAGTCTCTGCGGCTATCTTGCGGCTGTGTTTCGCTCCGAGAGTGTAGAGACACCTAACCCCGGCGTTCTGCCGCCAGACGACCTCGGACACTACACAGATAACCGAGATAGACGCGAACCGATACGTGTTCGAGGTTCTAACAGCGCCCCACCCCCAACCGCTTACAACCCGAACCCCCCTAAGTGCGACCGCAAACGTTTGCGTAAGGTAACGGTAAAACCGAAGACAAAACAGTACAATAAGAAAATGTCGCCTGAGCGTCATGCGGTCCTGTGGCCGTGTACGAGCACTGACGTCGTCATCCGTCACTACCATTACAGGCGAGTGTTGTCGGGGCGTGCATAGGGGGACAGCGCCACCACGACGGGCTCGAGCCGCCCAGCGGCCTACCACGAGGAGATGAAATGACAAGCCTTTTTACACACCGGGTTTTTTCGTACCGGTTTTTCGCCTATCAGGGGGGCGCACCATGACGCTTTTTCAACAACTTCAGGACGACATCCTAAACGACGAGCTGCTGCTGTCGTCGGTGTTGCGCCGCGCCAAGGTGTTCGCCGCCAAGTTGCCGAGCATCAACCTGCGGGTCTGGGTCGAAAGCGAGCTAAACGGCTACCCCGACAAGAGCAAGATCCCCGGCTACCGGCGGCGCAGCGCGGTTAACTACGGCAGCTTTATCCACCAGATTACCCAAGAGGTTAGCGAGTCGGCGATCCCACTCGAGCGTATTCCGTCGGGCGCGCGCAAGTACGTCGACGAACTCGCACTCGGCAACAGCGTCCGGTCGCTCGAAGAGATTTTAGAGAGCGGACCCGGCCCCTACCGGCTGCCCTGGCCCGGGTCGCTGCTAGAGCGCCTCGCCGACACGCTCTACGCCGACTACCGCTGCCGACAGGCCTGGAAGGTTATCCACCGTAGCCTCATCGAAAGCATCCTCGACAGCATCCGCACCAAGTTGCTTAACCTGCTGCTCGCCCTCGAAAAGACCGACCCCGACATCGTCGATTCGGACCAAGCGCTCGCCGAGGTTCCGGCGCAGAGGCTCGAGCTCATCCTCCAAAAAGTTATCTACGAACACGACAGCGCCCGTGACAAGGGCAACGCGCTCACCCGCGACCGGCGGCTTAGCGCGAGCGCGGTCGGGCACAAGCAGTTAGAGACGTTTTTTAAGGTCGCGATGAGTCAGAGCGAACGGCATGGTACCCGCTTCGCGGTCGTCCTGCTCGGCACCGAGTCGGTAGCGAAGACCGACGACGAGCGGGCACCCCAGGTGCTGCTCGAAATCGCGGCGTGGCTCGAGCACCAACTCCGCACCGGCGACGTTATCGGGCGCTGGAACGACCAGTACGTTATCCTCGCGACCCACACCGGCTTCTACGAGGCCCAGCGGATCGCCGAACGGTTGCGTCAGGTCGTGTACAAACACCCCTTCGTCGCAGAACACGGTGTCGACATCGGTACCGGCGTAGCGACCTATCAGGCCGACGACGATCTCGGCGCCATGATCGCGCGGGCCCAGGCCAACATCGACGAGCCGGACAACGACCACGAAGACGACGCCAAACAGACAACACGTCTGTCGTCACCGACTTAACGGCGCGCGCCGCACCGATTCGCTAGCCTGGTTCTATGGACATGACTTCTGGCGCTACGCACCACAACAACGCCGTCCGCCACAGCATTATCGGCCATGACATTATCAGCCCCGCTCGTAATACACTCTGCAAGCACACTACGCGTTGCAAAAACATTACGCGTAAGCACAGCCTAGAAGCTCAGTCTGTGACTCGGTCTGTAGTGTGCCCCTGCGCAGCACGCACCGATGTATAGCGGTCGCGGATTTTACAAGTGGGGCGTCGGCGACGTCGACGTGATTCGGGTCGGCGACACCTTTCACCTCTTTCACCTGGTCTTGCCCAACCACAACTTTATCGCTCACGCCACGAGCCGAGACGGCCTTAACTGGCAGCGGGTCGCCAACGCGCTCTTTATCGGCGATCCGGGCAACTGGGACGACGACATGCTCTGGACGATGCACGTCTCTCCCGATCCGGGCGGCGGCTGGCGGATGTTCTACACCGGCCTGTCACGCGAAGAAGACGGGCGTGTCCAGCGCCTCGGGGTCGCGCGCAGCGACGACCTCTATAGCTGGACGAAGGTCACCGACGGGTATCCGCTAGAACTTTCTGCAGACAGCTCGTACGAATCTCGGCTCGACGAGGGACGCCACTGGGTCAGCTTTCGCGATCCGTTTGTCTTCGCCGAAGACGGTCAGCGCTGGCTGCTCGCGGCGGCTCGGGTCGATAAGGGGCCGGTCGTCCGGCGGGGCTGCGTCGCGCTCCTGCAAGAGACTTCGCCCGGAGTGTTCGACCTCTGCGAGCCGCTCTACCACCCGCGTATCTACGACGATATCGAGGTGCCGAGTGTGGTGCATTTTGCCGCGGACGAGGTCAACGACGACCGTTACTACCTGATCGGCTCGGTGCGCGAAGACGTCAAGGTTCACTACTGGCACAGCGACAGCTTTCACGGACGCTACCAGAACTTTTTCGACAACGTGCTGTTGCCGCAGGGCAACTATGCGGCGCGGGTCTGCCGCGACAACGGGCGCTACCTGATCTGGAACTTCTTCTTTCGCGAGCGCCGTAGCGGCGGAGAGGGCAACATGCTGCCGCCGCCCAAAGAGCTGGTTCGTAACGACCAGGGCGAGCTTAAACTGCGCTCGTTTTACGGCTTCGACGACGAGGTACGCGGCACCCAGGGCGTCGACGAACTTACGCCGCTCCGGCTCTTGACCGACAACCCGAGTGCGTCGGGCAGCGTACGCGACCTGTCGTGCTGGTTCGGCTGCGACAGCGCGTTTGAAGCGTTTCTGTTGCGGGGTCACTACGACTGTTTTCGGCTCCGCGGCACCCTAGAGATGGAGGGGAGCGGCAAGTGCGGGCTGCTGCTGAGGCTAGACGACGACGCGAACGGCTACTTTTTAAGCCTCGACCTGTTTAAAGGGCTCGCGCAGATCCGCGCCTGGGGCGCGGTGCCGGGCGGAGAGACCGAACACGCGTTTCGTTACGATCAGCTTCAGGCTTCGTACTTTGTCGCCAAGGAAGCGGGGCCGTACCAGTTTTCGCTACTCGCGTTCGGCAAGTATCTAGAGTTTTCGCTCGACGGCTTCATCGTTTTAAGCCTCGCCGACGACGCTTACGAACAGGGCGCCGTCGGCTTCTATACCGAAAGCGCCTGGTTACGGGTCGACAATTTAGAGCTCGACCGGCTGCGTAGTCCGCGTACGCAGGGGTACGAAAACGTCACCTAAAACCTCGCCAATAGGGTCTCGCTAGGAACGTTACCTTAGCCGTAGCGAGTCCGAGAGGGCGCTTAGGAAACGAAAGACACTTAGGAGATGTCGGTGTCGCGCAGTACGCTATGAGGCTCGACGCGGGCGTTTTCGGCGACGTCGCAGTTGACGAGCAGCGCGTGAAGACCGATCACGGCGCCGCGGCGGACGATCGTGTGGCCGCCCAGCCAGACACCGGGGTAGAGGGTGACGTCGGGCTCGAGCCTCACCTCGTCACCGATAAAAGTCTGTTCCGGGCTGAGCATCGTCACCCCTGCGAGCAGCCACTTTTCGCGAATCCGGTCGCGGAGCACCCGCTCTACTTCGGCGAGATGCTGGCGCGTGTTCACCCCTAAAATTTCGGTCTCGTCGTCGGTCACGACCGCGACCACCGGTTTGCCGTCGCGCAGATAGCTGTCGACCAGGTCGGTCACGTAATACTCGCCCGCCGCGTTGTCGTCGGTCAGTTCGCCGGCGTAGCCGAACACGTCGGCGTCGAACAGGTAGATGCCAGGGTTGATCTCGTGAATTGCTTTCTGCTGCGGGCCCGCGTCCTTCTCCTCGACGATCCGCTGGATCTGTCCCCGGTCGTCACGGACGATCCGCCCCAACCCGGTCGGGTCGCGTACTTCGCAGGTCAGCAGCGCCATCCCCTCACCCGCCTCCTGGTGCGCCCCGATCAGCGCGCGCAGGGTGTCGGTCTTGAGGAGCGGGCCGTCGCCGTTTAGGACGAGCACCGGCCCGTCAAAGTCGCCGAGCGGCAACCGCGTCTGGAGCAGCGCGTGACCGGTGCCGAGCTGCTCTGTCTGGCGGACAAATTCGAGGTCGTGGTGCGCAGGGTCGCGAAAGCGGGCTTCGACCTCGTCCGCCCCGTGACCGACGACGACGAGGGTGCGGGTCGGCTCTAAATCTTGGACCGCCCGCAGCACGTGCTCTAACAGCGGCTGTCCCGCCGCCTCGTGTAACACCTTCGGCAGCGCCGACTTCATCCGCGTCCCCTGGCCCGCCGCGAGGATGACCACCGCGAGATCCACTAGCGCCCCCGCGCCCGCTTGTTAATCTTGTCGCGCCGCTCGCCCTGGTCGGGGTTCATCACCAGCAAGATGTAGAGCGCGATCAGGATGATCGGGATGCTGGCGAGCTGGGTCAGCGTAAACACGCCGATGCCCGGCTGGTTAAGGCCGTCGGCGAGGTAGACGTTCCAGAAGATCGGGTTGTCGCGAAACGGCTCTTCGAGCACCGAGCGGAGCAGCGAGTACCAGAGGATGAACTGCCAGAACACGAAGCCCGGCACTTTGCTGCGTCGAAACGCCCAGATTAGGATAAAGACGAGGATCACGCCGACGATCGCGCCGTAGAACTGGGTCAGGTGGACCGGCCCGCGAATAATCTCGCCGCCCTGCGCGGTGCAGCGAAACAGACTAACCTCCGAGCCGAGGCTGCACACGCCCGGATAGCCCGCCCACAAATTGTCGCCGAAGACAAAGCGCCCGACCGCGCCGAAGGTGTCGGTGCCCGGTTCGGGCCAGGTAAAGCCGATCGGCCAGCTTGTCAGGCGTCCGGTGGTGTCGCTACCGTTCATAAAGTTGCCGAGCCGTCCGCCGATAATGCCGAACGCGCCCGCCGGGGTCATCACGTCGAGGTAGGCCCACATGTTGAGGTCGTAGATGCGGGCGTAGATCCAGGTCGCAAGGATCACCCCGAGCAGCCCGCCGTGGATACTAAGACCGCCCTGCCAGACGTAGAGCGCCTCGACAGGGTTGCCGTTTTCGCCGAAGAAGCGGCTCGGGCTCGTCAGCACGTAGATAAGCCGGGCGCCGATAAGACCGGCGATGACCAGGTAAAACACCATGTCGAGCAGTTTGTCGACGTCTAGGCCGCGCGCTTCGGCAGCGCGGGTCGCCCACATCGCGCCAAAAAGCACCCCGAGAGCGATAAGGAAGCCGTACCAGCGAATCGCTAGTGGCCCTAACTGAAGCATAATCGGATCCATAAAAGTGACGTTCCTCCGCAAAAGTGGGGGCTCGAGCCTGCCCCGAGCCGACCGAATTTCAAACTCATACAGTATAGGCGTCCGACTTAAATCCTAGCAAGCGACCGAGCATCTTCCGGGGCGTCTCCACGCCTTTTTCGTCCGCATGCTTTCTGTATCACGTCGCGCTTGTCTCGCGTCTAAGTCCGGTACCTTGTCTTAAGCCTAACACCACACCCCACCTAGTGCCGACTCCGGCTGGTTCGCGAATCGAGCCGAGTAGAGCGCGTACAAAGAATTGCGACTGGAACAGTGCGAACGGTCGCCGAGGCTTCTTGTCGACGACCCGGAAACGAGCAGAGTCCGTGTCACTACACCGTTAACAGGAAATTAGACAGGAAATCGGCAGGAAGGAAGGTGTGTTCGAAAATGTCCGAACACGGCTTTCGGCGAGAGCGTCTTGCGACAAACTCGCATGACACAACCTGGTATGTCTCGGATTTTAGCTGCCGGGTTTTAATCAAGTCTTGATTGACGGTTAGATTGACGGTGTAGTCACTCGGACGGGCGGACTTTTCGCCTTTTCTATCAGTCTCGTAATGGCTAGGCGCGTATACTAGACCATGACAACGCTGCAACGGCATCATCGCCCATTACTGCCGCGCCTATTACTGCCGCGCGTACAACGATCATCCCGGCGTTATCTCCAACGACAATCTCTATTCTTCCACTTTTCTGAATTATTCGAACGACCGTCTCGCAATAACTACTCGTCAATAGTCGTTCGCAGCGCACTCGTAACGCTCACCGACCGGCTCAAGACCAAAAAGTTGTTTGGCTACCTCAGAGCATGTAAGCCATCTTGCGACGTTGATACGGTCGCGCCTAGTAAACTTGATAAACAGTGACTAAGATTTTAACCCTATCACCCTTCTCCATCCCGCCCATAACGACAACACAGCTTTTCACAACGCAGCTTTTTACAGTAAAGGGAGCCTTAGATGCCAGAAACCGATAACCACGTTTTCGACACCCCCATCCCGGTTTGCCCGGTACGCGGCTCGGTCCTCTACCCGACCATGGTCATGCCGATCGATGCCGGTCGGAGCGTTTCGATCCGGGCTATTAACGCCGCGCTTGACCGCAACCGCACCATCCTGATCGTCAGCCAGAAAGACCGCGAGGTCGAAGAGCCGAGCGGCGACGACCTCTACACCGTCGGTACCGCCTGCAACATCTTGCGGATGAAGAAAAACCCCGACGGCAGCATCCAGATGCTCGTCCAGGCGTTCGCCCGCGTAAGCGCCAAACGCTACTTCGGCGACGACTTTATCGAAGCTGACGTCGAGCCGCTCGACACCGAGCAGGGCGACGAAGTCACGCTCTCGGCGGCGTTTCGCGAACTCAAAGAGAAGTTTTCGGACATGGTCGAAGCGGGCCGCAACATCCAGCCCGAAGTCGCCCAGTTCATTATGAACCTCGAAGACGCCGGTCAGTTCGCCGACTACGTCGCGTATCACCTCGACTTTAAGATCGAAGACAAGCAGGCGGTTCTAGAAGCAGACACCGTCGCCGACCGGGTTCGTAAGGTACTCGTCCTGATCGACACCGAGATCGAACTCGCCGAAACCCAGCGCCGTGTCCAGCGCGAGGTCAAAGAGGAGATCGACCGCAACCAACGCGAGTACTTCCTCCGCGAGCAGATCAAGGCGTTGCAGCGCGAACTGTCCGGCAGCGACGACGAGGGCGACGAGATCGAGACGCTACGCAGCAAACTCGAAGAGCTCGATCTCCCCGACGACGCCATGAAAGAGGCCGAGCGCGAACTGAACCGGCTGTCGCGGATGCACCCCGACTCGGCGGAGGCGTCGGTGATCCGCACCTACCTCACCACCATCACCGAACTGCCCTGGGACACCCGGAGCGACGATCAGCTCGACCTAGAGAAGGCCGCCGAAACGCTCGACGAAGACCACTACGGCCTCGAAAAGATTAAAGACCGGGTTGTGGAGTACCTCGCGGTACGCAAGCTCAAGGGCGACCGCGCCAAGCAGGGCGAGCTCGGCGAGCGCGACGTCAACCGGGGTCCGATCCTGCTGTTCGCGGGCCCTCCCGGCGTCGGTAAGACCAGCATCGCCAAGTCGATCGCCAAGTCGCTCGGACGCGAGTACGTCCGCATCTCGTTAGGCGGCGCCCGCGACGAGTCCGACATTCGGGGTCACCGCCGTACCTACATCGGATCGATGCCCGGTCGGATCATCCAGGGCATCCGCCAGGCCGGCACCAAAAACCCGGTCTTTCTGCTCGACGAAATCGACAAGCTGGGCTCGAGCTACCAGGGTGACCCCTCTTCGGCGCTGCTCGAAGTGCTCGACCCGGCCCAGAACAGCACCTTCGTCGACCACTACTTAGGCGTGCCGTTCGACCTCTCCGAAGTACTCTTTATCGCGACGGCGAACTACCCGCAAAACATCTCCGAACCGCTGATGGACCGGATGGAGACCCTCGAATTTTCGAGCTACATCGAACAGGAAAAGCTCGAAATCGCCAAGCGCTACCTGTTACCGCGTCAGATCAGCGAAAACGGCCTCGCACCCAAGCAGATCTCGATCTCGGACGGCGCCCTCACCAAGCTCATCACCTCTTACACGCGCGAAGCGGGTGTCCGTAACCTCGAGCGCACCATCGGCACCCTCGCCCGGAAAGCGGCCCGGTCCGTCGCACAGGGCGAAAAGAAACGGGTCCGGATCGTCGAACCGAGCCTCGAAGGGTTTCTCGGGCCGGAGAAGTACACGCCCGAATCCGAAGCCGAAGAGAACCTCGTCGGTGTCGCGACCGGTATGTACTACACGCCCGTCGGCGGCGACATCCTCTTCGTCGAGACCTCGGTCACGCCCGGCAAAGGTGGCCTCGTACTGACCGGACAGCTCGGCGACGTGATGAAAGAGTCGGCCCGAGCCGCGCTGACCTACACTAAAAGCAACGCCAAGCGCTTCGGCATCGCTCAGGACACGCTCGACAACAACGAGATGCACATCCACGTTCCGGCGGGCGCGACGCCCAAAGAGGGTCCGAGTGCGGGCGTCGCTATCGCTATCTCGCTTATTAGCGCGCTGACCGGCGTCCCGGTTCGTAAGGACGTGTCGATGACCGGCGAGGTTACGCTACGCGGACGGGTGTTGCAGATCGGCGGACTCAAGGAGAAGATGCTCGGCGCCAAACGGGCCGGAATCGAGCACATCGTCTTCCCCGACAAGAACTCTCCCGACCTTAACGACATTCCGAGCCACCTCCGCAAGAGCCTTAGCTTTCACCCGGCACAGAACCTCGACGAGGTCTTAGAAGTCGCGCTCGTCGGCGGCCTCGCCGCGCTCGAAGCGAACGGTGACGGCGGCGAGCCGGCGACCAAGAGCGGCAAGAAGCGCCGCAAAAGCGAAAGTGCGGCGGCTCGAGCCTAACCCCCTCCGCCCCGTAACCCGCTAACACCATCACCCCCTCGCTTCGGCGGGGGGTTTTTTGTGATCGTCCTCGTCGATCCCGAACCGGCATACCAGACGGGCGCGACGACCTTGTGGCGCAGCGCCTAGTAGGACGGGTCGCATTTTCCTAACGTAAAAGTGATTCATAAAGAGCGCTCTGTGATGGACGGCCCGGTAACGACCCGGATCCGACAGCGGCGAAGGTCGTCAGTCGGCACCATCGATCGGCAGAAACGCTAGACGACAACACCCGTATCGTCGGCCCAGACTCGTCGACCGAGACTATCGCCGAAAACTTCGTTACAGACTTAATCGTCAACATTATCAACATTAGGGGAGGCACCATGAAAAACGAACAGCGTCGTTCCGAACAAGATCTTCGCGCCGAGTACGTCGGCTACGCGAGCGGGCTAAACCTCGCATTCGCCCTGTGGCTTATCATTACGCCCTTCGTGTTCGCTTACGACCACGCCCTCGCGACCTGGAACGGCGTAGTCGTCGGCGCGCTCGTCGGGGTGTTTGCGGTGGTGCGGCTCCAGAACCGCTTCGGCGCACCGTGGCTTAGCTGGCTTAACGTCATGCTGGGCGCGTGGCTCTTCGTGTCGCCCTTCGTGCTCGGCTTTAACACCCTCTTTGTCGCGCTCTGGAACAATCTGCTGCTCGGCTTTTTTGTCGCGGTGGCGGGGCTGTGGAGCGTCCGCGAAGCCCGTAACATCCGCGTCACCGAGCGCCGCTAGACGCGTCTTTGACGACGCACCCGGTCACGCGGGGGAAAACTGCGTTATCCTAGGCTCATGAAAACACTTATCGCTGCAAACTGGAAGATGAACAAACTGCCGAGCGAGTCCGAGGGCTGGGCCAGAGACTTTCTTGCCCAACTCCAGGACACCCCCCACGACCACGCCGATATCGTCCTCTGCACGCCTTACCTCCACCTGACCTCGCTTAACACGCTGCTCGTCGCGAGCCCGGTCCGGCTCGGCGCACAAGACGTAAGCGCACACGACGAGGGCGCCTACACCGGCGAGATCGCGGCGAAGATGCTGTTCGACGTCGGCGTAAACTACGTCATTGTCGGGCATTCGGAGCGGCGCGCGTACCACAACGAGAGCGACGCGCTGATCCGCGACAAAGTCGAACGGGTTCTCGCGACCGACATGGTGCCGATTCTGTGCGTGGGCGAGGTGCTAGAACAGCGCGAGGGGGGCGAGGCCAAGAAGGTGGTGCTCGGACAGCTAGAGGCGGGGCTAGAAGGGCTCGAGCCCTCTGACGCCGCCCGTCTTGTGGTCGCCTACGAACCGGTCTGGGCGATCGGCACCGGCCAGACCGCGACCGCCGAAGACGCCCAGGAGATGTGCAGCGCTATCCGCGAGGCGCTCACGACCCGCTACCCGAACTTCGGCAAAGACGTCCGGGTGCTCTACGGCGGTAGCGTCAAGCCAGGCAGCGCCGCCGAGCTGTTTTCCCAGAACGATATCGACGGCGGTCTGATCGGCGGCGCGAGCCTAGACGTCGCGTCCCTGCTCGGCATTGTCGGCGGGGCGGCGTGACGCGCCTAGACAAGCTTCGCGAGCAGTTTGAAGCGTGCGAGATCGACGCGCTGCTCGTCACCTATCCGGCCAACGTCCGCTACCTGTCGGACTTTAGCACCCCAACCGACGGGCGCGTGCTGATCACCCCGGACGAAGCGCTGCTGCTGACCGACGGACGCTACACCGCGCAGGCCGCCGAAGAATCGTCGCTACAGACCGAAATCATCAGCCACGACTGGCTCGGCTGGCTCGGCGACAAACTCGGCGAGCGGCGCCTCGGCTTCGAAGCGCAGCACGTCACCGTCACGCAGCTCGGGCGCTTTAGAGACGTGTTGCAGTGCGAACCGGTCGAGACAACCGCGCTCGTGGGCACGTTGCGGCTCCACAAAACCGAAGCAGAGATCGAGCTCCTCCGTAAAGCGGCCCGGATTACCGACCGGGCGTTTAGCGAGATTTTAGACGCGATCAAGCCGGGTGTCCGCGAGATCGATGTCGCGCTAGAGCTCGAGCGGATCATGCGTTCGCACGGCGCCGAAGACATCAGCTTCGACATTATCGTCGCGAGCGGGGTCCGGAGCGCGATGCCGCACGGGGTCGCGTCGACCAAACCGATCGGCAATAACGAGTTCGTCACGCTCGACTTCGGCGCGGTTGTCGGGGGCTACCACGCCGACATGACCCGCACCGTCGCGGTCGGCAAGGTTAGTGACGACCTCCGGGCTATCTACGACGCGGTGCTAGACGCCGAGCAGCAGGCGCTAGACGCGATCGCGCCGGGCAAAAACGGTCAGGACATCGACCTGCTCGCGCGGCGGGTGCTCGACGAGGCCGGTTACGGCGAGTACTTTAGCCACAGCTTAGGCCACGGGGTCGGGTTAGAGATTCACGAGGGTCCCCGGCTGTCGCGGCATGTCGCGCAGGTGCTCGAGCCCACCATGACCGTGACCATCGAACCGGGCGTCTACATCCCCGATCAGGCAGGGGTTCGTATCGAAGACCTCGCGGTCATTACCGGCGACGGCTTCGAGCGGCTCTCGCACAGCGACAAGCAGCTTATCGAGCTGTAGTGCCAGCAGCCTCTACACCGCAGCTTCTACACCATCGCCCCGAAAGCTCTGCTCGGCACACACAGCGACGCCCGTCTCTCACGAGGCTCACCGGTACAGCGCCGGGGCGACAACCAAGATGAAGGGTGTTAGAGGCACCCGATCCGGGCGTACAAGGACGATAAGTGTGGTCGATATTGCTCTTTGCACCCCGTCATGTTTCGTATAATTCGAGCAGTAAACTTACATTGACGCGTGCAACTCATCGACGCGAGAGAGAGGTTCATAACATGAAGAAATTTTCCCTACTTAGCGTGGTTCTAATCGCGGTGCTCGGGCTGAGCGCCTGCGACACCAGCGCTGCCGTCGCCGACTTACGGAGCGACATCGAAGCGGTTCAGACTCAGGCCGCCGAACTGCAGGCCGAAGCCGAAACCCTGGTCGCCGAAAACGAGCGTCTCCGCGAAGACTTCACCCGCATTAGCAACCTGATCAGCCAGGCACTAAGCGGCGCGACCGTCAACGTCTCCCCGCAGGAACTCGAAACTGACGCGGTCCAGACCGCCCAGCAGCTCCAGGAAGCGATCAGCAGCTTTCTCGCGATGGAGCACGACATCCAGACCCTGTCCGAGTTTCGAAGCGAAGTCAGCGCCGACCTAGAAGGTCTCGAAGCCGCCCTCGAAGAGTTGCGCGCCCAAAACGCGACACTGCGTAGCAACCTCAACGAGATCAACCAGATCGTCCAGACCGCCATCAACGATCTCAACCAGCAGCTCGCCGACGAGCAGAGCACTAGCGAGGTTAGTGCGGTCGCGCCCGAAGAGGGCAGCGTCCAGAGCGACTAACGGCGTCACCTGACGGCAGATTTTACGACCACGACAAACAGAGATGCGGAGCTAGCGGTGGCTCCGCATTCTTTTATTTATGGACGGGTCTGGTTTATACGGGTCTAGCGCGCGAGACGGGGGCAGGCTAACGCGCCCCAAGGTTTGCGTTTGTGGGCGACTTGTGTAAACTGACTTGTGTAAACTACAGACGTTACGGCGCGATACAGAACGTCCCTGTAAGCGCACACGTCGCCACTCGAAACTATCACGGTTCAAGAATGAGGTTATCTATGTTATCTATGAGAAAAACGTTTTTCGTCTCTACGCTCATCCTGCTACTCGCCGCCTGCGGCGGACAGCCCGACACCGACAACAGCAGCGCTCAGGCTGCGAACGCGCAGAATCAGCAGCTTCGCAGCCAGCTTAGCGAGGTGCAAGAACAGCTCGAGCAGGTCAGCACCGAGCGCGACGATCTTGCGGGCCAGCTGTCGACCGTGCAGGATCAGGTGAGCAGCCTCCAGGGCGAGCTAAACGAGGTCACCGCGCAGCGCGAGCAGCTTCAGTCGCAGGTTAGCGAGTTAGAAACCGAGATGAGCGATCTGCAGGCGGGGCTCGAGCAAGCCCGGCAGAGCCGCGACCAGCTACGCGGTCAGCTTAGCGGCGTCCTTACCGCCCAGCTCCAACTCGTCAACAGCGAACTGTCGATGGTTCAAAACCAGCTAAACAGCCTCGAAAGCCGCCGCGAGTCGTTGCAAAATCAGATCGCGACCGCCGAAGGCAACGCCGCGAGCGAGCAGGCTACCGACGACGCCAAAACGGACGACAGCGCGACGGATGACAGCGCGACGGATGACAGTGAAGATACCAACGGAGGAAGCGCCGACGAGGCTAGCGAGAGCAGCGAAGGTGACGCTGACTAACGCTGTCTTGTACGTCCACCTTGTACGTCCGCCGACCACACGTGGGGCCGCAGTAACAGCAGCGGCCCCGTCTGTTTTGTCTTCCGGTCTCATCGCAGCGGATCTACAATTTCGAACTTCGGTATCTGTCTGTTTAGCGGCAGTGTGCGGTGCTTTTCTACGTCTGCGCTTCGACGAACGCCTGCGCCGCCGCCAGAATGTCTTTGACCTCGTCGTCGCTCGGCGCTTCGCAGTAGACGCGTAGCAGCGGCTCGGTCCCGCTCGCCCGAAACAGCAGCCAGGCGTTACCGCTCAGGTTGAGCTTGACGCCGTCGCGGGTTTCGGTAGAGGTTACGTCGCGCTCGGCGAAGGTTTCGGGCGGATCGTCGAGGCTGCCTAACACGGCGTCTTTGAGGGCGTTGCCTGACAGTTTGAGGTCGAGCCGGTCGTAGGCGTGGCGCCAGTCGGCTTCGCGCTCTAGGGCCGCGAACCGTTCGGCGAGAGACTGCCCGGACGTGACGACCGCCTCTAGCAACAGCAGGCTGTTGGCGATACCGTCGCGTTCGGGGATGTGGCCGGCGACCCCGATACCGCCCGACTCTTCGCCGCCGACGAGCACCTCTTCGCGCAGCATGGCGTCGACGATGTGCTTAAAGCCGACCGGGGTTTCGGAGAGCTCGAGCCCCCGCTTCTCCGCCAGCCGCTCCACAAGCCGCGACACCGTAAAGGTCTTGACCACCTTGCCGCGCACACCCTTCTGGTAGAGAACGTCGAGCAGCACCGCAAAAATCTGGTGCGAGTTAAAAAACGCGCCGCCCGGCAGCACCAGCCCGAGCCGGTCGCCGTCGCCGTCGGTCGCGGTCGCGAACACCGCGTCGCTGTCGCGCATCACCGCGATCGTCGAGCCCAGATTGTGCGGCAACGGTTCGGGGTTGACGCCGTAAAAGGTCGGGTTCGGTACCGCGTGAATTTCGTGTAGGGTGATGTTTTTAAGCTTGGCGTACTTGAAAAACCCCGCCAGCCACGTCGCCGCCGACCCGCCCATCGCGTCGTGGACGAGTGTGCCGGTAAAAGACCGCAACGCCTCGACGTCGACGAGCTCACTTAGCGCCCCGAAGTAGGCCTTACGGATATCGAAGCGTTCGACGCTGTGGCGCACCTCGTCGAACACCGCCACGTCGTCTGTGCTAATCGCGTCGACCCGGCGGCTGACCGCCTCGTAGATGATCGCGGTCGCGGTGCCGCCGTACGCTCCCTTGAGCTTAAAGCCGTGGTAGGCGGGCGGATTGTGCGACGCGGTGAGCATGACCCCGCCCCCCGCCTCGTAGTGTTTGACCGCGAACGACAGTGCCGGGGTCGGTAGGTAGCTTTTAGAGAGGAGGACGCTCAGCCCGTTCGCCGCGAGCACCTGCGCGACCCGCTCGGCGAACAGCTCGCCGTTAAAGCGGGTGTCGTAGCCGACCACGACCCGGCTCTGCCCCTCGTCCTTAAGATAGTCGGCGTAGGCCTGGGCGACGCGGGCGACGTTGGCGAAGGTGTAGGTGTCGCCGATAATGTCGCGCCAGCCATCGGTTCCAAAAATCAGTTTATCCACGTAATTCCTTTCATCACTCGAAAAATTACTCGAAAAATCGTCTCGGCACTCTCCCGTCTTCTCGGTCGTTCGGCCTCGCGCGTCGAGGTTAGCGCCGACCGCCCGCGGGAAAGAAGCCCTGGTGCGCCCTAGCATATCAAGTGTGGTCGGCGCTTGGCGGGGTCTCGGTCGGCTGTGTGTGATGTTGGCGTTAGGGATGTCGGTGTTGGATGTCGGGGGCTAGGGGTGCTGCTCGCGTGCGTTTGGGGCGAGGTCTGGTTATCCGGAGGCAAGTTAGAGAGGGCTCGAGCCCTCCCCCAAACCCCGACGATTGCGTACAATAACCACCATGCCTATCGTCATCAAGTACGGCGGCAACGCCATGACCAGCCCCGACCTGCGCCGCAGCATCGCCCGAGAGATCGCCAAGCTCGCTAGCGCGGGCGAACAGCCGGTCGTCGTCCACGGCGGCGGACCGTTTATCGAGCAGGCCCTCGAAGCAGCGCGCATCCCGAGCCACTTCGTCCGCGGTCTGCGCGTGACCAGCCCCGACAGCCTGCCCGTCATCGAACAGACCCTCACCATGCTCGGCAAACAGATTGCCCAAGACATCGGCGCCGCCATCGGGCTCAGCGGGCGCGACGCGCGCCTTGTCGTCGCTACGCCGCGACACCCCGATCTCGGCCTGGTCGGCGACGTAAGCGACGTCAACCGGGCCCTGCTAAACGGTCTGCTCGGTCTAGGCATCACGCCGGTCATCGCCTGCATCGCCGCCGACACTAACGCTGCTGACAGTGTGGGCGACGGCGTCCTAAACGTCAACGCCGACAGTGTCGCCGGAGCGGTCGCCGGACACCTCCGGTCGCCGGTCCTCTTTCTTAGCAACACCCCCGGCGTCCTCAGCGACCCCGCCGACCCCCGCAGCCTCCTGAGAGACCTAAGCGAGACCGAGGTCAGCGCCCGTATCCAGGACGGACGGATCGCCGGGGGGATGATTCCGAAGGTCGAAGCCGCCCTCGCCGCTCTGCAACAGGGAGCGAGCTTCGCCGTGATCGCCGACGGACGAGAGCCCCGTCAACTCGGCCAAGCGCTGCAGGGAGAGGCCGGAACCCGTGTTCGCCGCGTCTCCTAACCTCCCCCGTCTCTCTCGCGGCCTAGCACGCGGCTTAGCACGACGATGAACGAGCGCCAACGCACCTATCAGCTCCGGCATATCGTCGAACGGGCCAAGACCCTCCCCTTCTACGCCGAGCGGCTCGCCCACATCGACCCGACCGACGTCTGGGCCGACGACCTTTCGGCGCTTCCGACGCTTCGGCTCGGCGACCTCGTACAGCACTTCGCCGCCCATCCGCCGAGCGGCGGCTTTTTACGCGACGACATCGTGCAGGTGCAGCTACCCGGCACCGAGACGGGGAGCGACCCCGACGATCCGGTACGACTGCCCTGCTACCTCACCCGGAACGGTCAGGTGTGGCAGGCCGAGGCGACCGCGAACTACTTCGCCCACTGCGGCTTTAGCGATCGCGACCGCTGTCTGCTCGCGCTCGGCGACCACGACGCACTCGGTAGCTGGCTGTTTTACGACGGTCTGGTCGACATCGGCGCGACGGTGGTGCGCAGCCCGGCATTAGACGCTGAAACCCTTGCGAGTATCGGGCGCGATCACGACGTCAACGTGTTGATCGCGACGCGCGCGCTAGCCGAGCAGGTCGGCGCGGTGGGGGGACGGTTTCGGTCGGTCGTCGTCGTGGGCAACCAGCCGAGTCTGGCGCCGCACACACGGGAGAGGCTCGAGACGGCCTTGGGGGCGCGGGTGTTCGACAGCTACGTGCTAAACGAGGCCGGACTCGTCGCGGGCGACACGCTAGAAGAGGGGGGGATGCAGGTGGTCGGGGCGGCGGCGGTCGTAGAGGTGCTCGCACCGGATGGGCTCGAGCCCACCCCCGAAGGCGGCGTCGGCGAGCTCGTCGTCACCAGCCTGACCCGCGAGGGGATCCCGATCCTGCGGCTCCGCACCGGCGATCTGGCGCTTAGGGGCTACCAGGACGAGTATCTGCAGGTGCTACCGCGCGGTGTGGTCGGGCGGGTCGACGCCGACCACACCTAGAAAGGCGACGGTTGGACACAGCAGGTCGACACAACAGATCGATACGACAGATCGATACAGACCGCCGCGCACTGCAAACCGTATGCTAGTGGCCATGAACACGCTCTTCTGTCTCGTTACCGAACCCTTCGACCGATGCCGACCCGTACCGTGAACACGACGTTCGACGTTTTAGTGGTCGGCGCCGGCCCCGCCGGGCTTAGCCTCGTGGCTCACCTCGCCGAACAGGGGCTCTCGGTCGGTTGCCTCGCGCCTAACGGGCTCGAGCCCTGGCCCAACACGTACGGGGTCTGGGTCGACGAGATCGAACCGCTTGGCTACACCGATATGCTCGAGCACCGCTGGTCGGACGTGCGGGCGCACTTCGGCGACCGTCCGCTGCGTTTAGAGCGTAGCTACGGCTGTTTCGACAACGCCAAACTGCAACGCCACTTCTGCGAACAGAGCGAACGCGGCGACGTCACGTGGCTACGCGGACGAGCACAACACGTCACCCACACCGGGGCCTACTCGGAACTCACCGACGACCACGAGCGGCGCTACCGGGCGCGGCTTATCGTCGACACGAGCGGCCACTTTCCCGTCCTGGTCGAGCGTCCTAAGAGCGACCCAGCGTTTCAGGCGGCGTACGGCGTTACGGGCCGGTTTTCGGCGCCGCCGGTCGAACCGGGCAGCATGATGCTGATGGACTACCGGGACGGCTTTTTAAGCGACGCGGAGAAGCGAGAACCCACCTTCCTCTACGCGATGGACTTAGGCGACGGGCGTTTTTTTGTCGAGGAGACCTCGCTCGCGAGGCGGCCCGGGCTCGAGCTGTCGGTGCTTAAAGACCGTTTAGAGCGACGCCTGGCACACTACGGGGTGACGATTCTGGAGGTGGACGAGGTCGAGCGGTGTCTGTTTCCGATGGGGCTCGAGCCCCCCCTCAAGACCCAGCGCGTGGTCGGCTTCGGCGGTGCGGCCAGTATGGTCCACCCGGCGTCGGGGTATCTGGTCGCGGCAACGCTGCGCTTGGCACCCGTGCTCGCCCGTACGATCGCCGAACAGTTAGGGCGTGACGAGGCCGAGATGTCGCAGGTCGCTAAAGCCGCCTGGCAGACCGTCTGGCCCGAGGCGAATCTCCGGCAGCGCGCCCTCTACCGCTTCGGACTAGAAGCCCTGCTCGGCTTCGACACCGACCAACTCCAGCACTTCTTTCAGGCTTTCTTTAGACTGCCCCCACACCTCTGGCAGGGCTATTTAGGCGGCACCCTAGCCCGTCCCGCCCTCGCGAACGCGATGCTCGGGGTCTTCCGTCACGCCTCGTTCCCTGTACGCGGTGCCCTCACGCGCCGAGCGCTTAGCCCCGACAGACGATGGCTGCTTCGTGCGTTACGCTAGAGCGCTCGATATTTCTGTTCGACCGTTCTTTTAGCAACCTGCTTTAGACCGAGGGGGTCCTGATGAAAGAGACGCTTAGTAACTGGTTTCACAGCCTACCGTTTACGCCTGGCGGTTCGGCACCGCAAAGTAGCGACGAGCGTGAAGGTTTAGGAGCCTTTGGCGGCGTCTTTACCCCGTCGATCCTGACCATCTTAGGCGTCATCATGTATCTGCGGCTCGGCTGGGTGGTCGGTAACGTCGGCCTTATCGGCACACTCGTCATCGTCACGCTGTCGATGTCGATCACCTTTCTAACCGCACTCTCGGTCGCCTCGGTCGCGACCAACCAACACGTCAAGACCGGCGGCGCCTACTACCTTATCAGCCGCTCGCTCGGCATCGAGACCGGCGGCGCGGTCGGCATCCCGCTCTACTTCGCCCTCGCACTCTCGGTCGCACTCTACACCATCGGCTTTGCCGAAAGCGTGGTCAACGTGTTTCCGGCGCTCGACCAGCGGCTTGTCGGGCTCGTCACCACCGTCGCTGTTGCCGGGCTCGCGCTGACCTCGGCCAAGATCGCGGTCCGGAGTCAGTACTTCATTGTGGCCGCGATCGCCGTGTCGCTCGTGTCGCTGCTGTTCGGCAGCCCGATCGAGTCGACGAGTATCGAGCCGTTTGGCGCCGCACCAGAGCGCTCGGAAGGTTTCTGGGTGGTGTTCGCGGTCTTCTTTCCCGCCGTGACCGGCATCATGGCCGGCGTCAACATGTCGGGCGACCTGCGCAATCCTAAAAAAGCGATTCCGGTCGGAACGCTCGCCGCGGTCGGCGTCGGCTACGTCATCTATATGATCCTGCCGATTATCCTCGCGATGCGCGCCGACGCCGTAACCATGATCGAAGACCCGCTGGTGATGCGGCGGATCGCCTTCTGGGGCGACGCGATCTTGTTAGGGGTGTGGGGCGCGACGCTGTCGAGCGCATTAGGTAGCATTCTGGGCGCACCTCGGGTGCTTCAGGCACTCGCCCGAGACGGTGTCTTGCCCCCCTTCTTTCGCTGGTTAGGGCGCGGCAGCGGCCCGGCCCAAGAGCCGCGTATCGGCACCCTTGTCACGCTCGGCGTCGCGCTTGTCGCGGTCGCGCTCGGCAACCTTAACGTGATCGCGCCGGTGCTCACCATGTTCTTTCTGGTGACGTACGGCGTGCTTAACGTCGCGGCGGGCACCGAGCGGTTTCTAGACAACCCCTCGTTTCGGCCTACCATCAGCGTGCACTGGGGCTGGTCGCTGCTCGGCGCGCTCGGCTGCACCGCGGTCATGCTGCTGATCAACGCGCTCGCGACGGCGGTCGCGGTCGTCGTGGTGATCGCTATCTTTATCTGGCTACAGCGGCGCACCCTGCAAACCCGTTGGGGCGACGCTCGGCAGGGACTCTGGTTCGCCGTCACGCGGGCGGGTCTGATGCGGCTACGCGGCCCGGTCGGTCCGAAAAACTGGCGTCCACACCTGCTGGTATTTTCGGGCGCCCCGACCCAGCGCTGGCACATCGTCGAGTTCGCCTCGGCACTCGCTCAGAACAGCGCCCTGATGACCGTCGCGACCGTTCTGACCGGCCCGGACGTCGCCCTCGACCGTCAGAAGTCGATGGAGGCGATGCTTCGCGAATACCTCGAGCGGCGCGGGGTGCGAGCGTTTTTACGGGTTATCAGTGCCGACAGCCCGTTTAGGGGCGCCGAGAAGCTTATCGAAACCTACGGCCTCGGTACGCTCGTGCCTAACACCGTGGTGCTCGGCGACAGCGAACAGCCCAAACACTTCGAGAGCTACTGCCGTATGCTTTCGACGTTTTACCAGGCGAAGCGTAACCTCGTCATCGTCCGGCACAGCGGCGAGCACAGCTTTGGCGAACGGCAGACGATCGATATCTGGTGGGGCGGTCTGCAGCAGAACGGCGGCCTGATGATCACACTAGCGGATCTGCTCCGGCACAGCACCCAGTGGCGCGGCGCGAAGATACGGCTCAAGATGGTGGTGCCGAGCGAACAGGCGGCGGCCAGAGCCTGCCAAAACCTCGAAAACATCGCCGCCGAAGCGAGAGCCGGCATCGACCCCGACGTTATCGTTTCGAACGGAGAGTCTTTCGAGACGATTCTGCACCGCTCGTCTCGAGACGCCGACCTCGTGTTTTTAGGGCTACGCGAACCCGACTACCGTCCGGACGACGACGACGCAGCGAGTGCCTACGTTGACTACTACCACCGCACCCGCAGCCTCGTTGAAGGGCTACCCTCGACCGTGTTTGTGCTCGCCGCCGAAGAGCTGGCCTTCAAGGAGATTATCGTCTAGCTTCACCGGAGTTGACCCCTGTCTTGGCGAGGCCAGACGTCTTGGCGAGGTTAGACCGGGCGGCGTTACAAAACCCGTACGACATTCGCACGACGCCTCGCCGTAACCGTGGTGAGCTAGGGTCACTACGACGCCATTATGGGGTCAGACTATACCAAAATCGGTGTTGCTATCGTTGAAGACTACCTGACCACCGTTTTCGCCAAACCTTAACTTTAGAGCGCGTAGACCTCTCGTTGCGGCGTCACCATTAACAAGGTGCCGCCGCGCGCTTCTAACGCTTCGACCGTAGCGCGTTCGGCAGGGCCGTCGGTAAGGTCGAGGCAATTACCACCGAGCGAGAGCAGCTTCAGGGACCAGATCGGCGCGTGTGGCCAAAGCGCCGATCTATCTGTTTTGGCAGCCTACGTCGGACGGCTCTCGGCTAACAAAGCCCTTGACACATTACCAAAACCCGCCTAGAATTAGCTTTGCACTTGTGAGCGTGCGAGGGCCTTAAAAGCCCGTAAGCAACAACTCCGCAATGGCCCATCGTCTAACGGCAGGACAGTGGATTCTGGTTCCGCTGGTCGAGGTTCGAGTCCTCGTGGGCCAGCCACACGACCTAGACGGACGCTAGCGTTAAGCACGGCGTCCGTCTCTATTTTGTTTCTATGATTCTGTTCGGATAGCTCGCGCATCCCTACTGTTTTGCAAGGCTTGACAGCGCCAAACGGAGCGGCTACTATATGTTTTGCATTCGCGCGACCGCCTCGCTACGAGCCGGACGTGATGCGTACCAAGAGCGATGGCCCATCGTCTAACGGCAGGACAGCGGATTTTGGTTCCGCTGGTCGAGGTTCGAGTCCTCGTGGGCCAGCCACCAACCCAGAAGCGCTGCGCTTTAAAGTGTAGCAGCAAGCAAAGAAGTGTCTTCGGCTCTTAGAGTTGTTAACGGGCACTTCTTCGTTTTGGGCCGTACAGTCACCGGGGACGCGAACCGAGGTAGACCGAATCGGCAGTGCTGCCAGACTCTGAAGTCTAGATTCTGAAGTGGGGAAGGGCTTGCGAGGGCTCGAGCCCCTCCCAACCCTCCTACAACCGCTTCACGACACAGCGTTACAGATTTAAGAGTCACAGCGCGCAGCAGGCGTCTGCGACGACCTCATCGGGCCGACCATCTGCCCAACACCCACAAGTGCGTCGGGCTCGAGCCCGGCAACCCGCGCGGGCTAGCGTCGCTATTTCGGGTGGCTCCGAGCTTCAAACGTCAAAAAGAATACTAAGTTGCGCTCCGAATCGTTTTATAGTGGTGAGTGGTCGAGACGCAAATGTTCCCTATCGACGGCACCCGCACCGCACAGAGCCGTCCGACCCGCGAGATACCCACACGAACACACCGTAACAAACACTCTGTAACGATACCGAAACCGCACAGGTAGCACGTCAAATCTGCACAACTTCGTACTGTACGCACCTGTCTTACACCGTTCCAACCCGAAAAATTAAGACCACTTACAGCAGCTAAGAACCTGGCGTCCAAGCACGACGAGGAGATTAAGACTATGTCTCAGACAGTCGATAAAAAGAAGGGTAAGACCCCCGCCTGGCTCAAGTCGGCCTCGGTGAAGAAGCTTATCGAAGCCGGTAAAAAGGGCGGCTCGCTAGAAGCCGACGAAGTCAACAGCGCGTTCGAAGAAGCACTCGAAACGCTCGATCTAGACAGCGAAAACGAAAATGTCGAAGATCTGGTCGAGGTCTTAGAAGAGGCCGGTATCGAAGTCGCCGATCTCGACGACGACGGTCTCGACAGCGACGAAGAAGACGAAGTCGTCGACTTCGGTGCTCTTGAAGCCGAAGCCGAAGCGAGCATGGCCAAAGACACCTTTACCGACGACCCGGTACGGCAGTACCTCCGCGAGATCGGTCGGGTCGATCTGCTTACGCTCGAAGAAGAGATCAGCCTCGCGCGGCGGATCGAAGAGGGTGAAGCCGCTCGGGTACGGCGCGAAGAGGAGAGCGACAAGCTCGCCGAACGCGAAGCACGCCGCCTCCAGCGGATCGTCGAAGACGGCGAACTCGCCCGGCAGCACCTGATCGAAGCCAACCTGCGGCTCGTGGTGTCGATCGCTAAAAAGTACCGCGGACGCGGCCTCGGCTTTCTCGACCTGGTCCAGGAAGGCAATAAGGGGCTTATCCGGGCGGTCGAAAAGTTCGAGTACCGGCGCGGCTACAAGTTTTCGACCTACGCGACCTGGTGGATCCGGCAGGCCATCACCCGCTCGATCGCCGACCAGTCGCGGACTATCCGGATTCCGGTCCATATGACCGAGACCATCAACAAGCTCAACCGTAAGAAGCGGGAGCTGTACCAGGATCTGTCGCGCGAACCGACCCTCGCCGAGATCGCCGACGCGATGGGCCCGGACTGGAGTGCCGACAAGGTCGAAGAGGTGTTTCAGCTATCACGCGAGCCGGTATCGCTCGAAACGCCGATCGGCGAAGAAGAAGACTCGTTCTACGGCGATTTTATCCCCGACGAAAACGTCACCTCGCCGGTCGAACAGGCTAGCCAGACGCTGCTTAGCGAAGGGGTCGAAGACGCACTCGACAAGCTTAGCGACCGCGAAGCACTCATCGTCAAGATGCGGATGGGCCTCGTCGACGGACGCGAACACACCCTCGAAGAGGTCGGCCAGCACTTAGGCGTGACCCGCGAGCGGGTCCGGCAGATCGAAAACCGCGCGATTCGCAAGCTGCGCTACCTCGAAAGCCGGTCGCAGTCGCTCCGCGATTTCTTGTATTAGCCCCTAGCGCTGCACACAATTAGGTAAACATTCAAACAGATGAGGCGGTGGTTTTTGACACCGTCTTTTTTGTTGGGCCGGTCTTGTGTGCGTTTTTAGCTGGAGGGTGGAGTGTCGCTGTGAATCGACCTTTGTCGGTGCGGTCGACGCGGTGTCCTCGTCGTGACGCTGCTCGGTGTCACCTACTTTTAACAAGTACGAAACAGCAGTCTCAGATGATGTTGCAACCATTACGTTCGACAGATATCGACGGGGACGCTTTATCCAGAGCGATGTTTCGTAGAATTGCTGAATGCATTCCAGATGATGCTGCACGCTTTATCCGACGAATCGAGTGACGCCTTGTGTGGAGCAACGTTTCGTGGAACTGCTAAAAGAAGCGTATCGCGTTTCGAGCGGTTAAAGATTTTGTTGGCGGGGCGGTGCGCATGGCGCACCTACAAAATTACTTTACTTAGAGGTATAGTATGCTGCCGGGTGGCTATTCTCCGGGCGTGTCGTAGTCGTAGAAGCCCTGGCCGGTTTTGCGTCCGAGGCGGCCCGCTTCGACGAGTTTGCGCAGCGTTTGTGGGGGGCGGAAGCGTTCGCCGAGAGCGTCGGTGAGCGATTCGCAGATGTAGAGCATGGTGTCTAAACCGACGTAGTCGGCGAGTTCTAGCGGGCCCATCGGGTGGTTCAGGCCGAGTTTGACCGCCGTGTCGATGTCGCGAGCGTTCGCGACGTCTTCTTCGAGCATCCGCATCGATTCGGTAAGCAGCGCGGCGAGGGCGCGGGTGGTGACGAAGCCCTGGCGGTCTTTGACCGACACGATGTTTTTGCCGCAGCGCTCGGCGACAGCTCTCGTGCGTTCGAACGTGTCGTCACTCGTCTGCAGAGCGCGGACGATTTCGACGAGGCCCATCTTTTCGGGCGGGTTGAACCAGTGCATGCCGATAACCTTGGTCGGGCGCTTGGTGGCGGCGGCGATGGCGGTGACCGAGAGTTCGCTGGTGTTGGTAGCGAGGACGGCGTGGCCGGGGGCGTGCTGGTCGAGGGTTTCGAACACCTGGCGTTTGAGGTCTAGCTTTTCCGGCACCGCCTCGATCACAAAATCTGCCGACCGCGCGGCTTCGGCCAGATCGTCACTGAGGGTCAGGCGGGCGAGCGCGTCCGCGTCGTTACGGCGTTCGGTGCGGGCTCGAGCCCGTTCGCGAGCGTCCGGGTCGGGGTCGTAGAGCGTGACGGCGTAGCCGCGCAACGAGCAGAGCGCCGCGATGCCGCCGCCCATCGTTCCGGCTCCGATAACGGCGATGGTCTGGGTGGTCGGTTCGGTCATACGCGCTCCTTAGCGGGGTGGGGCGGACGTGATGTAGAGGTCGTAGCGGGTGGTTTTACCGACGATGGCGGTGTGGGGCTCGAGCTCTCCTAAAACGGGCGCCGTCTTCGGACGCTTGACCACCACCCGGTCTCGCGCTACCGATAACGCCATTTTTAGCACCTCTGCCGCGTCGGGGTCGTCGCCGACCAGGGTGCGAAACAGACGCATCGCTTTGCCCTTGAGGGCCGACTTGCCCGAGTGCGGGTACATCGGGTCGAGGTAGACCACGTCGGGATAGTTGTCTGGTGCGAGCGTCCGCAGCACGTCGGTCGCGTCTGCCCGGTAAAGACAGAGACGACTCGCCGCGTCGTGGGTGTCGGGATGGCGGAGGGCTCGAGCCACCCCGTCTGCAAGCAGCGCCGCGACGACCGGCGAACGTTCGACCAGAACAACCTCAGCACCGAGCGAGGCGAGCACGAAACCGTCCTGCCCGAGCCCTGCTGTGGCGTCTAGCACCGTGGTGTGCGGACGTTTACGAAGCCCGACCGCCCGCGCTAGGGGTTGCGATTTGCCTTCGCCCTGGCGCCGGTAGCCGGTTTTACCACCAACAAAATCGGCGTAGACCGGGCCGGGCGCGTCGGGGCCGAGTTGGCGGACCTCTAAGCGCTCTGGGGTGACGACGAGCAGCGCGGCGATAGAGTCAGGCGGGGTTTCGATAGAGACGACTTCGAGACCTAGCTCGGCGGCGATAGAGTCAGGCGGGGTTTCGATAGAGACGACTTCGAGACCTAGCTCGGCGGCGAGGGTGGCGGCGAGGGGCTCGAGCCCCACCCGCTCAGCAGCAACCGCGACCACCGGCCCCTACCGCCCGGTCGCGCCGAGGTGACGCCGCAGACATTCGT
Source organism: Trueperaceae bacterium (assembly GCA_034521635.1). GTDB lineage: Bacteria > Deinococcota > Deinococci > Deinococcales > Trueperaceae > JAXHMC01. The sequence continues at coordinate 12,324 of JAXHMC010000045.1, read as the reverse complement.
ACGCGTCGTTAAGTTCGCGTACGAGTTGCGTCGCTGTGGCCATCTTTTCGGGGTCGGTCGCGAAACGGTCGGGGTGATAGAGCTTGACCAGCCGTTTGTAGGACGCGCGCACCGCGACCAAATCGGCACCGTAGGAGAGTTCTAGCGCCGCGTAACAGCGCGCGATGTCGGGGTCTCGCGTCGCCCCGACACCCGGCCCGTCCGACGTCGCCGACCGGTCTTGTCCGGCTTGTGCCGATTCGTACGCCGAATCGTATGTCGAATCGTACGTTGACGTGCGTCGTCGCGCCTCGCGCCAGGCCCGGTAGCGCTGCTGCGCGACGAGTTGCGCGATTAGCAGGCGCAAAATCCGCGACATTAGACTCATACGTTACTATAACACCGCCACAGCCCCCGCCCGGCACCATGTCTGTCGGTCTATCGGTCATGCCCGGTCACCGTCTTTAAACTCACCATCTCTAAACAAGAACCCTAGCCCGAAGGCCCGCTACGGCGTCAGACCGATTTGTCACGGTAGATTGGATTCGTCATAGCTTCGTTACAGCTTCGTCGCGGTAGAGTAGCAGAAACGAGGCCGGGCAAGCTTACATAACAAGCTTACATGAAACGTAGCTGCTGGCATTCAGCAGAGCGTGACGGACAGACCAAGCGTCGCTCGGCGCCACTAGCGTTCGCTACTTCGGCCCGGCCACCTACAAGGCACAGGAAGGACGTGCGTATGAGCGTCGAACAGGACATTCTCGAAGGGAACCTTGCCGACCTTCCCCTCGTACAGCTACTCGACACCATCGCGAGCGGGCGCAAGACCGGGGTGCTGCGGCTCGAGCACCCGACACTCGGGGTGAGCACCACGCTGTCGTTTTCCGAGGGGCGGATGGGGCGGGTGCTAACCCCCTTCGCGCCCCGGCTGACCGAGCTGATGCGCCGCTTCGGCGTCGCCGACGTCTACCTAAACGAGTTGCGGCGGCGCGGCCACGACACCCTCGACGAGCTTAACTCGGTGCGCGACTACGACCCGGTCGCCCAGATGATTCTGATGCAGTCGGTGCGGCGGCGTCACGAAATGGCGCTGATGCCTATCTTCGAAGAGACCGACGGCCACTTCACCCTGCTGCTTAGCCAGGCTCCCGACGGCTTTATCGCGCCCGGCATCGACACACTGTCGCTAAGCCTCGACCTCATCAGGCGCCGCGACGAGATGAGCGCGCTCTCTGGCGACCACCACTGGCGCCCCCACGACCGCTTCGAGCTTATCGCCGACCCATCTAAGCCCTACTCGCCGCGCGCCTTAGACCTGTTCGGCTACCGAGTGCTTAACGCCCTGACCGAGTCGTCGTCACTCCACGACCTCGCCTATAACAGTGCGCTTGTCTGGGACGAAATGGTGCGCGGCCTGCACAGCCTTGTCGAACGCGGCTTCGCGCAGCAGGTCGCGTCCGCCGCGCAGCTCACCGATTTCGAAGCTCTGCTGCTCTCCGAAGACGATTAGGCAGACGAACCGAGCCGTTCGCGCAGCCGCTGCCAGAGCGCGTCGTCACGAAAATCGGTGATGACCAGCGCGGCTCCGGCGGCGCGCAGGTCGTCGGGGGACTGGGTGGTAGCGACCGCGACGGTCTCGATGCCCGCCCCCGACGCCGAACGAACCCCGGCCAGCGAGTCTTCGAAGGCTAGGGCGTGTTCTGCCGCCACACCGAGGCGTTCTAGCCCGACCTGGTAAGGTAGCGGGTCGGGTTTACCGCGCTCGAGCCGCTCCGCGAGCACCACGTCTTCGAAGGCGTTTTGGAGCTCGAGCCCCCCAAGCATAAAGTCAGCGTTGACGCCGGGCGCACTCGTCACCACAATCCGCCGCACCCCCTCCGCCTCGCTCCAGGCGAGCAGATCGTGCAGACCGGGTGTCGCGCGGAGGTGGTCGGCCCCGTCACGAAAACGGGCTTCTTTCTCTTCGATAAGTTCGTTTCGTTCGTGTTCGGGGCGCGACGGCAGCAGGCCGCGCAAGATTTCGGGGTTCGGACGCCCGCTCATCTCGCGGTCGTAGTAGCGCCGGGTGATGCCGAGCCCTTCGCGCTCTAGCACAGTCTGGTAGGCCTGAAAGTGGACGTCGTCGGTGTCGACGAGGGTGCCGTCCATATCGAACAGTAGCGCGCTTAGCTTAGCCATCGGTCTCTCCTAACAGTCGCGACAGGGTGATAAAAGATTGTCGGAACGGCACGCTCGGAGTGCGCCGCTCGTAGGTCGTTACCGTGCAGATCAGTTTTTTAGCAGGACGCTCGCTCCGGCCACAAGAGCGGTTTGCACGTTCACGCCGCAAAAGCGCTGTACAGCCGCTCGACCCGACCCGGCACCGCCCAGAGAAGTCGATACATCTCTTCGTCGCGACCTAGGTAGTCGTAGAAGGCTAAGGCGATCTCTTGCGAGAGCGGCACCATCGTAGCGCCGAGATCGCGGAGCGTCGCCTCGTGGGCGGGGGTAAAGCCCGTATGGGCCTTTAACAGATCTAACAGCGCTTTAGCGTCCACGATGACGACATCATAGCCTAAACAACAGCCCCCACGACGACCGATAGACACGGGGACGCTACCGAGCACAGACACGAGAACGGACGGACGACCCTCACTCGGCTCTAGCGGCGGCTTGTGGGGGGGTACACGGACCGCACAAAAGGTGCTACCATCAGAAAACAGAACGCTTTTGATTATTAGCAAGTTTCGATAAAACACTTACGCATCAAAAGCTGTCAATCTACTTCACCTTTATTTAACAAGTTTTCTTGGTAAGTTTTAGGAGGAACCATGAGCAACCAGCAACTTCGCAACCGACGCGCCGAGGCCGTCGCTAACGCCGCCTATTCGGTCCATCCGATCTACCCGGTCAAAGGCCGGGGCGCCTACGTCTGGGACGCCGACGACAACCGGTATCTCGACTGGTCGGTCGGGATCGCGGTGATGAACGTCGGTCACTCGCACCCGCACGTGCTCGGCGCGGTCAGAGAGCAGATGGAGCAGTTTCAGCACCTCTGTTTCGCGGTCGGGATGCACGAGAGCTACATCGCGCTGTCCGAAAAGCTCAACGCGATCGCCCCCGGCGACAGCCCCAAAAAGACGTTTCTGATCAACTCTGGCGCCGAAGCGGTCGAAAACGCCGTCAAGATCGCGCGGGTCGCGACCGGGCGCCAGGGCATTATCACCTTTACCCACGCGTTTCACGGGCGCACCCACATGGCGCTGTCGCTGACCGGCAAGGCCAACCCCTACAAGGCCGGGTTCGCGCCGCGCGCCGCCGAGATCTACCGAGCGCAGTATCCGTACTGCTACCGCTGCCCCTACGGTGGCCGCCAGGAGGACGGGCGCTGCTGTCAGGCCGACCTCACCCAGCTTCGCGACACGGTCGAAACGACGATCGGGGCCGACGAGGTCGCCGCGTTCGTGATCGAGCCGGTCGCCGGCGAGGGCGGTTTTATTCCGGCACCGCGCGAGTTTTTAGCGGCGCTACGCGAATACGCTACCGAGATCGGCGCGCTCTGGATCGACGACGAGGTGCAGTCGGGAATCGGGCGGACCGGAGCCTGGTGGGCGGTCGATCATCACGGGCTCGAGCCCGACCTGGTCTGCAGCGCCAAAGCGCTGTCGTCGGGCTTTCCGCTGTCGGCAGTGGTCGGTAAGGCGGAAGTGATGGACAGGTTAGGGCCCGGCCAACTCGGCTCGACCTTCGGCGGCAACCCCGTCAGCTGCGCCGCCGCCCTCGCTACGTTAGAAGTCATCGAACAAGAAAACCTGCTCGAGCGCGCCAACGTCATCGGCGACGCGATACGCGACCGGCTTAACGGCCTCAAACACGAGTTCGAGCAGGTCGGCGACGTACGCGGCGTCGGCGCGATGAACGCTATCGAATTTATCGGCGCGGACGGTAGCCAAACGCCTAACAAGGCCGCCACCCAAGCCGTCGTCGACTACGCCCGCAACCACGGCCTGCTGCTCCTGTCGACCGGTACCTACAGCAACGTCATCCGCTTTCTCCCGCCGCTCACCCTTAGCGACGACGAACTCGACGAAGGGCTTAGCGTCCTCGAAGACGCCGTCCGCCACGCGCTTAGAACCCCCGTCGTCGGCACCGACTAAGCGTCCACCGACTAACCCTTTAATCGCACCACCACACGAGAGAGCGTCGGCTTAGGCTGGCGCTCTTTTTTGCGTCCCACAAGTTATTTTTAAGCTCACACATGAGTGTCGTCGGCACAGGGCCGGAGGTGATATTCTCCCGCCGCAGGCGCTACGCCGCACGTTAAGCTAGGGAGGTGAAAGACGCCCCCGACCTCTACGCTCGCTGCGTCAGCGACGACACTCTCGACGGTTCTAGCAGAGCGAAACGGTTGGGCGCGTACTACACCGACGAGGTCATCGCGACGTTTCTGGTGTCGTGGGCGGTGCGCGACGCAAACGACACCGTGCTCGACCCTAGCTTCGGCGGCGGCGTGTTTTTAACGGCAGCGGCACGTCGGCTCGACACGCTCGGCGGTACAGGGCGCGAGCAGGTGTACGGCGTCGAGGTCGACGCGGACGTTCACCGGCAAATCTCCCGAGAACTACACGCTCGGCAGGGTATCGCACCGCAACAACTGATTTACGCAGACTTTTTCGACGTCGCTGCGGGGAGCGCAGAGCTACCCAGATTCGACGCGGTCATCGGCAACCCGCCCTACATCCGCTACCAGCATTTTAGCGGCGCGGCCAAAGAGCGGGCCCTAGCGCGGGTCGCGTCTTACGGCGTGACGTTAAGCCGTTTGAGCAGCAGCTGGGCACCGTTTGTCGTCCACAGCGCGATGCAGCTACGCGAAGGGGGGCGTTTGGCGATGGTGGTGCCAATAGAGTTAGCGCACGCGGCGTACGCGAGGCCGGTGCTCGAGCACCTCACCCACACCTTCCGCCACGTCTCGCTGCTCACCTTTCGCCGCCCCCTCTTTCCGCACCTCAGCCAAGAAACCGTCCTCCTTCTAGCCGACGGCAAGGACGAACCGTTCGTATCGTTAGACTGGCGCGACGTCGAAGGTATCGACGCCCTCGCGGCGCTACCTACCCCCCTGCCCCGCTGCCACACCCTCGACCGGCACGCGTTAGCGTCGGGCCGCGACCGACTCACGACGCGCTTTGTCTCGCCCGACGCGCAGCAGCTCTACCGAACCCTGTCGAAGACGAGTCTGCGCCTAGGCGACGTGGCCAACATCAGCACCGGCTACGTGACGGGCGCGAACACTTTTTTTCACCTTAGCGACGACGACGTGCGGACGTGGCGACTGCCTAGCGACGTACTGCGGCGAGCGGTGTTTCGAAGTCGGGCGCTGCGCGGGCTCCGCTTTACAGCGGACGACTGGCACGAGGCCGCACAAGGCGGACGGGCGGGCTATCTTCTGTCGTTAGACAAACGGCCACTCCCTGAATTTGACGCGCAGACGCAGCGCTACCTTCGCGACGGCGAGCGGAGCGGCGCCCCTCGGTCGTACAAGTGCCGGCGACGCGAATACTGGTATCACGTACCGCGCGTGTACGTCCCCGACGCGTTTTTAAGCTATATGAGCGGGTCGCGGCCTACGCTGGTAAGCAACGACGCCGGAGCGACCGCCCCGAACACGCTCTATCTGGTCGAGCTTTACGGCCTCGCACCGCTAGGCCAGTGGACGCTCACGCTGCTCTGGCACTCTAGCTTGTGCGAACTTAGCTGCGAGCTAGAAGGGCACGCGCTCGGCGACGGGATGCTTAAGCTCGAGCCCGCCGAAGCCAAACGCGTCCTGATTCCGAACGTGTCGGCAGACCTACGCGACCTCGCGGGAGACGTCGACCGCCTGCTGCGCAACGAACAACCCGACAAAGCCCGAACCCTCGTCGACCAGGCGGTGCTGCAAGACGGCCTCGGCTTGTCGGCTCGCGACTGCCGGTTGCTTTACGAGACGGCAGCGCAGCTCCGCGAACGGCGCTTGTACCGGAGAAGGATGGCTCGAGCCGCCCGCCGCCGCCCCAAACAGTAGCGCGACAAAAATAGGGCGACACCGAAGCATCACCCTAAACGTTATCTTGTCCAACCTTGTACTAGGCCGAGTAGCTTATCGTTTAGCTCCCCTGCTCGATAGGCACCCCGACCATGTTGCCCCACTCGGTCCACGACCCGTCGTAGTTGCGTACCTTTTTGTAGCCGAGTAGGTGCTTGAGCACAAACCAGGAGTGGCTGCTCCGCTCGGCGATCCGGCAGTAGGCGATAACGTCTTTGTCGTCGGTCACGCCCTTGTCGCCATACAGCGAGACGAGCTCTTCAGCAGACTTAAAGGTGCCGTCTTCGTTGGTCGCCTGCGCCCACGGAATGTTTTGCGCACCGGGGATATGACCGCCGCGAAGCGCACCCTCTTGCGGGTATTCGGGCATATGCAGCTTTTCGCCCGAAAACTCGGCGGGACTGCGCACGTCGACCATCGCGCCCTGGCCCTCTTTGACCTTGAGCAGATGCTGCATCACGTCGGTCGCGTAGGCGCGGATGCTCTCGTCGCGGTACTCGACGCTGTAGCGGCCTGCCGGGTGGCTCGACGCCTCGTCGGTCAGCGGCTTGCTCTCCGCCACCCACTTCTGGCGCCCGCCGTTCATCAGCCGCACGTCCTTATGGCCGTTGTACTTAAAAAACCAGAACGCGTACGCTGCCCACCAGTTCGATTTGTCGCCGTAGAGCACTACGGTAGTGTCGTTCGAGATGCCCTTAGCCTCCATCAGCGCGGCGAAGCCCTGTTTGTCGACAAAGTCGCGGACGTCGGAGCGTTGCAGCTCGGTGTGCCAGTCGACCTTGGCCGCGCCGGGAATGTGGCCCTGCTCGTAAAGCAGCACGTCTTCGTCGACTTCGACGAGGCGGACGTTAGGGTCTTGGTGGTGCTCGAGCACCCAATCGGTCGAAACCAGTACGTCGGGGTTTGCGTAGTCCATCGTTTCCTCCTTGGTTGAAACAATACGGTTGAGACGATACAGCTTGAGATGATGCGGGTTGAGACGAATACAGTTCGAGGATGATACGGTCTGCAACGATATAGCCGCGTTACGTCCCTATCATGTTACGTCGGTGACGCTGCCTTAATGTTGACATAAAAGCTCAACTACTATCGCAGGCTCCCTTACATCGTCGGCAGCGTATCGGTGAGCGGCGTATCGTCAAGCGTCTACCTTATCGAACCGAGCCCCGTCACGTATCACGGCCTCACCCTATTCTGCATTCTGCTACGAATCACCGCGCCCGAACTTACTGGGGGACGGTAACTCACCACAAACATAGGCGCAAATGACTGTGAGGCAACGCGGTACAGGGTCTAGACGACACGCGTAAGCTGACACTAACAGCCACGACACGCGAACAGCGTGAAGCAAGTTTCCTTCTATACGCCCAATTTGACGCGATAACGAACAAGGGGGAGCAGACCATGAGTGACGAACAGGTCCAACATAAACCGGGTCACGACACCTCAGCAGAGCAACCGTCCGCTCGAGACCCGCAGAGCCGCCTCACTTGGATGGTCCCGCTCGCGCTTATCGGCGTTCTGGTGCTGCTCTATTTTGTCTGGCCCGACTACCGCGCTTTTTTGGGGCGTGCCTACACCCTGCTCGTCAACGAGCGGCGCGAGGAGTTTCAGCAGTGGGTGGAGGGCTTTGGCGCCTGGGGGCCGCTCGTCATCGTGGCGCTTACGCTGATGCAGACGCTTCTCGCGTTTGTCCCGTCGGTGTTGCTGATGGTCGTAGCGGTACTCGCCTACGGACCGGTAGTCGGCGGCCTGCTGACGTGGGGCAGCCTGCTGCTCGCCGCGATGACCGCCTACGGCATCGGGCGTTCGCTCGGGCCGGTCACGGTGTACAAACTTATCGGGCAGGAAACCGAGCAAAACATCGAAAAATACGTCGATAAGTACGGCTTCTGGGCCATAATCGCCGCGCGGATTTCGCCGGCGCTGTCGACCGACGCGGTCAGTTACGTGGCCGGGCTCGTCAAGATGCGGTTCTGGGAGTTCGTGCTCGCGACCGGGGCGGGGACGCTACCGCTAACCGTCCTCGTCGCCTATCTCGGCGCGGATTTCGAGCGGTTAGAGTCGGGGCTCGCGTGGGTGACGGGGCTTAGCATCGTCGTGTTTATCGGTTACGTTCTGTATCGGCGGCGTCGGGACAAGCAGCAGGAGGCGTAGCGGTGTCTCAGGTATCTTCAGTGTCTTCAGTAACAGCATCTTCGGTAGCAGTGTTCTCAGCAGAGCTTTTCTCGACCGGAGTCTCTTCTGCGGAAACGAGCGTTTGGCGTTCTGGGCCGGCGAGGAGGAGGGCGTAGGGCTCGAGCCCCCCAAACTCCCGCCCGAGGAACACGAGCGCCATGGTCAGCGGCACCCCGATAATCGCCCCGCCGAGCCCCCACAACCAACCCCAAAAGACAACCGCGAGCAGCACCACCGTCGCCGGCAACCGCAACGCACTGCCTAAGAGCGCCGGGTTGATGAGGTTGCCCATCACGAGTTGCATCAGCGATAGGCCGATAAGCATGGCAAGGCCGACCCCTGCACCCTCAAACACGAACGCGAACAGCGTCGGCGGCACCACAGCGATAACCGAGCCAATGGTCGGAAAGAAGTTGAGTACAAACGCGAGCAGCCCCCACACAAACGCGAGGCCGACACCGAACACGCCGCACCAGACGCTCGTCAGCAGGCCCGTAAGCAGGCTCGTCGCGGTCGTGACCAGCACGTAGCGCACCAGCGCCGGGCTGAGGCGGTACCAGGCGCGCTCAATACCGCGCCACCAGCCGTCCGGCGTCGCCCGCTCGAGGTTGTCGGCGAGCACGTCTACTTCGTAGAGAATCAGCACCAGTAGCGCCAAAATGACGCCGAGGACGCCTAAGCTGTAACCGACGCCGCCGAGCGCGCCGAGCAGGGCTCCGGAAAGCTGCGAGGTCATCTGCCGAAGCTGTTCGGTGTTGGTCGGTAAGTCGGTGGCGAGTTGGGCGTTAAGCTGCTCGAGCCGCCCCAGGTACTCCGGGGTTAGCGCGACCACGCGGGTAAACGCGTAGCGCAGCGACAGCCAGCCGAGCCAGCCAATGCCGAGCAGCAGGCTGGTGATGAGAACGGGGCTAAGCCAGCGGGGGGTGCGCAGAAGGTGCTCGAGCCACCGCTGCACCGGCCTGACCAGCACGAGCAGCACCAGCGCCACCCCGACCGGCAACGTTATCGGGCGGGTTAGCTTGAGCAGCGCGAAAAAAAGGAGCAGACCCGCGCCGACTTGCCAGCGCGCCCACCCCGAATCCGCCTTAGCACCTGCTTGTCGCCCCCGTTCGCCATTCACGTTCGCCACTATAAACTGTTATGCGAGTACGACGCACCCCGTAAAGTTGCTATACTCCCCAACGTGGAACGCCATATCAGACTAGCCCCTTCTATTCTTGCCGCCGACTTTTCGCGTTTAGGCGAGCAGATTCGCGCCGCCGAGGCTGGCGGCGCCGACTACATTCACATCGACGTGATGGACGGCCAGTTCGTCCCGAACATCACCATCGGCCCGGTCGTCGTGCAGGCCTGCAAGCGCGTCACCAAGTTGCCGCTCGACGTCCACCTGATGATCACCGACCCCGAACGCTACCTCGAAACCTTCTCCGAAGCCGGTGCCGACATCATTACCGTCCACGCCGAAGCGACACCGCACATCCACCGGGCGCTACAGATCATCCGCGAGTCGGGCGCGAAAGCGGGCCTCGCCGTCAACCCCCTCACCCCGCTCGACGTCTACCGCGACGCCCTCCCCTACCTCGACCTCGCCCTTGTCATGAGCGTCAACCCCGGCTTCGGCGGTCAGGAGTTTATCGAGTCGAGCCTCGAACGCCTCACAACCCTTCGCACCATGATCGACGAAACCGACTCCAACTGCGCCCTAGAGGTCGACGGTGGCATCAACCGCAAGACCGCCCGCTTCGCCGTCGAAGCCGGAGCCGACGTCCTCGTCGCCGGTAGCGCCGTCTTTAGCGGCATGGACTCGGTACAGGAAAACCTCGACGCCCTACGCAGCCGCGTCGACCTTAGCGACTAGACACCGACCAGACAACCGACCAGACAGCGCGCGACACACCCGCGTTACGTTAAACAGAAGAGGCTCCGCCGTGTCGGGGAGCCTCTTGCTGATGTTGATCGTCTCGACCGCGATGATCTAGCCATTCCAGATGATGCTGTAACCATTGCGTTCGGCAGATATCGGCGGTGACGCTTCGCGTAGAGCAAAACTTTGTAGGACTGCTCGTCCTAACCTTGACGATCCCGATGTCGACAACCGCGCTGTCGGCACTACAATCTCGTGCCGAGCCTACTCCTGAGAGCTACTCCTGAGAGACGGTGCGCTCTGTCGTGGCCTCGCTACGCTCGTCGGCTGCTGCACCAGAGGACGTGTCCTGTCCGGCGTCGTCCGAGCTGTCCGGGGTGGTGTCTGGTAGAGCGGTGTCTGGTGAGTCGGGCTCGGTGGCGGGGTCGGCGCTAAGCGCTTTGCGTTCGACGAGAGAGACCCGTCCGAGCCGCCGAAAACGGTTCTGACGGTGGTCGTAGAGGGCTTCGGGGGATAGCGCGCAGAGGGTGTCGAGTTCGAGCTCGAGCCGTCTCGCGACCCGCTCGATCGTCGTCGCGGCGTCGCGGTGGGCGCCGCCGTTCGGCTCTTCGATAATACCGTCGACGATGTCTAGCTCTAAGAGATCGTGCGCCGTCAGGCGGAGCGCTTCGGCGGCCTTGGGGGCTTCGCTCGCGTCGCGCCACAAAATCGCCGCACACGATTCGGGGCTGATCACCGAATAGATCGCGTTTTCCAAGATCAGCACCCGGTTCGCCACACCGATCGCGAGCGCTCCGCCCGAACCGCCCTCGCCGATCACCACACTAATCGCCGGAACCATCAGCTGGCTCATGCGGCGGATACTTTCGGCGATCACCCAAGCCTGACCCTGCTCTTCTGCCGCGATGCCGGGATAGGCGCCGGGCGTGTCGATAAAGGTCAGCACCGGCAGATTAAACTTGTCGGCGAGGTCGAACATCCGCATCGCCTTGCGGTAACCACTCGGGTGAGACATGCCGAAGTTACGGTGGATATTCTCTTTGGTGTCGCGGCCCTTCTGCTGCGCGACCACAACCACACTCTGGCCGCCGAAGCGGGCGATGCCGGTCACGACCGCCGGATCGTCGCCGAGTACCCGGTCGCCGTGTAGCTCGGAAAAGTCTTCGAACATCGTCTGGATATAGTCGAGGCTGGTCGGGCGGCCCGGCGCCCGGGCGACCTGCACCCGTTGCCAGCGGCTTAGGTCGGCGAACGTCTCCTGTTTGAGGCGCTCGAGCCGGTCTTCGAGCAGGGTGATCTCGTTCGAGAGGTCGATCTCCTGCTGTTCGGAGTAGCTCCGCATGTCGTCGATACGGGCCTGCAGCTCGTCGATCGGCTTTTCAAAGGGTAGCGCCATAGGTCACCTCCTCGGGCGACGAAAATCGGTTGTTGAGCAGCCGCACGTACGCTCCGAGCTTGGCGCGCAGGTGAGGCCGCGCGACGACGTCGTCGAGCATCCCCTTCGCGAGCAGAAATTCGGAGCGCTGAAAGCCTTCGGGCAGGCTCTGCTTGATGGTCTGCTGGATAACGCGGGGGCCGGCGAAGCAGATCAGCGCCTTGGGTTCGGCGATAATAATGTCGCCGAGCGTCGCGAAGCTCGCGGTCACGCCGCCCGTCGTCGGGTCGGTAAGCACGCTGATAAAGGGCAGCCGCTTGTGGGCGAGGTTTTCGAGGGCGACGGTCGTTTTGGCCATCTGCATCAGCGACAGCGCCCCCTCCTGCATCCGGGCGCCACCCGACGCGGTTATGGTGATAAAGCTGCGTCCTTCGTCGGCAGCGCGTTCGGCGGCGCGGGCGATCTCTTCGCCGACCACCGACCCCATCGAACCACCGGCAAAAAAGAAGTCCATCACGGCGAGCGCGACCGGCTCACCCTCGAGCCGCGCACTACCGGTCACGATCGCGTCGGGGCGTTGCTGGCGCTCCTGAAAGCGCCGGAGCCGCTCTTCGTAGGGTTCGGTATCGGAAAAGTCGAGGGGGTCGTTGGCGGTGATCTCGCCCGACCAGCGTTCGAAGCTGTCTTGGTCGACGAGGTGCTCGAGCCTAGCCTCGACCGGCATCCGGTAGTGGTGCGAGCATTCGGGGCACAAGTAGTGGTTGGCGATAAGGTCTTTGCGGTAGATTTGGGCGTTACACGACTCGCACTTTAACCACAGTCCAGCGGGGCTGTTGTCGTCGAGCAATACGAAACCTACCAGGATCAAAC
>JAXHMC010000044.1:0-105611 GCA_034521635.1 Trueperaceae bacterium | reverse complement strand
ATTTCGAGCCCGACCGTGCCCTGACCGGCGATGATCCAGGGGTGGTCGAAGGGCGGTACGAGCGTCGCGTCCTGCCCCGTAGCGATCTGTTCGGCGACGTCTACGCGGTCTCGGGCTGCGGCAGCGCACCACCGCCGCGCCCCACGCTTCGGTACGGTGTACCTTGACCGGCGGGGCGTTGTCGGGGATGACGATGATGGTCGCCGGAACGCCAAACATGTGGGCGGCGCAGGCGACCCCTTGGGCGGTGGGCCACCGCTCGAGCGGGGCGACGACGCCGCGCTGCCGGACGTCGGCGGAGAGCGCGGCGAGAAAGTTGTAGGCGCCGCGCAGCTGAAACGAGCCGGTTTTCTGAAAACTTTCGGCTTTGGCGTAGACGTTGTGGTCGCTCTGCGGCGTGTCGTAGGGGAGCCTGATGAGGGGTGTGACGACGGCGACGCCGGCGAGCCGTTTTGCGGCGGCGTCGAGATCGTCGAGGGTGACGGTGTCATTAGAGAAGGAACGGTGTCGTTAGAAGGAAGTGCCATGACCGTAGTGTAGCGTTACGACTGAGCGCTTATAAACGCGCCGAGTTCGTCCGGGGTGGCCAGAGCGGGGATCGCGCCGCGTTTGGTGGTGGCGAGGGCGGCGTAGGCGTTGGCGCGGCGGATGAGGGGCTTCGAGCCCCTCCCTCTCCCCCGATCGCACCCGGTCTCCTTCTCACCAGACCGCCTAGCACTCCCGCCATGAACGCGTCGCCGGCGCCGGTCGTCTCGACCACATCGACCTCAAACCCGGCACCCGTCCGCTCGTGTCGGGCGTGTAGTAGCTCGCACCCTTTTCGTTGGTCACCAAAAGCAGCTTGACGTTGTCGGTGACGAGGCTCCGCGCCGCGTCGTCGCTCTGCTCGCCGGTTAAAAACAGCAGCTCCTTGTCGCTGAATCTTGATCACATCAGCGAGCGGCCAGGCGCTCCGCATACCGGCGCGGGCGCTTGTTTCGTCGTGCCACAGCGCGAGCCGCAGGTTCGGGTCGTAGGAGATCAGCAGCCCGGCGTCTTTTGCGACGGTGACGGCTTTAAGTGTCGCGCTGCGGGCCGGTTCGACGATCAGGCTGATACTGCCGAAGTGAAACGCTTTGGCGCTTCGCACGTAGGCGTCGTCGATTTCGTCGGGGTGGTGGCGCATGTCGGCGCTCGGGTGGCGGTAAAACATAAACCGCTCGCCCTTGGCCTGCGGCGACACGAACGCGAGCGCGGTGCGGGCCTCGCTGTCGTACTTGATTTCGCGGGTGTCGACGCCGTTCTGTTCCAGGGTCGTGACGAGCAGCTTGCCGAACACGTCGTCGCCGACCTTGCCCATAAAGCCGCTCTGCAGCCCGAGCCGCGCGAGCCCGACCGCGACGTTGGCCGGAGCGCCGCCCGGCGCCCGTTCGAAGGTGTCGGCGTCTTGCAGCGACAGATCGCGCCGGGTCGGAACGAAGTCGATAAGCATTTCGCTCTAACGCGATAGACATCCAGTTGTTCCACGCCTGTACAGCCGACTCGCGCCTGGAACTCCGGAGCGCCGAACGAGGGTCGGTGCGCCGCGTCGTGTCTGAGGTGTAAGGCTGCACGGCGAGTGTCGTGCTGCGGCGATCGACCAGCCGCGTTAGTACAACGACCGGCACGCCTCGCCCGTCTACGATTCTGTCTGCGGCTCTGTTCTATAGCTCTGCCCGCCTCGGTTTCGCGCACCGCGTCTACAGCTCTGTCTTGCTGTTTCTCGGTAATTTTGTAGCCGCCGTTGTTTTCTTGAAGCGTTGTATCCTTGGCGAAACAACAGTGCACGGCTTGCTAAGATGGTAGCGACGTTATGCAGACAATATCATGCCGAGCTAACCCAGTAGACAGGCACCTGACGCAGCTGATGCACCTATGCGGAACGACAAGCACGGTGGACGCTAAGCGAACGGACCACGCAGCGCCGAGTGGCCGGAAAGGACAGGTGGGGAGCCCCCCACGTCAGGGACATTTTTATGAGTGATACACGCGAATTTAACAGCCAGAGTCTAGGATTTTTCGAGGATCTCTATCTCGACTACCTCCGCGACCCCCAATCGGTCGATAGTGAGTGGCGCGACTACTTCGCGTCGTTGCCGGCGAACGGGTCGGCGGGGCGCGACAGCTTCGGGCCGTCGTTTCAGCGCTCGAGCATCTTTAACCCGCCCGGCGCCCGCAACGGCCACGCCGGAACGAGCGAGATCGTCAAGGCCGAAACCGGCGAAGAGCTCGAGGTTAGCGCCGAAGCCGCCGCCCTGCAGTACCGGGTCGATAAGCTGGTCCGTAATTACCGGGTGCGCGGCCACATCAGCGCCGAACTCGATCCGCTCGGTCGGGGCAGCGAAAGACCAGCAGAGCTCGAGCCCAGCTACTACGGCTTTACCGACGCCGATATGGAGCGGGTCGTGCCGAGCGGCACCATGGCGGGCCGCACCCTGCGCGAGGTGATCGAACGGCTCAAAACGACCTACTGCCGCTCGGTCGGCGTGCAGTTTATGCACATCGACGACCTCGAGGTCCGCAAGTGGCTTCAGGAACAGATGGAGGAGAGCCAGAACCAGCTCGACCTGACGCTAGCCCAGCAGCGCCGCATCCTCGAGACCCTGACCAACGCGGTCGTGTTCAAGAACTTTCTGGCAGAAGAAGTACGTCGGTGCCAAAGCTTTTCGCTCGAAGGGGGCGAAAGCCTGATTCCACTGCTCGATCTCGCCATCGAAGCGTCGGGCCAGCAGGGGATTCGCGACATCGTGTTGGGGATGGCCCACCGGGGGCGGCTTAACGTGCTCGCTAACATTATGAGCAAGCGTCCGGCAGACATCTTTCGCGAGTTCGACGACGTCGACCCCGAAGAGCAGCGCGGGCGCGGCGACGTCAAGTATCACCTCGGTTACAGCAGCGACTGGCGCTCCGAAAGCGGCCAGAGCATCCACCTTTCACTCGCCTTTAACCCCAGCCACCTCGAATACGTCAACACCGTGGTGCTCGGGCGTACCCGCGCCAAACAGGACCGCGACAACGACGCACGGCGCGAACACGGCATGGCCATTCTGATTCACGGCGACGCGGCCTTTATCGGCGAGGGGGTCGTCCAGGAGACGCTCAACCTGAGCGAGCTGCCCGGCTACCACGTCGGCGGGACGCTGCACGTGGTCGTCAACAACCAGATCGGCTTTACCACGTCGCCCGCAGAGGGCCGTTCGACCACCTACGCGACCGACGTCGCCAAGATGCTGCAGAGCCCTATCTTTCACGTCAACGGCGAAGACCCCGAAGCCGTCGCCCAGGTCGTCAAGCTCGCCATGGACTTTCGGCACACCTTTAAGCGCGACGTCGTGATCGACATGTACTGCTACCGGCGCTTCGGCCACAACGAGGGCGACGAGCCCCGCTTTACCCAGCCGCAGATGTACGAGGCGATCCGCAAGCGCAAGAGCGTCCGCGAAGCGTATCTCGAACGGCTGCTCGCCAAGAGCGAGATCAGCAAGGACGAGGCCGACACCCTCGCCGACGAGCGCCGCGCCTGGCTCGAGGAGCAGCTCGCGCTCGCCCGGCAGCGACGATTTTCGCCGCGAGTACCAGGCCTTTGCCGGCATCTGGGGGGGCTACCAGGGAGGCCGCGAAGAGGACGCCAAAGACGTCGACACCGGCATCAGCGACGAGCGGGTCAAGACGCTGCTCGAAGCGCAGGTGCGCGTCCCCGAAGACTTCAAGGTCAACAGCAAGATCAAACGCAACCTCGATCTGCGCCTCGACATGGCCGCGGGCGAGCGCCCGCTAGACTGGGCCGCCGCCGAAGCGCTCGCCCTCGCGAGCCTCGTCACCGAAGGCCACCGCGTCCGCATGACCGGCCAGGACGCCCAGCGCGGCACCTTTAGCCACCGCCACGCCATGCTGCACGACGGCGACAGCGGTGCCGAACACATGCCGCTCCAGCACCTCGCACCCGACCAGGCCCCGCTCGAAATCCATAACAGCCCGCTCTCCGAGGCGGGGGTGCTCGGCTACGAGTACGGCTACAGCCTCGACTGGCCCGAAGGTCTGACGGTCTGGGAGGCGCAGTTCGGCGACTTCGTCAACGCCGGGCAGGTCATTATCGACCAGTTCATCGCGAGTGGTGAAGACAAGTGGCAGCGGCTGTCGGGCCTCGTCATGCTGCTGCCGCACGGCTTCGAGGGCCAGGGCCCCGAACACTCCTCGGCGCGGCTCGAGCGCTTTCTGATGCTCTGCGCCGAAGACAACATGCAGATCGCTAACGTCACCACGCCCGCCCAGTACTTTCACCTGTTGCGGCGCCAGGTGCTGCGTCCGTGGCGCAAACCGCTTATCGTGATGACGCCCAAAAGCCTGCTCCGGCACCCCAAAGTGATTTCGGAGTTTAGCGACTTTACGAGCGGTACCTTTCAGCGCGTGCTCGCCGACCCCACCGCCGAGCCGAACCGGGTGTCGCGGGTGCTGCTCTGTTCGGGCAAGGTCTATTTCGATCTGCTCGAAGAGCGCGAAGAGCTAGGCCGTGACGACGTCGCGATTGTACGGCTCGAGCAGCTCTACCCCTTTCCGCATACCGACCTGCAGCGCGTCCTCGCCCCTTACGGTGCCGACGTACCGGTGTTGTGGGTACAGGAAGAGCCCTACAACATGGGAGCCTGGTTTTCGCTACGGGTGCAGTTTTGCGAGTCGCTCTACGGTCGCCCCTTTAACGGCGTGACCCGCCCCGCCTCGGCGAGCCCCGCGACCGGATCGAAGAGCAGCCACAAGATCGAACAGCAGGAGCTGCTAAAAGAAGCCTTCGCCGGACCGCGTAAGTAGGTAGGGGAGGGGCTCGAGCCCCCACACCAGACGGGTGCGTCACCGAACGTGCCCGTCTCTTTTGGACAGAATGTCCTGTCTTAGCTCCCTGTCTCCTGTCCTGGCGCACGGCTCTGTGAGCTTGGCACCGGTTCGGACGGTCTTGCAGACAGTGTTCCGGTCGTGTCGGTAGCGACGTCGGTGTGACGGTTGTGCGACTCTAGTGTCACGTGCACCCACAATACAAGCTACCGCC
The DNA here is from genome assembly GCA_034521635.1 of Trueperaceae bacterium. Taxonomy (GTDB): domain Bacteria; phylum Deinococcota; class Deinococci; order Deinococcales; family Trueperaceae; genus JAXHMC01. Next base: position 100,552 of record JAXHMC010000044.1, on the reverse strand, counting down.
GCGATCCCGTGACGGCAGGAAGGGTAATCGTTACCGCAAGGCTACGCCGCTCGCGACCTAGCCGAAGCCAGGCTATAGGGCTCGAGCCGTACCCCGTCCCAACACGCCAATACGCACACACGATGATACTCGACACGGTAATACTTAACACCATACTTAACACGACGAAGGAGCAGTCATGGCAGTAGAACTCAAAGTCCCCGAAGTCGGCGAGTCGATCACCGAGGTCTTTATCGGCGAGTGGCTTAAGCAGGAGGGCGACACCGTCGAAAAGGACGAACCGGTCGTCGAGGTCGAAACCGACAAGGCGACCCTCGAAGTGCCGGCGTCGGTCGCGGGCCGCATCAGCAAGGTGCTTAAAAAGGAGGGCGACACCGCCGAAGTCGGCGAGGTGATCGCCCATATTAGCGAAGAGGGCGACGCCGAGGCCGCACCCGCCGAAGCGAAACAACCCGAACCCGAGCCGGAAGCGAAACAACCCGAGTCCGGAGCGAAACAACCCGAACCCGAGCCCGAAGCGAAAGCGCCCGAACCCGAAACGACCTCCGCCCCTAAACGCGACGAGGCCCCCGTCGCCGGCGCCCCTAGCGCCCAAGCCGAAGGCGAACCGCGCGTGATGCCCGCCGCCCAGCGCCTCCTCGAAGAACACGGCCTAAGTGCGAGCGAGGTCGAAGCGACCGGCCCCGGCGGACGCCTCCTTAAAGAAGACGTCCAGCGCCACGCCCAGCAGCAGACCGCCAAAAAAGAAGCCCCTCAAAAAGAGGCGAAGGCGCCGTCCGCCCCGGCCAAAGAAGCCCCCGCCCCGAGCGGCGACCGCCAAGAAGAAGCCGTACCGATGAGCCCGCTCCGCCGCAAGATCGCCGAGCGCCTCGTCGAGGCCCAGCAGACCGCCGCTCTGCTCACGACCTTTAACGAGATCGATATGAGCTACATGATGGCGATCCGTAACGAGTACAAGGAGCTGTTCGAAAAGGAGCACGGCGTCCGGCTCGGCTTTATGTCGTTCTTCGTCAAGGCCGCCATCGACGCGCTCAAGCGGATCCCGCAGATCAACGCCGAGATTCGCGGCAACGAGATCATCTACAAAAACTACTACGATATCGGTGTCGCGGTAAGCAGCAAAAAGGGCCTGCTCGTGCCGGTCATTCGCAACGCCGAACGGCTGAGCTTCGCCGACATCGAAAAGACCATCGGCGACTTCGGTCAACGCGCCCAGAAAAACAAGCTCGCCCCCGAAGAGCTGCAGGGCGGCACCTTTACCATCAGTAACGGTGGCGTGTTCGGATCGCTGATGTCGACCCCGATCGTCAACCCGCCCCAGAGCGGGGTGTTAGGGATGCACTCGGTCCAGCAGCGCCCCGTCGCGATAGACGGCAAGGTCGAAATCCGCCCGATGATGTACGTCGCGCTTACCTACGACCACCGCATCGTCGACGGTCGCGAAGCGGTAACCTTCCTCAAGCGGATCAAAGAGGCGATCGAAGCGCCCGCCCGGATGCTGATCGAGGTCTAGACCGCCCCGACGTAGCCCTAGCGATACGCTACCGCGCGATCCGTCAAGCCCGTTTTTCGTGAGGTAACGTATTGTTGCAGAGGCCTAAATCGCTTATCTTGTGTGTAAGGGAGGCACAATTTATGGCACAAGAGCTACTTAAAGGTAAAGTTCAAGAATTTAAAGGTCAGATCCAGCAGCAGTGGGGTAAACTCACCGACGACGACCTCGACAAGATGGAAGGCAACCGCGACGAACTCGTCGGCAAGGTGCGCCAGCGCTACGATCTCACCAAAGACGAGGCCGAAAGCCAGGTCGACAAGTGGTTAAGCAAACTAAGCTGACCTAAACCAGACACAACCCTAATCGATCGAGCCGAGACCTCCGCAGAGGTTTCGGCTTTTTGTATCGACTCTCTACATAGATGTCGTGGGATTGGACGTCACGGAGTGTTTACAGGCTGCGACCGAGCCAACGACAGGAGGCTTTGTGCGACCGGATCGGCATCCGGTGTTTTTTAGAGTGGTACACTATGCTTTATGTTTAGCTATTTCGCGTACGGCTCTAACATGGATCCCGACCAGATGGCCGAGCGCTGCCCCGACGCACGCGGTCTCGGCGCGGCCCGGCTGCCCGGCTACCGGCTCGCCTTTACCCGTTTCTCGCCCCGCCGACAGTGTGGTGTCGCCGACGTCGTTCGCGACGACGACAGCGAGGTGTGGGGGGTGCTCTACGAACTAAGTGACGCGGACCTGCGCACCCTCGACCTGTTTGAAGGGTTTGTCGGGGTCGGGCAGAAGAACGGCTACAACCGGATTAGTGTTGTGGTGCACGACGCTCGCGGACAGAGCGTCGAGGCGCTTACCTACGTAGTGCCGCCCGGCGCCAAGCGCCCGGAAGCGGAGTGCGTGACGAGCAGCGACTATCTGTGTCATCTGATCGAAGGGGCGCGGTACTGGAAGCTGCCGGAGGCGTATCGGGAGATGTTGGGAGGGCTCGAGCCCTAACCTTCCCTCCCACACGAGCACCCACACCGCCACAGCAAACATCTCTTTATCGCCCTGCCTGACCGCACATCGTGTAGCACGACCAGGTCAGACCGTCATCTAACGAGTGGTTCGATCTTTTCTACACTATGCCCCTCGTCTTGCTGTGCGTGATAAAGATCGTAGCGCACCTGTAAATTGATCCAAAACGCCGCCGACGTCCCGAAAAATCGCGCGAGTCGCAACGCTGTACTCGGCGTGACCCCTCGGCGCCCGTTGACGATTTCGTTAAGGCGCTGGTACGGAATATGGAGCGCGTCGGCAAGCTCGCGCTGAGTGAGGCCGAGCGGTCGCAAAAACTCTTCTAGCAGCATTTCGCCCGGATGTGTAGGGGGACGGTGACTGGGAACGCGAACCATAGTAATCTCCTGACCGTCGTTTCGGCGGCGAGCAGGTATACCTCAAGGATGCTTCTATTCATCTTCAGATGGTGTCTTCATCGTCTATCATGCCCATCTTTTTGTCTCCGGAGCCTGCTCGCCTCCTCGATCGACATTGTACGGACAGGATCAAACATTACTGTAATCTGATAGAAGCTAATGACGCTGACTCGAGGAGAGCTTGCCTTTGGCCTTCGGCAAGTCTTCGGAAACCTTTTCCACTCCTGTTCGGATGTCAAAAAATCAGTTGCAGTCAACGCTATCCCCCCAAATACTGGAGATAGCATTCATCTCATCCCTAATGTTGGCGTGCTTGGCATTCTCAAATCATCTTGTATCTTTTGGTCAATTTCAAGTGCAGGATTGACTCTGAGTGCTTCAGAGATAGCATTAATTACTCCATGTCTCTCAATTTCGGCAACTTGCAAAGCATTTCGTATCCCTTGATCAACTTCGAAGGCAGGTTGGTACTGACTGATTTCTTTTATCTCATTTACAATTTCATTGCTCGTTATTTGACGAAAGTGCTTGGTGGCGAATTCAAAAAACTGCTCGGAGTTGTAAATAAGCATCTTTTTCGCAGTCTTTTCCCAGAATTCTCTTTTGAGTTCTACTCGTACTCCTACTTTTTTATCTTTTTTATCCCCGTGCTTCTGCCACCAGTCTTCTTTTTTGTTACTCTCGCCATCATCCGTCACAAAAATGATACTCTTCTTCTCCGAAGCTGCATAATCCAGAATCTGGAGCCATAGTATTAAATCACCATACTTTCTTTTGCGATCAGACTCTGCTACCTCTGAATCCTCTTTGCCCTTGCCGATTTTGCCAGCGTCCTCAAATCCAGGAGGAATCTTCTTTGCATAACGTTCAGAACCTTTCGTAAACACCGCTTGTAATTCCTCGGATGAATAAGGTTCCCCAACGCGGTCTTCAAAGATGTCTCCAAAAGCCTGTAGCAGAGAATCACTACTCGCACTGAACTGTCTGCTGTAGGCTTCTCTTTTCTCTTCTAACTCCTTTGTCAGTTTGCTGAAGAGCTGTTCCATTTCTTCCGTAGTTGATTTGGAAACAAAAGGATGGCTTCGAGCGCTTTTGAAGCGATCTCCCAAATTCTTGATTGCTGTTAGAGCCTCATTATAAGCATTTTCTCTTCGATCAATTACCTGAAGACGGTTGCTAAAAAATTCCTCCGCCACTTGATACGGCAGCCAAAGACGCCCCTCCATTTTTCGCAGAAGCTCAAGAAACGCTTCCTTAGCTTCTTCTGAGTAGCTGTAGAAATTTAACAAAACGTTCGTATCAAGAACAAAAATCGCAGATTCCCAGAGTTCCTTCTAAGTCCTCGTCGTTCTGCGAAGTATTTCCAAAAGCGCTTTTTCATTATCTCCTTAGAGTTTTAGTCTACCTTTCTTATCTGAGGTTACCACAACATGCTACATGTTAGTCATGGTACACATCACTCTGTTTCCAAGATACTTGCGTCTCGGATGGTTTAAGTCGGCTTCGCAAAAATGTTTTCAAAACGTGAGTACCGAGCGTTCTACACACCCTGACAACGCGGTAAGATGGTGGCAAGACTGGGAGGCACAACCATGCCAGAACACGACATCATCATCATCGGGGCGGGGCCGGGCGGCTACGTCGCGGCGATCCGGGCGGCGCAGCTAGGCTTTAACGTCGCGAGTATCGACAAAAACGACGGCTTAGGCGGAACCTGTTTGCGGGTCGGCTGTATTCCGAGCAAGGCGCTACTCGAGTCTAGCGAGCGCTACCTGGAAGCGAAACATAGCCTCGCCGACCACGGTATCGAGATTAGCGGCGAGGTCGGGCTAGACCTAAAAAAGCTGCTCGCGCGCAAAGACCAGGTCGTAAAGAGCAACGTCGACGGGATCGACTATCTCTACAAGAAGAACAAGATCACGCGCTACAAGGGCACGGGGCGGTTTAAGGACAAGAACACCGTGGTGGTCGAGGCTGAAGACGGCGACACCGAGCTTACCGCCAAGCGCATCATCATCGCGACGGGGAGCAAGGTAGTGTCGTTGCCGGGCGTCGAACTCGACGGTGACCGGATCGGGACGAGTACCGAGGCGATCGACTATTCGGAAGTGCCCGAACATCTCGTGGTGATCGGGGCGGGCTATATCGGCATCGAACTCGGCTCGGTGTGGCACCGGCTCGGTGCGAAGGTGACGATTGTCGAGTATCTCGACCGGATCATGCCGGGCATGGACGCCGAAATCGCTAAAGAGGGGCTCAAAATCTTTAAGAAGCAGGGTTTAGAGTTTCGGTTGGGGAGCAAGGTTACCGGGGCGAAAGCGGACGGCGAGACCTGCACGGTCGAAATCGAGGCGCGGAGCCGATCGTCTGCGACCGGGTCCTCGTCGCGGTGGGGCGCAAGCCGAACACCGACCGGCTCGGCCTCGACACCATCGGCCTAGAGGTCAACAAGCGGGGCCAGATCGAGGTCGACGACCACTTTCGGACTAAGATCGACGGGATTTACGCGATCGGCGACGTGATTCGCGGCCCGATGCTCGCCCACAAGGCCGAAGAAGAGGGGATGGCCTGTGTCGAGGGGATCGTGAACGGCTACGGCCACGTCAACTACGGCGCGATTCCGGCGGTGGCGTACACCGAACCCGAAATCGCCTCGGTCGGCAAGACTGAAGAAGAGCTAAACGAGGAGGGCGCCGACTACAACAAGGGCGTGTTTCCGTACATGGCGAACGGACGGGCGCGGGCGCTCGGCGTGACCGACGGCAAGGTCAAGATTTTAGCCGACGCGAAGACCGACCGGGTGCTTGGGGTGCATATTATCGGGGCTCGAGCCGGTGACCTTATCGCCGAAGCGGTTGTCGCGGTCGAGTTTGGCGCGAGTGCCGAAGATATCGCCCGCACCTCGCACGCCCACCCCACCCTCGCCGAAACCATCAAGGAAGCCGCGCTCGCGGTGGACAAGCGTCCGATTCACATCTAGGTTTTTCTAAAACAGACGTGCTTAAAACAGAAAAGAGGCGGGAGTGTCATAGCTCCCGTCTCTCTCGTATTGCTGTTCGGTGGTGCTGTTCGCTAAAGCGCTAACCTGCCGGTTGCAGCGAGTCGCAGCGGGGCTGCCCGGTCACGGCGCTTACGTCTAGGTTCCAGCTCGAGCCCACCTCTGCCTGCCGCCACAGCGTTTCGTCGACGCTGCAACTGTACAGGCCGTCGTCGCTGCCTTGCAGGTCGACCCGGTAGGTTTCGGTGCGGTCTCCTTCGCGTTCGCAACCGATACAGTTGCCAGCAACACGGTTAACCGGGTACGTACCCGGTTAACCGTGTTGCTGGCAACTGCTATCGGTTGCCGAACGCGAACGAGACCTGCACCTGAACCTGACCGGGTCGACCTGCAAGGCAGCGACGACGGCCTGTACAGTTGCAGCGTCGACGAAACGCTGTGGCGGCAGGCAGAGGTGGGCTCGAGCTGGAACCTAGACGTAAGCGCCGTGACCGGGCAGCCCCGCTGCGACTCGCTGCAACCGGCAGGTTAGCGCTTTAGCGAACAGCACCACCGAACAGCAATAGCGAGAGAGACGGGAGCTATGACACTCCCGCCTCTTTTCTGTTTAAGCGCGTCTGTTTTAGAAAAACCTAGATGTGAATCGGACGCTTGTCCACCGCGAGCGCGGCTTCCTTGATGGTTTCGGCGAGGGTGGGGTGGGCGTGCGAGGTGCGGGCGATATCTTCGGCACTCGCGCCAAACTCGACCGCGACAACCGCTTCGGCGATAAGGTCACCGGCTCGAGCCCCGATAATATGCACCCCAAGCACCCGGTCGGTCTTCGCGTCGGCTAAAATCTTGACCTTGCCGTCGGTCACGCCGAGCGCCCGCGCCCGTCCGTTCGCCATGTACGGAAACACGCCCTTGTTGTAGTCGGCGCCCTCCTCGTTTAGCTCTTCTTCAGTCTTGCCGACCGAGGCGATTTCGGGTTCGGTGTACGCCACCGCCGGAATCGCGCCGTAGTTGACGTGGCCGTAGCCGTTCACGATCCCCTCGACACAGGCCATCCCCTCTTCTTCGGCCTTGTGGGCGAGCATCGGGCCGCGAATCACGTCGCCGATCGCGTAAATCCCGTCGATCTTAGTCCGAAAGTGGTCGTCGACCTCGATCTGGCCCCGCTTGTTGACCTCTAGGCCGATGGTGTCGAGGCCGAGCCGGTCGGTGTTCGGCTTGCGCCCCACCGCGACGAGGACCCGGTCGCAGACGATCGGCTCCGCGCCCTCGATTTCGACCGTGCAGGTCTCGCCGTCCGCCTTCGCCCCGGTAACCTTGCTCCCCAACCGAAACTCTAAACCCTGCTTCTTAAAGATTTTGAGCCCCTCTTTAGCGATTTCGGCGTCCATGCCCGGCATGATCCGGTCGAGATACTCGACAATCGTCACCTTCGCACCGAGCCGGTGCCACACCGAGCCGAGTTCGATGCCGATATAGCCCGCCCCGATCACCACGAGATGTTCGGGCACTTCCGAATAGTCGATCGCCTCGGTACTCGTCCCGATCCGGTCACCGTCGAGTTCGACGCCCGGCAACGACACTACCTTGCTCCCCGTCGCGATGATGATGCGCTTGGCGGTAAGCTCGGTGTCGCCGTCTTCAGCCTCGACCACCACGGTGTTTTTATCCTTAAACCGCCCCGTACCCTTATAGCGCGTGATCTTGTTCTTCTTGTAGAGATAGTCGATCCCGTCGACGTTGCTCTTTACGACCTGGTCTTTGCGGGCGAGCAGCTTTTTTAGGTCTAGCCCGACCTCGCCGCTAATCTCGATACCGTGGTCGGCGAGGCTATGTTTCGCTTCCAGGTAGCGCTCGCTAGACTCGAGTAGCGCCTTGCTCGGAATACAGCCGACCCGCAAACAGGTCCCGCCCAAACCGTCGTTTTTGTCGATACTCGCGACGTTAAAGCCTAGCTGCGCCGCCCGGATCGCCGCGACGTAGCCGCCCGGCCCCGCCCCGATGATGATGATGTCGTGTTCTGGCATGGTTGTGCCTCCCAGTCTTGCCACCATCTTACCGCGTTGTCAGGGTGTGTAGAACGCTCGGTACTCACGTTTTTGAAAACATTTTTGCGAAGCCGACTTAAACCATCCGAGACGCAAGTATCTTGGAAACAGAGTGATGTGTACCATGACTAACATGTAGCATGTTGTGGTAACCTCAGATAAGAAAGGTAGACTAAAACTCTAAGGAGATTAAGATGAAAAAGCGCTTCTGGGAATACTTCGCAGAAACCGACGAGGACTTCAAGGAACTCTGGGAATCTGCGATTTTTGTTCTTGATACGAACGTTTTGTTAAATTTCTACAGCTACTCAGAAGAAGCTAAGGAAGCGTTTCTTGAGCTTCTGCGAAAAATGGAGGGGCGTCTTTCGGCTGCCGTATCAAGTGGCGGAGGAATTTTTTAGCAACCGTCTTCAGGTAATTGATTCGAAGAGAAAATGCTTATAATGAGGCTCTAACAGCAATCAAGAATTTGGGAGATCGCTTCAAAAGCGCTCGAAGCCATCCTTTTGTTTCCAAATCAACTACGGAAGAAATGGAACAGCTCTTCAGCAAACTGACAAAGGAGTTAGAAGAGAAAAGAGAAGCCTACAGCAGACAGTTCAGTGCGAGTAGTGATTCTCTGCTACAGGCTTTTGGAGACATCTTTGAAGACCGCGTTGGGGAACCTTATTCATCCGAGGAATTACAAGCGGTGTTTACGAAAGGTTCTGAACGTTATGCAAAGAAGATTCCTCCTGGATTTGAGGACGCTGGCAAAATCGGCAAGGGCAAAGAGGATTCAGAGGTAGCAGAGTCTGATCGCAAAAGAAAGTATGGTGATTTAATACTATGGCTCCAGATTCTGGATTATGCAGCTTCGGAGAAGAAGAGTATCATTTTTGTGACGGATGATGGCGAGAGTAACAAAAAAGAAGACTGGTGGCAGAAGCACGGGGATAAAAAAGATAAAAAAGTAGGAGTACGAGTAGAACTCAAAAGAGAATTCTGGGAAAAGACTGCGAAAAAGATGCTTATTTACAACTCCGAGCAGTTTTTTGAATTCGCCACCAAGCACTTTCGTCAAATAACGAGCAATGAAATTGTAAATGAGATAAAAGAAATCAGTCAGTACCAACCTGCCTTCGAAGTTGATCAAGGGATACGAAATGCTTTGCAAGTTGCCGAAATTGAGAGACATGGAGTAATTAATGCTATCTCTGAAGCACTCAGAGTCAATCCTGCACTTGAAATTGACCAAAAGATACAAGATGATTTGCGAATTGCCGAGCACGCCAACATTAGGGATGAGATGAATGCTATCTCCAAGTATTTGAGAGATAGCATTGACTTCAATTCATTTTTTGACATCCGAACAGGAGTGGAAAAGGTTTCCGAAGACTTGCAAAGGCAAAGGCAAGCTCTCCTAGAGTCAGCGTCATTAGCTTCTATAGATTCAGTAATGTTTGATCCTATCCGTAGATCGATAGAGGAGGCGGCAGGCTTAAGAAACAAAAAGATGGGCATGATAGACGATGAAGACACATCTGAAGATGAATAGAAGCATCCTTGAGGTATACCTGCTCACCACCAAAACAAGGTAGGAGATTACTATGGTTCGCGTTCCTAGTCACCGTCCCCCTACACATCCGGGCGAAATGCTGCTAGAAGAGTTTTTGCGACCGCTCGGCCTCACTCAGCGCGAGCTTGCCGACGCGCTCCATATTCCGTACCAGCGCCTTAACGAAATCGTCAACGGGCGCCGAGGGGTCACGCCGAGTACAGCGTTGCGACTCGCGCGATTTTTCGGGACGTCGGCGGCGTTTTGGATCAATTTACAGGTGCGCTACGATCTTTATCACGCACAGCAAGACGAGGGGCATAGTGTAGAAAAGATCGAACCACTCGTTAGATGACGGTCTGACCTGGTCGTGCTACACGATGTGCGGTCAGGCAGGGCGATAAAGAGATGTTTGCTGTGGCGGTGTGGGTGCTCGTGTGGGAGGGAAGGTTAGGGCTCGAGCCCTCCCAACATCTCCCGATACGCCTCCGGCAGCTTCCAGTACCGCGCCCCTTCGATCAGATGACACAGATAGTCGCTGCTCGTCACGCACTCCGCTTCCGGGCGCTTGGCGCCGGGCGGCACTACGTAGGTAAGCGCCTCGACGCTCTGTCCGCGAGCGTCGTGCACCACAACACTAATCCGGTCGTAGCCGTTCTTCTGCCCGACCCCGACAAACCCTTCAAACAGGTCGAGGGTGCGCAGGTCCGCGTCACTTAGTTCGTAGAGCACCCCCCACACCTCGCTGTCGTCGTCGCGAACGACGTCGGCGACACCACACTGTCGGCGGGGCGAGAAACGGGTAAAGGCGAGCCGGTAGCCGGGCAGCCGGGCCGCGCCGAGACCGCGTGCGTCGGGGCAGCGCTCGGCCATCTGGTCGGGATCCATGTTAGAGCCGTACGCGAAATAGCTAAACATAAAGCATAGTGTACCACTCTAAAAAACACCGGATGCCGATCCGGTCGCACAAAGCCTCCTGTCGTTGGCTCGGTCGCAGCCTGTAAACACTCCGTGACGTCCAATCCCACGACATCTATGTAGAGAGTCGATACAAAAAGCCGAAACCTCTGCGGAGGTCTCGGCTCGATCGATTAGGGTTGTGTCTGGTTTAGGTCAGCTTAGTTTGCTTAACCACTTGTCGACCTGGCTTTCGGCCTCGTCTTTGGTGAGATCGTAGCGCTGGCGCACCTTGCCGACGAGTTCGTCGCGGTTGCCTTCCATCTTGTCGAGGTCGTCGTCGGTGAGTTTACCCCACTGCTGCTGGATCTGACCTTTAAATTCTTGAACTTTACCTTTAAGTAGCTCTTGTGCCATAAATTGTGCCTCCCTTACACACAAGATAAGCGATTTAGGCCTCTGCAACAATACGTTACCTCACGAAAAACGGGCTTGACGGATCGCGCGGTAGCGTATCGCTAGGGCTACGTCGGGGCGGTCTAGACCTCGATCAGCATCCGGGCGGGCGCTTCGATCGCCTCTTTGATCCGCTTGAGGAAGGTTACCGCTTCGCGACCGTCGACGATGCGGTGGTCGTAGGTAAGCGCGACGTACATCATCGGGCGGATTTCGACCTTGCCGTCTATCGCGACGGGGCGCTGCTGGACCGAGTGCATCCCTAACACCCCGCTCTGGGGCGGGTTGACGATCGGGGTCGACATCAGCGATCCGAACACGCCACCGTTACTGATGGTAAAGGTGCCGCCCTGCAGCTCTTCGGGGGCGAGCTTGTTTTTCTGGGCGCGTTGACCGAAGTCGCCGATGGTCTTTTCGATGTCGGCGAAGCTCAGCCGTTCGGCGTTGCGAATAACCGGCACGAGCAGGCCCTTTTTGCTGCTTACCGCGACACCGATATCGTAGTAGTTTTTGTAGATGATCTCGTTGCCGCGAATCTCGGCGTTGATCTGCGGGATCCGCTTGAGCGCGTCGATGGCGGCCTTGACGAAGAACGACATAAAGCCGAGCCGGACGCCGTGCTCCTTTTCGAACAGCTCCTTGTACTCGTTACGGATCGCCATCATGTAGCTCATATCGATCTCGTTAAAGGTCGTGAGCAGAGCGGCGGTCTGCTGGGCCTCGACGAGGCGCTCGGCGATCTTGCGGCGGAGCGGGCTCATCGGTACGGCTTCTTCTTGGCGGTCGCCGCTCGGGGCGGGGGCTTCTTTGGCCGGGGCGGACGGCGCCTTCGCCTCTTTTTGAGGGGCTTCTTTTTTGGCGGTCTGCTGCTGGGCGTGGCGCTGGACGTCTTCTTTAAGGAGGCGTCCGCCGGGGCCGGTCGCGTCGACCTCGCTCGCACTTAGGCCGGGTTCTTCGAGGAGGCGCTGGGCGGCGGGCATCAGCGCGCGGTTCGCCTTCGGCTTGGGCGCTAGGGGCGCCGGCGACGGGGGCCTCGTCGCGTTTCAGGGGCGGAGGTCGTTTCGGGTTCGGGCGCTTTCGCTTCGGGCTCGGGTTCGGGTTGTTTCGCTCCGGACTCGGGTTGTTTCGCTTCCGGCTCGGGTTCGGGTTGTTTCGCTTCGGCGGGTGCGGCCTCGGCGTCGCCCTCTTCGCTAATATGGGCGATCACCTCGCCGACTTCGGCGGTGTCGCCCTCCTTTTTAAGCACCTTGCTGATGCGGCCCGCGACCGACGCCGGCACTTCGAGGGTCGCCTTGTCGGTTTCGACCTCGACGACCGGTTCGTCCTTTTCGACGGTGTCGCCCTCCTGCTTAAGCCACTCGCCGATAAAGACCTCGGTGATCGACTCGCCGACTTCGGGGACTTTGAGTTCTACTGCCATGACTGCTCCTTCGTCGTGTTAAGTATGGTGTTAAGTATTACCGTGTCGAGTATCATCGTGTGTGCGTATTGGCGTGTTGGGACGGGGTACGGCTCGAGCCCTATAGCCTGGCTTCGGCTAGGTCGCGAGCGGCGTAGCCTTGCGGTAACGATTACCCTTTATACCCCGTCACGGGGTGCGGCGGTAGCTTGTATTGTGGGTGCACGTGACACTAGAGTCGCACCACAACGTCACACCGACGTCGCTACCGACACGACCGGAACACTGTCTGCAAGACCGTCCGGAACGAGTCTGCCAAGCTCACAGAGCCGTGCGCCAGGACAGGAGACAGGGAGCTAAGACAGGACATTCTGTCCAAAAAGAGACGGGCACGTTCGGTGACGCACCCGTCTGGTGTGGGGGCTCGAGCCCCTCCCCTACCTACTTACGCGGTCCGGCGAAGGCTTCTTTTAGCAGCTCCTGCTGTTCGATCTTGTGGCTGCTCTTCGATCCGGTCGCGGGGCTCGCCGAGGCGGGGCGGGTCACGCCGTTAAAGGGGCGACCGTAGAGCGACTCGCAAAACTGCACCCGTAGCGAAAACCAGGCTCCCATGTTGTAGGGCTCTTCCTGTACCCACAACACCGGTACGTCGGCACCGTAAGGGGCGAGGACGCGCTGCAGGTCGGTGATGCGGAAAGGGGTAGAGCTGCTCGAGCCGTACAATCGCGACGTCGTCACGGCCTAGCTCTTCGCGCTCTTCGAGCAGATCGAAATAGACCTTGCCCGAACAGAGCAGCACCCGCGACACCCGGTTCGGCTCGGCGGTGGGGTCGGCGAGCACGCGCTGAAAGGTACCGCTCGTAAAGTCGCTAAACTCCGAAATCACTTTGGGGTGCCGGAGCAGGCTTTTGGGCGTCATCACGATAAGCGGTTTGCGCCACGGACGCAGCACCTGGCGCCGCAACAGGTGAAAGTACTGGGCGGGCGTGGTGACGTTAGCGATCTGCATGTTGTCTTCGGCGCAGAGCATCAGAAAGCGCTCGAGCCGCGCCGAGGAGTGTTCGGGGCCCTGGCCCTCGAAGCCGTGCGGCAGCAGCATGACGAGGCCCGACAGCCGCTGCCACTTGTCTTCACCACTCGCGATGAACTGGTCGATAATGACCTGACCGGCGTTGACGAAGTCGCCGAACTGCGCCTCCCAGACCGTCAGACCTTCGGGCCAGTCGAGGCTGTAGCCGTACTCGTAGCCGAGCACCCCCGCCTCGGAGAGCGGGCTGTTATGGATTTCGAGCGGGGCCTGGTCGGGTGCGAGGTGCTGGAGCGGCATGTGTTCGGCGCCGCTGTCGCCGTCGTGCAGCATGGCGTGGCGGTGGCTAAAGGTGCCGCGCTGGGCGTCCTGGCCGGTCATGCGGACGCGGTGGCCTTCGGTGACGAGGCTCGCGAGGGCGAGCGCTTCGGCGGCGGCCCAGTCTAGCGGGCGCTCGCCCGCGGCCATGTCGAGGCGCAGATCGAGGTTGCGTTTGATCTTGCTGTTGACCTTGAAGTCTTCGGGGACACGCACCTGCGCTTCGAGCAGCGTCTTGACCCGCGCGTCGCTGATGCCGGTGTCGACGTCTTTGGCGTCCTCTTCGCGGCCTCCCTGGTAGCCCTCCCAGATGCCGGCAAAGGCCTGGTACTCGCGGCGAAAATCGTCGCGCCGGGCGAGCGCGAGCTGCTCCTCGAGCCAGGCGCGGCGCTCGTCGGCGAGGGTGTCGGCCTCGTCCTTGCTGATCTCGCTCTTGGCGAGCAGCCGTTCGAGATACGCTTCGCGGACGCTCTTGCGCTTGCGGATCGCCTCGTACATCTGCGGCTGGGTAAAGCGGGGCTCGTCGCCCTCGTTGTGGCCGAAGCGCCGGTAGCAGTACATGTCGATCACGACGTCGCGCTTAAAGGTGTGCCGAAAGTCCATGGCGAGCTTGACGACCTGGGCGACGGCTTCGGGGTCTTCGCCGTTGACGTGAAAGATAGGGCTCTGCAGCATCTTGGCGACGTCGGTCGCGTAGGTGGTCGAACGGCCCTCTGCGGGCGACGTGGTAAAGCCGATCTGGTTGTTGACGACCACGTGCAGCGTCCCGCCGACGTGGTAGCCGGGCAGCTCGCTCAGGTTGAGCGTCTCCTGGACGACCCCCTCGCCGATAAAGGCGGCGTCGCCGTGAATCAGAATGGCCATGCCGTGTTCGCGCGCGTGCGTCGTCGTCGCGGTCCTGCTTGGCGCGGGTGCGCCCGAGCGCCACGGTGTTGACGAACTCGAGGTGGCTGGGGTTGAAAGCAGAGCGAGAGGTGGATGCTCTGGCCGCTTGCGGATGCGCCAGTCGCTGCTGTAACCGAGGTGATACTTGACGTCGCCGCGCCCGCGCTGCTCTTCGGGGTCGACGTCGTCGAACTCGCGAAAGATGTCTGCCGGACGCTTGCTCATAATGTTAGCGAGCACGTTAAGCCGCCCCCGGTGGGCCATCCCCAACACGATGTCGCGAATCCCCTGCTGGCCCGACGCTTCGATGGCGAGATCGAGCAGTGGAATCAGGCTTTCGCCCCCTTCGAGCGAAAAGCTTTTGGCACCGACGTACTTCTTCTGCAAAAAGTCTTCGAACACGACCGCGTTGGTCAGGGTCTCGAGGATGCGGCGCTGCTGGGCTAGCGTCAGGTCGAGCTGGTTCTGGCTCTCCTCCATCTGTTCCTGAAGCCACTTGCGGACCTCGAGGTCGTCGATGTGCATAAACTGCACGCCGACCGAGCGGCAGTAGGTCGTTTTGAGCCGTTCGATCACCTCGCGCAGGGTGCGGCCCGCCATGGTGCCGCTCGGCACGACCCGCTCCATATCGGCGTCGGTAAAGCCGTAGTAGCTGGGCTCGAGCTCGGCTGGTCTTTCGCTGCCCCGACCGAGCGGATCGAGTTCGGCGCTGATGTGGCCGCGCACCCGGTAATTACGGACCAGCTTATCGACCCGGTACTGCAGGGCGGCAGCTTCGGCGCTAACCTCGAGCTCTTCGCCGGTTTCGGCCTTGACGATCTCGCTCGTTCCGGCGTGGCCGTTGCGGGCACCGGGCGGGTTAAAGATGCTCGAGCGCTGAAACGACGGCCCGAAGCTGTCGCGCCCCGCCGACCCGTTCGCCGGCAACGACGCGAAGTAGTCGCGCCACTCACTATCGACCGATTGGGGGTCGCGGAGGTAGTCGAGATAGAGATCCTCGAAAAATCCTAGACTCTGGCTGTTAAATTCGCGTGTATCACTCATAAAAATGTCCCTGACGTGGGGGGCTCCCCCACCTGTCCTTTCCGGCCACTCGGCGCTGCGTGGTCCGTTCGCTTAGCGTCCACATGCTTGTCGTCCGCATAGGTGTCAGCTGCGTAGGTGTCATCTACTGGGTTAGCTCGGCATGATATTGTCTGCATAACGTCGCTACCATCTTAGCAAGCCGTGCACTGTTGTTTCGCCAAGGATACAACGCTTCAAAAAAACAACGGCGGCTACAAAATTACAGAACAGCAAGACAGAGCTGTAGACGCGGTGCGAAACCGAGGCGGGCAGAGCTATAGAACAGAGCCGCAGACAGAATCGTAGACGGGCGAGGCGTGCCGGTCGTTGTAACGCGGCTGGTCGATCGCCGCAGCACGACACTCGCCGTGCAGCCTTACACCTAGACACGACGCGGCACACGACCCTCGTTAGGCGCTCCGGAGCCGGGCGCGGTAGGCTGTAGGGCATGAAACAACTCGATGTTATCGCATTAGGCGAAATGCTTATCGACTTCGTTCCGACCCGGCGCGATCTGTCGCTGCAAGACGCCGACACCTTCGAACGGGCGCCGGGCGGCGCTCCGGCCAACGTCGCGGTCGGGCTCGCGCGGCTCGGGCTGCAGAGCGGCTTTATGGGCAAGGTCGGCGACGACGTGTTCGGCAAGCTGCTCGTCACGACCCTAGAACAGAACGGCGTCGACACCCGCGAAATCAAGTACGACAGCGAGGCCCGCACCGCGCTCGCGTTCGTGTCGCCGCAGGCCAAGGGCGAGCGGTTTATGTTTTACCGCCACCCGAGCGCCGACATGCGCCACCACCCCGACGAAATCGACGACGCCTACGTGCGAAGCGCCAAAGCGTTTCACTTCGGCAGTATCAGCCTGATCGTCGAACCGGCCCGCAGCGCGACACTTAAAGCCGTCACCGTCGCAAAAGACGCCGGGCTGCTGATCTCCTACGACCCGAACCTGCGGCTCGCGCTGTGGCACGACGAAACAAGCGCCCGCGCCGGTATGCGGAG
This sequence comes from Trueperaceae bacterium, assembly GCA_034521635.1. GTDB lineage: Bacteria > Deinococcota > Deinococci > Deinococcales > Trueperaceae > JAXHMC01. The sequence continues at coordinate 84,008 of JAXHMC010000044.1, read as the reverse complement.
CGCCTGGCCGCTCGCTGATGTGATCAAGATTAGCGACGAGGAGCTGCTGTTTTTAACCGGCGAGCAGAGCGACGACGCGGCGCGGAGCCTCGTCACCGACAACGTCAAGCTGCTTTTGGTGACCAACGAAAAGGGTGCGAGCTACTACACGCCCGACACGAGCGGACGGGTGCCGGGTTTTAAGGTCGATGTGGTCGAGACGACCGGCGCCGGCGACGCGTTCATGGCGGGAGTGCTAGGCGGTCTGGTGAGAGAACCGGGTGCGATCAGGGAGAGGGAGGGGCTCGAGCCCCTCATCCGCCGCGCCAACGCCTACGCCGCCCTCGCCACCACCAAACGCGGCGCGATCCCCGCTCTGGCCACCCCGGACGAACTCGGCGCGTTTATAAGCGCTCAGTCGTAACGCTACACTACGGTCATGGCACTTCCTTCTAACGACACCGTTCCTTCTAATGACACCGTCACCCTAGACGATCTCGACGCCGCCGCAAAACGGCTCGCCGGCGTCGCCGTCGTCACACCCCTCATCAGGCTCCCCTACGACACGCCGCAGAGCGACCACAACGTCTACGCCAAAGCCGAAAGTTTTCAGAAAACCGGCTCGTTTAAGCTGCGCGGCGCCTACAACTTTCTCGCCGCGCTCTCCGCCGACGTCCGGCAGCGCGGCGTCGTCGCCCACTCGAGCGGTAACCACGCCCAAGGGGTCGCCTGCGCCGCCCACATGTTTGGCGTTCCGGCGACCATCGTCATCCCCGACAACGCCCCGCCGGTCAAGGTACACCGTACCGAAGCGTGGGGCGCGGCAGTGGTGCGCTGCGCAGCCCGAGACCGCGTAGACGTCGCCGAACAGATCGCTACGGAGCAGAACGCGACGCTCGTACCGCCCTTCGACCACCCCTGGATCATCGCCGGTCAGGGCACGGTCGGGCTCGAAATCGCTGCGGACCTGCCGAACGTCGCCAACGTGCTCGTCTGTACCGGCGGCGGCGGGCTGCTCGCCGGAATCGCGACGGCGCTGCGCGAACGCTGTCCGCAGGCGCAGATTATCGGCGTCGAACCCGAACTCGCGGCGGACGCTGCCGAGTCGTTTCGTAGCGGTCAACTGACCGCCTGGGATCCGAGCGACACCAACCGGACGGTCGCCGACGGGGTGCGGACGCCGAGCCTAGGGCAACTCAACTTCGACATTATCCGGCGCAAGGTCGACGGCTTCGTGACCGTGCCCGAAGAGGCGATCCGGGACATGACGCGCTGGTACGTGCTCGAAGCGCGGATCGTGGTCGAACCGACCGGCGCGATGACGCTCGCGGCGTATCGGCAACTGCTGCACGGTGAGGTCGATGGGCTAACGCTACAGCCGGGGCCGACGGTCGTGTTGGTAAGCGGCGGAAACGTCGAAACAGAGCGGCTGCTCGAACTCCTCTCCGTTTAGCGTCTTGTCGCGTCTGTCTAAATGCTCATCTTCGGACGAAGCCGACAGCTACCGCGTCGTAAGATGAAGGTATGCCGTTGTCGCTAGACCCTCTTGTCTTCATCATCCTGATGATCTTTCTGCTGTTAATGACTGCCGCACTGACGGTGTGGTCGCTGCTTACGCTGCGCAGCTCGCCCGGGACGACGAGCGAAACGTCCGCTCCGCGCCAGACGAGACGTCAGGCGAGACAGCAGGGAAGACAGCAGGGAGAACAGGACCGCGAACCGGCACCGCCCGAGGCAGATAGGGAGGCTCGAGCCGCTCGGCTCAGACAGCGGGCCGCCGCCTCGCTACCGCAGCACGTCTCGGTGCGGCCCCCGCGCGAGAGCGAACGCCGCACCACAAGGCCGACGACGGAGCAAACCCCAGAGCGGACGCCGACCACCGCCGCCTCGGTAACGCCGCCGACGCGCTCCAAAGCGACACCATCGGTCGGGCGGAGCAGTAGGGAGGAACCCTCCCCCCGCACACCGAACACCAGCAATGTCGACACTCGCGACACCAACACCAGCCCGCACACCAGCTCCAACACCGAAACCACCGCGGGCCGCGTCCTCAAAAAGAACAACAAGATCAGCAACGACCACGTTCGCGGCGCCAACGCTAAACACAACAAGCGGGCCAAGGACAAAAAAGAGAAGAGCACCGGCGACGCCTTCGAGCGCTTTATCCAGTCTAAAAACGACGACCTCGACTTTTGAGTTTGGCCGACCGGTAGGTTGCTCGTATGTCTAACTCCGTGCGTCTGACATCGACCGGACCGAAGGCTTAGCAACGACCTCTAGCGCCGAACTGTACAGCCCGACCGTATCGCCCTCCCCTCCTGCCGGGTCATAATGCCTCGGTAGGAGGTTTGATTATGAAGATCGGATTTATCGGACTCGGCACTATGGGCGGCCCGATGGCGAAGCGCCTGCTGGACGCCGGCCACACCGTCACCGTCCACAACCGCACCCGCAGCCGCGAAGAGCCGCTCGCCGACGCCGGAGCGAAACGCGCCGCAACACCTCAAGACGCCGCTACAGACGCCGACGTCGTTATCACCATCGTGAGCGACACGCCCGACGTCGAGGCCGTGGTGTTAGGCGAAGACGGCGCACTGCACGGCATGGACGCGGGCAGCATCCTCATCGACATGAGCACCATCAGCCCGGCAGTAACCCGCGACATCGCCGCGAAACTCGCCGAAAAAGGTGTCGCGATGCTCGACGCGCCAGTGTCGGGGGGGAGTGAAGGAGCCGAACGGGGCACGCTGTCGATTATGGTCGGTGGTGACGCCGACGTATTAGAGAAGGTCAAGCCGGTGCTAGAAGTGCTCGGCAAGACGATCACGCTCGTCGGGCCGGTCGGGAGCGGGCAGATCACCAAGGCGATCAACCAGGTCATCATCGCCGGAACCTACGCCGCGATCGCCGAAGGGATGGCGTTAGGGCTCGCTGCCGGCATCGACATCCACGCGGCACACCAGGCCGTGTCGGGCGGCGCGGCAGGGTCGTGGGGGCTGACTAACCGGGCACCGAACATGATCAACAACGACTACCCGTTAGGGTTTCGGACGCGGCTGCACCGCAAAGACCTCAACATCGCGCTAAACGCTGCGCGCGAACTCGGGGTGCCGATTCCGGTCGCGGCCTATATCGAACAGCTCGAAACCAGCCTGATCAAGCGGGGTTACGGCGACGAGGACGTGTCGAACATCGCGCGGGTGGTGCGTGAAAACGCGGGCTTAGAGTGATGTCGGACTGACTTTCTTGGGTCACCACATTATTGGGTCACCACCCCGTTCGTCAGCGTGTCGCTAAAAGCCGGCGGCTAGAACAGCTTCTGCCCTACCGCCCAGACCCGCGCCTCGTCTTCGTCAGCGTCTTGTCCGGACGGATAACTTAGCACGTGGACGACGGCGAACCCGGCTTCGCTCAGCATGTCCCGAATCTCGCTCGGGTCGTAGGCGCGTTCGGTGTGAACCTCGGTAAAGGCGTGCTGGTCGTCAGCGCAGTAGGCGACCACCTGGGCGAGGCCGGTCGCGTCGTCGAAGCTGTGTTCCCAACGGTAGTAGACCTCTTGCGACCAGCCTTCGGCGCGGCTCTCCTCCCACAAATCGCGTAGACCGACCGTGGTGTTGACGTCGAACATCACGACGCCACCGGGGGTGAGGTGGTCGTAGATGCGCTCTAGGGTGGCGAGAAAATCGGCGGGCTCGAGCAAATTGTTGAGCGAGTCGAACATCGAGATAACGAGGTCGAACGATTCGCCTAGCTGAAACGTCGTAAACTCGCCCCGCACAAAGCGGACGTTCGGCAGCTTGTCCCGTGCGACCGCGAGCATCTCCTCGGAGCCGTCCAAACCGACGACCTCGAAGCCGCGCGCGACAAACGGAAAGCAGGAGTTGCCGGTACCGCAGCCGAGGTCGAGCACGCGGTGGCCGTGCCAGCCCATCGACCGCACCACGTCTAGGATAAATTCGCCCCAGTCTTCGTATTCGACATCGTCCATAATCGCGTCGTAGACCCGGGCGAGCAGGCTAAAAGGGCGGGCAGGCGGCTTCATAGACGTTAGTGTACCCGCCCCACGGCACCGAGTCGGTGACGCCGACGCCGCGACCGGATGTTGTGTCGGCGCTGTGTGGTCGTTGCGGCGCAGATGTTGCCGGACAGGTGTTGCCGGACAGGTTCTCCGGGACAGGTTCTGCGGGACCGATTCTGTGGGATAGACCGTTCTTATAGCAGCGGTATCTTCGTTAGGCTTAGAAACAGGGCAGTAAGCATGGTTTGACTAAGGAGGCAGACGACGTATGGCCGCAACCGACACAACATCAGCAAGCTTTAGTTCTCGCGACTTTCGTAACACTCTAGGGCGGTTCGCGACCGGTGTCACGGTGGTGACGATGCAACAGGGTGACGAGGTGTTCGGCATCACCGTCAGCGCGTTTATGTCGGTGTCGTTAGAACCGCCGCTCGTGCTCGTATCTATCGACAAAAAGGCGCGAGCGCACCCGACACTGTTAGAAGCCGAGCGCTACGGGGTTAGCATCCTGAGCGCGTCACAGCAGGCGCTAAGCAACCACTTTGCGGGGATGGAGGTCGACGGGCTCGAGCCCCCCTACCAGCACATCGACGGCTTTCCGCTGCTAGAGGGCGCGGTCGGGCACTTGGTGTGCCGCGTCGTCGACCGGCACGAGGCGGGCGACCACACCCTGTTTATCGGCCAGGTCGAGCATTTGGCGTACGAAGACAAAAAGCCGCTGCTCTACTACACGGGCAAGTACGGAAGGCTCGAGCCCCCCCAAAACGACCCCCTGCTAGACGGCTAGTGGACGACCCCCTCGCCCAAATCGAAGCCGACCTGCGCACCGTCGAGTCGCGTCTTTCCGCCCTGCACGACCACCACCCCGGCCAGGCCCAAGCCACCGCCAAGATGGTGGTCACGCTGCGCCGGGTGCTCCGCAAAGCGATCGACCAGCACGACGAACAGGCGCTCGACCTGGTGCTAGAGCGTATCGAACGGCTCGAGCAGGAGACCGCCGCGTTCGGCCCACTCACCGACGACACCCCCGAATCCTCGGCGTCCTAAGTTCGGCAACCTGGATTCGGTCACCTAAATTCGGCCTCGGTTGAGCGCGATTTAGCGCGATGCTGTCGGCTCAGAACCTAATCGGCGCACAACTCGGCGTAAAACTTTGTGGGCTCGGAAAAGGTACGGCTCGCTACTTTACCCGTACACTAAAAGTCACACGCTGCGTAAAGCGGTTTCGCGCTTCTGTTAGTGCCTTCGTTTGTGGGTTGTTACGACGACAGTCTCTGTGTCATCTCTAGAACAGTTTTCAAACTTTAGAGACGCACCGAAACTGCCTGACAACATTGCTTCGACAGAAGGCTTAGCCAGATGGCGACCGAACAGCCGTTCGCGCGGTATCAAAAACGTACAAACGAACATATTTTTCAAGGAGGATATGACTATGGCATTCGAACTTCCCGCACTTCCCTACCCCAAAGACGGGCTCGAGCCCACCATCGACGCCCAAACCATGGAGCTTCACCACGACAAGCACCACAACGGCTACACCACCAAGCTCAACGCCGCGATCGCCGGTACCGAGATGGAAAACATGAGCATCGAAGAGATTCTCGGTCAGGGTGTCGACAAGCTTCCGACTGCGGTGCGCAACAACGGTGGCGGCTTCGCTAACCACAAACTGTTCTGGGAGATTATGAGCCCGAACGGTGGCGGCGAGCCGAGTGGCGAACTCGCGACCGCTATCGACCGCGCCTTTACGAGCTACGCCGGCTTTAAAGAGATCTTCGAAAACGCCGCGACCGGACAGTTCGGTTCGGGTTGGGCGTGGCTCTACGTCGACAGCAACGGCGAGCTAAAGGTCGACAACACTCCCAACCAAGACACGCCGCTGATGGAAGGTAACACCCCCATCTTAGGCCTCGACGTCTGGGAGCACGCCTACTACCTCAAGTACCAGAACCGCCGCGCCGATTACGTAAGCGCCTTCTGGAACGTCGTCGACTGGAACAAGGTCGCCGAACACTACGCCGCCGCGAAAAAGTAGCGCCGGGCGTAAGCACCAGGCAAACACCAGTAAACGAGCGTGTGGGTTTCGGCCCGCGCGCTTTTTTAGGTCGATGTCTTTTAGGTCGATGTTTTTTTTAGGTCGATGTCTTTTAGGTCGGCAGGTGCTGGTCGCACGGGTCGCTAAGGCAGGTTTTTGTACTAAGCTGACCTTTGTCTATCACGTCTGTATGTCACGTTGATTCTGCTGGGTAGAAAGCACTCTGCGGCGTGCTCGTTGTGGTGAATACGGGTATTGGTGGCAGTGCGGTGCGCATGGCGCACCCTACGATTCGGATGACTGGTACTGGCTTGCTTGGCGACATAGGCGAGTCGGAATGATGCTATGTCGTCACCCGAGACATCGTTGTTCGGTTGTCGAACATGGTCATTCGGCGCTGTCCATCATTGTCAGATGTCGTCGGTGACGTCTTGCGGAGCGTTATCTCGGCCTGTCGTCTTAGCAGCGAGTACACAAACCTTACAGTCGCGAGCGGTTCGGGTAGGATAGGCTACACTTATGAGAGCCTTTACCTACATCATCATCGTTCTGTTTGCTGTTTTTCTGTTCGGTGCGGCCTATTACACGTTTGGTGGGCCGGTCCCGCACGGCATTACCTGGAACGGCGACCCCGAAACGCCCTTTGTCGGGCGCTACCTCGTTACTACCGAAGACGTGACGGGGTCGTACCGCGACCTGCTCGAGCAGCAGGGTACCGAGTTCGAAGCGACCTATCCGCACTACGAACGACTCTGGGCACCGCGCACCGCGACGATTCTGGCGAGCGCCGTCCCGCAGGTCGACCGGAGTGTCTACACCAGTATCCGGATCGACCGGGCGAGCGTGACCTGCGCGCAGTCGTACAAATGGGGCGACGAGGTCACGATAGAGTGCGACCGCGTGTTTTAGGCGGAGGCTCGAGCCCACCCCAAACGAGCGCGTAGGGCCGACCGAGCCGCTACGCGCTTCTCTTTATAAAGATTTTTATAGAGATGCCGACCGATATTCTGGCGGGTGCGTCGGCGGACTCGTCGTAGACGCTAGCCTTCTAGCACGGCAGCGACTTCGGTCTGGGTCAGACCGACCTGTTCGCCCGCCGCCAGAATCGCCGACCAGGTGGTCGGGTCGATAGGGATACGGTCGCGTCTCGCTGCGGCGGTGGTGCGTTCGGGCTCGCCGGGAAGTTTGACGGGGCCGTGGGCGTTGGCGGGGGTGTCGAGGCTGTAGCGGACGAGGGCGTCTAGTTCGTGCTCGAGCCACGGCTGTTCTACGAGCCGGGCCGGGTCGATGACGATGGTGGTCATGTTGTTGACGATGCCGCCGCGCCGGGGGGTGCCGGGCTGGATGGTGCCGCCGCCGCTTAGGCCGCCCGCGAGCAGCTCGAACACAAACGCGAGTCCGTAGCCCTTATGACCGCCGAGCTCGCCGCCTAGCGGCAACAACGCGCCGCCGGGCTGCTTAAACATCACGCTCGGGTCGTTGCTCGGCTCGCCGTCGGGGTCTAGCACGATGCCGTCGGGCAGGGTTTCGCCCTTGTTCATCGCGACGCGGGTCTTGCCGAGCGGGTAGGTACTCGTCGCCATGTCGAGCAGGATAGGCGGGCTCTCGGCGCCGCCCGGCATCGCGACACAGATAGGGTTGGTGCCGTAACGGGCGTAGCGTCCGCCGTAGGGCGCGACGAGCGGGTCGTGGTCGATAACGTTGACGAAGTGGATAGAGACGAATCCGGCGGCGATGCTCTGCTCGCCGTAGCTCCCGACCCGCCCGATATGGTGGGCGTCGCGTAGCGTCATCAGGACGAGGCCGGTGTCGCGGCAGCGTTCTAACGCGGCGAGCATCGCTTCGCGGGCGACCGCCTGACCGTAGCCGTAGCCGCCGTCGAAGCTTAGCAACGCTCCCTCGTCGCGGACGAGTTTCGCGCGGGTGTTGGGCTCGAGCCACCCCTTCCCGATACTGCGGACGTAAAACGGCAGCAGCCCGACACCGTGGCTGTCGTGTCCGGCCAGGTTAGCGCCAACGAGGTGGTCGCTAACGACCTCGGCCTCGTCGGCGTGGCTTCCGGCGTAGCGGAGCAGCCGCCGCGTTACCTCTAGCAACCGCGCCGGCGCGATGTCCATTACGCTTTCTGTTTGGAAAGGATGACGCTACACTGGGCCTGCTGCAGCACCGTCTGCGACACCGAGCCGAGCAGCAGTTTGCGGAGTTGGCCGCGCCCCCGGTCGGCGAGCACCACCACGTCGTAATCTTCGGAGGCGTCGACGATGGTGTTGCCGACCTTGCCGCTTAACACTTCGGTTTTTATGTCGATACCGATATCGCTCGCGAAGGTTTTGGCTTTGTCGAGCGCTTCCTGGCCGAACTGCGAGAGGTCGTCGCGAGCCGAGCCCTGCAACAGCGCGTCGACCACGTAGACGACCGTCACCTCGGAGCCGAGTTTGTGGGCGAGTTCGAAACCTTCTTTAAGGGCGGCGTCGCTAAAGTCGCTGCCGTCGGTGGCGATAAGCATACGTTCGTACATTAAGGTCCTCCTCTAAAAACAGATAGGGCGGTGTCTTGTGACGCTGCCGCGTGATGCTGTTGTCATTATTCTAACCCGGTCGCGTCGGTGTGGCAGCGTTATCGTGCGGGGTCGTGCGGGTTGTCGTGCTAAGTCGGGCTAACGGATATCTACGCCCGACAAAAATACCGTTTCAGGCGGTGCGTCTCTATCGGTTAGACCCTTTTTTGTGCGTAACGTTAGAGGTGCGGCGCGAAGCTACGGTCGTCGGCTACGGTCGTCGGCTACGGCGGGGCGGGGCTCGAGCCGGTAGCGTGGGCTATGCTGGACTCTTTTAACCTACCGCTGTTCGCGCTCGTCGTCCTCGTCTATGTCGCGGTGACGGTCGGGCCGTTACAACTCGCCGCGCTGCTCGCCGGGGCGCGGCGCCGCAGCTTCGGGTGGTGCCTCGTCGCGACGACGCTAGGCAGCTTTTTTCATGTCGGCGGCCTCTACACGCCGATTGTCGGTAGCGTTATCGCGTTTTTTAGTAGCGGTCTCGCCTACGCGGCGATTCTCGACAGCAGCTTCGGGCGCGGTCTGCTGATGGCGTTCGGGCAGATTGTGTTCGCGGCGGCGCTCTTCGCCGTCCTCTGGTGGCTCGGTCTAGACGAGGTGTTTCGGACCTGGTCGACGCGCTAGCCCCTATGTTCTAACCCCTAGTCGCGGCTCGAGCCCTGACGCGACCGCAGGTAGGCGACGAGTTTAGGCACCTGCTGCTTGACGAGGTAGCGGGCGACGCTTACCGCGCCGAGGTCGGTCAGGACGAGTACGAGGTAGAGGTTGGCGGCGACGCGGTAGAGGAGCAGGGTCTTGTCGGCGTATTCGAGGGTCAGGCTGCGGGCCGAGCGCTGCCCGATAGCGCCGCCGAGCCGCTTGCTAAGCGCGGCGAGCGCGGCGATCTGCACGCCGGCCTGGGCCGGGTTGGTCAGCTCGCCGAGCTGAAACAGCACCTTGCCCTTGGTGCTAACAAGCATCACCCCGTCGATGTCCTGGCGCGACAGGAAGGGCTCGAGCACCGCCGTAATCTCGCTGCTCTGCGAACTCGTCGGGCGGGCCGGGCCTTCTGGAGCCGGTGTGGGCTTCGGTGTGGGCTTGGTAGCGAGCGCGGCGCGGAGTTGCGGGATAAGCTCGTCGGCGGTAAAGGGCTTTTCGACCACGCCGAGCGCCCCGGCAGCGACCGCCTTACGTTCGACGTCGGGGCCGGCGATGCCGGAAATAAGCAGCACCGGGCAGGCGCGATGGGGGCCGCTCTTGAGCCGGCGGCACAGCTCGAACCCGTCCACACCCGGCATGACCACGTCGGCGATGATCAGGTCGGGGTCGTGGTCGCCGAGCATCGCGAGGGCGCGTTCGGCGCTGTCGGCGGAGAGCACCGTAAAGTCGTGCGGGACGAGGATCCGTTCGAGCGCCTTACGGACGCTGATACTGTCGTCGACGACGAGGACGGTCGCGTTAGGCACTGACGGGTCTGCCGAGGCGGGCCGGGGTTCAGCCATGGTGTCTACCTTCTAACTGTTCGTCGTGGGTCACGGAGAGCTGCAACAGGATGTTTTCGAGCGAGCGGGTGATGGTGACCGGGTAGCGGGTGAGGGCGACGGGCTCGAGCCCTTCGAACGCGAACAGCGACGCCGCGTCGCGGCTCAGCTGCGGCCACAGCCAGGCGAGCGCCGCCTCGCCGAGCTTACCACCCGCTTCGGCGTGTACGAGCCGACCCCGCACGATCACCAACAGCGCCCGGTTCTTCGCGACAAGCAGATGCAACAGCCCGCATTTACGGCCCGCCCGGATCAGCATCAGCAGACCGCCGAAGTCGAACACGTCGAGGCTCCCGCTTAGCAGCACGTTGCCGAGTTCGCCAAACGCCTGCGACGCACTCGCCGAGTCGCTTAGCAGCAGGCTCGCCCGCACGAGCGCGTCGACCGGAGACGCCGCGTCTAACTGCACGTCGCGCTCGGTCGCCGAGGCGGGCGGGGCGTCGCCCTCACCACGCCGCTCGCTCAGCAGGATAAAGCCGACCTCGTGCAGCTGCTCGTCGCTCCGGACGATGTCGTGCAGTTCGGCACCCTGCATATCGTCGAGGCTCGAGCCGCAGATAACCAGGGTGGGCTGCTGCCGCTCGAGCATGGTCAGGGCGTAAAGGCCGCTCGACACCAGCCGACAGTGAAACCCGGCCAGTTCGAGTTCGGCGGCTAACCTCTGCCGCCGTTCGTCGGCGGGCATCGCCACCAACGCCTCGCCGTGCAGCGCTTCGGCACGGTCAGCGTCGGGAGGACGGGAGGACTCGTTACTCATAAGACGTCCCTTCAGCCTTCTCGTGTTACGTCGTTTGGTGCGAGATCTGTATCTGTGGGATCTGTATCTATGATGTCCGAACGCACGTCTGGGTACGTGGCGCTGCCGGTCACCCGGCGTGCACCCCGCTCTGCGCCGAGCAGGTTGTCGAGCACGGCGAGCAGCCGGGTGTCGTCGACCGGTTTGCTCAGGTAGTCGTCGGCACCTAACTCGAAGGCGAGGTCGCTATGTTTTTCGCCGGAGCGGGTGGTGATGACCGCGATCGGTAGCGCGGCGGTGACCGGGTAGCGGCGCAGCTGTTCGACGAGTTCGTAACCGTTGAGGCGGGGCATTTCGAGGTCGGTCAGCACCGCGTCGACGCGCTCACCCTGCTGGAGCCGCTCGAGCGCCGCCTGACCGTCGGCGGCGGTGATCACCTCGTAACCGGCCCGGCTTAGCATCCGCCCGACGATCCGCCGCACACTTAGCGAGTCGTCGACGAGCAGCACGCGGGTCTTGGCCGCCGGTGCGGGCGCCGACACGAGGCTCGGCGTCGCCGCCGCACCGCTCGCGAGCGCCCGCACCCCGACCGGGTCGAGCAGCACGATCACGTCGCCCTGGCTCGACACCGTCGCCCCGGTCAGGTAGCCGAGCTGGGTCAGGACCGGGTCGAGGCCGCGGATCACCACCTCTTCGATGTCGCCGAGTTCGTCGACCGCGAGCGCGAAGCGTCCGCCGGGGCTACGCAGCACCGCCACCGGGCGGGGGCCGGTCGCTAGGGTCGGCAGGCCGAGCAGCCGGTCTAGGTAATAGAGCGGGACGGTCTCGTCTTCGACGCGGAGGGTGGTGGGCCCACGTCCGTCCTCTGTTCCGGTGTTCGGGTCGTCCCCCCCCACATCGTCTCCCCCGACATCGTCTCCCTCCACATCGACGTAGCGCAGCGTCTGCAACGCCTCGACCCCGATCGCGAAGCGCTGCCCGCCGACCCCGACCATCAGCGCCTCGGAGATCAGCAGGGTGAGCGGCAGCCGCAGCGTAAAGCGCGTCCCGACACCCGGCGTGCTGTCGATGGCGATGTCGCCCTTGAGCCGCCGCAACCGCTCGGCGACCACGTCCATCCCGACCCCGCGCCCGGCAGCAGTCGTAATTTCGGGTGCGGTGCTGAGGCCGGGCAGAAAGATAAGCTGCTGGGCCTCGGCGTCGCTTAGCGCGGCGAGTTCGTCCGCGTCGCGCAGGCCTCGGCGCTGCGCCTGCGCCCTGATCGCCGCGATGTCGAGCCCGGCGCCGTCGTCGGCGACCTCTAGGTAGACGTGGTTGCCCTGGTGCGAGGCGCGTAGCGAGACCACACCTTCGAGGTCTTTACCGAGGCGGCGCCGCTCGCTACGCGGTTCGATGCCGTGCACGAGCGCGTTACGGACGATCTGGAGCAGCGGGTCGAGCACGTCTTCGAGGACGAGCTTGTCGATGTCGACGCCCTCGCCGGAGAGCTCGAGCCGGTAACTCTTCTCTTCCGGAGCCTGGCTTAGCAGCCGCCGCAGCCGCCGAAACAGCTGCCCGACCGGCACCATCCGGGCCCGGCTTAGGTCGCGCCGCAGCCGCCGCGACAGCCCCTGGAGCTGTTCGGTCTCTTCGCCGAAGGCCCGCAGCAGCCGGTTGAGCTGTCCCTGCACCTCGTTTAGGTCGCTCGCCATTTCGGCGACGCTACGCGTGAGAACGTTAAGGTCGCTGTAGCTGTCGAACTCTAGCTCGTCGAAACGCTCGGCGATCGACGCGCCTAAACGGCTCGGCGGAGCCGACGGGGCGGTCAGGGTCGAAGTCGGGGCCGAAGTCGGGGTCGAGGCCGGGCCTACGGACGGGGTCGCGCTAGACATCCGGGGCGAGCGCCCGAGGGAGAGCTGGTGTGTCTCGAAGTCGGTCACGGTGCGCTCGAGCCGGGCGCGGCTGCTCTGTAACAGCGCGGCGAGGTCGCCGAGCCGTTCGTACTGGTCGCGAAGCCGAGCGCGGCTGCTGACCACCTCGCCGACCCCGTCGAGCAACGCGTCGAGACGGCCTAGCCCGACCCGGATGGTCGCCCCCGCACTGCTCTCACTCGGCGTCGTGGCGGTCGTCGGGGCTTCTTGGGTGAGCGGCGCGACGTCGCTCGCGAGCGACAGGGTCGCCTGAAGCTCCTGCTGGAACGACGCCACAAACCGGTCGAGATTGGGCCGGTCGAGGTCGGGCCGGTCGAGGTCGGCGCTGGTGTCGGGCTCGGCATCGTCGACCGTGTCGACGGCAACGAACTGTGTCGGGTCGACGACGCTTAGCATCCGCCGCACCCCCTGATAGCCTCTGCGTAGCAACCCTACAACGTCTCGGGCGAGGCTTAGCTCGCCTTCGCGGACTTCGAGCAGCACCGTTTCGAGCTGACGGCTTAGCTCGCTGACCGGGCTCAGCCCGACCGTCGCAGCCGAGCCTTTAAGGGTGTGGGTGACGCGTAGCAGGGTGTCGAGGGCGTCGTTGTAGGCGGCGTCATCGGGGTCGGTATCGGGGTCTTCTGCCGCGCCGAGATAGTCGGTGAGGGTGGCGAGCGCGTCCTGGACTTCGGCGAGGTAGCCTTGCGCTTCGGGTGCGAACGCTACCCACAGTTCGGGGTGGTCGTCCGCAAAACGGCTTAGCTCGGCGACGAGGGCGGAGGGTTCGGCGGGGGATGGATCCGGGTCGGGGGTGTCGTCTGGTACGTCTAGCAGTGCCGGCACGTCGCCAACGGTGCGGGCCCGGAGCTGCTCGAGCCGGGTGAGGGTGGGCTCGAGCCCCCCCCCTTCCCCCGCAGCGACCGCGATCATCCGCGCCGCCGCGTCACAACCGACCTCGAACAGCTCGGCGCTGCTCGCCTGCCACGCGAGCGTCCCGTCGCGCACCTGTTCGATCACGTCTTCGAGGGTGTGCGCCAGGTCGCCGAGCGGCGTCACGCCCATCATGTAGGCGGCGCCCTTGAGGGTGTGGGTAGCCCGAAACAGCGGCGCGATCAGCTCGTCCGGGGCGTTATCGCGCTGCGCTGCGTCGGCGTCGGCGAGGGCGTCGAGCGCGTTCCGGATCGTGTCGAGGTGTTCGGCGACCTCCGGTGCGAAAAACTCCCAGTCCTCGCGGTTGTCTTCGTAGGCTCGGCGCAGCGTCGCAACGAGCTGTTCGTCGTGTTCGCGGTCGCGTTCGGCGCTCACAGAAGCCGCCGGTCGCCCTGTGTCTGGTCGTCTTGTGTCTGGCCCTGACGCTAACCCCGTCTCCGAGGCTGCCGGGCCAGGACCACGGGCGAGCGCAGCGCGGTTGTTACGGATCAGGGTGCTAAACAGCGTCGCGCCGCCGAGCTGCGAGAGGTCGAGACCGACCGGCCCCTCGTCGCCACTTTTGGCGATCCGCTCGAGCGCCCCCGCCAAACAGACGCTAACCTGCTCTAAAAACATCGTGGCTTGTTCGGGCTCGGCGCGAACCACCGCCTCGTACGCGAACAGCCGCTCGACAAGTTCGGCGAGCCGGGCGAGCTGCGGGTAGCCGTAGAGCGCGGCGGTGCCCTTGAGACGGTGCCCCACGATCACGAGCTCGGTCAACACGTCCTTCGGGACGTCGGCGCCCGCCTTAGGATTGTCCGCAGTATGGGCCGCCGCGCTCGCCGCGTGTAGCGGCCCGAGCTGCCGCTCGAAACTCGCGAGCACGTCCCAGGCGTCGAGCAGAAAGCTCGCGGTGATGTCGCTTGCCGGGCCCGCCACGTCTAGCTCTCGATCGCGAGCTTAAAGCGCCCGAGGTTTTCGGTCAGCTGCGCCGAAAGTTGCCGCAACTCTTCCGCCGAACTGCGCCCCTGTTGTGCGAGTGTGTCCGAGCGGCTCGACAGTTCGGCGATCGACTGCACCGAACCCCCGACCTCGTTGATACGGCCTACCTGCAGCTGGGTCGACTCCGAAATGGTCTGCGCGAACTGCGCCGACTCTTCGGCGATCGTCGCGATGTCGCGCAGACGCGCCCCGGCTTCGGTCGCGACGCGGTAGCCCGACTCGACCTCGCGGGTGCTGTTTTCCACCACCGCGATCACCTCTTGCACTTCGGCCTGGACGCTCTTAATCAGGTTGGCGATACGCTGGGTCGCCTGCGCCGAGTCGTCGGCGAGACGCCGCACCTCGTCGGCGACGATCGCGAAGCGTCCGCCCGCTTCACCGGCCCCTGCCGCTTCGATCGCCGCGTTTAGCGACAGCAGGTTGGTCTGCGAGGCGATCCGCGAAATCGTCTCGACGATCTCGGAGATTTCGAGCGAACGGTCGCCGAGCGTCTTCATCCGTTTGGCGACCGTCTGCACCTCGCGGCGGATGCCCTGCATCCCCTCGAGCGTGTTGCTCACCGCCTCCTGGCCCTGGTTCGAAATGTCGCGGGTTCGTTGGGCGGCCTGCGCCGACGCGGTCGCGGTACTCGCCATCTGGCTCATCGACTCGGTGACCTGGACAACCTCGTCGCTCACGCGCTGCGCCTCTTGGGTCTGCTGCTGAGTACCCGACACAATCGTATCGGTCGTTTCGATCATCCCTTGGGCGCGGTCGTTGACCGACTGGGCGACCTCGCGGACTTCGAGCAGCAGGTAGTTGATTTCTTCGACCATGAAGTTCGTCGCGTCGACGACGTTGCCGAGCACGTCGGCGGTCACCATGCCGCGCTGGGTCAGGTCGCCCTGGGCGACATCGGTGATGATATCGAGAAAGTTGGTGATGTTGGCTTGCAGCTCCGCGCGGCGCCGCCGCTCTTCGTCACGTTCGCGTTCGGTCTGCACCGAGCCGCGCAGCTTGACGATCGCGTCGTTAAAGGTCTCGCCGAGCAAGCCGATCTCGTCGTTAGAACGGACGTCGGCGAGCGTCGACAGATCACCCCGACCGACCCGTTCGGACACGCCGACGAGTTCCTGGACCGGTTCGGAGAGCCGTCCGGCAAACACGACCCCCGCCAAGACCGCGAGCAGCCCCGCCGCGGCCAGGATGCCGGTCAGGGCGAGTGCGGACTGCGTGACCTGAGCGGTAATCAGGCCCTGATCCATGCCGACCCGGACGTCGCCGAGCAAGCCGCCGAGTAGCGGCGTTTCGATCTCGATCGCCGTACGGTTCTCGCCCGTCGCCGCGTCGGTATAGTCCAGGGTGCGCGTAAAGGCGGCCTCGCCGAGGTCGGCGGGGCGCTCAGTCGGTACCCGAACCTCGGCGGGGATGAAGGGGGCGAAGGTGTGTGCGATCGGCACTCCGGCGTCGTTGACGACCAGAATGTAAGCGACGCCCGCGAGTTCGGCGAACTGGTCGACGAGTGTCTGCACGGTCGAGGGGTCGCGAGCGACGATGTAGTCGACGGCGTTGGTCGTCAGGCTCGCCGCGATCGCTTCGCCCTTGGAAGTAAATTCGCGGGTCAGCTCGCCGCGCAGCGTGTTCGTCGCGAACAGCGCCGCCGCCGCGGTAAGCACGACGAGCAACACCACGAGAAACAGCACGATCTTGCGGCGGATGCTAAAGCTAACCCGGGTTCGCGAGCGCTCTTGGGGCTCGTCGGGGGTGTCGTCTAACAGATAGTCGCCGAGCGACTCGCCGGGCGAACCGGGCTGGTTTTGCTGGGCGTCGGGAGAGGCGGCCCGCAGGTCGGGGAGTGAGGACTGGCTCATAGCGAACTCCTTAGCAGGGCGAGAGCGTCAGTAAGAGACGTCGGTAAAAACACCGAGGCGGTTCGTAAGCTCGGGGCCTACTAGCTCGGGGGCGTGGGCCAAACCGCTACGGCGGTAACGAGGGCTAGAGGGGCGTCGCGAGGCCGAGCGCGCCGGCGACGTCGTTGGTGTCGAGCCAGCGCCCTTGGCGGGGGTAGGCGAAGTAGACCTGCTCGAGCCCCTGGCGGTCGCTCGGACCGAAGCTGATCGGCGCGCCGATGTCTAAGCTTAGCTCCGACATGCCGTTAAGCGCCGCGACAAAACCGGCTCGGGTCGGGTCGGGGCCGGCCCGCCGCAACGCCTCGACGAGCACCTGAGCGTTAAGCGCACCCTCGAAGCTCGTCTCGCTGTAGCGGGGCGCGACATAGTCGGGCGGGCTCTGTACGGGCGGTTCGGGCTGATAGCGGTCCATAAGCGCCCGGTAACGGGCTACCCCCGGCAGGCCGGTGGTTTCGACGCTCGGCACGACCTGGCTGCTGAGGATGTTTTGGGTGTAGTCGCGCCCGGTCTGCTGGCTGCGGGCGTCTAGAAACTGGAGCAGCGTCGGCGTTACCGACAGGTTGGTAAAGGGCACCGACCAGCCGCTGTCGCGGGCGGCCCCGATCATGTTGGCGTAGGGCTCGGTGACCGCCGCACAGATCACGACCTCGACGTCGGCGTCGCGCAGAAACGCCATCTGCGTCTCCATAGACGACGTATCGTCACGGAGGTAGGTTGCTTCGGCGGTAACGTCAGCGCCCCGCTCGGCGAGCGCTTCGTAGACCCCGGCAGCCCCGGCCCGCCCGAACGCGTCGATCTGGTAGAAGATACCGAAACGGCGCACCCCGCTGTCCCAGAGACGTTCGACGACGGCGCGGCTCTCTTGCGGGTACGACGGACGGATGTTGTAGACCTGGGTGTCGTAGGGGGGTCGGCGCTGCGGCAGAGCGCCGCTCAGGTTGCCGATCAGCACCAGATTGTCGCGTTCGTAGAGCTTGATGACCGGCAGTGTGCGGGCCATGGTCGGCGAGCCGGTATAGTTCGACAGACAGAAGGCCTGCGTCTCTTCGACGAGTTCGATGGTGTTTTCGATGGTCTGGAGCGGGTTGTAGACGTCGTCTAGCGCGATGACGCGCAGCGCCCGTCCGTAGATACCACCCAGAGCGTTAACGTCGTCGTAGACGGCTTTCGCACCCCGGTAATACTCGATGCCGAGGTCGCGAATCGCGCCGCTGAGGTCAGCACTCATACCGATGAGGACTTCGTCGTCGCTAACGCCCGGCGTCCCGGCGGTCTGCGCCTCGGCCCGCCCGAGCCACGACGCGCTAGAGGCGAGCGCCGCACCCGCCATCACCTGCTTGAGAAACGTCCGTCTATTCATATCATATCCGCCCGCTCACGTAGCTGCTCATAAGTAGCTGCTCATAAATAGTTGACTCCTAAACACTGTTTTCGAGACACTTTTCTAGACACTGTATTTCTAGCGTTTTCCAGGCTATCGGTCTTCTAGACGTCGGTCCTCGAAATGTCGAGCCTTTAGACATCGGTCTCCTATGACTATAGCGCGTTCAGACCGGAAACTTTCTAGACCCAGATTTCTAGACCCGGAGATCTGCCGGACAACGGGGGATGGGCTCGAGCCCCCCACTCACCCCTAACCAGACCGACTCACGTCCCTCTTCACGCCGCTATGCACAGACCTGTCGACCTTCGCACCTACACAGCCCACAACGATCGCAAAAATCTCGACGTGCGTTTACGTAACCGATGCGGTCCGCAGTGCAAGATGTCGGTAGTACAGAGTCGGTAGTACAGAGCTGTTGCCCCAAAAGCTGTTCTTAGCAGGACGACGATAAAAGTTGGCTTGTTTTCAACTTAACATATTGCGGGCCAACGGCACGATGTTTTGTAAACCTTTACAGACTCCCGCACACCACCCGCAGAGGTCGCGTCTTCCGCGCCAACCGAGAGCCGCGTCGTGCCCCCAACGGCTGTGCTGGGTCTGGCGTAGACGACCGGCGGTAGACAGTTTACGAACGGAGGTGCGCGAAGCAGCCCGAAGTCGGGCCGAAGTCAGGCCGAGACGCCGAACTACCTCACCACGCAGCGAGCGGCGACGGCGGCGGCGAGATCGGTTAGATCGAGCACCACCGTCACCTCGCCCGGGTCGGTGTTGTGGTCGGTGCGTTGGCCCCGGGCGAACGGCACGGGGGAGGGCTCGAGCCCCGCTACCGAGAGCGGCGCGAAGCGCTCGACCGCAGCGACCGCAACCGCAAACCGCTGTCCGTCTACCTCGACCCCGACCGCGAGTTCGGGAGTGCCCAGCGGCTCTTTTCCTACAAGCACCCCGAGATCGACGAGGAGCAGCACCCGTCCGCGCGACGGCGTCAGGCCCAGAATCGCCGCGTCGGTGCGCGGTAGCGGCGTCAGGGCATTAATCTCTAGTACCTCTTTGACGTAGCGCCCTTCGAGGGCGATCTGCGTGTCGCCGACCCGGACGATACAGGCTCGAGCCGCCGCAGCCCGCGCCGTACTCATCCTTCGAAGCGCGACACGACCGCGAGCAACCCCTCGGCGTCGAACGGCTTGCCGAGGTAGTCCGCCGCGCCCTGCCGCTTGCCCCACATAATGTCGCTCTCCTCCTGCTTCGAGCTTACGAGCACCACCGGAATATGCTTGGTGTCGGCGTTGCGTTTTAGCTTGCGCAAGATGTCGTACCCGCTCTTTTTGGGCATCACCACGTCGAGCAGAACCAGGTCGGGCTGCTCTTGGGCGATCTGGGCCTCGGCCTCTTCGCTGTCGTTACAGGTCTTTACGTTGTGCGACGCCTGACGCAAAATCGACTCGATCATGCTGATCATCGCGGGCGAATCGTCTATAACTAAAATTTTCATCGGTCTCCCTACTGTTTTGGTGGAAGTGTCGGGACGGATAACGGCCTTACAACCCTATCTCCGTAACCCCGTATCTCCGTAACCCGTGTCTGGTCATCCGTCTCGGTCATTCTACCGCGTCGTCCTACCGCGTCGTCTTACCGCCGGGGTACGAGCGAGCAGAACCCGCAGCACCCTTACCGTAACAGCAGAGCGCCGCCCCCACAACGCTCGGCAATAGCTAAAACTATCGACCGAACGACTGCGGGGGCGTAGAGGGTGCCGGGTATATCTGTGGTGCTGTCTGGTGTAGTGCTGTCTAGTGTGAAGCTGTCCGAGCGAGACGAGGTCGGGGCTGGGTGGGCGGGCTCGAGCCCCCACCTCGTCTCATATCAGAGGCTCATATCAAAAGTTCACGCGTCGGAGCTAGTCGCGCACCTCGTTCGGAAACTGTCCGTGAGCCTTGTAGTACGCTTCTAGCTGGTACATACTTCCCGGCCAGCGGGTCGCGTACCGGGCGATCGTCGCTTCGTCGCAGCGGGCGAGCCGGGCGAGCCTAGCGCGGACACGGTTAGGGCTCGCGTCGCCTAGCTCGAGCGGTGATACAAAAGCTGTGTTTTCTACTTTTCGTTGCATCGTTGTCACCTCTTCTCTGGTTCGATTGCCCCCATCGTAGGGGTGTGCTTCAGGCCGATGGGGTCTCCACGAGACATGCGCGACGCGGCGCCTTCATCATCGTTCATTATCGGTAGACTCGCCGAAGGCACCGTCACCCCAAAGCCGATAGTTCGGAGCTTTTGGGCGGCGTCTCTCGCTACAACTTCGCGTTACAACCTCACATTAAGTCCGCACACTACGAAGACGACGTCTTACGCAGCTTGTCGGGTGTCTGGTCGGAGTCACGGTCGGAGACACTACCCGAGGCGTCGTTAGAGACGCTGTTAGGAAGGGTGTCGGCCTGTTGCGGAGCGGGCCCGCGCGTGCGGCGTCCGGCGGCACCGTTCTGGTTAAGCAGCAGGTAGACCCCCACACCGACGAGCAGCAGCGGCCAGATCGCGCCGAGCGGCCCGCCCATAAAGCTCACCGTAAACATCGCGAGAACCGCGAGTGCGATAGCCGGATAGAGCGCCCAGGCTTGCCGTCCGCGCGAGCGCGGCAGGGCGTAGAGCAGGCCGAAGGTCGCGGCGAGGCCTAAAAAGAAGAGCGCGCCGCCAACATCCCAACCGGCAAACACCACGTCGGCACCGGCGACGAGGCCGAGCGTGACGAGCGCGCCGCCCGGAATAAGCGCCCACCAGCGCCGATTGTCGAGCAGGTAGACCATCGCGAAGCCGAGGCCGGTGATGCTTAGAAAGTAGCTGCCGGCGAAGTCGTCGCGCATCGCCGCGACCCCTAAACCGAGCAGCGCGAAGCCGGGGATAAGCGCCCACCAGGAGCCGCGCGGGTCGTGCCGGACCTTATACAGAAAAAAGGTCGCGGCGGCGAAGAAGAGCAGCGAGCCGAACAGTTCGTCGAAGCTCGCGACCAGGCCGCTGTTAGACACGAGGATAAGCGCGCCGAGCGCGATCAGGATCGCACCGAGCGTGTAGGTGCTGTTGAGTGATGTTTTGGTCATGACAGACCTCCTTTACAGTGACGCCAGTGTAGGCGTTCGGCGGTGGGGCTGTCGTCCGACCAAAGTCGGAACGCGCGCTCGGGACGGGGGTCGTTAGGCTGGCGTCGTGGGGCAGAGAGTGCCACTGGTGTCCGGGCGACATCGTTGGTCGAGGGGGTCGTTTGTCGAGAAGTTTGTTAGGGACGGCTCGCGACGATGTCCCGTCTCCATCTTTTGGCGGAGGCCGGGCGCGGCGGGGCGGCTTTAGACTAGCGGTGGTTCGCGCTTTTAGCCCGATATAGACGTCGATACAGAGGGATGTCGATACAGAGGTCGATGTAGAGAGCCGTAGCGAGAAGACGACGGTGTGGTCGTGTCTGCTAGGCCGTATTCGCGGCGAGGTGGGGGCTCGAGCCCCCAGCAACACACCCACCGAAGCCTCGGCGCGGTAGGCTAAAGCCGATTATCACGACGACATGATGACTATGGAAAAGATTCGCATACTGCTTGTAGACGACCACCAGGTCGTTCGTCAGGGACTCACCATGTTTTTATCGCTCGAGCCTAACCTCGACATCGTCGGCGAAGCGAGCAACGGCGCCGAAGCGCTCGAACGGGTCGGCACGCTCCGGCCCGACGTGGTGCTTATGGACCTGCTGATGCCGGTCATGGACGGCGTCGAGGCGACGCGGCGGATCAAAGAAGGCTTTCCCGACACCGAAGTGATCGCGCTGACCAGCGTCCTCGAAGACCGGCTCGTGGTCGGCGCGGTCGAGGCGGGCGCGACGGGCTATCTGCTTAAGGACACCCGTCCGCACGAGCTTATCGACGCGATCCTCGCGGCGTCGCGGGGCGAGGTGCAGCTCCATCCGGAGGCGAAAAAGCGGCTCGTAAGAGAGGCGCGCACCCCGGAGATGCTCGAGCCCCTGACCGCCCGCGAAACCGAAACGCTGCGACTCGTCGCGAAGGGGCTGTCGAACAAAGAGATCGCCAAAGCGTTCGACGTCTCCGAGGTGACCGTCAAAAGCCACGTGTCGAGCGTCTTCGCTAAGCTCGGCGTGTCGAGCCGCACCCAGGCGGCGCTGTTCGCGCTCAAACAGGGGTGGGTCGGTCTCGAATGAGCGGCGCCGCCGAAGACGCCCCGAGCACCGACCTCGCGCTCTACCGGGCCGAGGCGGCGCCGAGTTTAGCGGCGACGATTCCGTTCTGGCAGCGGCTCGGGGTCCGGCTTACGCTGCTGATGATGACGCTCGTGCTGCTGCTCGCGGTCGCGACGGCGGTGCTCGTGATTCGCGGCTTCGAGGAGACGCAGCGTAACGCGCTCGCGCTTACCCGCGACCAGCTCGGGGCACAGGCCCGAGCCCAGCTGCTAGCGATGACCCGGCGCGACGCGGCAGTGATCTCGGAGACGCTGCACCGGGCCGAGCTGCTAAGCCGTACCGCGGCGGTCGTGGTCGCGGCGGCGGGGGAGGGAGGGCTCGAGCCCCTCCTCGGCAGCGACCCGGGCAGCTACCTCGCGGGCAGCACCCTTGTCTTTATCGACGCGCAAGGCTTTGTCCGCGCCCACCACGGCGCACCCGGCGCCGCACAACTGACCTTGCCGAGCGCCCGGCTGCTGACCGAGGCCGCCCCCGACAGCAACCCGGAGCGCCGCAGCGTCTGGACGTTGCCGAACCAGGTCCCCGCCCGTCACGCCCTTATCGTCAGCACGCCCGTCTATAACGGCGACCGCTTCGGCGGCGTGCTAAGCGTCGCGGTGCCGCTAAGCGCCCTAGACGCGGCCCTCGCCGACCTCGCCCCGAGCGCGGCGAGCGGCGTCCTCCTGCTCGACAACCACGGCGACGTCGTCGCGGCGACCGGCGGCAACAACGCCCTCACCCGGCTGCTCGGCACGCGCGGCCCGGCCCTGCTCGGCGAGATCAACCGGAGCGAGCGGCTCCAGACCTTTAGCGCTGACGGTACACGCATCGCGACGGGCGCAGACGGAACGGGCGAAACGGACGGGGTGGATAGGACGGACGGGGTGGACGAGGCGGACACCGTCACGCTGCTCGCGAGCGCCGCCCTCCCCCGACTCGGCTGGACCCTCGCCGTCGCCGCACCGCTAAGCGACCTCGCCGCGCCACCGGTGCCGATCGCCCAGGGCGTCCGCCGCGAGGCCAACGACACCATCAGCGCAACGCTCGTCAATATCATCGCCACCTTTCTGCTGACCCTGATCGGGGCGACGCTGTTTAGCCGCAGCTTTCTGGCCGAGCCGATCGGGGCGCTCGTGGCGGGGGCGCACGACCTCGCCGCGGGCCGCCTCGGTGTCCGTATCCCGGTCACGACCGACAGCGAACTCGGCGTCCTCGCGAACACCTTTAACCAGATGTCGCAGCGGCTTAAAGCCCGCAGCGACGAGCTGCTCGCCGCCCACGAAGCGCTCCAGCAGAGCGAGTCACGGCTCGAGCTCGCGGTACGGGGCGCGAACGACGGCCTCTGGGAGTGGGATATTCGCGCCGACAGCCTCTACCTCTCGCCACGCTGGTTGCAGATTCTGGGGTACTGCCCCGGCGAACTAGACCCGAACATGGCGACGCTAGACGACCTCACCCACCCCGACGACCGGGCGGCGCGGCAGGCGCAGCTTAACGCGCACCTGAGCGGCGCCGCGCCGACCTACCAGAGCGAACACCGGCTCCGGCACCGCGCGGGCGGTTACCGCTGGGTGCTCGCGCGCGGCGCGTCGCTACGAGACGACCGGGGCGAGGTGGTGCGGATGGCCGGGTCGCTGACCGACATTACCGACCGGGTCGACGCGATGACGCTGCTCGAGCGGCGGGTCGCCGAACGGACCAGCGAGCTAAGCGCGCTGCTCGAACTCTCGAACCGGATGGCGATGACCCTAGAGCTCACCCCGCTCGTCGAACTGATCCTCGAAACCCTCAAGACCGTCGTCGACTACGACGCCGCCGCCCTCTGGCAGCGGCGCGGTGCGGTGCTCACCCTGCTGCACGACAGCGACCCGAGCACGCCGGCCTTTCATGGCAGCGCCGACGCGCCGGTCTGGCCGCTCGCCGACGCCCCGCACCTGCAGGACGTGATGCGCCAGCGTCGCCCGATCAGTATCGACAACGTCCGTGACGACAGCCCCGCCGCCCACAGCTTTCGGGACGCCTACGGTCGTGCTTTCGGCACGCTCCCCGACTATCTCGCGACCTGGATGGGGGTGCCGCTGATCGTCCGCGACCGGGTGATCGGCATGCTGTCGTTCGAACACCGCGACGTCGGCTACTACACCCCGGCGCGGGCGCGGCTCGCGCTCGCCTTCGCCAACGAGGTCGCGATCGCGATCGAGAGCGCCCGGCTCTACGAGGCCGCCCAGGACAAAGCCGCGCTCGAAGAGCGTCAGCATCTCGCCCGAGAACTGCACGACTCGGTGTCGCAGGCGCTCTACGGCATCGTGTTGGGGGCGCACACCGCCCGGGCCCAGCTCGACACGTTAGGGGACGACACGCTCGCGAACACGAACGCGGTCGCGGCGCCGCTCGACTACGTGACCAACCTCGCCCAGGCCGGTATCGCCGAGATGCGGGCGCTTATCTTCGAGCTGCGGCCCGAATCGCTCGAGCAGGAGGGGCTTACCGCGGCGTTGCGAAAGCAGGCCGAAGCGCTGCGCTACCGGCACAGTTTGGGGCTCGAGCTCACCCTCGGCGACGAACCCGACCTGCCGCTCGCCACCAAACAGACCCTCTACCGGATCGCCCAGGAAGCGCTCCACAACATCGTCAAACACGCCCGGGCCCGGCAGGTCAGCATCGAACTCCGGCACAGCCCCGACCAGACCCGGCTCGTGATCGGCGACGACGGGGTCGGTTTCGACCCGAACGGCGACTTTCCGGGCCACCTCGGACTCGTTTCGATGCGCGAGCGGGCCGAAGCGATCGGCGCCGACCTGCAGCTCCAGAGCAGCCCCGGCCACGGCACCCGGCTTAGCGTGACGCTCGTCGGTGTGCGGCAGGCGGTCGCCTGATGGCGCAGCGTAACAGCACCCGCCAAACCCTGATCGGTCTCGGACTGGTCGGCCTCGGCGTGCTCGCACTGCTCGCGAGTGCCGACAGCTGGCCGACCCTCGTCCGGCTTCCGGTCGCGCTGCTCTGCCTGGTAGGCGGCGGGGTGCTAGTGCGGCACGGTCTGCACCACCGGCGCCGGGGCCCGCTCCTGACCGGCGGCGGGCTGCTGCTCGTGATCGGGACGGCGCTCCTCTCCGCAGCGTTGGTCGAGACGATCGTGCTCGCGCTGCTCGGCGGCGGCTTCGTGTGGTTCTACCTGCGCGGCCCGAGGCGCAGACGCTGGTGGGCACTGCTGCCGGGCGGGCTGCTGCTGACGCTCGCGTTGATGGTAGGGCTCGAGCACCTCTTCCCCCGCCTCGACACCGCCCCGATCCTGTTTCTAGGTCTCGCCGCGACCTTCACCGTCCTCTACCTGCTGCCCGACCACGACGGCGGTCGGCGCTGGGCACTCTATCCGGCCCTGTTCTGGATTCTGATCGCGGTTCTTACCAACGACCCGATCGGCCAACCCCTTAGCGCTCTCCTCCCGCTCATCCTGATCGCGAGCGGCGCGTTTCTGATCTGGCGTGCCTGGGAACGCACCAGTCGCAGCTGATACCATTTAAAAATTTAGTAGAACGTCTCGTACCGTCATCACCTTTGACGTCACACCAACTCGCCCATAGTACTAGCAGTTCCACGAAACGTTTCCCCATACAAGGCGTCACCATCGATATCTGTCGGATGTGATTGTTGCAGCATCATCTGGAATTGTTACACGATTTTGGGGAGGGTTTCGAGCGAGACTTGCTCACCTCGCTTGGTGAGCGTATTAAGCTTGCGACCACCGCTCAGCCTGCGGTCACAGCGAACACCCACTAAGAGGCGTCGGTAACCCATCGCTAGGCCGTCGCGGATGAACGCGTCGTGACCGAATCCGGCGTCGGCCATTACCACGACGCGTGAGGGGTCGAGTAGGTGACGGTAGTGTTTGAGCAGGTCGGTCGCCAGGTCGGTCGCACTTTTCGGGCTGTTTTGCGCGTAGATGCGGTAGCCTAGCGGAAAGCGCAAGCCTCCCCAACAGGCATGCAAGACGACGAGTTGGATACCGTAGCTACGGTTATAGGGCCAGGCGAACGGGATGCGCCTACCCGTCTTTTCGATACAGGTCAGGTCGAGCTTAAGGACCATGTCGCCGCGTCGACCCCGACGGGGCAGTTTGGCGTAGAGCTGTTCGGTCTGCCAGCGGTTAAGACGTTCCCACAGCGCTTCGTCGGTGGTGTGCTCGCCGCTAAAGAAGCGACTCGCGGTGCTCGCGGACATTCCCCGGACGTTTTGAAGGAGGGTGGTTCGTTGCGGGTCGAGGAAGAGGGCGAGGATGGCACGAAAGACCTTTACGGTGCGTTTATTCCGTAGCAAAACCTGGAGGCTTTCGAGTAGACTGTGACTGTGTTGGTTGTTGGTTTTGTTCACACCCTAACTTAACAACCAGCACGCTTTTTTTTCACCCTCCTGTATTTCTGCAAGACATAAATGTCGATACCATAAGTGGATTTAAATAACCTCGCGCAGACCTAAGCTCACACTCCGGCGCTTGAGTTCGGCCTTTAACCGCGCCGCCCACGCCGCGTCTAGCTTCGGGTCGGCGCCTAGCATCTTTTTGGCGAGTTCGCGAGACTGTTCGATTAGCTCGCCGTCTTGTGACAGATCGCCTAGCACTAGGTCGGGAACGCCCGACTGGCGGGTGCCGCGCACCTCGCCGGGGCCGCGCAGTTCGAGGTCTTTTTCGGCGATGACGAAGCCGTCGGTGTACTTTTCGATGACTTCGAGGCGGTGCTGTGTCTTTTTGCTCCGGTCGCCCGCGATCAGCACGCAGTAACTCTCGTGTTCGCCCCGGCCTACCCGTCCGCGTAGCTGGTGGAGTTGTGACAGGCCGAAACGCTCGGCGTTCTCGATCATCATCAGGCTCGCGTTCGGGATGTCGACGCCGACTTCGATGACGGTGGTCGACACGAGCAGGTCGAAGTCGCGGGCGCGAAAGCGGTTCATGATGTCGTCTTTTTCTTCGCCCGACATCTTGCCGTGCAGCATCTCGATCCGGCACGCGGGCGGCATGATGAGCCGCAGGTCGTCGTACATCTGTGTGGTCGACACAATATCAGCCATCGTCTCGCTCTCGCTTTCTTCGATCAGTGGGGTGACGAGGTAAGCCTGGCGGCCCTTCTGGATTTCGCCCCAGGCGAAGCGGTAGACGTCGCGGCGTTTGCTGTCGTTGACGAGGCGGGTTTTGATCGGCTGGCGTCCAGGCGGCAGTTCGTCGATGATGCTTAGCTCTAAATCGCCGTAGTAGGTCAGGGCGAGCGAGCGCGGGATGGGGGTGGCGCTCATCACGAGCACGTCGGGGAGGTCCTGGAGCAGTTTGCGGCGCTGTTCGACGCCGAAGCGGTGCTCTTCGTCGATGACGGCTAAGCCCAAACGGTAAAACGCGACGTCGTTCTGGATAAGCGCGTGGGTACCGACCACGACGTCGACCTCGCCGCTCGCGATGCGCCCCCTCACCTCGCGGCGGTCGCGCTGGCCCATCGTGCCGAGCAACAGGTCGACGCGGAGGCCGAGCGGGTAGAGGTAGTGGGTCAGGTTGAGGTAGTGCTGGCGAGCGAGGATTTCGGTCGGGGCCATCAGCGCGGCCTGGTGGTCGTTTTTGACCGCGACGTACATCGCGGCGGCGGCGACGGCGGTCTTACCCGAACCGACATCTCCCTGGAGGAGCCGCGCCATCTGTTTAGGGCTTTCCATGTCGCCCAGAATCCCTTGCAGGGCGCGGCGCTGAGCCTTGGTGAGGGTAAAGGGAAGGGTACTCTCGAAGGTTTTTAGGTCGTCGGTGCGGACGCGAAACTGTTTGCCGAGCAACGAGGTGTCGCGGCTGAGCATCACGCGCAGTTCGAGCAACAAAAACTCGTCGAACTTGAGGCGACGCAACGCTCTCTGGAGCGCCCGTTCGTCGTTCGGAAAGTGGATAGCCCGGAGCGCTTCGTCGAGCGAGACGAGGTCGTAGCGTTCGAGCAGAGTTTTGGGGAGGTGGTCGGGAAAGCGAGACACCGCCTGGAGCAGCCGGTCGACGGCTCGGCGGATGTAGGCCTGGCTTAGCCCCGGTTTGGCGGCGTAGACGCCGACGATGCGCCCAGCGGAGAGGCTTTCGGTGCCGTCGTCGAGTTCGAAGGAGGTGACGTTGAGCTCGAGCCCTCGCCCCTGCTTCACCTTCCCCGTCGCGATAATCCGCGAACCCGGAAAGAGCTGCTTCTCTAACCACGGCTGGTTAAACCACGTCGCAGTCAGCTTCGCGCCGTGTTTGTCTTCGAGAAACGCCCGCAACACGACTAGGCCGCGCTTGCTCTTGGTCGCCTTACGTCCGGTAATCGTCCCGGCCACCGTCGCGGTGTCCTGACCTTGGAGCGCCGAAAACGACGGGATGACGCGGCGGTCTTCGTAGCGTTTGGGAAAGCTGTAAATCAGGTCACGGTAGCTGACGATGCCGATGTCGCCGAGCTTTTTAGGAGCCTGCTGGCCGAGGTCGATGCGCTGGGTTTCGAGCGGTTCGTCGAGGAGGTGGGGGTCGGGGTCGGATTTGTCGGGGTCAGGCTTGTCAGAGTCGGATTTTTCGGGGTTAGACCTGTCGGGGTCGGGCTTGTCGGGCTCCCTCGTGTTCCAGACGTCTGACGATGTTGTTAGGGGCTCGAGCATCCCTAACGCCCGCTCTAAGCGCTCCGCTCTCTCCTCGACACTCAGATCGCCATACCCCGCAATCACCTCCTGGACGTCGCGAAACGGCCTCCCCACCGTCGCCACGAGCTTTTCTAGCCCGCCGACGACCACGTCGTCCTGGTAACCGCTCGCTCGCTCCCGTTCTAACGGGCGCTTTAGCCGCTCTCGTAACTCGTTGACCGTCGCCATTCCCCCTAGCTTAGCGCGTTTTTCAACCCCTTTACGCCGCCTACCAAACGCGTTATGCTAGACGAGAAACGTAAAAAAACTTACTGGTTTATCTGCTCTACCCTGTAGGCAGCCTAGGCACAGAACAGCACCTGGCGTGTCTACAGCGCCAAGCGGATCTCACCAGACTTTTCAAGGAGGCACCAAATGAAGACGAACTTTATGCGCGGGCTTGTCGTCGCGTTCGCGTTCGGCCTGTTCGGGCTCGCGACCGCTCAAGACGAAAAGCTCGAAATATTTTCCTGGTGGGCCGGCAACGAAGGCCCCGCCCTCGAAGCGCTTATCGAGATGTACGAAGAAGCGCACCCCGACACCGAAGTGATTAACGCCACCGTGACCGGCGGCTCGGGCGTCAACGCGAGAGCCGTCCTTAAAACCCGGATGCTCGGCGGCGATCCGCCCGACAGCTTTCAGGTTCACGCCGGCCAAGAGCTTATCGGCACCTGGGTCGTCGCCGACCGGATGCAGGACGTCAGCTTTATCTTCGACGAAGAGGGCTGGAACGACGTCTACCCCGAAGAGCTGCTCGGCCTCATTAGCACCGAAAACGGTATGTGGAGCGTGCCGGTCAACATCCACCGCTCTAACGTGCTCTGGTACATGCCCGCCAACCTCGAAGAGTGGGGTGTTGAAGTGCCGAACGACTGGCAGACCTTTATCGACACCACCTGCCCCGCCCTCCAGGAACAGGGCGTGACCCCACTGGTCATCGGCGAAAACTGGACCCAGCAGCACCTCTGGGAATCGGTCGCCCTCGCCGAACTCGGCGCGGACGGTTGGGAAGCACTCTTTAGCGGCGAGCTAGACTTTAACAGCCCCGAAGCGACCGCCGTGTGGGACACCTTCGGCGAGCTTTTAGAGTGCACCAACAACGACGCGAGCGGCCTCTCCTGGCAGCAGGCCACCGACCGGGTCGTTAGCGGCGGCGCTGCCTTTAACGTGATGGGTGACTGGGCGATGGGCTACATGACGATTACGCTCGGGCTCGAGCCCAACAACGACTTCGGCTGGGCCGCCTCGCCCGGTACCGACGGCGTGTTTATGCTGCTCTCCGATTCGTTCGGTCTGCCCCAGGGCGCTAGCAACGAAGAAAACGCCGTCGAGTGGCTCCGCATGATCGGCACCCGCGAAGCGCAAGACACCTTTAACACCATTAAAGGCTCGATCTCGCCCCGCCTCGACAGCGACCTCAGCCTCTACAACGCCTACGGCCAAGCGACCAGCGAAGACTACCGCAACAACGTCAAGGTCGGCAGCCTGGTTCACGGCGCCGTCGCCAGAGAAGCGTTTATGAGCGAGTTCGCGACCGCGCTCGAAATCTACCTGAGCAGCGGTAACAGCGCCCAAGCCGCGAGCGCCGCCCAAGCCATTGCCAACCAGACCGGCATCGCCGGTAACTAGCAAATCGGGCGAGAGGCGCGTAGCGTACCTCTAACCTAAGCTCACGCGGCGGCGTCACGTCAGTTAGGCTGATGCGGCGCCGCCGTCATTTTGTCACTATCTGTTTGGCACCTGTTCTTCGACACCGTTCTAGTCACCACTAGGGGACCAATCTATGCGTATTCGCAAAGACAACATCATCGCGTTTCTGATGTTGCTCCCTTCACTTATCCTGCTCGGCATCTTCGTGTACGGCTTTATCGGCCAGACCGTCTACGTGTCGCTTACCGACTGGGGCCAGAACGCCGCCCAAGCGCTCGCGATCAACCCAGAACTGGCCTTTGTCGGGCTCGCAAACTACCGCGACCTCTTTACCGGAGCGCTCGAAACACGTTTTCGCCAAGATCTCGTCAACACCTTTTTCTTTACGATTTTCTTTTTGGCCGGCTGTCTCGGGCTCGGCCTCGGCCTCGCGATTCTGCTCGACCAGAACGTACGCGGCGAAGCGGTGTTTCGCACCATCTTTCTGTTCCCGTTCGCGCTAGCGTTTATCGTGACCGGTACGATCTGGCGCTGGATGTTGCAGCCGCAGGGCGGTCTTAACGTCTTGCCGACCAGTATCGGCCTCCCCCAACTCGACCTGCTCTGGCTCGCGAGCCGCGAACAGATATGGCAGTTTAACTGGCAGAACCTGCCTATCTACATCGGTGCGACCGCGACACTCGTCATGCTCTTATTGACGTACCGAGCGTGGCGACAGCGGCGGCAACGGGCGCTCTGGGTACGCGGCGGCCTCGCCGTTCTATTCGCCGCACTAAGCCTGTTTGTGCTGCCTCAGGTCAGCATCCTGCCCTTCCCTGAAACACACGGCTTTAACGTCGCCTTTATCGGTATTATCCTCGCAGCGGTGTGGCAGTTGTCGGGCTACACCATGGCGCTCTATCTGGCGGGGTTGCGCGGCATCCCTGAAGCGCTGCGCGAAGCGGCGCGGGTCGACGGGGCGAGCGAGCCTCAGGTCTACTGGCACGTCGTGTTG
Organism: Trueperaceae bacterium; assembly: GCA_034521635.1. Taxonomy (GTDB): domain Bacteria; phylum Deinococcota; class Deinococci; order Deinococcales; family Trueperaceae; genus JAXHMC01. The sequence continues at coordinate 52,588 of JAXHMC010000044.1, read as the reverse complement.
CCGATGCTCGGGCCGATCACCCTCTCGGCGATGATTATCCTGGGCCACATCAGCCTCAAGATCTTCGACCTGGTCTTCGCGATGGCGGGCGCCGACAACGCCACGACCGATGTTCCGGCGCTGCTGATGTACCTGCGGTCGTTTCGGGCCAACCAGTTCGCCGAGGGCGCCGCCATCGCGGTGGTGCTGCTGATCCTGGTCGCGATGGTGATCGTTCCGTATCTGTGGCAGAGCCTCCGAGGAGAAACCAAACGATGAGCGATCTAAGCGCACCGACCCAAACATCCGAAATCGAACAGACGAACCCGCCGCAGGGCTCCTCGCAGCGTGGCCGCTGGCGCTGGGTGGTCTACGTGCTGCTCGGCTTTGCTGTGCTGTTCTATCTGCTGCCGGTCTACCTGGTCGTTATCACGAGCCTCAAAGCGCCCGCCGACATCCAACTCGCGACCACCTGGCAACTGCCCGAAACGTGGCACTGGCAGAGCTACGCGGTCGCCTGGGAGACGTTCGCCCCGAAGCTGCTTAACAGTCTAATCTTGGCGATTACCGCGACCGCCGGAGCGGCGCTACTCGGCTCGCTTAACGGCTACGTGCTCGCCAAGTGGCGCTTTCCAGGCGCCAACATCGTCTTTCCGCTCATCCTGTTCGGGATGTTTATTCCGTACCAGAGCGTGCTGATTCCGCTGTTTCAGTTTTTGCGCAGCATTGGGCTGTACGGCTCGCTCGCCGGGCTTATTCTGACGCACATCGTGTACGGGCTACCGATCACCACGCTGATCTTTCGTAACTTTTACGCCGAGATCCCCGACGAGATGCTCGAGGCGGCCAAGATGGACGGCGCCGGCTTTTTCGCGATCTACGCCCAGATCATCTTTCCGCTGTCGGTGTCGGGCTTTGTGGTGGTGCTGATCTGGCAGTTTACGCAGGTCTGGAACGAGTTTCTGTTTGCGGTCACGCTCACCCGGCAGAGCAGCCAGCCGATCACCGTCGCACTCGCCAACCTCGCCGGGGGGCAGGCGGTCGACTGGAACCTGCCGATGGCGGGCTCGATCCTGGCGGCGCTACCGACGCTCCTTATCTACATCGTGCTCGGACGCTACTTTATTCGCGGGCTGCTCGCGGGGTCGGTCAAAGGATAGACGTTTTATCGTTACGGTGCGGGGTCATGTAGGGGGTGTTCGGTGCGGCGCATCCTACCGAGTCGTCTAGCCAAATTGAGTCGTCCAGCCAAGCTGAGTCGTCCAGCTAAACTGGTGCACGAGTATGATTTGGTGCCGATGCGTTTGCGCTTCTCAGACAACATTCTGTGATTCTAAGATGACGTTTGCAACGCACCGTTTTAGCGTGGTTGCGCCACCACTCACTCTTCGCTAGAGTCTTTACTGAGGTAGTCGCGCAGCTCGTTGACGGCCTCAACACTGCCGATTACCACAATCCGGTCACCGCGCTGCACCTCGAAATCGGCGCGGGGGCTGATGGTCAGGTCGCCGTCGCGGTTGACCGCGATGACCTGCACACCGAAGCGGTTGGGAAGACGCGATTCGGAAAGGGGGCCGTTAAGCTTCTCTCCAGCTTCGACTTCGACCACGCTGTAGTCGTCACCAAGGTTAAAGGCGTCGACGATGCTCGGGGTGGTGAGGTGGTTGGCGAGGCGGATGCCCATGTCGTGTTCGGGGCGGATCACCTCGTCAGCACCGACACGGCTTAGCACGGTCGCCATCACGGCGCTCGTCGCTTTGCTGATCACGTACTTGGCGCCGCAGGCTTTGGCGTTGACAGTCGCAAGCACGTTCGCTTCGAAATCAGTACCGATCGCGACGATGACCCGGTCGAACGCCTCGACGCCGAGCTCGCGCAGCGTCTCCTCTTCGGTTGCGTCGGCGATTAGGGCGTGGGTGACGCGGTCCATGATGTCTTCGACGAGCGCTCCGTTGCGGTCGACAACCACCACACTGTGGCCGAGGTCATAGAGGGTGGTGGCTAACGCTTGTCCGAAACGCCCGGCCCCGATCACTAAAAACTCTCCCGATTTCACGTCGACTGACTCCTTAATAAAAGGTAAAGGTAGATGTACAAAACTGTAGGTTTACCGAATTCAGATCGAAACGTCGCTATCTGGCGACTGATCTGTAAGCTGATCTGTAGAGCAGCCGCTTTCCGACAGCTCGCCTCATCGACAACTTAGCCGGCGGCACCTGACCAACAACACCTAACCGACTACGATATCTTCGGCGGGGTAGCGGATACCGGCGGGCGAGCGTTTTTCGACGAGGGCGAGGGCGAAGGTGAGCAGGCCGACGCGACCGAGGTACATCAGCAGGATGATGATAAGTTTCGAGCCGGCGCTTAGTTCGGCGGTTAGGCCGGTCGAGAGACCGACGGTGCTAAAGGCGGACACGGTTTCGAAGGCGAGGGGGAGGAGGGGGAGGGTGGGCTCGAGCCCCACCAGCCCCAGAAACGCGAGCCCGACCAGCATCGTCGCCGTAAACGTCATCACCGTCGCCTTGACGACCGTCTGCACCACGATCCGCCGCCCGAACAGGGTTAATTCACCGTGGCCCCGCAAAAAGCTCCAACTGCTGCCGACCAACACAAACATCGTCACCGTTTTGACGCCCCCCGCCGTCGAGCCCGGATTGCCACCGATGTACATCAGCAGCATCGTAAACAGCAACGTCGTCGGGTAGAACGTACCGTAATCGAGCGTGTTAAACCCCGCCGTACGCGGCGTCGCGCCCTGAAACAGCGCCGCGAGCAGCTTGCCGTGCCAGGGTAGCGGCCCGAGCGTGGCCGGGTTTGTCCACTCGAACAGCAACACCACAAACGCGCCTACGCCAAGCAGGAAGAGCGTCGCACTAAGCACCATCTTGGTGTGCAGACTTAGCTTGGTGCGCCGTCGCCGCAGCTTCGTAAACACGTTCGCCGCAACGATAAAGCCGAGCCCCCCCAGCACAAACAGCACCGTTACCGTAAGGTTGACAAGCGGGTTGCCGACGTAGCCCGACAGGCTGTCCGCATAGAGCGAAAAGCCGGCGTTGTTAAAGGCGCTGACACTGTGAAACAGCGCGTACCAGAACCCCACCGCGAGGCCGTGCCGCGCCGCGAAGGGCGCCCACAGCAGCAGCGCCCCGACGAGTTCGACCGCCACCACCACCACCACAATCCACCGAATCAGCCGGACGATACCGCCGACGTCGCGCGCGCCGAGCTGGGTCTGAAGCTGCTGCCGTTCGCGAAAACCGACCCGCTGCCCGGCTGCGATCGCCACGAACGCCCCGAACGTGATGTAGCCTAGACCGCCCGTCTGCATGAGCAGTATCAGCACGGTCTGACCGAAGACGCTAAACGTCGTCCCGGTATCGACCACAATCAGGCCGGTCACGCAGATAGCGCTCGTCGCGGTGAAGAGGGCGTCGAGCAGGCCGAACGGCTGGCCGCTGCTGTGAGCGATAGGAAGCGACAGCAGCAACGTGCCTACCGCTATCGCCCCTAAAAACGACAGCACGACCACCTGGGTTGGAGACGGCGCGCGCTGCTGCGTTCGGCGTGGAAACATCGGCGTTATTTTAGCACCTGTCGCGCCGCACTACTAAACAAGCGACCCTGCGGAGACGGCGCGTCAGGAGATAGCAACGGCGCCCCGCAGCTCGCGCAAGCGGGCCAGGTCGCGCGCGTGACCGTCGCCGGCGTCGCCGAGCGGGGTTTCGAGGAGGAGAGGGAGCGCTCTTCGGGCTAGACGCTCGTCGTTCACCAGCCGCCAAAACCCCTCTATCCCGATCTCCCCCACCCCGACGTTCGCGTGTCGGTCTTTGTGCGACCCGAGTGGATGCCGCGAGTCGTTGACGTGGATACAACCGAGCTTGTCTCGCCCGAGTACCGCCTCGAACGCCGTCCAGGTCGCCTCGTAGCCCGCCTCATCCGCGAGCGGATACCCCGCCGCGAACACGTGACAGGTATCGAAACAGATCCCGACCCGCTCCGGCTGCGCGACCTGCTCTAAAATCATCGCGAGCTCTTCGAAGCTTCGCCCGAGCGTCGTCCCTTGCCCCGCCATCGTTTCGAGCAGCAGCACCGTCTCGCTCTCCCCGAGCGCGTCCCCAACCTCGGCGAGCACCGCATCGACGCTCTGCGCGACCCGAGCGATACCCGACGCTACGCCGTCTCCTGTGTGCGCGCCCGGATGGACGACGAGCCCTGCGACGCCGAGCCGAGACGCCCGCGACAGTTCGTCCGCTAACGCGGCTCGTGACTTCGCTAACGTGTCGGGTTTCGGAGAGGCTAAGTTGATGAGGTAGCTCGCGTGGGCGATGACCGGCTCGAGCCCATACCGCGCCGCCTCTTCGTGGTAGAGCGCGACCTGCTCGTCGGTAAGCGGCGGCGCGCTCCAGCGGTTCGGGTTTTTGACGAAAATCTGCATCGTGTCACAACCGAGCCGCTCGGCTCTGCCCCAGGCCTTGTGCAATCCGCCCGCGACCAAGACGTTCGCCCCGAGCCGGAGGTGAGAACGGAGGCCAGCGTTCGAAGCAGGTGCAGAAACAGCGTCCATGGTTCGCTAGTCTAACGCGGCAGCGGCCTTGATGGCGACGTCGTCCGAGGCGCCAGGTCGATCCGGTCTCGTGGAGTCGCTGTGCGGACGCTGTAGTGCGAACCCTGTAGTGCGGACGCTGCGGCGAGTGGGGGTAGGGCTCGAGCCACCCCCATCCTCACACTCTAAGTAAGCACCCTCTCCGACCGTCACGGTCACGACGATCGGGCTCGAGCCGCCCGGCAGCTTCGCGACAGCCAACCAGACATCTTCGTGCGGCAACACCGCTTTGCAAGAAAATTGGTATGTATGAATTTACTTCCTTTTGTGGTATGATGCATCTCATGAAACAATTTACGAACATTCTGCGTACGCTAGCAGCGACGGCGCTGTGTTCTATCGGCTTAGCGCTAGCGCAGCCCGACCTTTTCGTGGCCGCACAAACCGGAACGGTCGAAGATGTCCGGGCCGCACTAGACGCCGGAGCCGACGTTAACGCTCGTAACGCCGAAGGAAAGACCGCGTTGATGCTCGCGGCTTCTGCTAACGACGCTACGGTTGTCGATACACTCCTAGACGCCGGGGCGGACGTCTATCTGCGCGACGATGCCAACATGACGGCGTTAGCGCTAGCCGCCGCCAACAATCCGAGTCAGGCGGTTTTACAAGAGCTTATCGACGCCCGGGCGAACGTCTACGAGCGCTACGAAGACAACCGGACCGCGCTCATCTACGCCGCCGAACGAAACGACAACCCGGCCACCCTACAGATGCTGGTCGCAGCCGGCGCTGACGTAGAGGCCCGCAACAACTTAGGCTGGACCGCGCTGATGTGCTCGGCGGACCTCAATCCCGCGATGACCGAGACGCTTGTCGGTGCCGGGGCCGACGTCAACGCATTCAACCTCGAAGGACAGACCCCGCTGATGCTAGCGGTCGGCGGCAGTCACGCTGCGGAGGGCGATCTCGCTTCCGTGAGCAGCTTGCTAGAGGCCGGGGCCGACGTCAACGCCCGCGACATCTACGGCAAGACCGTCCTTATGTACGCCGCCGAGCGAAACAGCAACCCCGCCGTTATCGAGGCGCTCTTGGGTGCCGGAGCCAATACCTCACTACGCGACAACGAAGACAGAACCGCCTACGACTACGCGGTAGAAAACGCGGCCCTACAAGGCACTGCGGTCTACGAACGGCTCGGCACGGCAGGATCGGAGTAGCGCGGCCTAACACTCGCGGACGTTACGGCGCGGTGCTGCGAGAGCAGAACAGTCCGCTAGTACACCCGCCCTTAGCGCGACGAGATTTCTAAGAAACAGTTCCCGAAAAACGTTTTAAGGCTCCGCGAACCTCTACGAACCGTAGAGGCGTAACCGGAGCCTTCGGCATCTCTAGCCTAGCGGTTCTGCAAGACATCGCGACACGTCGTTGCAAAAGCGGCGCCGAGAGGATAGGTCACGCTCGTTATCGGGTCGACGTCAGTGTGTCCACCGACAAAACACCGCGCTACACGGGCGCTCGGTGGGGGGGGGCTCGAGCCCCTCATCCCCAGGTCGAGACATTCTCGGCGCGAGATCGTCCGTCGCCGCCACAGTGCGGTCGCTTATCCTACAGATTCCGCCCGATTCCAGGTTATTGCCGACATTCCGCACCCCCCTTTGCCGCCAGCAGTATTTCTGCGATGCTTTGGAGATGTCCACCCCCAGCTACGAAACAAGGACGATCGAGCACCTCGGCCTGGTCGCAGGCATGGTCGACGAACTCGGGATTGCCGAACTGATCGATAAGCTCATCGCCCAAGACCGCACACAACGCCAGGTCAGTATCGGCCAAGCGGTCAAGGCGATGATACTCAACGGTCTGGGTTTCGCCAATCGGCGTCTGTACTTAACGCCGCACTTCTTCCAGAACAAACCGACCGAACGGCTCATCGCACCAGGGATTCAAGCCGAGCACCTCCACGACGACACGCTCGGCAAGGCGCTCGATGCGCTGCACCGCTTCGGCGTGAGCGAACTGTTCACCCTGATCAGCCATCAGGCCATGCAACGCTTAGGACTCTCTCCCAAGCAGGCGCACCTCGACACGACGAGCTTCCACGTCGACGGTCGCTACAACGGCGACGAAGACGCGACCGAAGGAGTGATCCGCATCGCCCACGGCTACAGCCGCGACCACCGCCCCGACCTCAAGCAGGTGGTGCTCGAACTCATCACCGAGAACAGTTCGGGTATCCCCTTGCTGATGGCTCCGCTTAGCGGCAACCAGGACGACACTGCGACGACCCTACAGGCCCTGCAACACACGAACGTCACCTGGGTGATGAGCGTACCGGCGACGCTCTCGTCGGCCAAAGAACTGTTAGGGAATCTAACTCCTGATGACTTCTCGCCGCTCGTAGCAGGCTATGAGGTCGCCCGGGTGGAGGTCACGTATGCCGAGGTACCGCAGCGGTGGCTGATCATCCGCTCTCAGGCAGCCCGGAAACGCGCTCGCGCGGCCACCGAAAGACAGCTTCTAAAGACGAGCGAAGCGGAGCGCAAGCGTTTCGAGACGCTGTGCCGTCAGGAGTTCTCCTGTGAGCAAGATGCTTTGGGGGCCCTAGAACGTTACCAGCAGTCGTGTCGTGTGCTTAGTGTGAGCGAGGTAAGTGTAGACGAGCAGCGACACTATGGCAAAGCAGGTAGACCCGCTAAAGAGGCGCTGCCCGAGCGGGTCAGCTACCATCTCCGTGGGGTGCTTTGGGCTAGAGCGTCGCTGCTCGAGGAGCGCTTAGAGCGGGCTTCGCATTTTATCCTCGCCACCAACGACGTTACTGGTGAGAGACTTTCCAACGTGGCGCTTTTGCAGACGTACAAAGACCAGGCCAACGTCGAGCGAGGCTTTCGGTTCTTAAAAGATCCGATGTTCTTAGCGTCGACGCTGTTCCTGAAAAAAGCAGAAAGAATCATGGCGTTGCTCATGGTGATGACGCTCTGTCTGCTCGTGTATGCGGCATTAGAACACCGCATCCGCACCACCCTAGCTCGGCACAGTGCGACCCTGCCGGACCAGAAGGGGAAGCCCACCCACCGGCCTACCGCCCGATGGGTGTTCGAGCTCTTTCTTGACGTGCACTTGCTGTTCATCACCACTAATAGTGTGCAGGTACTCGTCATGAATCTCAAGAGCGAGCTGAAACAGCTCTTAGCTCTGTTGGGGCCGCCTTATGCCGAGGCTTATTCGTGAGGCGCAGATTGGGGGGTGCGAAAAGACGGATGTAAAGCTGTCGGACCGGCACTGGATAAAAACGTAAACGGACGCCGCCCCTCGCCTGTACGGTAGAGGGGCGGCGTTTCGGTTGGGCTGCGGTATAACGAAACGTGTGAAGGAGTCTGTCGCGCGAGAAAGGCGGGTGCCGTGGTGGCTGTTGGTGCTGCTGCTGCCGCTACTCTTCTATCTGCAACTCTACCAACTCGGTTCGCACCTCGTCGTCCGCGACCGGCTTCGGCCTGCCGACGCGATCGTGGTGATGGCGGGCGACCAGACGCGGCCTGTGCACGCGGCGGCGCTCTACCGCGAAGGCTACGCGCCCGAACTGCTCCTGACCAATCTGCCGCTGACCTCGTTGCAGGGTCGCCGGACGTACCTCAACCAGATCGGCCTAGCGGCGAACGAACGCGGGGTGCCGCGCGAAGCGATGACGATCGTGCCGGGCGTCGGCGTCAGCACCTATCAGGAAGTGTTTAACCTGCTCGACTTCGTACAGCCACAGGGCTACGAACGCCTGATTGTGGTGACGTCGCCGTCGCACACGCGGCGGACGCGGATGATTTTCGACGACGTCTTCGCCCGCGCCGACATCGAGATCAGTGTGCAGCCGGTCGCCGAGCACCCGTATCGGCCCCGCGACTGGTTCATGACGACGCAACAGCGGCGCGATACGTGGGCGGAGTACGTCAAGCTCGCACTGTATAGGATAGGTATTCGTTAGCGTTACGCAGGGCGCCGTACAGCCGAATAGACCGTCGCAGAGACAGAAAAAAGGCCGATACCAGACAAGTACCGGCCTCGTTTTTACGCAGACGCGACTACCGGGCGGTGCTTATCCAGGCGTCGGCGGGTACGCGGGCGAGGAGTTCGAAACCGTCGTCGCCGAGCGGACGGACGACGTAGGCGACGCCCTGGGGTTCGGGGTAGATGCCGGTCGCGGCTTCGAAGGGGTCGTCGTGAGCGACAATCACCGTGTTGAGACCGTCGACGGGAACGGCGCTTAGAAAGGGCGTGACCCGCTCGCTCATCGTCGCCATCTGTTCGTCGCTGAAGTCAGCGACGGGAAGAAAGTTGAGGTCGGCGTTTTTGACGTAGCGACCGAAGGCGAGGTCGGCGGTCTGCCAGGCTCGGCAGTATTCGCTAGCGATGACCTGCGCGACGGGGATTTCGAGCACTTCAAAAGATGCGCCGATGTCGCGGGCCTGCTCCCAGCCTGCCTCGCTAAGCACCCGCTGGGTCGCGCAGTCGCTTAGGGTGGCGTCGACCTGGTCGGCGTAGTCGGTTTCGGTCATGGCGTGGCGGATGTAGATGACGTGCCCGCCGTCTTGTAACGCCGCAACGAGTTCGGGGGTGAGACCGTCTCGGACGTCGCTCTGCTGAGCGTAAACAACGCTGCCGACAAGCAGCAGACCGACGAGGATGTGCACAAACCTGTTCATAAAGCTCCTTCGTAAACTGTTCGGGCCACGCTGGCGTGACCGGAGATTGCGGTGATGTTAATCCCGATTAATCTGCTCGGGATTGCGTACGAAGGAAGACTAGCAGAGTCTCTCGAGCCCTGTCAATCCTGACCGGGTTAGTCGGAATAGGTCCGATTAGCGTCTGTCACGAGGTTTGCGCTATCTAAACTTTTGGAAAAGTGGTTTTGTAGACCTAAGGTAAAACGTTTTTTATCGCTCCCTAGCGCTCGCGCACCACGGCGTTGGTCATCCAGCAGCCTTCGAACTCGCCCTGCGACTGCTTTTTAAGCATGAACAGATAAAGCACCTCTTCGCCTTCGGGGGTCACCACGGTGACGTACTGGCGGGCGCGGTTACCGGCGACCTGGATAGGGGCGCGGTGGTAGGCGCTTCGCGTTTAACAGCGCCTCGTAGAGCGGGTTGTGGAGCAGCCGCGTAAAGCGGTCGAGCGGCCCGGTCTGCTGCCGGTTTTCGGGCGAGGCGAAGCGGTAGGCGGCTTCGACGCCGGCGTCGGGGTGGGGTTCGTCGTTGTGTTCGAGTGCCGCTAACTGCGCGTCGACGACGGCTTCGGGGCTAAGGGTCGGGTCGGGTTTGGGGGTATCGGTCATACTCTCTTGTATGGATTCGGGCCTGAAATGACCGCTAGCCGACTTACAAACCCGATCTACGAACGCCGCCGCGACGTCCGGGCAGAGCGCCTGCGGCGACGGGCGACCAGCAGGCCGAACGCGACCAGCACGCCGAGTACCGGCCAGCGCCACGACCGTAATCCTGGCGAGAACCGTGACGGTGATGATGCCGACGACGATGCCGAAACCTCGGACGGGTCTAGGGCGTAGGCGGCGCCGAGGGTCGCGTCGGGGAGGTCGCCGAGCGGTGCGCCGGGCGGAAGTCGGTCTAGCAGGGCGGTGAGGTCGAGGGCGGTGTTTGTAGCGTCGGGGCTAGCAGAAGTGGCGGCGTGGCCGTAGACGAGCCGGTAGGGAGCGCGGCCCGTGGTGATAAAAGCGATCTGTTCGGGGCGGTGGCGGAGCTCGAGCCCAACCTCCCCCGCCCCCAGACCGCCGCCGCTCGGGTCGATCCGGAGCCGCCAGTAACGGTCGTGTGTGAGCGGTAGCGGCGTCGGGAGCGAGGTCATCAGGTCGCCGTTTCGGCGCAGGCGGTAGAGCAAGCCCTGGTAGCGCGGTGTCCACGGGCCGTTCGGGGTCGCCGACGAGGAGAGCACGGCGGGCGCGGCGGTGTCGGGTTGAGGCAGAGTAAAGCGGACGCGGTCGACGGGAGGGCTCGAGCCCACATCGTAGTAGTAGTCGTGATACCGGTCGTCGGTCGGAGGGTCACCCTGCAAAACTGCCCGAAACCAGACCCGGTCCGTATCCTCGACCCAATTGTCCTGCCGTAACCCGCCGAATACCGCGTACGGTACGGGCCTGTCGTCAGCGTCGAACACTCGCAGGTCGGCGAGGGTCGGGCGCGTTACCGCATAGAGGTCGTAGGGCAACTCTACAAGGTGGAGCGGCGCGTCGCTCGTCAGCACGATCGGCCTAGCGAACGCGGAGGGCCGCACGTCCGTCGCCTGCGCTAAAACGTAGCCTATCTCGGCCAACAACAGCACCGTCAACAGTCGAAAAAGTCTCTGCTCTCGAACCGTCCACCTCCTACCGCCGCGAGACGCGACCTAGAACCGTCGGTCGATCTACTCGAAACTGTCGACCTGCTTGAAATCTTTTACATAGTCTACAAAAAATCCGCCGGGACGACCGTAAAAAGTTCGGCAGTCGCCCGGGTCGTGTCGTGCGCGGCTAAAACTCGGCTAAGGTCGTGGCTAAGACACGCGCCAAGACTTCACCAGGACTTCGCCAAGACCTCGCTAAGACCGGCGCAGCGCCATCGACAGGTACTTGGTTTCGAGATACTCTTCGATCCCCCACTTGCCGCCCTCGCGCCCGATCCCGGACTGCTTGTAGCCGCCGAAGGGGGCGTGCGGGGTCGACGGGACGCCGTCGTTAAGCCCGACGATGCCGTAGTCGAGCCCCTCGGCGACCCGAAACGCGCGGCTCAGGTCGTGCGTGTAGAGGTACGCCGCGAGGCCGTAGGGGGTGTCGTTCGCGAGGCGGAGCGCTTCGTCGTCGTGGTCGAAGCCGATGATCGGTGCGACCGGGCCGAACGTCTCTTCGTGCATCAGCTGCATGTCGCTAGAGATGTTGGTCAGCACGGTCGGCTCGAAGTAGAGGCCGTCTAGCGCGTTACCGCCGAGCGCGACCTTAGCGCCCTTGGTCAGCGCGTCGGCGACGTGCGCCTTGACCTTGTCGAGACCCTGCCGGTCGACGAGCGGGCCGATGTCGGTGTCGTCCTGGAGCGGGTCGCCGACGCTTAGCGCGCGGGTCGCCTCGACGTAGCGGGCGGTAAACTCGTCGAGGATAGGCCGCTGGACGTAGATCCGGTTGGTGCAGACGCAGGTCTGTCCGGCGTTACGAAACTTGCAGGCGATCGCCTCGGCGACGGCCTGGTCGATATCGGCGTCTTCGAAGATAAGGAAGGGCGCGTGGCCGCCGAGTTCTAACGAGATCCGTTTGACGGTGTCGGCGGCCTTGCGGTAGAGCAGCCGCCCGACCTCGGTCGAGCCGGTAAAGGTGATCTTGCGGATCCGGGCGTCGGCGATAAGCACGTCGGAGACGGGGACGGGGTCGAGCGCGGTCAGTACCTGCAAGCTGCCCGCGGGGGCGCCGGTCTCCTGCCACAGCGCGGCGAGGTAGAGCGCGGTCAGCGGCGTCTGCTCGGCGGGTTTGAGGATAAAGGTGCAGCCTGCGGCGAGGGCGGGGGCGGCTTTACGGGTCACCATACCGGCGGGAAAGTTCCACGGGGTGATCGCGAAGCTCGGCCCGACCGGCTGTTTGAGCGCGAACAGCCGCTTGTGACCGCTCTGGCTCGGAAAGGTGTCGCCGTAGACCCGCTTGGCCTCCTCGGCGTACCACTTTACAAACCCGGCGGCGTAGGCGATCTCGCCGCGCGACTCCTTGATCGGCTTGCCCATCTCTTCGGTCATGGTGCGGGCGAGCGTCTCCTGGTTGGCCATGATGAGGTCGTGCCAGTGCTCGAGCCACCCCGCCCGCTCGAACGCGGTGGTCTGCTTAAAGCTTTCAAACACCCGCGCCGAAATCTCGGCAGCCTGCTCGGCTTCTGCGGCGCCGCAGTCCGCGACCTCGGCGATAGCCTCGCCGGTGGCCGGGTTGTTAAGCGTGTAGCGCGTCTGCGTATCGTGCCAGTCGTCAGTGAGATAGCGTCCGTCAAAACGTTGTTGGGTTGTTGTCATGCCGCTAGTCTAGCAGCTAGCCGCACCGGGCGATGCTGGGCTCGAGCCCTCCCACCATCTTTTTCATCGTCGTCATCGTGTATTCTAGGCGTATATTCTAGCCGTAGCGACGGCGCAGAACTCGGCCCCTCGAGATATTCTTCGCCCACCATTCTCACATCCAAACCTCGCACCCCCAACCCGGACAACGCCCTACACGTGCGACCAGAACCCCCACACCAGAGCTACACACCAGAACCCTACACACAGAACGAGGTGGTCATGTCGGTCTATCTGCACCATATCGAAACAGCCGTCCCCGAAACCTACTACGAACAAGACCTCGCCCGCGACATGCTCCAGCAGAGCTTTAAGGGCGACCGCCGCACCCAGCGGCTGATCCGCAGCATCTACAATCATTCGGGTATCGACAAGCGCCACAGCGTGATCGGGCCGCACCAGAGCGTGTTTTACGACGACAACGACGGCAGCCTGCAAACGCCCGGCACCGAGCGGCGCAACGAACTCTACACCCAAACCTCGAAACCGCTGATTAGCGACCTCGCCAAGCGGGCGCTGCACGACTGTCCGGGGCTAGGCAGCGGCGACGTCACCCACGTGATTACCGTATCGTGTACGGGCTTTTACGCGCCGGGGCCGGAGTATCACCTGGTGCGCGAACTCTGTCTGCCGCCGACCACCAAGCGCTTTCACCTCGGCTTTATGGGCTGCTACGCGGCGTTTCCGGCGTTGCGGATGGCGCAGGCGTTTTGCCAGGCTGACCCGGACGCGGTCGTGCTTGTGGTCTGTTTCGAGCTGTGTACGCTCCACTTGCAAGCCAAATCCGATTCGGACGCGCTGATCGGCGGGTCGGTCTTCGCGGACGGGGCGGCGGCAGCTATCGTCAGCGCGAAAACACCCACAGAGCTGTCGTCATCGCTAAAACTCGCCCAGCTCGAAACGACGCTGACCGAACAGGGCGAGGAGGCGATGGCCTGGACGGTCGGGAACGACGGGTTTAACATCGTACTGTCGAGCTACGTGCCCGACATTTTAGAGGCCAACATCCGAGGCGCGTTGCAACCGCTGTTCGACGCCTACCAGACGAGCAGTGAGGCCGTCACCCACTGGGGGATCCACCCGGGCGGACGGGCGATTCTAGACAAGTTACAGGCGAGTTTGGAGCTAAGTGACGAGCAGCTCGAGCCCGCCCGCAACGTCCTGCGCGACTACGGCAACATGAGCAGTGCGACGGTGCTGTTCGTCCTTAAAGAGATTGTCCGGCGTCCTGCCGAGCAGCACGACGAATCGGTCTGTGCGATGGCGTTCGGCCCCGGCCTGACGGTCGAAAGCGGGCTGTTTTACAAAAACCCGCACTGCTGATGCCGCTCGTACTGCGCCGCCGCGCCGAAGAGGTGCTCGAGCACATGGACGACCCCGCCTGCGACCGGCAGCGCCTCGAAAACACCTACGCCAACTTTCGCTGGGTGAACGGCTGGTTTGCGGCTTGGCACCGCGTCTACCGAGACTACTTGCGCCCGAGGCTCGAGCCCCACCGTCTCAACACCCTGCTCGACGTCGGTTTCGGTGGCGGCGACGTCCCGAAGCGGCTGCTCCGCTGGGCCGAACGCGACGGTCTACAGCTCGCGATTACCGCGATCGACATCGACGCCCGAGCAATCGCCTACGCCCGTAGCCAGCCGCTCCCGCCCGGCCTCGGTGTGCGCCACGTGTCTACCAGGGACTTGGCCGAGCAGGGCGAGCGTTTCGACCTCGTTATCTCGAACCACCTGCTGCACCACCTAAACGCCGACACCCTCGCCGACATCTGCGACGACACCCGCCGACTCGCCGCGCGGCTCGTGCTGCACAACGACATCGCCCGTAGCGACCTCGCCTACCTCGGCTTCGCGCTCGCGACCGGGCCGCTCTTTCCCCGTTCGTTTATCACCGCAGACGGTCTGCGCTCCATCCGCCGCAGCTACACCGCCGCCGAACTCGCCCGCGCCGCACCCGAAGGCTGGACGGTCGACACGGTCGCACCCTACCGGTTGTTGCTAACCTACACCCATGACGCCTAGCCGAAAGCTACACCCCGCTGCGAACGACCTGGTTGAAGACGACGTGGTTACGGACGACACAAACGCCGATGTCGACGTCGCGATTGTCGGCGGCGGGCCGGTCGGTCTGTTTCTGGGCTGTCTGCTCGCACGGCAGGCGTTGCGGGTGGTCGTGCTAGAAAAACGGACCCGCTCGCACCAGCACTCGCGGGCGATCGGGATCCATCCGCCGTCGCTAGAAGCGTTCGACGAGATCGGGCTTACGGACGCGTTGGTCGAACGGGGCGTGCAGATCGTACAGGGACTCGCGTTCGCGGACGGGCGCCCTTTGGGCGCGCTAGACTTTTCGAGCGGGCCGCCGCCGCACCGGTTTGTGCTGAGCCTGCCGCAGTGCGAGACCGAGCGGCTACTGACCGACAAGCTGCGCGAGACAGATGCGGGGGCGCTGCGCTGCGGGGCCGAGGTCACGGAGCTTGTGTCGGACGACGATTCGGTGACCCTAACCCTCCAACATCACCACCAGACCAGCACGATCCGCGCCCGCTACGTGGTCGGTTGTGACGGCAAACAGAGCCTGGTGCGCCGCGCCGCCGCCATCGACTTTCGCGGTAGCCGCTACCCCGACACCTACCTGATGGGCGACGTCCGCGACAACACCGATTACGGCACCGCCGCCGCTCTAGACCTGGGGCGCGACGGTCTGGTCGAATCGTTTCCGCTTCCTAGCGGAGAGCGCCGCTGGGTCGTCAAAACCGAGACGTTTCTCACCGACGCCACCCCTGACACACTCGGCGAACTCGTCTACCACCGCCTCGGCCACACCCTCCCCACCGACGACACGACGATGCTAAGCGCGTTCGGCATCGAGCGCTACCTCGCCTCGAGCTTCTCTAAGGGCCGCCTGATTCTGGCCGGAGACGCCGCGCACGTGGTCAGCCCGATCGGCGGTCAGGGGATGAACCTCGGCTGGCTAGACGCTCGGCTGCTCTCCGAAACCTTCCGGCAAATCTTTGCAGAGCAGGCCGACGCGGCCTCCGTCTTACAGCACTACAACCGACAGCGACGCCGCGCCGCACGCCAAGCGATCCTCCGAGCCGAATTTAATACCGTGATGGGCCGCAAAACCGCGCTGCCCTGGCTAAGACGAAACTTTGTGCGCGGGTTGCTCGCCACACCCGCCAAAAAACTACTCGCGCGGATTTTCACTATGCGTGGGTTGTAGCGTCGAGTTTACTTAAACATCAACCAGGACGATATGGAAGAAAACGAGCTACCGAGTGCGCTTCACGCCCCGTCTAGATACCAGACGTGG
This sequence comes from Trueperaceae bacterium, assembly GCA_034521635.1. Classification (GTDB taxonomy): domain Bacteria; phylum Deinococcota; class Deinococci; order Deinococcales; family Trueperaceae; genus JAXHMC01. The sequence goes on along the minus strand of JAXHMC010000044.1, from coordinate 36,696 downwards.
AATTGCTTGTGACATGTGACAAAGAATCTCATGAAAGAGGCGGCGTCAATGTGCTAAGATTCAGGCGCTCGAAAAAAGGCGAACGCTGGCTTCATGCCATGTGTCTAGGAGGCGCCGCCTCTTATTCCTAGCCTTTATCGAGCTTTTTGCGGTCATTTGGCGACGGCTGAGAGGTGAATCATGCAAGACACAGACCCAACCAAAACTTTAACGCCCATGCTCGAAGCGCTTCTTACCGGCGACGTTCCACCGAAAGACCGCCCGTTACTTGCCCCACCAAAAAACAGAGCAGAGGCAGAAGCACAGATCCGGCAGATGCTACAAGAACACGCTGTAGAGATGGATGTCCTCGCCGAGCTCTAAAAGCGTTTTTAGTTACCGATACCGAGGAAAAGACTATCCCACCCTCGGTTTCATCTTGTTGGTCGCTGAGAGCGTGCTAAAAACGCCCCATCCCGTACTAAAACAAAACGAGTTACTGAGCGCGCTTCACGCCCCCGTCGCATCGGCTGGTGGCGAAGATGCTTTTCCCTATTTTTTTCAAAAAGTTGCGGCGCTCACGCATCATCTGGTGACGAGCCACGTTTTTCGAGACGGCAATAAGCGTACGGGCTTTCTCGTCCTTAAAGCGACTCTAGAATGGAACGGCTACTATTTTACGACCTCAAGCGAAACAAACATCATCGTTATGTCGTTACTAGGCGCTGGTTATCTTAACGTTGATGCCCTCAGACATGCACTTCTCATGATGTGCGGTCTTGACCCCGCTGCCAATCTTAATCTTTGAGTTATTAAGACGCCTGCCAACACCGTCCAACTACGAGCACACTTATCATCCATTCATTGCTTTTCTACAATGGCGATTTCGTCGTCGGTGAGGCCATAAAGTTCGTACACCAGCGCGTCGATTCGAGCGTCTAAGTCGCTGATTTCTCGCTCGACATCTGCGCCCGCCGCTTTTTGCTCGTGCAGCTCGAGCACCTTGTCAACCATCGCCACCATGTCGTCGTGGTGTTGTTTGTCGGTGGGGTTGGAGAAGTCGATGCGTACGGATAGGGCATTGACAGAAATACTTTGTCGTCAGTTCGTAAGAAATCACCCCTGTTTCGGCTAATTTCGGCAAAAGCATCCAACAGAAAACACGTATTAGATGTTCAGGATTAGCAGCCAAGAATCCTGCAAAACATAATCGCGTAGTTCAACCACTTTTTTCGCAGGTCTCTGTGAGATGAATTGACGGTTCTAGAGAATTTAGAACAGATAATAACTTTGGCTGCTCAAACTCGTTGCCAATAGGCAGTTGTAGCTCCTGATTTGTCATACGCATTCATATGAACGCGGAATTTTGCCATTCTATTCCTTTTCGCAATTTCTTAGGCTTGGTCGTCAACTCTGATTTAAATCTGACTAGAAGAGTGATTTCTTACGCCGTGTATTCATTCTGATTTTAATTCCACGGGGACAGGTGCTTATCCGCTGTAATTCTTCATGTATCTTTTTACGTCGCGCTGCGAGAACGGATGGATGATCTCTCCTTACATTTGAGACTCGTTCTTAGAAGCAGCTTGTCGTTTAATCTCATGCCATCGATGACAAACGCCTTGTTAAATCCGCTTTTCACACCGCAATATACCTTGTCAATCAGCTATCTTCTAAACGAAGTCTTACCTTCGTTTGCGAGTTGGTCAGGACCCGAATGCTCTTGTTTGCCAACGCCAACCGCTCTGGTTGTAATGCGGTTTTGGCATGGGCTTAGCGGTTTGCAGGTTATGTAGTAGTGATGAACCATCATCCTGTGTCCGAGTTCCCGGACGATCGTTGACAGGTGACATCAGACTCGCGTTTAACCTTGGCGGTGAACAATAGAGCTTGGATAGGCGATCGCGTCTTCAAAAACTCCGAACGCTAGTCAAAATTGTAGAGGATGTCAGCGTTTTTTAGCCAATATGTGCGTAAGTTCTTCCGCTGTGACGCGCTCAGCATCACTTGTTGGACACGATAAACTGGACATCGCCGGTTTCAAGCAGTTTGACGCCTGCTTCGAAAAAATAGACGTAGCAGGTACTCCGTGCCTGCGTAGCTCAAAAGTCTGCTTGCAAAAGGGTCTTAACCGCGGCTTGATGTTCTTCTTGTCGAACGTATGGTGGGTTGCCGATAATCACGTCAAACCCGACGAACTTGCCTTTTTCGTCGAGCACTTCGGGAAATTCAAAGCGCCACTCGAAGGCGTTGTCGTAGATCGGGTCGTTGCGGCGCTCTGCTAGCTTGGCGCGCAATTGGTCGGCTTCTTTCTTGGTCTTTTCGTACGCGGCTTTCTCGGCCTTGCTAACCTCGAAGAGCCTTTCCTGGTCGAAGGTCGCGAGCCTAGCCTCTAGGTTTTCTAGCTTGATAACGTCGCGGTCGTTGCTGGTAATCTCCACCGGAAACGCCTGCTTGATGCTGCCTATCAGCTCGCGCATCTCGCGCTTTTCGGCGCGGTCTACAGCGTCGCGGTAACGCTGCACGGCGTCTTGATAGTCGCGCACCTTCCAGTCGGTCTTTTTGAGCAGCGTGCCGATACTCGCGTCTAGGCGAAAACGGCTTACGAGCGAATTGCCGGTCTTGATGTTGATGTCGATGTTAGGCAGCGTCTCTAGCTCGCGGCGCTGCCCGGCTTGGCTCGGCTTGTAGTAGGCGTTTTTGAGGAGTTCGATCCAGAGCCGTAGACGGCAGATTTTGACCGAGTTGGGGTTGATGTCTACGCCGAACAGACAGCTTTCGATCAGCGTCTGCTTTTCGTGAAACAGCGCTTCTTGTATCCGCTGGCTTTGGGTGCTGTTGGGGTTGTAGGCGAAAAACCTGCCGTTGTCGTCTTTGACGATAAGTTCGTCGTTTTCGACCGTCACGGTGTAGTCGCGTAGCGTGCGCCCGCCGCGTTCGCGCAAGATTTGGAGGTCGCTTTTGATGGCGATAAGCTCGTTAAGCGCCGACACCAGAAAATGCCCCGAACCTACAGCGGGGTCGCAGATTTTAAGGCTGTTGATGGTGGCGTTCGCGGCGTCTTTGTCCTGTTTGTCGATGCGGTTGTAGACGTGGTCTAGCGTGTCGCAGGTCCAGCCGTAGTCGTCGTTAAACTTCTGCACCACCGCCCGCCGCAGCGTTTCGCGGCACATGTACATGGTGATAAAGCCGGGCGTAAAGAAGGAGCCGTCTTTGTAGCCGTTAAGCTTTTCGAAGATAAGCCCCAACACCGAGGCGTTGATCAGGGTCTTGCGGTCGCGGGTGACGCGCTCGGTGCCTTCGCTGCTAAAACGGTAGGCGTCTAGAAACCGGAACAGGTAGTCGAGGGTGTTTATCTCTCCGCGCAGACGGTTGCCGTCGGCGTCTTGCAGGACGGTCTGTTTGTAGACCGGGAGGGGCCGGTCGTCGGGGAGGTTAGAGATGAACAGGGTGTCTTGTTCTAACTCGCTCGGGTCGAACAGCGAACTGTTGAGGTAGGGGACGGTGGCGAACGCGGTCGCGAGCGGTTCGGGGCGCTCGGTGAGAGGTTTGGCGAGTACCGAAAAGAAGAGACTTTCGAGGGCGCCGAAGTTAGGGAGGCGGCGGCTGTTTAGAAACGCGTACGCGTCGGGGGCGTCGTCTGGGTGGTAGCTGATCAGTTGGGACTCGAGCAGCTTTAAGAAGAGCACGCGGTTAAGCCAGGTGATGACGAGCTCGAGCCCAACGTTAAAAAGCTGATCCTGATAGTCGTCGCCGTAGCGGCTGCGGTCGTCTAGGAGGCGGACCTTGTCGACCTCGTCGAGCTTGCCGATGGTGCTTTCTAACAGCGAGGCGGGGTGGCGTTCGCCGCTCGGGCAGCGGGTGATGACCTTTTTGCTGCCCTCTTTGACCTCGTTTAGCCCGATGATGTGCAGCAGTTCGTCGTAAAACGCTTTGTTAAGGCTGTTGCTGTCGTTTTTAGGCGGCTTTTTAAGCAGGTGTTCGGGCGAAAAGAACCAGTAGAGGTCGGTCAGGGCGTCTTTTTGCCGGTCGTAGCTCTGCTTCGCCTGCGGGTCGGTCGGGGGCGTGTCTACAAAACGAAACTCGCGTAGGGCGGGCTCGAAGTCGTGTAGGTCGAGGTAGACGAAGGGCAGGTCGCCCGGTGTTAGCGCGCCGACGAAGGTTTTGGCGACGCCGTAAAACGCTTCGGTCTTGCTGCTGCTCGCGTTGCCGCTCTCTATGTCCCGAAACTGCCTGCGTAAGCCCTTGTGGTCGTAAAACACCTTTTCGAAGTCGCGCCCGTCGAACACGTACCACCGCACGGTGTCGGTGATGACGAGGTGCTTGACGCTGGTGTTGCCGCTCGTGCGTTCGCGCAAAAAGTAGAGCACCAACTCGTGCAGCGCCTTGCAGTTGATGTCGTCACCCTTGGGCATCTCCGCGCTGCCGAGGCGCTTGGTTTCGAAGATGACTTCGGCGGGGCTGTCGGTGCTGGTGTCGGCGAAGATGGCGAGGTCGATGCGCTGTTTGGTGTTGACGGCGTGCTGGCCGTCGTAGTAGATCTTTTTGAGGACGTCGGCGAGGATGTTTTTAAGGTGCTCTTCGGTCTTCTGGGCGTTGCTGGGCGTTAGCACCGCGAGCATAGTGTGCCGAAACCGCTCTAGGCTACCAGCGTCGATAGGGTGTTTGAGGACGCTGGCCGGGACGGCCTTTTTGATAGCCGTGCTCGGCGCTGAAGACGGCGCTGAAGACGGTGCCGAAGATGATGCAGAAGACGGGTCCGGTGTCACTGTCCCCTACCTTATCAGATCGTCGTGTGGTGTGTACAAGGGCCGTGCCTCTGCCGTACAGATGCCGGGTGTGTCGAGGTTTTAGAACATAATCCGACTTTTACTTCGGTCTGTCTGACGCTTAACGGGCCTAGTGGGTCGTCCATCCTAAAACAGTGCGCGAACGGAAGGTTGCGGGGCCGAAAGGCGGTGCGCACGGCGCACCCTACGAAATCGGAGTTCGTCCGTAGGGTGCGCCATTGCGCACCTAACTTTTAAAAGACATTTCGAGATGTCGGGGCGGCATGGTTCGTGCACCATTTTAGAGTAGCCAAGTCACTAGGTTTAGATGCGAACGTCTAGACGTAAACCGGCGCGAGTTTGTATCCGCTGCGGCTGTTTGGGTCGCCCCAGCATGACTAAACTTCGAATTACATGAGCCAACGTGATGCGTATCACTCGACTCCTGTGGTGGCCGACCGCCTCGGGCTAAGCAGCCAGATGGTGCGCCGTTATCAGATCGCTTACGAAGCGGTCACGGCGCGGCGGTTACCGCGTGACCCGTCGACCCGGTCGCGGCTTATCGACGACGACGAGCTCGCGATCTTCGAAAAGGCCCGCGACCTCGTCAAGCACGACGATTCGGTGTCGGTCAAAGACGCGCTGCGGCAGTGCCTCAGCGAGCGTGAAGACGCGGTCTCCGAAGCAGAAACGCCCCGCGTTGCCCCCTCTTTAGAAGAGCGGCTCGCCCCGGTCCGCGAACGGCTTAGTGCGTTTGGCCACGACCTGACCTCGTTGCGGGGCGGGATCGAGGCGGTGCAGGCCAAAATCGCTGACTTGGTTGGCGGGGCGACGCGGCGTGACGAACGGCTCGAGCACCTAGAGCGCACCGTCGCCGAACAGTCGGACGAACTCGGCGCACTACGTGACGAACTGTCGCGGCTGCGCTCCGAACCCTCCCCTGCCGAGTCTTTTCCCAAACCGTCTCCTAAACCGTCTTCTGCAAACGGCCCGGTCGTATCCGCACCGGCCTCGTCCGCACCGACCTCATCCGAACCGCCCGCGTCGGCACCCCGACCGAGCGAGGCTACACCTGACGATTCTCGTCGCGAGCGCGGCCAAGACCACCCTAACGAGCGTAACGACAGGTACGACGAGCGTGACCACGACCCGCTCTGGCTTGTAAGCTGGCTCTGGAAGATTTAGAAGCCGCTAGAGAGCACCGCTCGTGACCTGGGCTGGTCGCCGGAGGCCGTTACAATAGCGCTATGACCCTAACGACAGGCACAACCGGCATCATCGGCGCGATGGACGAAGAGATCGAGGCGCTGCTCGAAGTTCTCGCAGAGACGCGTGCGTGTCACGAGGCGGGCTTTACGGTCTACGAGGGTGTACTAGAGCAGAAACAGGTGATGATCGCCCGGTGCGGTATCGGCAAGGTCAACGCGGCGGCGCTGACGCAGTTTCTGTTGCAGCGGGGGGCGGCGCGGATTATCTTTACGGGGGTGGCGGGAGGGCTCGAGCCCTCCCTCTCCGTCGGCGACATCGTGGTGAGTACCGACGCCCTGCAACACGACGTCGACGTGACCGCGCTCGGCTACGACCTCGCCCAGGTACCGGGCGAACCGACGAGCTGGCCCGCCGACGACGACCTTATCCGGCTCGCGCTCGGCGCGGCGCAGACCCTAGACGGCGTCACGACCACGACCGGGCGGGTGGTGTCGGGTGACCAGTTCATCGCGAGTAGCGACAAGGTGCGCTGGCTACGCGACACGTTCGCGGCACACTGCGCCGAAATGGAGGGGGCGAGCGTCGCCCAGGTCTGTGCGCGCTGGGGGGTGCCGTTCGTCATTATCCGCAGCATTAGCGATACCGCCGACCAGGACGCGGGCGTCGATTTTCGCGAATTTACCGTGCTCGCCGCCAGGCGGGCCAAGCAGGTCGTGCGGGCGATGCTGCGCGACCTCGCCTAGCGGGCGGCGCCGGTGCATCCAGGACGGATTCTTATTGTGGCCGGGCTGCTGCTCGTCGGGATCGGGCTGATCTGGCTTGTCGCGCCGCGCGCGCTAAGCTGGTTCGGCCAGCTGCCGGGCGACATCCGCATTCGGCGAGACGGTTTTCGGCTCTACATCCCGATCACGTCGATGCTGCTGCTGAGTGCGGCGCTTAGCCTGCTGCTGTGGTTGCTGCGCCGCTAGCGCCGTAGTATTCACTAACGACGAGGTGTCCGTTGACGATGGGGTATTCGCTAACGACGGGGTATCTGCTGACGACGCCGCGTGGCGGGCGAACAGTGCCCGGTCGGGAGAGACGAGCGAACGGCAGCGTCCTCTGTGTTTAGAGCTGGCCATAGAGAGGTTCTCGTCGTTGTCACGGCACAGGTTGTAGAGAAGCAGAAACGCAGCGAGCAGGACGGAGATAGACGCGAGTAGGGCGAGCAGGTCGTACATCGGTTCGTACATGGCGACAGCCTCCGGGTGCTGGTTCGGGGTGATGACGCGAATGTCGGGGTGACGGATCGGGAGAATCGGGTTGGGGAGAAGTTCTCCACTGATGTACTGATGTGTCGTGTCCCTACGTTAGTGGCCCTGCGTCAGCGAAGCGTCATCGCGGTCGTGCGTGCGCCCTAGCTTATCGGTACTGTTAGCTCGGTCTTATCAGCCCATCAACGCTGCGGCCCCGTAGATTACGAGCAGCGACCGCAGACTCCAGGCGACGGTGCGGAGCCAGTTACTCCGAACCAGGTCGCGTTTGAGTTGCCGGGTCGGCTGTTCGCCGAGCAGAAGATGTAGCGGCATCTGCACAAAGATCGTCGAGGCCCAGATCACCCCGAGCAGTACCGCGCCGAGCCAGACCTCGAACACGCCCAGAGCGGCGGGGCGTTGCCAGATCAGTACGAGGGCGGTGACGAGCTCGAGCACCATCGGCGGCCCTACCACGAGCCCGGTACGCCAGGTATGCTGTTTTTCGAACGCGACAAAACGGTTCTCGCCGACCAGCCGAAACAGCGGATAGTGGACGATCTGCACAAACCAGACAAGACCCGTCATGTAAAGGGTCGCCGCGAGGTGGGCTAGAAAGAGCCAGATCACGCTTTAGAGTGTACGTTACCCGTGTACCAGACGCAACGTCTGTCAGGTCGGTCGATTTTTCAGGCCGGCAAGGCCTAGAGCGGGCGACCCGGAAGCGGGCCCGCCAGACACCGCGGGCGGCTAGCTGCAACAAAACCGTAAAATGTGTAAGATGATGCTACGCAGTTATCTTGACGCAATCGACCGGGGCCCTTTGCTAGTGTAGTAGTATGAATCATTGTCCTCTAGTGGATGTCCCGTAGTGGGCGTCTTCTAACAGGCGTAACCCCCAGCGTGCGCCCCGCTTATTCGCAGACACGAACGCTCGTCAAGTGTCGTCTCGCGCAGGCTTCGGTCTGCGGCTCAGAAAGGAATCTGTATGGCTGACGTTCTAGATAGGAACGCGCAACTGAACCAGGAACAGCTCGAAAAGCTTAACGAAGTCGAGATGCAGGAGTGGCTCGAGTCGCTCGAGTACGTGCTGCAAAGCGGCGGCCCCGAGCGTACCAAGGCGATTCTCGAAAAGCTCGAAATCTACGCTCACCAGCAGGGGGTACGCATCCCCTTTACCGCCCAGACCCCCTACATCAACACCATCCCCACCGACGAAGAGCCCGACTATCCGGGCAATCTCGACCTCGAAAAGCAGATCCGTAACCTGATCCGCTGGAACGCGATGGCGATGGTGGTGCGGGCTAACAAGATGTCGGACGGCATCGGCGGCCATATCTCGAGCTACGCGTCCTCGGCGACGCTCTACGAGGTCGGCTTTAACCACTTCTTTCGCGGCCCCGAAGCGGGTCTAAACGCCGACATGATCTACTACCAGGGCCACATCAGCCCCGGCATCTACGCCCGCTCCTACCTCGAGCGCCGCTTTGATGCCGATCGGCTTCGCAACTTCCGGCGCGAACTGCAAGACGGTCCGGCGCTGTCGTCGTATCCGCACCCCTGGCTCATGCCCGACTACTGGACCTTTCCGACCGTGTCGATGGGACTCGCGCCGATTATGTCGATCTACCAGGCGCGCTTTAACCGCTACCTCGAAGACCGCGACCTCAAAGAGGCCGGTAACAGCAAGGTCTGGGCCTTTTTGGGCGACGGCGAAACTGACGAACCCGAAACGCTCGGCGCGATCCGCCTGGCCGCGCGCGAAAAGCTCGACAACCTGATCTGGGTCATCAACTGCAACCTGCAGCGGCTCGACGGGCCGGTCTACGGCAACGGGCAGATTATCCAGGAACTCGAAGCGATGTTTCGCGGTGCGGGCTGGGGCGTGATCAAGGTCTGCTGGGGTAACCAGTGGGACAAGCTGCTTAAAAAGGACGACCAGGGTGTGCTCGTCGACCGCTTTTCTAACCTCGTCGACGGCGAGTCGCAGCGCTACGCCGCCCTCGGAGGTGCCGAACTGCGCGAACACTTCTTTAACACCCCCGAACTCAGAGCGCTTATCGAGGGTTGGAGCGACGAAGATCTCGGCAAGCTCAACCGCGGTGGCCACGACCCGGTCAAGGTCTACGCGGCCTACAAGCGGGCGACCGAGTCTACCGACCGTCCGACCGTGATTCTGGCCCGGACCGTCAAGGGCTACGGCCTCGGCGAAGCGGGTGAGGGCAAGAACGTCACCCACCAGCAGAAGAAGCTGACCGAAGACGAGATGCGCATCTTTCGCGACCGCTTTAGCCTCCCGATCTCCGACGAGGAGCTGACCGAGTCTCCCTTTCACCGGATGGACGAGGACGACGAGGCGTACCAGTACCTGATCGAGCGCCGTAAGCAGCTCGGCGGCTTTCTGCCGCAGCGCACCGTCAAGGCGACCCCGATCGAAGCGCCCGCCGCCGACGCCTTCGAAGAGTTCTACAAGGGCACCGAGGGCCGCGCGGTTTCGACGACGATGGTGTTCGTGACCATCCTGCGTAAGATTTTGCGCGACAAGCAGTGGGGCAAGCTCGTCGTGCCGATCATCCCCGACGAGGCGCGCACCTTCGGGATGGAGGCGCTGTTTCGGCAGATCGGCATCTACTCGCACGTCGGGCAGCTCTACGAGCCGGTCGACAAAGAGAACCTGCTCTACTACAAAGAGTCGCGTGACGGCCAGATCCTCGAAGAGGGGATTACCGAAGCGGGCGCGATGTCGTCGTTTTTAGCGGCGGGTACCGCCTACGCCAACCACGGCGTGAACACCCTGCCCTTCTACATCTACTACTCGATGTTCGGCTTTCAGCGGATCGGCGACCTCGCCTGGGCGGCGGGCGACATGCGCGTCAAGGGCTTTATGGTCGGCGCGACCGCCGGACGCACCACCCTGGCCGGCGAGGGCTTGCAGCACCAGGACGGCCACTCGCATATCCTCGCCTACCCGCTCCCGAACCTCATGGCCTACGACCCGTCGTTCGCCTTCGAGCTCGCGACCATCATCCGCGAGGGGATCCGCCGGATGTACGAAAACCAGGAAGACATCTTCTACTACCTGACCGTCGGTAACGACAACTACGCGATGCCCGCAGCGCCCGAACACCTGAACCGCGAAGAGCTTAAAGAGGGGATCCTTAAAGGTCTGTACAAGTTTCGCCCGACCGACCTCGCAAAGCCCGAACTGCACGCCCAACTGTTTGGGAGCGGCGCCATCATGAACGAGGTGCTCAAGGCGCAGGAAATGCTCAAGGACTACGGGGTCGGCGCGGACGTCTGGAGTGTGACGAGCTACAAGACGCTCCACCAGGACGCGCTGCAAGCGGAGCGCTGGAACCGCCTCCACCCGGGCGAAGAGCCGCGCGTCCCCTACGTTCGCAGCGTGCTCGAAGAAGAGTACGGTGTCTTTGTCGCGGCGTCGGACTTTATGAAGATTCTGCCCGACGCGCTCGCCCGGCACCTGCCTAAGCCGATGGTCGCACTCGGTACCGACGGTTTTGGTCGTAGCGAGGCGCGCGAAGAGCTGCGCGACTTTTTCGAGGTCGACGCCCGCTACATCACGCTCGCGACGCTCTACGCACTCGCCGCCGAAGGTGAAATCGACAAGCAGAAGGTCGCTCAGGCGATCGAAGACCTCGGCATCGACCCGGACAAACTCAACCCCCACGTGTCGTAACGGTTGCGCGGCGAAGGTGCAGGGTTTTACAATCTTGCATCTTCGTGTGTTGTGGGGTGCTTCAGTGCCGATTCGGTGCCGATCCGGTAGCCGCGGCGTTAAGGGTGTGGTATGTATGGGCTCGAGCCCAACCCTACAGACGCGTGAGCGACTTACCGCGCCCCACACACCGTACGTGATCGACAACGAACGTGATCTGCACCATCCTGCATACACGTGGTCTTCTCCCGAAAGGACGTGGTCGTGGCAACAGAATTTAAACTCCCCGAAGTTGGCGAAGGAATCGAAGCCGGCACCGTTGTAAGTATCCTGGTGTCGGTCGGCGACAAGATCGAAGAGGATCAGCCGGTTCTAGAGCTAGAAACCGACAAAGCCGTCGTCGAAGTGCCTTCGTCGGTAAGCGGCGTGGTCCAAACGATCAACGTCAAAGAGAACGAAGAGGCGACCGTCGGCCAGGTCATTCTAACGGTCGACGAGGCGGGCGCGGCCCCCGCCAAAGATGAAACGCCCGCCAAAGAAGAGGCGCCCGCACAGGAAGCTAAGGCCGAAGAAAAGCCCGCCGAACAGCCCGCCGAGCGCCCCGCCCCGACCCAAGCCGACACCGCCGAGCAGGCCCAACGCGTCCCCGGCGCCTACGAAGGCCCGGTCGACAGCAAAAAGCCGGTCCCCGCCGCCCCGTCGGTACGCCGCCTCGCCCGCGAAATGGGCGTCGACATCCGCGACATCTCCGGTAGCGGTCTGCTCGGTCGTATCTCGGCCCAAGACGTCAAGCGTTACGCCGAAACCGGCCAGGTCGCGCCGAGCGCGCCCGCCGCACCCGCCCAAGCCGCGCCGCAAACCCCTCAGGTCACGCTGCCCGACTTTAGCAAGTTTGGCGAGGTGCGCCGCGAACCGATGAGTGGTATCCGCAAAGCGACCGTCCGCGCCATGGCGACCGCTTGGGCGACCGTGCCGATGGTGACCAACGTCGACAAGGCCGACATCACCGAGTTCGAGGCGCTACGCAAAAAGTACAAGCCGCGCGCCGAAGCTGCCGGTGCGAAACTTACCCCGACCGCGATGCTGCTCAAGGTTGTTGCCGGAGCGCTTCGCAAGTTTCCGGACTTTAACGCCAGCATCGACGTCGAAAACAACGAGGTCATCTACAAGGACTACGTCAACGTCGGCGTCGCCGTCGACACCGAACGCGGTCTGCTCGTGCCGGTCATCCGTAACGCCGACCGCAAAGGCATCATCCAGCTCGCAGTCGATCTAGGCGAGATGGCCCAGAAGGCTCGCGACCGCAAACTCTCGCCCGACGACATGCAGGGCGGTAACTTTAGCATCTCTAACCTGGGCGGTATCGGCGGCACCAACTTCACCCCGATCGTCAACCCCCCCGACGTCGCGATTTTAGGCGTTTCGAAGGGCGAGATGGAGCCGGTCTGGGACAAGGACGCGGGCGAGTTTAAGCCGCGGATGCGGATGCCGCTGTCGCTCACCTACGACCACCGCTTGATCGACGGGGCGAACGCCGCGCGGTTTTTGCGCTACCTCTGCGAAGCGATCGAAGATCCGTTCCTGATGGCGCTAGAAGGCTAGAGGGCGCTAGCGAGCCCCCAAAGTTCGGGGTCGTCGTTTGACTAGCACACCCCTCAAGTCACGCTCATCACGAATAGCGAAGAGGCCCTGCGGGGTCTCTTTTTTGTGTGACAGCTTGTACGGTAGCTAGGATGACGGGGTACGTGACGGTTCGGGTTTTTGTCGGTGGGCGGGGGTGTTTTTGGGAGGGCGGTGCGCATGGCGCACCCTACGAAGTGGTATTTTTGTGGGGGGGCTCGAGCCCCCTCTTATCGTCACTAACGACTCCATCTCGCCGCCCCGCCGCTACGGGCACCGCCGACTTCTCACCCGCTGCGTGCTAGCATAAAAGATATGTCAGTCACCGCTACGCCTACGCCTATCAGCCAACCGGCCCAGACCCCGACCAGACGGCTTCGGGCGACCGGGCTTAAAAAACGTTACGGCAAACGGACCGTCGTGAACGGCATCGACCTCCATCTAGACCCTAGCGAAATCGTCGCGCTGCTCGGCCCCAACGGTGCGGGCAAGACGACGAGCTTCTATATGATGGTCGGCTTTGTCAAGCCGAACGAGGGGCGTATCGAGCTAGGCGGCCAGAACATCACCAAGTGGCCGATGTACAAACGGGCCCGGCACGGCCTCGGCTACCTCGCTCAGGAGCCGAGCGCGTTTCGGAAACTAAGCGCTAGAGACAACCTGCTCGCGATCTTAGAGTTTCAAGACCTGAGCCGCGCCGCGCAGCACGAGCGGGCCGACGCGCTGCTCGAAGAGTTTAAGCTAAGCCACCTCGCCGACAGCCGAGCCGACACACTGTCCGGGGGCGAACGGCGGCGGCTCGAAATCGCCCGTAGCCTCACCATCGACCCGTCGTATATCTTGCTCGACGAGCCCTTTACCGGCGTCGATCCCAAGTCGATCCGCGAGATCCAGACCCTGATCGCCGATCTGCGCGAGCGGCGCGGCTTAGGCGTGCTGCTGACCGACCACAGCGTTCGCGAAACCCTCGCCATCGCCGACCGGGTCTACCTGATGTTCGACGGCCAGGTCCGTTTCGAGGGGACGCCCGAAGCGTTTACCGCCGACGAAGACGTGCGCCGCACCTATCTCGGTAGCGATTTTCAGCTCTAAGCGCGCCGCCTAACGCCGCTATGCTCTACACCGTCGCGCTGCTTATCGCCCTGACCGCTCTGGCGGGGGTCATCGCTTATGCGGGGGACCGGCTCGGCACGATGGTAGGACGCAAACGCCTTAGCCTGTTCGGCTGGCGCCCGAAGCGTACCGGCCAGGTGGTCGGGGTCGCGGTCGGTATCCTGATCATGCTTAGCACGCTCGGGGTGCTCTCGCTCGCCTTTCGCGAGGCAGCGCAGGTGCTTCTAAACGCCCAGCAGGCGTCGCGCGAACTCGCCTCGCTTAAAGAGCAGCAGACCTCGTTAGAGGCGCGGCTCGAGCGGACACAGAGCCAGCTTCGTAACGCCGAAGTCGAACGCGAACTCGCCCAGGCCGAACTCGCCCAGGCCGAACAGGCCCGCGACGACGCGGTGCGCGACGCGAGTGCGCTGCGGCAGGTACAGCTCGAACTCCAGAGTCAGATCGGCGGTTTGCAGGCTCGGGTCGGCAACCTCCAGCTAAGTATCAGCAGTCTGCAGCGCCAGTCTAGCGACCTCGAAGCGCTCAACCAGGAGTTGCGCGACGAGCGCCGTAGTCTGCAGATCGCCAACAGCGCCCTAGAGGCCGAAAACCGGACGCTCCAGACCAGCCTCGGCGAGCTTAACAACCAGATCGAACGGCTCCAGAACCAGACCCTCGATCTGCGCCAGGAGTTGGCGGCGCGGGCGCAAGAGCTTAGCGCCGCGCGCGAGCAGATGCAGCGCGTGAGCCGGAGTACGGCGAGCTTTGCTGAGGGCGAGATGGTCTACAGTGGCCGGATCGCCGCGACCACGCCGGAGGCGGTGCGGGACGCGCTCGCCGAACTCGTCGCCGGGGCCGACCGGGTGGTGCTCGAGCGGGGCGCGACGGCGCTCGCCATCGATTCGCGCGAGATAGGCGCGGTGATCGCGCGGGTGATCGCCTCGCCCGGCGACGACGTGGTGGCGTTTGTGTCGACGACCGACCAGTTCGGCGCGGCGCGGGTGTCGGTCCGGCTTGAAGCACACGAAAACCGCCAGCTGCTCGCGGCGGGCCAACTCGTGCTAAGCCGATCGCTGCACCTCGGCACCCCCGAAGCGCCGCTCCCCCGTGACGATCTGCGCACCCTGCTCGCGCGGCTAAGCAGTGACGCGACCGCGCTGCTCCAGAACTACGGGGTGCTCGGCGACCCGCGTGCGGTGCTAACGACCGATATCGACGCCTTCGCCCGGCGCCTCGGACGTGTGGCGGGGCCGGTGGTGGTTGGGGTGGTCGCGCCGGAACCGGTACGGGTGAGCGGGGCGGTGGGGCTCGAGCTCGTCCTTATCCAGTAGCACAGTGGCGTCTCGCTGGCCCTACCGCACAAACACCGCGATCCGCCACACCCCCGCCGTCCGCTCGCACTGCAACCGGTGTCCGTGCCGCCGCGCCGCGTCGTAGAGGGTGGCCGGGTCGTGCAAAAAGAAACGATAGTCCTGACCGACAAGCCGCATCGCGCCGTTGAGCAGCGCCCGCCCGACTCTGACGAACATGTTGACCCGGGGGTAGCTAAACACGAGGTAGCGGCGGCTCCGTTCGCCCGCCGTATGCAGCAGCCGCGCCGCGTCCGGGTAGCAGCAGACGACCCGGTCGAGCGTGACGGTATCGGCGTCGGGAAGGTCGAGTGTGGCGGCGTCGCCGAGAAAAAAGCTGCTCTGTTCGAGCAGACCGCGCTCGTCGGCGAGGTGCCGCGCGGTGCGCAGGTAGGCCGCCGAGATGTCGACGAAGGTCGCGTGACGGGCGCCGCGCCCGAGCAACGTCAGCCCTAGCGCTCCGATACCGCAACCTATGTCGAGCACGTCGCGGTCGGAAGCCGGGTTTAGGTTGGCGAGCAGGAGCCGTTGCCGCTTGTTAAGGCCGCGTTTTTCGAAACGACTCCGTTCGCCGTCGACGAGGGGGCCGCGAAACAGGCTGTCGAGACCGTTGACGTTACAGCAGTCCATCAGGCCGGTTTGGTCGGCCTCGTGACCAGGTAGACGCTTACACCGACGCCGACAGCGACGAGGGCGAGTTTGCCGAACAGGCTAGGGACGAAGAAGAGGGTGCTCGAGCCCGTCGTCACCACAATCAGCGACACAGCGGTCAGCTTCGCCCGGAGCGTCAGGCCGCGCCCCGCCCGCCAGTCGCGAATAAGCTGCCCGAACTGCGGATGGGTGAGCAACCAGCGGTAGAACCGGGGGCTGCTCCGCGCGAAAAAGAACGCCGCCAACAGCATAAACACCGTCGTCGGCATGACCGGCAAAAACGCCCCGATAAACCCGAGCGCCGTCATCAGCAGCCCGAGCCCAAACCAGAGCGCCCGCACCAGCCGGTTCTGACTCACCCTAAGCTCGCCCAAGTCGATATCGTCCTCGCCCGTCGCCGTCTCGGCAGCGTGTTGCGGTTCGTCGGATCGATCCGTAGGTCGCTCGTCGGGCCGTGATCCGGGGTGCGACTCGGCTGATGATTCAGCAGATGATTTAGAATGGGGCGCGGTCGGCGGGTGTTCGGCCATAAACTCCTTTTGGTCTCGAGTAGAAATCGGTATTTTCGTAGGCCAATAAAGCTTTCGTAGGGTGCGCCATGCGCACCGCCTTAACGGGACGAACCGCACCGTCATCTACCGCGAACAAACAACACCGTACGTGCCGCTGGAGACGTGTTGCGAGGCGTTTTGCAAACCCGTCCACAGATCGCCACAGACGACCGCATCGCGCTGCGTGTTCGGTCCGGTGTTTCTCGTACCAACCAACCGCCGATGTACAGACTGACGGCTAACGTACAGGCTGACTGCTGACGTGCAAACCGGGCTAGCGCGTCTGCTTCGCGGCGCGGCGGCACCGTTCGGAACAGTAGCGGACGTTGTCCCAGTCGCGCTGCCACTTTTTGCGCCAGGTAAAAGGTAGACCGCAGTAGGCGCACACCTTGCTGGGTAGATCGCGTTTGTTGCGCTGTTTGCTCATCGTGACATCCGGTCAGGTCGCGAGTCGCGGTGCGGGTACAGGAGTAACGTCGCCAGAGTCCTGTAGACACCCTGGCTAGACACCCTGGCGATGTAGACATCCCGGCGATCAGAACGACACGTGGTGTCACATCGTTTCGACATGCTTCGCTATAACACCTCTTCGGAGCGGAGTAGCAGAAAGATAGAGACGAGAAACACGATGATGCCGCCGACCATGAGCGCGACGTTGCGGTCGGGCCCGGCCCAGATCTGGTTGATGGCGCCTGCCGCGCCTAGAAACGTGGCGACAAAGATAACAGCTTTGATGAGGGGGTTCGATAGGGTCATGGTTGTAGCCTAGCCGATGCCGAGGCGCTGCCGCTAGGGCAGAGGATCCAGGAACAGGGCAACCGCAAAGTCACATCCCAGGATTTTGCATAGATAGCTTCGGTCCCACCCCGCCCGCAACCGCTTCGCCTTGACACCGACCTTGAGCGTCTTGTCCCGCTTGAGTAGATTCACCGCTAAACGACGGATGGCCGCCCAGTTTGCCTGCGCGTTCTCGCGCCGAGCTCGCGAACGGTCTTCGTCAAAAGCCACGTCCAGAACCCAATGAAGACCGTTCTCGATACCCCAGTGTAGACGGGCAGCACGCAAGATACGCGCAGCGTCGTTGGGGAGGCTGGTGATGAAATAGCGGTCCTGCACATGGACTTCAGGGTCATGGTCAAAGTGTCTAGAACTTCTGATACGCACCACACAGCGTAAGTCGCGCCACGCGTCTAAGGTCTCTGTCTCGAATATGCTGAGGTCGTCAAGTACCCAGCACTCTCGTACCTCGCGGCGCCCGTGGCCTCGCTCGACGGTCTTAGCGTAGCTATGCGGACATGTCTCCCAGCCACTTTGGTCAGCGTCGTCAAACAGCCAGCGGGTATCGGCAGCGAGCGTAGGATGGTTGTTTTTGAGCGCGAGAAGATAGTGGGCGTGACACTCCCGAATCGTCCAGGCGATCTGCTTCTGGGTTCCCATCGCGTCGATGGTTACGACAGCGGCGGCAGGATTGACGATTTCAAGCAGGTCGGGAATGACTGTCATCTCGTTCGTTTTCTTGTCAACCTCTTCTTGTGCTAAGACAATCTCGAACTGACTCGACCAGACACTAACCATGTGCAAGGCACCCAAACCACCCTGATGCGAGCGCCGGGCTGTTTTACCGTCGACGGCGAGCACCTCATCCTCACCTTCAGCGAGTTCGGGTAACGCTAGGTCTCTGGTCCACTCAAGTAATCTTGGCTGCCACACGGTTGGTTCGAGCAGAGCGAACATCCGCTCGAAGGTATCTTGTGAGGGGATACCGGAAGGCAAGGCTAAAAAGCTCTTGAGCCACGTTTCGTTTGCTAACGCGTACTGGTGGATTCCGCTGTAGGTATCAGCACCGCAGATAACCGCGATGATGCTGATGCAGACGATGTCGTCGAGACGGTGGCGGATACCACGAGTCGCACGAGGATCGGGAAGGTCGGTGAAGTGTGCGAGCATGCCTGGTGCTACTTTTTTCAGGTCTGCCATCATTGAAGATTACACACCAGAGAAACTGTCCTGCCATCGTTGACTGACTTTGCGGTTGCCCTGGCTCCAGGAAGCGCTGCACCTCTACGCGGTAGCCGTTAGGGTCGCGGGCGAAGAAGTGGTAGATAGCGAAGCGGTCGTTGGTTTTGGGGGCGCCTTCGGTTTGGGCACCTCGGTCCTCCAGGTTTCGGTAGACACCGTCGACATCGTCGCTGAGCAGCGTAATGATCACGCCGGGGTGCGGTTCGGGGGCGTCGGCGTGTTCGCAAAAACCGATGTAGGCGTGATCGCTGACCTTGAAAATAAGACACGAGCCCTGGTCGCGGGCGAGTGACAGGCCGAGCGTCTGTTCGTAAAACGTCCGCGTCGCCGCGAGGTCGCGCACCGGATAGAAGCTGACCAGGGCGTGGGGGTCGCGCACGGCTAGTAGTCGACCGGGCGCAGGTAGAACTCGTTGATCGCGGTGCCCGACATCATCGCGGTGATCGGCGTCTCGCGTTTGTAGTGGGTGCGTGCGACCTTGCGCTTGACCAGCGTGACCTCGTCCTGACTAAACCCTAAGGTGCAGATGTAGTCGTCTTCGTAGCCCGCGAGGTGGTGGATCAGGATGGTGTCGGCCCGCTCGTAGGAGATGCCCAGATCGCTCTCGTCGGACTGGCCCGGAATAAGGTCGGCGGACGGCGGTTTGCCGACGATGACGTCGGGAACGCCGAGGTGGGCGGCGAGCGCCTTGACCTGCGTCTTGAAGAGGTCGCCGAGCGGGTTGACGGGGGGCGAGTCGTCGCCGTGCCAGGTGTAATAACCGAACAGCCGTTCGGTCTTGTTGCCGGTACCGAGCGGCAGAGCGCCGTACTGTTCGGACTTGTCGAAGCCGATCATCATCCGTACCCGGCTCATGAGGTTGCCGCGTCGGTGCGGGCTCATACTTTCGACCTTTTCGGCGTAGCCGTCGACAGCGCCGGAAATGTCGATGGTTTCGCTCGGCAGGCCGAGGTCGTCGATGATGAGTTGGGCGTGTTCGAGCGATTCGGGGTTAGAGGTGCGGTAGGGGAGCCGCAACGCGTGGACGTGGTCGGGGCCGAAGGCTCGAGCCGCCAGATACGTACTGACCGCGCTGTCTAGCCCGCCCGACAGCGCCACCACGACCCGGTCGAAGCCCTTACGCCGCGTGACTTCGTCCCTCAAAAACGTGACTAAGAAGTCGGTCACGGTGCCGAGGTCGAGTTCGAGCGTCTTGTGCGGACGACCGCTCGAGCGGATAATTTTGAGTCCGTCGGTGGTTTCGGTCTGCTGCTGGGCCCGGTCGGCGAGTAGCGTGTTTTTGTCGAAGGTCTGGCTCACGATCCTACCTCCTGAAACGCCCGGATCAGTTCGGGCAGATTGGTGCGTAAGTCGGCGAGAAGCGGCGCCTCGAAGCGGGCGGCCTGGATGCTGTCGGGATGCACTTCGGTGATGAGCACACACTCGTCGAAGGCGGGCCCTTGGGCGATGACGGTGCCGTAGGGGTTGAGCGCGCGCGACAACCCGCTAAAGCCTTTGCCCCCCTCGAACCCGACCAGGCTGGTGGTCAACACGTAGATGCCATGTTCGGACGCGATCCCTTCGGCGGTGCGGTGCCAGTAGCGCAGGTTGTCGGGCTGTTCGTCGTGAAAGTCGCGGGCCGGGCTCGCCATCGGGATGTAGAGGGTCAGCGCCCCCTTGAGGGCCAGAATCGCGGCGGTCGTGGCGTGCCAGGCGTCCTCGCAGATCAGCATACCGGCGCGGCCAAAGCGGGTGTCGAAGGCGTTAAGCTGGTGGCCGCGCGACACGAAGCGCTCTTCGTCGAACACGCCGTAGGTCGGCAAAAACAGCTTGCGGTGGACGTGGCGCACGCCGGCGTTGTCGGTATTAAACTCGATGTACATGGCGCTGTTGTAGAAGGTGCCGCCGTCGCGCTCGTAGACGCCTAGGCAGATGTCTAGGGGCTCGAGCCACCCAACATCGTCAAGCACCTGTTGCAGATGCGCGACCACCTCCTGCTCGGTCAGTGCCTGTTCGCGTACCCCACCCTCTAAAAAGTAGCCCGACAGAGACGTTTCCGGCAGGGTCAGCACGTCGATAGGCTCGTCTTTGAGCTGCGCGAGCAGCTCGCCTAGCCGCGCCAAGTTGCGCGAAAGCTCGGCCTTGTGCGGCTTAAATTGGATCATGGCGTGACGTATCATTACTTCTTAGCCTACGCGTTTCACGCGGCGCTTACCTTTGCGCTCGTGACGATTGGCGAACAACACCTCCGGCGGAACAGCGTCTACGCAACCCCCCCGATTGGGGGATAGTGCGGCACCGGATCTGTTATGATGTAGCAACACCGTGCGGAGCGAACACCTTTTCCTAGCTCCGTGCCGAGCGGTCGTACCCGCACCCGGACGTACGCCCGACCGTTAGCCCTAACCGTTCGAAATCGAGGAGATTCGAGATGGCCCGTAGCTACACCATCCTGGTTGCCGAAGACAACGCCGCGCAGAGTACCCTCTACGAACTCGCTCTGACCTCCGACGGCCACACCGTCGTGGTCGTCCCCGACGGTGCCGAAGCGCTTCGTTACCTTAAAGAGAACACGCCCGACCTCATCATTCTAGACGTCAGTATGCCCAAACTGAGCGGCATCGACGTGTGCGGGCGGATTCGCCGGGTCAAGCGCCTTAAAGACGTTCCGGTCATTATCCTGACCTCGCTCGAAGACGCTAAGACGCAGAGGCTCGCACAGCTCGTCGAGGTCGACGCGTTTGTCAACAAGCCGCTCGTAAGCGGCAAGCTGCGGCGGCTCGTCACCGAACTTATCGACAAGAGGGGCCAAGACCTACCCGGCCCGGACGCGCCGCTGCCGCAACGCTTCGTAGAGTAGGAGCGCCCCAGCGGTCGCGACGTTAAGGCTGTCGGCGAGGCCGTGCATCGGGATGGACACGTGTTCGCCGGCCTCTTCGAACCAGTCGGCGTGCAGCCCCGCGTGTTCGGCCCCGACCGCGATCGCCACACCCCGGCAGTAGTCCGCGTCCCAATAGACGCGTTCGGCGGCGGGCGAGGTGGTGATCAGGGTGACGCTGCGCGACGCTAAAAACGCGACGACGTCGGTCGCGGCGGCGACGATGACCGGACGGCTAAACACGCTGCCCATGCTCGCGCGGATCACGTTGGGGTTGTAGAGGTCGGTGCCGGTGCCGGTCATGATGACCGCGTCGAGGTCGGCGCCGTCGGCGCTCCGCAGCAGTGCGCCGATGTTACCCGGCTTTTCGAGGCCGTCGATGACCAGGATAAGCGGATCGGGGGGGAGCTCGAGCCCCCCCAAATCTCGCTGTTGCATCGCCGCGACCGCGACAAAGCCGTCGGGGGTGTCGCGGTAACTAACCCGTTCGAAGGCGGCGGGTGACAGTTCGATAATCTCGGTTTCGGGGCGTTGGGCGCCGACGAGCTCGAGACCGCCGGTCGGCATCACCTCCGGGCAGATATAGAGCTGCTGGACATAGACCCCGCCCGCGAGCGCCCGCTCGATCTCGCGCGTCCCCTCGATCAGAAACAGCTGCGTCCGGTCGCGAATGCGGCGCTGCTTGAGACGGACTAACGACTTGACCTCGTCATTTTTCGGACTCTCGATCCGCTTGCGTGCCATAAGCGACTCTAGCAACCATCCCCGCACCCGAATGTAGGTTTAGGTCGTACACCGCGTCGTCTGCTCGGCTGCGCGGCAGACAGTTTTGGTGACGAAAAACACCTCGATGGCCCCGTCAGCGCCGCGTGCTATATGTGCGAGGCAAAGAAGCATATCTTCTCGGCAGGTTTATAAGTTTCTATGATTACTTTTGACGACGAGACGATCGTGCGATCTTGCGGCTTCTAGACATCCTCCGGTAATCGTCGGAGGTGCGCTTCAAACATGTTGTCCGTATCGATTTTTGCGAACAGGGGTCCATATTTTAGACCTCCCTGCGGCGACAGAAGCGCTTCGCTGTCGTTACGTAATATTTAAGATAAGCTCTCGGGAGCTCAAGGCGCTAAAAGAGTCGAAGTCAAGGCTTAAACAGCTTACTTTCTAACGAGAAGTAGGTTAGACTACCAGTATGTCTAAAACGCAGCGTGAGGCGATTATCGAGGCGATGCGGGGCAATGGGGGCTATGCAACGATCGGCGAACTGTATCATAAATCCGTAGAAATCCCCGACGTGACCTGGAAAACCAAGGTTCCTTTCGCGTCGATTCGGCGCATCGTACAAGAGATCAACGTTTCGGAAGAACGCAAAGCCTTTGTCAACCTTCGTACCGGTCTGTGGGCGCTACGCGAAGCCCTCCCCGACCTCGACTTCGCTGCCGCCGCTCGGGGCGAGGGCGACCCCGACGAACGTCAGCGTTTCGAGCACGACTACTATCAGGGTCTGCTCGTCGATATCGGCAATCTGCAAAACTTTACGACTTACGTCCCGCCCGAGTCTCGCGACAACCTGTTTTTAGGCCGTCCGCTCGGCGAACTTATGACGACGACGACGTTTCATCCGTTCGGCTACCCGGACGTGGTCGCTAAAGCCCGGACCTTCGACGTGGTCTGGTTTAACGGACGCAAGATGCCGAGCGCCCTGCTCGACGTCGTCGCAGGCGAAGCGTTCGACGACATTCTGCTCGCCTTCGAAGCTCTTCAGGACTACAACGGGACGCTCGCGGTAATCGCCCACCAAGACCGCCAGAACGACCTCGATGCCGCCCACGAGCGCACCAATCTAAAGGAGCTGCGCGGTCGGGTCGCCTTTTGGGACTACGACTACGTCGAAAAACTGCACGAAAGCACCGCTCGGCTCGCCCTCATGGGCCACCCGATGCTCTTCTAGACGTCGTTGTAGATGTCGTTGGTAGGTGCTGCGCTAGGCGCTACAGAGCTCGGTCGATGCGTCCTGTTCGGACTCTTTCTGGTCGCTACGCCCGACCCGAACGTAGGCGTCGTCCGTGTCGGTCGCGATACGCTGCGGTAGGCTAAAGTCTCGTGACCCAGATACCTCCGACGCATCCTCGTCTGCCGTTGACCCCGACTCGCGCCCACTCGCCGGGACGAACAAAGCCCGCAAACGGTGCCCGTAGCGATGCCTGACCCGCGTACCGAGCCCCGCGAAGGGCGCTCCGCCAGCGTCTTTTTTATCCTGGTAACGCTGTTTCTAGATATTTTAGGGATCGGCATCGTCATTCCGATTCTGCCCCAGATTGTCGACGGTTTGGTCAGTGGTGACGCTGGTGAGGCAGCGTTCTACTACGGGCTGATCGCGGCGAGCTACGCCTTCGCGCAGTTTCTGTTCGCGCCGGTTGTTGGCGGGCTCTCAGACCGCTTCGGGCGGCGCCCGGTCATTCTGATCTCGCTGTTCGGTGCTGGGCTTAGCTACCTTGTCATGGCCTACGCCCCGACCCTTACCTGGTTGCTGGTCGGGCGGCTGGTGTCGGGCGTTATGGGCGCGACGATCACGACCGCGAACGCCTACATCGCCGACGTATCGACGCCGGAGACGCGGACCCAAAACTTCGGGCTGGTCGGGGTCGCGTTCGGGCTCGGTTTTGTTATTGGGCCAGCGCTCGGCGGCGTGCTCGGAGCGGTCGCGCCGCGCCTGCCCTTCTTTGTGGCGGCAGGGCTGGTCGTTCTTAACGGTGTCTACGGGCTGCTGATTTTGCCTGAATCGTTTCGGGCCGAACAGAGACGCGGCTTCTCGTGGCGCCGCGCCAACCCGGTCGCGAGTCTGTTGCGGCTCCGGCGCGACCGGGTGATCGCGGTGATCGCGCTGGCGTACCTGCTTCTCGGGCTGTCGCAGCGGGGGCTCGAGACGGTCTGGGTGCTCTACACCAACTACCGCTACGGCTGGGAGGCGCTCGCCAATGGGCTGTCGCTGGCGCTGGTCGGGGTGGTCGCAGCGTTTGTGCAGGGGTTTCTGATCCGCAAGATCGTGCCGCGCCTCGGCGAGCGGCGCACGGTGCTGGTCGGGCTCGGCTTCGCGTCGCTCGGGCTGCTGCTCTACGCCCTCGCTTGGCAGGGCTGGATAATGATCGCGGTGATCGCCGTGTTTCCGCTCGGCGGTGTCGCGGCACCCGCCATGCAGGGGCTCGTTACCGGACGGGTGTCGGCGAGCGAGCAGGGCGAGATGCAGGGCGCGCTGAGTTCGCTGCTTAGCCTTAGCAGCGTGCTGGCCCCCCTTATCTTCGCGACCAGTCTGTTTAGCTACTTTACGTCGGACGCCGCCCCCGTTATCCTGCCCGGGGCGCCCTTCTTTGTCGGTTCGCTGCTCGCGCTCACGGCGCTGTTGGTGCTCGCACGGCAGTTCGCCCGGCTGCCCGAACAGCAAGACGTCTCGGCACCCGAACGGACGGCGTAACGGTAGGGGGAGGACACGGAGCGCGCGCCCTCTTAGAAGCAGTTCTGCGAAGTGTCGTGCATAAAGTGTCGCCGTGTAAAGCGCTGCCGTCGATATCGGTCGGACGGTAAGGGTGCGGCGTCATCTGGAACCGTTATCGGTGGGGGGCTCGAGCCTGTGGCGTAACCCGCTAACGACGATTTCGCGAAGCGTCTACACTGAATGTATGCGCAATCTCATCGACTGTAAAACGCTTTCCCAACGTCTAGACACGCCCAACCTCGTCGTGGTCGACACCCGCTTCGACCTTAAAGACCCCGCAGCGGGGCAGCAGCAGTATCTAGACGGCCACATCCCCGGCGCGGTCTACCTCCATCTCGACGACGACCTGTCGGGCACGCCGCAGCAGCACGGCGGGCGGCATCCGCTTCCCGAAACGGACGCGTTCGTCACGACACTAGAGCAGGTCGGCATCGGCAACGACAGCCACGTGGTGGTCTACGACGACAGCGGCGGGCTGTTTGCAGGGCGGCTCTGGTGGATGCTTAAATATCTCGGCCACGACGCGGTGCAGCTTTTAGACGGCGGCTTTGCGGCGTGGCGAGCGGGCGACTATCCGACCACCCAAGAGGTCCCGAGGCCGCTACGCGCCGACTTTACCCCGCAACCGCGCCCGGACATGGTCGCCGACATCGACGAGGTCAGGCGCAAACTCGAAGACCCGAACACACTCCTGGTCGACGCACGCGGGTCTGAGCGGTACCGGGGCGATAACGAGCCGATCGATCCGAAAGCGGGACACATCCCGTCGGCCATCAACCTGCCCTTCGCCGGCAACCTCGAAGGGGGCCGGTTTAAAGACCCGGCGGCGCTAGCAGAGCGTTTCGAGCTGGTCAGCGAGGCCGAAGAGGTGATCGTTTACTGCGGGTCGGGGGTCAGCGCGGCGCACAACGTGCTGGTCTTAGACGACCTCGGCAAACAAGACGTCAAGCTCTACGTCGGGAGTTGGAGCGACTGGAGCAGTTACGACGAGAACCCGGTCGAGACGGGGGAGTTATAAGCGTCGGCCTGTGCGGCCTATCGGCGTAGCGAAACGTTAGGAGGAGGTATGTCTTATCGGCTCGAGCCCCACGAACCTATCGACACCGGTATCAAACGGATCGTCCACGAACAGATCGACAAGGCGCTGCGCGAGCTGCGCGGCGACACCGACGACGACCGCGGCGAAGCGGTACACAGCGCCCGCAAACGCTTTAAAAAGATCCGCGCCGCGCTGCGCTTGGTGCGCGACGACGTCGGCAAAACCGTCTACAAGCGCGAAAACGTCGTCTACCGCGACCTCGGACGCGACCTTTCGGACGTGCGCGACGCCCAGGTTCTGATCGAAACGGTCGATATGCTGCGCGAGTACTTTAACGATCAGCTTTACGCTCGAGCCTTCGAGCAGATCCGTAGCCACCTCGTCGATCATCACGAACGCCTTAAAGCTCGGCACCTCGACCAGCAAGACCGGGCGGAAAAGGTGATCGCGATCCTGAGCGAAGCGCGGCAGCGGGTCGACGACTGGCCGATCGGCAGCGGCTGGAGCGCGGTGGAGGGTGGGCTGCACCGGGTCTACCGGCGCGGTTTCGAAGGCCAGAAAACATCGTACGACGAGCCGAGCGTCGAAAACTTTCACGACTGGCGTAAACGGGTCAAGTACCTCTGGTACCACACGCGAATATTGCGTGACAGCTGGAAGCCGCTCCTTAAAAAGTACGCCTCCGAAGTTCACGACCTCTCCGACTACCTCGGCGACGACCACGACCTCGCGCTGTTGCACCACACCTTGCAGACCCAAAACCTAGGTGACGCGACCGAGCTAGAAGCGCTGTTAGGGCTGACCGAAAAGCGGAGCGACCAACTCCGCAGCGCCGCCGCGCCGCTCGCCCGACGGCTCTACGCCGAAGTGCCGGACGACTTTGTCGAGCGCACCAAGCACTACTGGAAAGCGTGGCAGCACGAGCAGAACCTGCCGGTGGTACGCTAGTGGGCCGCGAAATCGAACGCAAGTTTCTGGTTCGTTCGGATGCGTGGCGGGCCGAGGCCGACGACGGTACCCGCTACCGCCAGGGCTATCTCAGCCGCACCCCCACGGTGCGCGTCCGGCTCGAAGGCGGCGACGGTAAGCTGACCGTCAAGGGGCCGCGTCGGGGGGCGGCACGGCCCGAATACGAGTACGACATCCCCGCAAAAGACGCCGAAGCGATGTTCGCGCTCTGCAGCGGCAGCATCGTCGACAAGACCCGCTACCGGGTGCCGGTCGGCGATCACGTCTGGGAGGTCGACGTGTTTCACGGCGACAACGACGGCCTGGTGGTAGCCGAAATCGAGCTGTCCGAGGTTGGCGAATCGTTCGAGACGCCCGACTGGGCTGGAGACGATGTGACGGACGAGGGCCGCTACTACAACGCGGTGCTGTCGCAGCAACCGTACCGCACGTGGCCTCCGTCTGCGAAGTCTGCTTCGCCCGAGCGTGCGGGTTCCGAATAGGACGGCTTAGGTGACGGGACGGCTTACGCGGAGAAGGCCGTTTACGGGGGCGTATCTTCTCGTATGTGGCGCCTCGATCGACTTCGGCGTCGCGACGAAGCTCGTCTACACGCTACGGATGTCCTCAAAACCGATGTTTTCAGATAGGGGTGTCTCTGAAGAAGATGAAGTCAAGGGTGGTCCATCCCCAAAACGACCGTCCTGTTTTGCTAAGGTGGGGGTATGTTGAAACACGAAAATTTCTGGGACCGTTTGTCGCGTTACGTCCGAGAGCCGATTAATGGTATCTCTCACTTTATCGGCGTCTTGCTAAGCATCGTCGCGCTTATCCTGCTCGTAACGCTGTCGCAGGGCGACCCGCTGCGCGTGGCGAGCTTCGCGATCTACGGCGTGACCTCGGTCGTGCTTTACACCGCGAGTACACTGCTACACAGCCTGCACGTCGACAAAATCTGGAACCGGCGGCTGTGCCTCTTCGACCACGCCGCCATCTTTCTGCTGATCGCCGGAAGCTACACACCGATCCTACTCGTTACGCTGCGGGCCGAACACGCGACGCTTAGCTGGACGCTGCTTAGCATCGTGTGGGGCGTCGCGCTGTTAGGGATTATCTTTAAGCTGTTCTGGCTAGACGCGCCGCGCTGGCTGTCGACCGGGCTCTATCTGGCGATGGGCTGGCTAGCGATTATCGCGATTGTACCGATCGCGCAGGCGCTCTCGTTTGGTGGCGTGGCTTGGCTGGTGGCCGGCGGCATCTTCTATTCGATCGGCGCGGTCATCTTCGCGCTCGAAAAGCCGAACTGGGTGCCGGGCATCTTCGGGTATCACGAGCTGTGGCACATGTTCGTGCTCGCCGGCAGTATCAGCCACTTTATGATGATGTTTCACTACGTGCTGCCGCAGGCGTAGCGCCGTACACAAGATTTACACATCAGGGATTTACGCGTGTTGTGGGGACGGTACAGAACGTCCCCATCATCTGTTTGATGATCTGCAGAGGAGCGTGATGTCATGAAGATTGCGGTGATGGGTGCGGGGGCGGTCGGCGCGTACTTCGGGGCGCGGCTTCTTAAAGCCGGACACGAGGTGCATTTTATCGGGCGGGGCGAGCATCTGCGGGCGCTGCAGCAGCGGGGCCTAATGGTTCGGAGCGACCTCGGCGACCTCCAACTAGACGAGGTGTCGGCGACCGACGACGCGGCGACGATCGGGCCGTGTGAAGCGGTGCTGTTTACGGTCAAGGCGCAAGACACGCGCTCGGCTGCCGAGCAGATTATTCCCCTGTTAGACGGCGATACGGCGGTGGTGAGCTTGCAGAACGGGGTCGATAACGAGGAGGTGCTGATGGAGGGGCTCGAGCCCCATCACGTCCTCGGCGGGGTCGCCTACATCGAAGCGGTTATCGCCGAACCGGGCGTTATCGAGCACACCAGCCCGTTCGCGCGGCTGGTGTTCGGGCCGCTAGCAGAGACCGGGAAGCCGGAGGTAGCGAGGGCCGACACCCTCCTAGCAGCCTGTCACGACGCCGACATCGACGCGACTCTCAGTGACGACATCCTCTCGATTATCTGGACCAAATGGCTCTTTATCTGCGCGTTTAGCGGCGTGACCGCACTCACCCGCCAACCGATCGGTAGGGTGTTAGCGGACGACGATCTGCGCGAGGTGTACCGCCGCGCCCTGTCCGAAATCGCTGCCCTCGCCAAAGCGCGCGGCGTGCCCTTACCGGACGATATCATCGAAGATCGGCTCGAATTTTCGGCGGGCTTGCATCCGGGCATGAAGTCGTCGTTGCAGCAGGATTTGGCACGAGGGAGACGGCTCGAGCTCGACGCTCTAAACGGCTACGCGAAACGTTTGGGGGCCGAGCTAGACGTCGACACGCCGGTCAACGCGACCATCTACGCCGCCCTTAAACCCTACCTAGACGGTACGCCCGACTAAGGACGATCTAAAAAACCAGAAAAACGGGGCTTAGCGACCCCGTCCTTCCAACGTTACCGCTATGTCTTGGTGTAGTCGTCCTGGTTTAGTCGTCGATTACGTGTGTCGCGTGGGTCACGGCGGCCCCGGCACGGAGCGCGGCGGCGACAAACATCGCCTCGGCGATCTCCGCTTCGCTCGCACCCGCCTTTTTGGCCCGCTTGCTGTGGATTTCGAGGCAGTAGGGGCACTGCGTGGTCGCGGCGACGCCTAGCGCGATCAGCTCTTTGTTCTTCTGCGAGATCGCGCCGTCGGCCATCGCGGCGTTGTCGAACGCTTCAAACGTCTTCATCGCGTCGGGGGCGAGTTCGCCGAGTTTGCTCAGCCGTTTTAGGTTATCGCTGTCGTACATGGTGAAAACTCCTTTAGAGCGCCCGCACGAGCGACGCTGTTAGATTGTGAAGATGCCGGAGTATAACCGGTACGAGGCGAAGGTGGCAATAGCTGCTTAGGCTACAAAAACCACTCGGTAGACCAGACGCACAGGTGCGAGCTTGCAGACTCGCCCGTCACGACGTTTTAGACTGACGACCGTATGACTGCGACCGACCTGCTAGAACACACCGACCACCGACCGTATCCGCTGCCCGACCGACCGTGGGCGCTGTCGATGCACTGGTACGACCTACTCTTTATGCACTGGCCGGTGCCGCCCGACGCGCTACGCGACTTTATCCCCGACGCGCTTAGCGTCGACACGTTCGAGGGCGAGGCGTGGCTCGGCGTCGTCCCGTTTCAGATGTCGCAGGTGAGGCCGCGGGGGCTACCGAGCGTGCCGTGGCTGTCGCGCTTCCCGGAGCTAAATCTGCGCACCTACGTCAAGGATGCTGACGGTAAGGCCGGGGTGTGGTTTTTTAGCCTCGACGCGCACAATCCGGTTGCGGTGCGGCTCGCGCGGTGGAGCTTTTCGCTGCCCTATTTCGACGCCGATATGGTCTGTGAAGCGGACGGAGACGCGGTTCGTTACCGGAGTCGGCGGACGCACCGGGGGGTGCCGGGGGCGAGGTTTGAAGGGACGTATCAGCCGACGGGTGCGGTGCTCGAGCATAACGAAGAGATCGAGCACTTCCTCACCGAACGCTACTGCCTCTACAGCGCCAACCGCCGGGGCGACGTGTTCCGGGGCGATATCCACCACCAACCGTGGCCGCTCCAGCCTGCCGAGATCGACCTCACCACCAACGCGATGACCGAGCAGATCGGCGTCACCCTACCAGACGACGAACCGCTGCTGCACTTCTCCCGCAAACTCGAAGTCGTCGCCTGGCTGCCCGAAAAAATTACCTAGACGTCATCCTGGACGGTAAAAACGCGCCTTTCGTGCGTCGCTACGCTTTTAGTCCGTGCGGCTAAACATAGCCTCCCTTGCGGTGCCTACCCCTCGAACCTCGCTACGGTACTAAGCAGCTACGCCGATATCTACCGTCTTTTTTCGACATGCCGACGTCTGCCTACTAGGTGCTAAGGACGCTGATTGCTGGTCCGTTACCGGCGCGTCTACACCGAACGTTCCGACCCTACCCGAAGGAGAGTTTATGGCCGCAGGTTCATCCGAAAGTCCCGTCGCCGTCTACAGCGCGATGGCCGCGAACGGGCTTATCGCTATCGCGAAGTTCGTCGCCGCCGCGTTTACCGGCAGCTCGGCGATGTTTTCTGAAGGTATCCACTCCGTAGTCGATACCGGCAACCAGGGCCTCGTCCTGCTCGGCATCCGCCGGAGCAAAAAACCTGCCGACAGCAAGCATCCGTTCGGCTACGGCAAAGAGCTCTACTTCTGGTCGCTCATCGTCGCGATCCTTATCTTCGGTTTGGGCGGCGGGATCTCGTTTTACGAGGGAATCTCTCACCTGCGCGACCCGCACGAACTCGGCAATCCGACCGCGTCCTACATCGTGTTAGGCTTCGCGTTCGTCGCCGAGTCGTACGCGTTTATTACTGCTTATAGGTCACTCCGCAAAACGTCGGCGGGGAAAGAAAAAAACTTCATCAAAGCACTCCGAAGAAGCAAAGACCCGTCGATCTTTACCGTCCTCGTCGAGGACGCGGCGGCGCTCGCCGGAATTATCGTCGCGTTTTTAGGTGTCTTTCTAGGACATCTGTTCGGCACGCCCTACCTAGACGGCGTCGCCTCGATTCTGATCGGCATTATCTTAGCGCTCGTCGCGGCCTTTTTAGCTTACGAGAGCAAAGGCCTGCTGCTCGGCGAAAGTGCCGACCCCGACGTGGTGAACACCATCGAAGCGATCGCCCAGGCCGATAAGCAGGTCGACTCGGTCGTCGCGCCTTTGACGATGCACTTCGGACCGCGCCAGGTGCTGCTTAACCTCGAAGTCAAGTTCGTTCCGAACCTCTCGACGAGCGAGCTCGCGCAGGCAATCAACCGGCTCGAGGGCGAGATTCGCGAGCGTCACCCGCAGATTACCCGTATTTTTATCGAAGCGCGCGGTCTAGAAGGGCGCTAGCGATTTTGCTGACTCGTGAGTTTGGACTGCCGCACACGACATGAACCGTTACGTCATCGCACTTCTCATCACGACGCTAGGGGGAACTGGCATGGCCGAAACCCGCACCTCACTAGACCTGTTGCAGTATCAGTGGGAGAACCGTCTGCTGCTGATTTTCGCGCCGACCCATCAGAACGACGCATACCAACAGCAGCTAACCTATTTGCTAGATCATGACGCAGGGCTTACAGACCGCGACCTGATCGTGTTTCATCTGTTTCACAACGAGCCGAGCCGGGTCGGCGACGACACCATCACCCCTGACGCTGTCGCTAAGCTGCGCGCCGAGATGCAGGTTCGTGCGGAGGCGTTTAGCCTGTTGCTTGTGGGCAAAGACGGCACTGTCAAACGCCGTAGCGACGAGCCGGTGCCAACCGGAGACCTGTTCGCGCAGATCGACGGGATGCCGATGCGTTAGCGGGAGATGGGTGAAGACTAGACGTAAGGGGTGTTAGCCTCGACCGAAAACGTAACGGCAAAACGTAACGAACAATGCGACGCTCGTCTGCTCTTAGGTGCCAAACGCCGCGTTACAATCTTCTGCTATGAGGATTTCGGTCGAACTCGTCCCCCGTAGCGAAGCGTCTCTGCACAAAGAGCTCACACAGATTCGAGACCATCTTCCTAACGTCGACACCATCAACATCCCCGACGTGCTCCGTTTCGATCTGCGTAGCTGGCAGGGGTGTGCGTGTGCGGCGCGGTACGGGTACAAAACAGTGCCCCACGTCCGTGCGATCGATATCGACCCCAAAGCGCCGCTCCCGTTCGCCGAACACTTTGCCGCGCACGGTATCGACGAGGTGTTGGTCGTCGCTGGCGACCCGCCCGCCGACATGTCGCGCAAGGTCTACCCGACGAGCAGCATCGACCTGATCAAAGAAGATCCGCCGCGAACTGCCCCACCTTACCGTCTACGCCGCGCTCGACCCCTACCGTACCGGCTTTACTCGCGAACGCGACTACGCGCTACAAAAGCTGTACAACGCGGGCGCGACGGGCCTGTTTACCCAGCCCTTTTTCGACCTGCGGCTTATGGAGATCTACGCCGAGATACTCGCGGACGTCGAGATGTTTTGGGGCGTAACGACGGTAACCAACGAGCGCTCGCAGCAGTACTGGCAGACCCGTAACAGAGCGATCTTTCCGGCTGACTTTACGCCGACGCTAGCGTGGAACCGCAACTTTGCGAAAGAGGCGTTGGCGTTTGTGAGAGAGGGCGGCTCGAGCCTCTACTTCATGCCTATCCGCACGCCCGTCCTCGACTATTTAGAGGGTATTGTGTAGTGCTTGTACAGACCGCGTCGGCACTTACGCGCCAAGACTAAGAATTGCAGTTTAGCCGTATAGTTCTGTAAACTACAGACGTAGTAGAAGATGTACAAAATTGGCAACTGCTTCGACGACCGAGGCACCTAGCGACGACCGCACTAACCTTTTGTTGACAAGATGGGGGGCTCGAGCCCCAACCTACCCACCCTAGCGGGTCGGTTCACGACGAGTAAAGGAGACCACATGCCCCAAAGACGGACCCGGTTCGAAGACCTACGAGAACTCGCAGACGAGGTTGCAGCCCTACGAGCAGAGGTCGCTGAGTTTCGCGCACTGCTCCAAGAGAAGCGCGACGCCGAAGCGGCGGCTAACGACGAGGCGCAAGCCGATGTCGCGCCCACCAAGCCCGCAGAAGAGTCACCAGCGGCTGAAGCCCCGGCAGCCGAAGCATCGGCCACTGAGGAGACGTCGCAGGAACCTGCAGAGGCGCCTGCAGAAGAAGTGTGCGACGAGAAAGAGTTGCTCGCGGCGATCAACAACCCGAACGGCTGTATGGCGAAGTTAGAGCGCATTGTCGGAGCGCGGCAGGTCAACAAGCGGTCGTTGCTCGAGGCTATCCTCGAAGCCAAAGCCGAGCAGCCCGAGGGGCGTTTCGACGACTACGAACAGGTCAAAGAGGCGGTCAAGGGGCTCGGTGACCGGACGATGGCGGCGCTGCGGCGCCGAGCGCCCGCGCGCCTGGCGATAGCGTAGAAGTTACCCGAGAAGACAGGTGTTAAAAAAAGAGGCCAGCCGCAGCTCGCCTCTTCTGAATGTCTGTCGTGCGTCTGGTGCTGTAGGTGCTGCTCGGTGTGGTGGCGTCTTCTTCGCTCTCGGCATCTTCACTCTCGGCATCTTCGGCACCGGCGACCGCGACGTCTCCGACCATGCTGCGGTGGACGGTGCAGTGATAGGTCGCTACTGCGTCTGCGAGCTCTGCGGTAAAGGTAAAGCTTACCGCGTCTTCGCTTGCTTCAAAGGCGACCGCTTCGTCGGCCTCAAACGAGCCCTCTGCCGAGCCCTGAGCGAGCAGGAAGTTGCCGTCGGCGTCGCGAAAGTCGAGCGGGTGGACGCTGCTGTTGACCTCGGTGACGTCGAAGCTGTAGCGTACGCCGGGCGTTAGCGTAATGGTAGCGTTGTTGACGCCCGTTTCGGCGACGTCTTCAGCGCCTTCGACGCCCGTAATGACCCAAGCGCTCGCACCGACGTTGTCGAGACCGATGGTGACGACTTCTTGTTCGGTGTCTTGGGCGCAGGCGATGCCGATTAGGCCGGCGATTAGGATAAGGCTAATAAAACGTACTAGTTTCACGGTTGTACTCCTTTTTTAGGTTAGGGCGACTCTCGATCTGGGGTGATAGCGCCAGAAAGTGGTTATCGTAGCGGTTCGTTCCGGTCGTTTTTTCTAGTCGTTGTTCGGGTCGAACGAGTGAATGCTCTCTGCTAATATACGCGATTTGTAAGCAATACAATAAGGGTCTCGGGAACACTATCGGATAATCTCCCCCTTCATGAAGGTGCGGCGGTAACGAACACATCGCGGTTCGCGCTGCTGCGAGCGCCGTTGTCAGTACGTTCATCGTCGTCTTATGCGCTCTGTGGCGGCGACCGCTAGACTAGACGTCTATGAAACAGAACTCTGAACGTTGGCGGACGTACCTCGGAAGTCTGTGGCTGCTTGTAGGGCTCGGCGCTGGGATCGCGCAGCCGCCGCGCGACGCGCCCTTTACCGACGTTGCTGCCGGACACTACGCGGCGGAGGCGGTCGAACGGGTTCGCGAGGCGGGCATCTTTATCGGCTTTCCCGACGGAACGTTTCGGGGTGAGGAACCGCTGACCTGGTCGCAGGCCGAGCTGGTGTTAGCGCGTCTGCTCGCGGCGACGGGGATAGGCTCGAGCCCCCGCCAAGATATCGACACCCTGGTCGCGGAGCTTCTGTCGGGCCTCGGCGATGACGATCAAGCCCATCCGAATATCGACCCCGATCGTCGCTGGTATAACGACCAATACTAAGCTGACTTCTGTATGTCACGCTGATCCTGCTGGGCAGAAAGCTACTGCGCGGCGCACTCGTTGTGGCGAACACGGGTGCTGGTGGCAGTGCGGTGCGCACGGCGCACCCTACGATTCGGACGAATGGTGCTGGCTCGTATGGTGACATAGGCAGGTCGGGACGGTATGTAGGAGGCACGACGGCTAATCGCAGGATGGCCCCGGTCGCGGACCGTTCGCGTCGTCCTGGTGGGCGCTTTCTCGGTTCTGTACGTCCTTTTTTATACCGTTTCGTAGGCCTCTGCCGTGACGACAACGCGTTCGCGGGCTAGGCTAGCAGCATGGAACTCTAGCGCCCGCCCATCGGCTCGAACGAATCATCCTGACATTCCACAGCGTAACAGACTCGTCACTTAACGGCTTACAGGTCGAAGGGAACCCCAAAGTCAACAAGATCGCCTTCGCGGTCGACAGCAGCATGACCACCTTCGAGCAGGCCGCCGACGTCGGCGCGGACATGCTTATCGTCCACCACGGACTTTTCTGGGGCTCGCCGCTCGCGATTCGGCAACGCAATGAGGCGGTGTGGTTTCTGCTGAAAACAGATCAGCCTTGACGCGGCGCACATCCCGCTAGACGCCCACAAAGAGGTCGGCAACAACTGGGGTCTAGCGCGAATTTTGGAGATGGCCGAACTCGAAGACTTCGGTACCTGGCAGGGCAAGCCGATCGGGGTCAAGGGGACGTTTCCGAACGGGACGACCCTGCGCGAACTCGCCGACCTGATCGAAAAAGAGCTCGGCGAGGCGGTGCTCGTCCACGCGGGCGGCGACATGGAGGTAGGCTCGCTCGGCATCATTACCGGCGGCGCGGCCCGAGACGTCGAGACGGCGGCGGACGAGGGGCTAGACGCGTTTCTGACCGGTGAGCCGAAGCACGACGTGTTTCACACCCCCTTCGAGCGGGGTATTAACGCGCTCTATGCAGGCCACTACATGACCGAGACGGTCGGGGTCAACCTGCTGCGCGAAAAGCTCAGCGCCGAGTTCGGTGTCGAAACCGAGTTTTTGCTGTTGCCGACAGGTCTGTAGGTGAGCGAGCAGTCACCGGACAAACCGCTATTGGGCGAGCAGTCACCGGACAAACCGTTGCCGGACCGACAGGGTGACGGACGGCTGATCGTGTTCGAGGGGCCGGAGGGGGCGGGTAAGTCGACGCAGCTTCGGCTGCTCGCGGCGCGTCTGGAGCAAGCCGGGCGCAGCGTGATCACGACGCGTGAACCGGGCGGGACGCCGGAGGGTGACCAGATTAGGGCGTTGGTGCTCGAGCCCTCCCTCCACGTCACCCCACTCGCCGAGTTTCTGCTCTACAGCGCGAGCCGCGCCCAACTCGTAAGCGAGGTGATCGGCCCGGCCCTAGCCGCCGGTCAGACGGTGCTCTGCGACCGCTACACGGGCTCGTCGGTAGCGTACCAGGGGTACGGAC
Source organism: Trueperaceae bacterium (assembly GCA_034521635.1). Taxonomy (GTDB): domain Bacteria; phylum Deinococcota; class Deinococci; order Deinococcales; family Trueperaceae; genus JAXHMC01. The sequence continues at coordinate 434 of JAXHMC010000044.1, read as the reverse complement.
GGGGTTTAGACCTAGACTTCGTCGCCCGCGTCAACCACGAGGCGACCGGCGGCCTCCGGCCCGACCTGACGGTGCTGCTCGACATCGACCCGGTAGCGGGGTTGCAGCGGGTCGCGCAGCGGGGTGCGAGCGACCGGCTCGAGCGGGCCGACCTCGACTTTCATCACCGGGTGCGGCGCGGCTTTCTAGCGCAGGCCGACGCCGAAGGCTGGCGGCTGTTCGACGCCGCCCGAGACGAACAGCGCCTCGGCGAGCAGATCTGGCGGCTGCTCCGCGAGTATCTCGGCCTCTAGGTCTGCGCCTACGTAGGTCGATGTCTACGTCGTTTTTACGTCGGTTTTCTAATGTGATGTCTAAGGGGTTTCTAATGTCGGCTCGTAAAACCGCACGCTATACTCGGCTCATGCTACGTTTTCAGTCGTTTGTCTCGTCTG